>NZ_VFTP01000009.1:0-205008 GCF_006439455.1 Mesorhizobium sp. B2-9-1 | reverse complement strand
GAAATGCCCTCCCCTACTCCCCTACTCCCGCATGAACCCCATCTGCGCCGCCCTCCTTTTCCTGGTCGCTCTCCTCTTTGCCTTCGCCGGCGTCACCCGCGCCGGTGTCTGGCTGGTCGAGCGACGCAGTCCGCCTATCGGCGCGTTCGCCGAGATCGATGGCGCGCGCATCCATTACGTCCATGTCCCGGCGCCCGCCGGCGCCGAGCTGCCGCCGGTCGTCTTCATCCATGGCGCCAGCGCCAATCTCAAGGACCAGATGCTGCCGCTGAGGCCCCTGCTCGAGGGCCGCGCCGAAATGCTGTTCCTCGACCGCCCGGGGCTCGGCTGGTCGGTGCGCGGAGACAATGAGACGTTGGCGAAGCAGGCGGATACCATTGCCGCGCTGATGGACCGGCTTGGAATCCGCGACGCAGTCATCGTCGCCCATTCCTTCGGCGGCGCCATCACCACGGCCTTCGCCCGTCAGCATCCGGAAAAAACACTTGGCCTCGTCTTCCTTTCGCCCGCCACGCATCCCTGGCCGGGCGGCGCGACCGCCTGGTACTACAAGCTCACGGCCATGCCGGCGATCGGCTGGCTGTTTTCCGAAACGCTCGCCTATCCGGCCGGCATGCTGCAGATCGGCGGCGCGACGTCTTGCGTCTTTTCGCCAAACGATGTGCCGGACTCCTATGTCGACAATGCCTCGATCCCGCTGGTGCTGCGGCCGTCCGCCTTCCGCGCCAACGCCCGCGATGTCGCCCAGCTCTATGACTATGTCAGCGCCGCCTCGCCTGGCTACCGCGAGATCAAGACGCCGACGGTCGTCATCTCGGGCGATCGCGACAAGGTGGTCTATGCGACAATCCATTCCATCGGCCTGGAACGCGACATTCCCGGCGCCGAGCTGGTCTGGATCCACAATCTCGGCCACAAGCCGGACTGGATCGCGCCCGATCTCGTGGTCGGCGCGATCCAGAAAGTCGCGGGCAAGGATGTCGATCTTCAAGCGATGGCCAGGATGGTGGAAGCGCGGATTGCCGGCGACGCGCATGGCGTGGGCAAATGTCCCACTCTCGAGCAGCCGCAGCCGGAACTCGCGCCGACCTGACAGATGTCTTCCAAGCGGACCGGCGCACAGAGCATTGGGATCAACCTGGCATGTACGTCCTGAAACACGGCATAAAGAGAAATCCGGAAAAGCGATGGGAACTGCCGGACCGTATCTTCTTCGGTCACGGCGCGTGTGCCATTCTGGCCGGGGTTTTTCTGAAAAACCCTCCCTTTGAGGGATTTTATGGCGAGCGCATTGTCCCGGCCGACGATTTTGCGGGCAACCATATCTACGTGACGAACGGCGTCATCGCTTTCGACTATCACGGCTATTCCTGCCGTCGGCGGCTCCTCGAACATCACGAAAAAGGCTGGGCGTCGTACAGTCCCGGCTGGCATTGCACGATCACGAAGGTCGATTTCGATCTGCTCGACACGGTCGAACTGAACCGGCGGAAGATACTGGGGCCGGATCAGTATCTATACGACCCAGTTCCACGCGTATTCCGGTTTCTTCAGCGCTTGGACCATCCCAAAGCCGCAGCCAAAGCGCGCGCGATTGCCGCGCGCGTTGACGCGTCTTCATAGAGCGATTCCTGAGAAGTCGACTATGCCCTAATGGGTCTCCGACCCCACATAGGCAATCCGCAGCATATTGGTCGAGCCCGGCGTCCGCAGCGGCACGCCGGCCGTGATGATGACACGGTCGCCCGGCTTGCCGAAGCCTTCTTCCAGCGCGATGCGGCAGGCCCGGTCGACCATGTCGTCCAGGTCGGTAGCATCCGGCGAGACGACGCAATGCGTGCCCCACAAGAGCGACAGCCGGCGCGCCGTGTTGACGATCGGCGACAGCGCCACGATCGGCACCTGCGGGCGCTCGCGCGCGGCGCGCAGGCCGGTGGTGCCCGACGCGGTGTAGGAGATGATCGCCGACAGTTTCAGCGTCTCGGCGATCTCGCGCGCGGCCAGCGAGATGGCGTCGGCGCCGGTGGCTTCCGGCTCCGAGCGCTGCGCATTGATGATGCCGGCATAGGTCGGGTCGGTTTCGACCTTGGTGGCGATGCGGTTCATCATGGCGACCGCCTCGACCGGATAGGCACCGGCCGCCGATTCGGCCGAAAGCATGATCGCGTCCGCGCCTTCGAAGACAGCGATCGACACGTCGGAAACCTCGGCCCGGGTAGGCACGGGCGCGGTGATCATCGATTCCAGCATCTGCGTGGCGATCACCACCGGCTTGCCGGCGCGGCGCGCCGCTCGCGTGATCTGCTTCTGGATGCCAGGCACTGCTTCCAGTGGCATCTCGACGCCGAGATCGCCGCGGGCGACCATCAGCGCGTCGGAGAGCTCGATGATTTCGGGGAGCCGCGCCACTGCCTGCGGCTTCTCGATCTTGGCCATGATCAGCGCGCGGCCGCGCGCGATCTTGCGGGCCTCAGCCAGGTCCTCCGGCCGCTGCACGAAGGACAGCGCCACCCAGTCGACGCCGGTGGCAAGCACCGCGTCGAGATCGGCACGGTCCTTCTCAGTCAGCGCGCCGACCGGCAGGTCGGTGTCGGGCAGGCTGACGCCCTTCTTGTCGGAAATGCCCGAGCCGGCGACAACCGTGCAGGTGATCGACTTGCCGTCGCTCTTCAGCGCCTTCAGCTCCAGCTTGCCGTCGTCGATCAAAAGACGGTGACCGGCCTCGACCGAGCTCAGGATTTCGGGATGCGGCAGATATACCCGCTTCGACGTGCCGGCTTCGGGATTGTCGTCGAGCGTGAAAGTCTGGCCGACAGCCAGCGCTTCCTTGACGTTGGCGAACTTGCCGACCCTGAGCTTCGGGCCCTGCAGGTCGGCCAGGATGCCGATCGGTCGGCCGACGGCCGCTTCGACGGCGCGGATGCGGCCGACCAGCGTGCGCATCAGCTCGTGGTCGGTATGGCTCATATTGATGCGGAAGACATCGGCGCCCGCTTCGAAGAGCTTTCTCAGCATCTCCTCGGAAGAGGAAGCCGGACCGATGGTGGCGAGGATCTTGACCTTGCGGCTGCGTCTCATTGACTGTTTGTTCCCGGAGCGGGGGTCGCTGGCGCGCCTCCCGTTGCGGGCTCGTCGGTCAGCTGGACCATCCAGCTGGCCTGCTCGCCCGTGTCATATTCCTGAAATCCGGCGCGTTGGAAGCCCCGGGCGACGCAATCATTCACGCCGGCTATCTTGAACTCTTTTTCGGCGACGCACATGTTGATCGGGCCGTCCCAGCGCCCGCCACGTTCGGCGTCTTCTGCATAAAGATAGTAAAACCTTGATGACAGCGGACCCTCGATCAGCGTCTTGCAGGTCGATCCTTCGATGTGCCACCAGCCCTCGGTGATCCAGCCGGCCTTGGCGCGATAGCCGATGCCGACGCCCACCAGATTTTGCGTCGCGTTGCAAACGCGGAAGTCGGCCCGGGCCGGCGAGGTCGCGGCTATCGCGAAAAATCCCGCGCCGACGATCAGCAACGGCACGGCCAGGCGCTTGCGCAACCGGCCGGCAAAACCCATCGCAGATCCCCTTGCGAACCACATTTGCATCTCTCGAAGCCCTTTTCAGCAAACTCCGGGCGCATGTCAACGCGCCGTTTTGTTCAATTCCAATCGATTTAGAAGGGCCCGTCGCGCAAATTCTCCCTCGGTCGGGGATTTTTTGCGGAAACCTTGGCCAAACAACGGCATTGCGCCGGCGTCCTCTTCGTGGAATGACGATAACACATCGCAGCCGCCATCCCCTTTTCAGCCGATGACCCGATCCACAGTTTTCATGCCGTTCGACATAGTCGAGGGCGACCGCAAGAAAGGCGTCGTGCTTCTCGCCGACCACGCCCGCCGCGATCTCCCCGACGAATATGGCAGTCTCGGCTTGCCGGCGTCCGAATTCGACCGTCACATCGCCTATGACATCGGCGTCGAGACGGTGACGCGCGAGCTCGCCGCTGCGCTTGACGTGCCGGCGGTGCTTGCCGGCTTCTCGCGGCTGCTGATCGACCCCAACCGGGGCGAGGACGACCCGACCATGATCCGCCAGCTCTATGACGGCACCGTGGTGCCGGGAAACTATCCGATTGCCCGGGAGGAGCGCGAGCGGCGGCTCGATCGTTTCTACCGGCCCTATCACGACGCCGTCGGGGCGATGATTGCCTCCGTCGCCCATGCTTCGGGCAAGGCGCCGTTCATCCTCTCCGTGCATTCCTTCACGCCGGCGATGCAGGGTTTTGTCCGCCCCTGGCATGTCGGCGTCCTGTGGGACCGAGACGACCGCGTGGCGCGGCCGCTGATCGACATGCTGGCCGAGGACAAGTCCCTCGTCGTCGGCGACAACGAACCCTATGACGGCGCGCTGCGCGGCGACACCATGTTCCGCCATGCCATCGTCAACGGCTATGCGCATGCGCTGATCGAGATCCGTCAGGACCTGATCGCCGACCGCGCCGGCGCCTTGACCTGGGCCGAACGCCTGGCGCCGATCGTTGACGCCATCGACCGGCGCCCCGATATACATCAGGTGAAGATGTTCGGTTCGCGCACGGGACCGGTGTGACGAGACCGATAGGCCGGGAGTTCCCCAATGACCGAACTCAGCGACGACCAGAAACGCGATTTCGAGGCAGCCGCCTTCCGTCGGCTGGTGACGCATCTGCGCGAACGCGGCGATGTCCAGAACATCGACCTGATGAACCTCGCCGGCTTCTGCCGCAACTGCCTGTCCAACTGGTATCGCGAAGCCGCCGAGGCCGAAGGTGTGGCGTTGTCGAAGGACGAGTCGCGCGAGATTATCTACGGCATGCCTTATGCCGAATGGCAGGCGCTCAACCAGACTGAGGCATCGGAAGCCAAGAAGGCCGAGTTCGAGGCGCGGCGGCCGAAGGATCACTAAGCAGCCTTGTATGGCTCGTCCCTGCGGCTTCGTCATTCTAGGGCGGAGCAAGGAGCGAAGCGACGCGCGCAGACCCTGGAATCCATTCCGTGACGCCTGCCGAAGAATGCTGCGGTCCAAAATATCATCGCAACGGCGCTGCTCGGGGACCTTCTGCACCGCTGCAACGCTCCTAAGGCACGGAATGGATCCTCGGGTCTACGCGCGTCGCTTCGCTCCTTGCTCCGCCCGTGGATGACGAACGGAGAGGCGTCGCAGCAATCGTCAAAGCAGCAGCCTGCCGCGAACGACGCCGACCCCCGATCGCGCCCTTGGTCCAAGCACTTCCCCACTGCGGTCCTTGACTACGAATTGAATCGATCTAATTTGCCGCGCGAACTCTTTGCATGGCGGATTTCAGACCATGAGCGTGCAAACCACGATGCAGGCCGCGACGCGCGGCCGCTGGGCCGTTGCCGGTATTTTCCTCGCCAATGGTTTTCTCACCGGCAGCTGGGCGCCGCAGATCCCGGTGTTTCTTACCCGGCTCGACATCACCCGATTCACCCTCGGCCTGCTGATCCTCCTGTTCGGCGTCGGCGCCGTCATCGCCATGACCTGGTGCGGCCATCTGATCTCCCGGCACGGCTCGCGCAGCGTGACGCGCTGGTTCGGTGTCTGCGGCAGCTTCGGCCTGCTGATCGTGGCGCTCGCGCCCAACGTTCCGCTGGCGGCGATTGCCATGCTCGTCTTCGGCGGCTCGATCGGCGGCATGGATGTCGCCATGAACTCCAACGCCGTCGTGGTGGAAAGGCGGCTTTCGCGCGCGATCATGTCGTCGTCGCACGGCTTCTGGAGCCTCGGCGGCTTCGCCGGCGGCGCGCTCGGCGGCTACTCGATCCAGAATTGCGGCTATCTTGCCCATGCTGTCGCGGTGACGATGATCGCCTTTGCCGTCATCACGTTTGCCATTCGCCATCTCATTGCCGAGGACCGGCCGCAGGCGGTCGAGCACCAGAGATTCACGCTGCCGCGGCACATGGCCGTCTATCTGGTCGGGCTGATGGCGCTGCTCACCATGATCTCGGAGGGCGCGGTGCTCGACTGGGCGGCGCTCTTCCTGCATCAGGAACTGGGCGCCGATCTCGCGGTCGCCGGGCTGGCCTATGCCGCCTTCTCCGGGGTCATGGCGCTGATGCGTTTCCTGGGCGACGGCGTGCGCAACCGCTTCGGCGCGGTGGCGACCTTGCGCGGCTCCGCGCTCGTCGCCGCCGCCGGCATGCTGGTCGCCGGCCTCTCGCCCTCGCCTTACCTTGCCATCGCCGCCTTTGCTTTCTGCGGCTTCGGCATCGCCAACATGGTGCCGATCATCTTTTCGGCCGGCGGCAACCAGGAAGGCATGTCGTCCGGCACCGGCATGAGCGTCGTCACCACCATGGGCTATTCCGGCATATTGGTGGCGCCGTCGGCAATCGGCTTCGTCGCCGAGCATTCGAGCTTCGGTCCGATCTTCGTCGCGCTTTCCGGATTCTTGGTCATCGTCCTCTTGATGGCCGGCCTCGCTCACCGGGCCGAATTCGCGCCTGAGCCGGATGACTTCAGGTCGGATCGACCTGAAGTCATCCGGCTCTAAGATCAGACAAATAGAGCATGATGTCGTCCGAAAACCGCTTCACACTTTTCGGCATCATGCTCTAACCGATCCCAGCCGAATAACGCCTCAACTCCTCATGCAGGAAGTCCGCCACGCGGCGGATGCGCATGCTGGTGCGCACGTCTCGATGCATGGCAAGCCAGACCGGCAGAACCGGCAGAGGCACGTCGGGCAACAGCTTTTCCAGGTCCGGATCGCGGTCGGCCAGCGGCTCCTGGCCGATGCCGATGCCGTTGCCGGTCCGCACCGCTTCCCACAACACGATCTGGTTATCGGTCCTGAAGCGGAAATGGCTGCGGCCGACCGGGATGCCGGACGCAGTGAAACCGCGAATGATCTCGTCGCTGCGGTCGAAGCCGACCAAGGCGTGATCCACGAGGTCGGCGGCGTTTTCCGGGCGGCCGCGCCGCTCGAGATAGCAGCTGGCGGCACATAGGCACAGTGGAATGTCGGTGACTTTGCGCGCCACCAACTCGTTTTGCGCCGGCCTGACCATGCGGATGGCGATATCGGCATCGCGGCGCAACAGGTTCTCGACCTGGTTCGAGGCGACGATCTCGACCTCGATGCCCGGCTCCTCCTCGCCGAGACGCGCCATCATGCTGGGTAGCACGAAGGCCGCGACAACCTCCGAGGCGGCGACGCGCACCGTGCCCTCGATCGCTTCGACCGAACCCAGCGCCAGCAACGAGAACGCGTTGGCCTGCTCGCTGACCGCCCGGCCGCGCTCGCAGAGCGTGCTGCCCGCCTCGGTCAGCTCGTAGCCGCGCCGCCCGCGCCGGAACAGCGTGACGCCCAGCGCCTGCTCGAGCTCGGCGATGTGACGGCCGAGCGTCGGCTGGCTGGCCGCGAGCCTGCGCGCCGCGCCCGAAAGACTGCCGGTCTCGGCGACCGCGACAAAACTCTTGATCAGGTTCCAGTCGAATTCCTTCATTCATTTTTGAATAACAGATCGCCAATCACAGTCAATTTCAATTCACTGGCGAAGGCATCAGATTGGTCGGGCAAACGCAAAACAACGGAGAGAACAAATGACCAAGATCGCAATCCTCGGCGCCAATGGCCGGCTCGGCCGCGTGGTCGGCAAGGCTTTCATCGATGCCGGCTTCGACGTTCGCGCCGTCACCCGCACCGGCAAGGTGCCGGCGGAACTGACGGGCGCCACGGCGGTTGCCGGCGATGCGCTCGACCGCGACTCCCTGATCCGTGCAACGGAACGCGTCGACATCGTCTTCAACGGCCTGAACCCGATCTACACCGACTGGGGCAAATGCATGCCGATGGCGGAGAACGTCATGGCCGCCTGCCGCGAAAACGGCGCGCTGCACCTCTTCCCGGGCACGGTCTATAATTACGGCTCGCCTATGCCGCAGGTGATCGACGAAACAACGCCGTTCCATCCGACCACCGAGAAGGGCCGCATCCGCTGCGCCATGGAAGCGCTGTTCCGCAGCGAGGCCGACGCCGGCCGCGTGCGCACCATTGTCCTGCGCGCGGGCGATTTCTTCGGCGGCACCGGCTCAGGCTCCTGGTTCGACCTCGTCGTCGCCGCCAAGATGGAGAAGGGCGTCTACACCGCGCCCGGCCCGGCCGACCTCGTGCATGAATGGGCCTATCTGCCGGACTTCGCCGTCGGCTTCGTCGGCCTGGCGAAGAACCTCGACAAAACAGGCTTCTACGAGGCCATCAATTTCCCCGGCCACGCCATCACCGATCTCGACATGAAGGCCGCGGCCGAGAGGGCGCTGGGCCGCAAGCTGAAGCTCTCCTTCATGCCCTGGTGGGTGCTGCGCGCCGGCAGCCCGTTCGTGGCCATGTGGCGCGAGATCGTCTCGATGTCCTATCTGCGCTTCGAAGCGCACCGGCTCGTCTCGACGCGGCTGGAACTGGTCATCGGCGAAATCCCGCACACCCCGCTCGACCAGGCGGTGAAGGAGGCCATGCAGGACATCGGCATTTCAGTCGCGAGTTCGCGCGAGGCCGCCTGATCAGATCCTGCCCAGCAACAAGAGTATCAACAGCACGACCAGGATGACGCCAACGATCCCCGACGGCCCGTAGCCCCAGGAGCGCGAATGCGGCCATGCCGGCACCGCGCCGATCAAAATCAGGATCAGGATTATTACGAGAATTGTGCCGATCGTCATGAGAAACCCTCGCCGTCTGGTTGAACTTGAAGGCACAATGCAAAAAGCCGCCCGGTTGTTCCCGGGCGGCTTTTGTCCTTGGGGTTGTGAAGCGCTCTATTCCGCGGCTTTCGGGAAGGCGACTTCCGGCTCGGCGCCGGTCTCCTTGGCTGGTTCGTCGGTCGCGATCTCGCCCTTGCCGCGCCGGAACAGGCGGCTGAGCCAGTTGCGCCGCTGGCCGGGCTTCACCTTGGCGCGGGTGAACACCATCAGCATCGACGGCGTCACCACGAGCGTCAGCAGCGTGGCGAAGGACAGGCCGAAGACGATCGCCGAGGACAGCGAAATCCACCATTGCGTCGACGGCGCGTTGATCGTCGTCTCATGATGGAAGATTTCGAGACCGAGGCCGAAGGCGATCGGCAGCACGCCGAGGATGGCCGACACCGCCGTCAGCACCACCGGACGGGCGCGCTCGCGGCAGGTCTGCAGCACCGCGTCCATCTTGTCCCAGCCTTCCTCGCGCAACCGGTCGTAAGTATCGATGAGCACGATGTTGTTGTTCACCACCACACCGGCCAGCGCGATGACGCCGATGCCCGACATGACGATGCCGAAGGCCTCGCCCGTCAGAAGCAATCCGAGGAACACGCCGATCGTCGCCATGACCACGCAGGACAGGACGAGCCACACGCTGGTGAATTTGTTGAATTGCGCAAGCAGCACCAGGAAGATCAGGAAGATCGCCGCGCCAAAGGCCTTACCGAGGAAGGCGCTCGCTTCCGCGCTGTCCTCGTTGGAGCCTGCAAGCTTCCAGCGGATGCCGCTGCCGAGGTTCATATCGGCAACCGCCTTGGTGACTTCCGCCTGCACGGCCGCCACCTGCGCGCCGGCGCTGACATTGGCCTGGACGACCACGGTGCGCGCGCCGTCGATGCGGTTGAGGATGCCGACGCTGGGCTTTGCCTTGCGGATGACGAAATTGGAGATCGGCACAGCCCCTTGCGAGGTCTGTACCCTCAACTCGTCGAGAGTCGACAGCGTGCGCCGATCCTCGGGCAGGCGCAGCCGGATATCGACTGCCTTATCGGCGCCGGCCGGCCGGTACTCGCTGAGCTTCAGGCCGTTCGTCACCAGTTGCACGACGGTTCCGACCGAGGTTGGGCTGATGCCGTATTGCGCCGCCTTGGCGCGGTCGACCTCAATCGCCCAATCGACGCCGGGCGGCGGCAGGCCGTCCGAAATGTCGATGACATTGGGGATCTTGGCGATGCGTGCAGCGACCGCGCGCGCCTTGTCGTCGAGCCCGGCCGGGTCGACGGCCGACAGCCGGATCTGGATCGGCTTGCCGGTCGGCGGGCCGGCTTCCGGCACGCGCACTTCGACATCGACGCCGGGAATGCCGGCCATCACGCCGCGCAGGTCGGCGAGGATCTGATTGGCCGACTTGCGCTCGCGCCAGTCGACGAACTCGTACTGGATGACGCCGACCACGTCTTCCGGGATGTCCTGGCCGCCGCCTTGCGTCTTGCCGACGCGGGTATAGACCGACTTCACGCCGGGCCAGCCGAGCAGACGGTTTTCCGCCGTTTTCGTCGCGGCGTCCATTTCCGCCAGCGAGAGATTGCCGCGGGCATGCACATAGAGCAGGCCGTAATCCGGCTCGACGCTGGGGAAGAACTCGACGCCGGCGCCATATTTCGAATAGGCGAAGCCGACGCCGACCAAAAGTCCGACGGTAAGCAGGATCACCGTGATCGGGAAGCGCACCGCCTGCTTGACCACGGCCATGTACCAGCCGTCGCGGTTGCCTTCCTCGTGATGCTGCGGCGCCTTGGCGAAGATCGCGCCCAAAGTCGGCGCGAAGACCAGCGCGTAGAGCATCGAGGCCGACAGCGTCACGATCAGCGTGATCGGCATATATTTCATGAAGTCGCCGATGATGCCCGGCCAGAACAGCAGCGGCGAGAACGCGGCGATGCGCGTCATCGTCGCCGCGATGACCGGGCCGGCCATGCGCTTGGCGGCCAGCGCGAAGGCGTCCGCCTTCGGCATGCCCTCGCTCATGCGTCGTTCCGCGAATTCGGTGACGATGATGGCGTCGTCCACCAGCATGCCGACGGCCAGGATCAGGCTGAACAGCACGATCATGTTGATCGTGTAGCCCATCATGGCAAGCAGCAGGATGCCCATCAGGAACGATGACGGGATGGCAAGCCCGATGAGCAGCGAGGCCCGTCCCGACAGCGCGTAGAGGATGACGATGAACACCAGGATGACGGCGATCATCACATGGTTCTGTAGGTCGCCCAGCAGCTGGTTGACGAAGACCGACTTGTCCTGCGTGTAAGTGACATGCATGCCCTCGGGCATGGTCTTGATAAAGGTGTCGGACACTTCCCTGACGTGGTTCAACGTGTCGATCAGGTTGGCGCCTATGCGCTTCTTGACTTCGATGGCGATCGCAGGCTTGCCGTTGAGACGAGTGACCGTCTCGGCGTCCTTGAAGGTCGAGCGTATCGTCGCGATGTCCTTGGCCTGGACCACGGCGTTCGGCGTGGCGACGACCGGCAGGTTGGCGACATCCTCGGGCGTCTCGATCAGCGACGGCACCTTGACCGCGTATTTGCCTTCCGAGCCTTCGAGATTGCCGGCCGCGACCAGGCTGTTGGAGGAGGCGACGCCCTGGATCACCTGGTCGAGCTGCAGTCCGTAGGAGGAAAGCTTCACCGGATCGACGACAACCTCGACGAGGTCGTCGCGAGCGCCCTGCAGCGAGCCTTCGAGCACGCCGGGCACCTCCTCGATGCGGTCGCGCAACTCGCGCGCGGCCGACGTCAGCACGCGCTCCGGCACATCGCCGGAAAGCGTGACGACCAGAACCGGGAATTCCGAGACGTTGACCTCGTTGACGGTCGGCTCCTCCGCCGCCTGCGGCAGGTCGGCCTTGGCGTCCTGCACCTTGCTGCGCGTATCCTGCAGCGCCGTCGCGAGATCCGTCTGCGGCTGGAATTCGACCAGCACATAGCCGCCCCCCTGGAAAGCGGCCGAGCGCATCTCCTTGAGCCCCTTGAGGCTCTTGAGCTTGCTTTCCATCGGTCTCAGCAGCAGGCGCTCGGAATCCTCCGGCGAGATGCCCTGATAGATCAGGCTGACATACATCATCGGAATCGGAACGTCGGGCTCCGCTTCCTTCGGCGTCGACTGATAGGCGATCCAGCCCGCGATGATCAGGAACATCAGCGCCGATATGGTGAGGCGGGCGTTATTGATGGCGAGTCTGACGATATCCATGACTTCGGCCTGTTATTGCTTCGGGGGCTGCGGACTGCCATCGCCGGATTGGTCCGGCGACGGACGCGTCCTGCTTACTGCGTGCCGGCGGTGGCTTCGCCGATCAGCTTGTTGATGGTCGCCTGGTCGGCCTCGACGGGCTTCACCAGGTCGCCCTCCTTCACCAGCTCCTGGCCGGCGACGATGATGCGCGCATCCTGCGGAATGCCGCCCAGCACCAGGCCGTGCGGCGTGTCGTCGACGAGGTCGATCGGGAAGAACGCCACCTTGTCGTCCTTGCCCACGGCGCGAATGCCGAGGTCGCCCTTGTCGCCCAGCGTCACCACCGAACGTGGCAGCATGACCGCATTGGTCGGCTCGGCGCTGAGCGCGATCTCGGCCGTCATGCCGGCGGGGATGGAGCCATCGGGATTGGGTATCGCCACCTCGACGCGGAAGGTGCGGGTCTGGGCCGAGGCATCGCGACTGATGTAGCGCACGGTGCCGGTGACCTTCTGGTCGTTGACGAGGCGGATATCGGCCTCGTCGCCGATCTTGACGTAGCGCAGGTCGCGCTCGCTGATTTCGCCGCGGGCGATGACCGGATCGAGCTTCAGGACCGTCGCCACCTCGCCGCCCTGCATCACCGAGCTGCCGAGCTCCACCGGGATGCGGTCGATGACGCCGTCGAACGGCGCCTTGACCTCGTTGCGGTCGAGCTCCGCCTGCGCGGTGTCCAGCTGCGATTGCGCCAGCGTCAGGTTGGAGCGGGCGGTGTCGAGCTGCAGCTTCGGCAGATTGCCGGTCTTGGCCAGCCGCTCGGCGGCATCGAGCTCGGCCTTGCGCTGTGCCAGCAATTGCTTGGCATTGTCGACATTGGAGATCTTCTCCTCGGCCGCGAGCATCAGCACGAGGTCGCCGGTCTTGACGTGGTCGCCCTGCTTGACCGGCAGCTTCTCGATGACGCCGGCGACGCGCGTCGCCAGCACGGCGCGCTTGTCGGCCTCGGTCAGGCCGGAGATGCGGATGGCGCGCGCATAGGTCTTGCGCGGCGGCGTCACCACCGCGACCGTGCGCAACGCGGCTCGGGGCTCGGCTTGCGCCGTGTCCGGCTTGGTGGCCTCCGGCTGAGCGGGCTTGCCGGCGTCGGCGTGCTTGTCCGTGGCGACCGCCTTGTCGGCGGCGCTACCGACGGACGAAAACTCACCCGTACCCATCCAGGCCGCGAATCCGATGAGCACCACAATGGCTGCAAGCTTGTGAAACCTGATTTTCGGCATCGTCATTTTTTTCCGTTGCAGGACCTGGCGAGGTCGGCGCTTCCGACTTCAGGCGCGCGGCCGATATGGGTGTGCGCGGGGCCTAGTTCAATTTGCCGTGATCGGCGAAGCGCAGCTTCTACCTGAAAGTTGCGGCGCAATATAGCCGGAAAAGTTGCGGAAGCATTGCGAAGTGGAACGTGGTTCCTCGACAAATCCAAGCTTTTCTGGCAGCAGCTGCCGCTTTTGCGGGCGCGCCGATGGCTTTCCATGGGTTTCCCCAAGGGTACTGGCAGCAGCCGTCAGGATGATGCGGAAAGCTCCCCTATGAGGCGCCGATCATCCGGGTTGACCGCTGTTCCGTCCCCGCCATTCCCGGGCTGAAGCTGTCAAGTGATGAGCTTCAGCAGTCGGAAAAGACGCTCGAATGTCTTGCCATAGGGCGGGCGCAGCAGGCCGCCGGCGCTGAGCTTCGACTGGATGAAGATCGGCTTTTCCTTGCTGAAGGTGCGAAAACCCCACTCGCCGTGATAGGCGCCCATGCCGCTGTCGCCGACGCCGCCGAAGGGTTGCCGCTCCTGCGCCAGATGCATCATGCAGTCATTGACCGTGACGCCGCCGGCCACGGTTTCCCGCATGACCCTCCGGCGATTGGCGCTGTCGCGGCCGAACCAGTAAAGCGCCAGCGGCCGCTCGCCCCGGTTCACATGATCGATGGCCTCGTCCACGCTGCCATATTCGACGATCGGCAGCACCGGTCCGAAAATCTCCTCGCGAATCAGCCGCAGAGTCTCGCTGGCATTGCGCACCAGCACCGGCGCCATCTTGCGGTCGCTGATGCCGAGCTTCTCGTTCGCAGGATTGACCTCGATGATGTCGGCGCCGCTGTCGCGCGCCTCGGCGACCATGTCGCTCAGCCGCCGGTGATGCCGCTCGCTGACGATCGCCGTATAGTCGGGATTGTCGCCGAGGCGCGGATAGAGCTTTGCGATCGCCGCCGCGAACTTGGCCGCGACCGCCGCGCCCTGGCCTTGCGGGACCATCAGATAGTCGGGCGCGATGCAAGTCTGGCCGGCATTGAGCAATTTGCCATAGGCGACGCTGGCGACCGCCGCGTCGAGATCGCAGGAGGGATCGAAGATCGCCGGCGACTTGCCGCCGAGCTCGAGCGTCACCGGCGTCAGATTGGCCGCGGCGGCCAGCGCAACCTGGCGGCCGACGGCGGTCGAGCCCGTGAACAGGAGGTGGTCGAACGGCAAGGACACGAACGCCTTGCCGACCTCGGCATCGCCGACCATCACGCTGACCTCGTCGGCGGCGAAATATTTTTCGACCAGGCTGGCGAGCAGGTCCGAAAATTTCGGCGTCAGCTCCGAAGGCTTGATCAGCACGCGGTTGCCGGCGGCCAGAGCGGCGGTCGCCGGCGCGATGGCGAGCTGGAAAGGATAGTTCCAGGGCGAGACGATGCCGACGACGCCGAGCGGCTGCGGCAAGAGGCGGTTGCGGCCGGGCAGGAAGGGCAAGCTGGTGGCGACGCGGCGCTCGCGCATCCAGGCGCCGAGATGCGACAGCGCATGCCTGATGCCGGCGCGCACGACGAACAGTTCGGCAAGCCGCGTCTCCTGAGCCGAGCGGGCGGAAAAATCGCTGCCGATCGCCGCGCAGATCTCGGCCTCGTGCTTTTCAGTGAGCGCCAGCAGGCGCTTCAGCCGATCCTTGCGCACCTCGATGCCGGGGAAGGGTTCCGTCTCGAAAGCCCGGCACTGCGCCTCGAACCTGACCCCGAGATCGTTCTGTCTGGCCTGCAGCATCGCGACCTCCCCTTTACGTTCAGGTAAATTACATCGCCCCGACAACCGAATCCAGCATTGCCCCGGTTCCGTTGGGGAAAGCTCCAGCAATTGTCCCGATCCAAGCGCCTCAAAAGTGCCGTTTGTCCCCGTCATCGACATAGGAACCCCACCGGTCCGCAAACGGCCCTTTTCGCCGTTCATGCATGCGTTAACGGTCCTCGGCCACGGCGCGGCTCACGACAAAAACCGCAAGATCGGTCGAGCGCGTCATGTCCGCGCGGCTTAGCTGATGCTGCCACGGAGAATAAAACGATGAAGGCGGCAGTTCAAAATCACCATGCCCGGATGCGGCGGGTGCTGGATCATATAGACCGGCATCTGGACGACGATCTGGACCTGGACGCGCTGAGCAGCGTCGCGGCCTACTCGAAATATCATTTCCACCGGCAGTTCACGGCGACCTTCGGGCTGTCCGTGCATCGCTACATCCAGCTCGCCCGCATGAAGCGCGCTTCATTCCGGCTGGGCTACGCGGACGCCGAAAGCGTCACGGATATAGCGATGGATGCCGGTTACGACGCACCGGATGCCTTCGCCCGCGCCTTTCGTCAGCGGTGCGGGCAATCGCCTTCGTCGTTCCGGAGATCTCCCGATTGGGGGTCGTGGCTGATGGCCTTCGGGCCGCTCGACAACGCGAGGAGAAAGCTCATGCAGATAATCTTTACACCGGAAGACGTGACGATCCGCGACGTGCCGCCCACGCCGGTGGCGATCATGGAACATCGCGGGGATCGGGCGACGCTCGGCGACACCATCCAGCGGTTTATCGCCTGGCGCAAGGCAGCCGGCTTGTCGCCCGAGACGAGCCCGACCTTCAACGTCTTCCGTTCCGAGAGATGTCCCGCTGTCGCGGCCGACTACAGCATGGATATTTGCGTCGGCACCGACCAACCGATCGACGCTGGCGACAAGCAGATGAAGGCCGGCGTGATCCCCGGCGGACGCTGCGCCGTGCTGCGCTATCCCGGCAACACCAACAATCTGGAGCCGGCAGCACTCTACCTTTATCGCGAATGGCTTCCGGCCAGCGGCGAGGAAGCACGCGATTTTCCGATCTATTGCCAGCGACGACTGTCCTTCCTTTCGGAGCTCTCGGTGCCCGAGATCGTCGTCGAGCTCTTTCTGCCACTGAAATAGCGCCGCCTTCTGACAACGGTCCGTCCCCTGCGATCGCAAGGGACGGACCGGCAGCTGTCCACCCTGTCTCGGCCTCGCAGGTTCAAGACCTTGCAATCAGGCCCGCCGCCGCGCGGATTCCGGCTTGAGGCGTGCGGCGAGGAACTCCTTGACGCGCCGCCCCGGCGCCGGGCCGCGCATCGGCCTGAAGCCGTCGTCAAGCTCGCCCGACAGGTCGAGCGTCGCTTGGCTGCCGACGGCGTCGTAGTTCTCTTCCAGCCAGTCGCTGGCGGCACTGCGGCCGAGGTCGCGCAGATAGGCGATGAAAGCCCATTCGGCGTTGACCTTGGACGACGCGGAGAGGTCCTTGAAAGCCTCGTCGGCATCGATGCGGTGCATGCGGATGTCGCGATATTCGCCATGCGGCAGGCGCCCGGCCGCGATCAACTCCTTGACGAAGGCGATCGAGCGGAATTCACGCAGGAGCCCGGCGTTGAAAGTGATCTCGTCGATGCGGTTCTGGATCTCATTGGCGCTCTTCGGCGTACCTTCGCGCACCACCGGATTGATCTGCACCAGAAGCACGTCCTCGGTCGCCGCCGTCTTGAAGAACGGATAGAGCGCCGGATTGCCGCCATAGCCGCCGTCCCAATAGGGCACGCCCTTGATCTCCACGGCGCGGAACAATTGCGGCAGGCAGGCCGAAGCCATCACCGTGTCGAGGTCGATCTCGCCGTCGGAGAAGACGCGCAGCTGTCCGGTTTCGACATTGGTCGCCGAGATGAACAGCTCCATCGACTTGCAGGCGCGCACATTGTCGAAGTCGATCTCCTTCGCCACCACATCGCGCAGCGGGTTGAGGCCGAGCGGATTGGCGACATAGGGCGAGAACACCCGCGACATCGTGTCGAAGAAGACATAACCGGGCGTGTTCTCGATCGACCAATTGCCCCAGACCACGTCCCACGGCATGCGCTGCACCGGGCTGAAACGGCCCTTCGAGGCCACCGCCCGCCAAAAATCCTCGAGCTTCTTGCGCGCGCCTTCCACGCCGCCCCGGACAAAGCCGTCGGCCAGCGCCACCGCATTCATGGCGCCGGCGCTGGTGCCGGACACCGCCGCGATCTCCAGCCGCCCGTCCTCCAGCAGCCGGTCGAGCACGCCCCAGGAAAAGGCGCCATGCGAACCGCCGCCCTGGAGCGCGATGTTGATCTTCTTCTTTTCCTCCGCCTTGCCGTTCTTCGCCATGGCGTTCCTTGTCTCGATGCGCCGGCCTACCGCAGCGTTGTTTGCACGGAGACGGCGCAGTCAGCCTATGTTGCAGCGCAGCATATAAGGGCAACCAAGGCAAGAACACGAACACACAAGCGTGATCATGGAATTTCCTCGCCCCACGAAGTGGGCTACAGCATGCTGTGACTGGCGTGACTGATCAGACCGAGGCTTGATTGCCACGTGGTTCCCCCAATCCGTCGCTGCTTCGCAGCGCCACCTTCCCCCTCCGGAGGGAAAGGAAGGGAGCGTTGCTGACGAGCGTTGAAAGCTTGGCGCCTTTCCTCTACCCCGTCGATCGGGGGAGAGGTGGCTCGGCGAAGCCGAGACGGAGTGGGGGTCGACCAGCGCTACATTAGCCCATGCATGCGCCAAGCTGCCATACACGCTATCGCCAAAGACCAGCCGCTTGGAGGTGCCGTAGCCGAGGTGGAGCGAGGAACTACCTCTTAGGCAACCAGATCCGGCACCGGCCCGACATAGCGGGACTGCGGCCGGATCAGCCGTCCGGTCGCCTGCTGCTCGCGCGCGTGCGCAATCCAGCCGGCAACGCGGCCTGCAGCAAAGACGTTGGAGAACGCCTCTTTCGGGAAGCCGACGGCTTCGAGCAGAAGCGCGGTGTAGAATTCGACATTGGTCTGGATCGAGCGCTGCGGCTTGGCGATGCTGAGCACCTCGAGCGCCGCCTGCTCCACCGTTTCGGCGAAGGCCAACCTGCTGCCCATCTCCTTGCCGCTCGTCTTGTTGCGCGAACCGAGCTGCCGAACGACCGTCTTCAGCGCGTCGGCGCGCGGGTCGCGCACGCGGTAGATGCGATGGCCAAAGCCCATGATGCGCTCGCCATGCGCGATCTCGTTGCGCAGCCATGCCGTGGCGTCGCCGCTGGCCTCGATGGCGTCCAGCATCTCGATCACCGGCCCCGGCGCGCCGCCATGCAGCGGGCCTTTCAGCGCACCGAGCCCGGCCAGGATCGCCGAGGTCAGTCCGGCCTGGGTCGAGGCCACCACGCGGGTCGCGAAGGTCGAGGCGTTGAGCCCGTGGTCGCAGACCGTCACCAGATAGCTGTCGAGCGCCTTGGCAAGCGCCGGCGAGACGGCGCCGGAGAGCATGCGCAGCATGTCGCCGGCATGATCGGCTTTTTCGTCGGGAGCGATCGGCGTCTCGCCCCGATCGAGGCGCAGCAAGGCCGGCGTCAGCACCGCAGGCGCCGCGACCAGCCGCAGCGCATCGGCAAGCCCGTCGCCGTCCGGCAGGATGGCCATGCCGGCCCGCATGCCGCTGTAAATATCGAGCGGCGCCAAGTGGGCAAGCATTGGCTGCACGCGATCAAACGCTTCCACCCGCGCCTTGCCGATCGTCTTCTCCAGTTCGGCATCGCTCGGAAGGTCGTCGAAGAAGCCGTCGAACAGCAGCCGCACCACCTGCGCGTAGCGCCGGCGGCCGGCCAGTTCCATCAGCGAATGGCCGCGGATGGTGAGGTGCCCGCCCACACCATCGACATCGGAAAGCACCGTGTCTGCCGCCACAACATCATCGAGCCCATTTGCCATGATCGTCTCCTTGACCTTTTGTGCACGACAATTAATGCTGCGCAATCAATGCATCAATCTTGATCAAGATAATCAATGTAAGGCGGCAAATGACGGAATGGCTGACCCGGGATGAGGCGCTGGAGCGGCTCAACGTCCGGCCGCAGACGCTTTATGCCTATGTCAGCCGCGGCCGCATCGGCATGAAGCCGGACGAAGCAGACCCGCGCCGCAGCCGGTACCGCGCCGACGACATCGCCGCGCTCGCCACGCGCCGCGACCGCGGAAGGAGCCCGCAGGCAATCGCCGAAAGCGCCATCGCCTGGGGCGAGCCGGCGATTCCCACTTCGATCTCGACGGTGCTGCATGGCCGCCTTGTCTATCGCGGCAGGGACGCGGTGGAGATTTCGGCGACGGCGACGCTCGAGGAGACCGCCGAACTGCTATGGGCTTCCGTCCATCCGGTATCGTTCGCCTCGCTGACCCCTTCTGCCGCCCGGCAAAGCGGCACGCCCACCGCCTTCGCCAGGCTTTCGGCGCTCGCCGCCGGAGGCTGGTCCTCGCTCGGACGCAGGCCGGCGATGCTGCAGCAGGACGGCGCCGCCGCGACCAGCGCGCTGGCAACCGCGCTCGGCGCGTCGCCGGGCTCCGAACCCGTGCATATCAGGCTGGCGCAGGGCTGGTCGGTGGAAGCCGCCGGCGCCGATCTCATCCGCAAGGCGCTGGTGCTTTTGGCCGATCACGAGCTCAACGCCTCGACCTTCGCCGCCCGCGTCGCGGCCTCCACCGGCGCGCCGGTCGCCGCCTGCCTGCTCGCAGGCCTTGCGACGCTGACCGGCCCGCGCCATGGCGGTGCCGGCGCGGCGGCAATCACGCTTGTCGAGGATGCCGAGCGGCTGGGTCCAGACGAGGCGATTGCCCGCTGGCTCGCTCAGGACCGGCCGCTGCCAAGCTTCGGCCACCCGCTTTATCCGGAAGGCGATCCGCGCGCGCAAGCACTGCTGCCCGACCTGGAGATCGATGACGGGATCGTCCATCTTCGCGACGCGGTGCTCGCCGCGACCGGGCTGCATCCGAACATCGATTTTGCGCTGGCCGCGATGACGCGCAGCTTCAGCCTGCCGGCCGATGCGCCGTTCCGCCTGTTCGCGCTCGGCCGCAGCGTCGGCTGGACGGCCCATGCCATCGAGCAGGCGGCCAGCAACAGGCCGATCAGGCCCCGTGCCCGTTATGATGGGCCTATTAGCGTGGGACGATGACCATTAACCGGAACGCGTCTGAGGTCGTCATTCTAGGGCGGAGCAAGGAGCGAAGCGACGCGCGCAGACCCTAGAATCCATTCCGTGACGCTAAGGCGTTGCAACGTTGAGAGAATTCTGCACCGCTGAGCCCTACGGCGTCGGTCACGGAATGGATCCTCGGGTCAGGCCCGAGGATGACGACGGGATGGGCCTTTGCGCCAATCTCCAACGTTCGCGACCGCCGCCAGACGGCGGCACACCCGTCAGGACATCGTGTCCAGCTTGCGCTGCATGGCCGCAATCTGCGCCTTCAATTCCTGCAGATCGTCGCCCTTCTCTTCCTTCTTCGCTGGCTCGGCGGCCGGCGCTGAATTGCCGCCGGCGGGCGGGAAAGGGGTGAACATGCGCATGGCGTTCTGGAACATCTCGACATTGCGTCGCGTCTGTTCCTCGAGTGCCTTGATCGGTGTCTTCATCATGTCGATCGGCGCTTTCCCGAAGGTGCCCTTGAGCTGCTCGCGAAACCGCTCCTGCTCCTTGGAGAAGGCGATCATCGATTGTTCGAGGAAGCTCGGCACGATCATCTGCATCTGATCGCCGTAGAAGGAGATGAGTTGGCGCAGGAACGGGATCGGCAGCATGTTCTGCCCATCCTTGTTCTCCAGCTCGAAGATGATCTGCGTCAGCACCGGATGCGTGATGTCGTCGCCGGTCTTTGCGTCCTGGACCGTGAACTCCTCGCCCTTCTTGACCATCTCGGCCAAGTCCTCGAGCGTCACATAGGTGCTTGTGCCGGTATTGTAGAGCCGGCGATTGGCATACTTCTTGATGACGATCGGGTCGTCTTTTGCGGCCATCCGTATCCTCCCCAGGACACCGGCACCTCTAGGAGTAAGCGGCCGGTAACGATTGCGCCCTTTATCGAGGATACGCGCAAAAGCCTCACAATTCCAAGCGGTTTGTGCACTGCGGCATCAATTAATGCTGCAGGGCATGACAAAATTCGCCGCGCGGTCAACGTCATGTTGCCGCAACCGGCGCGCGCTCTGCTTGCCGCGCATGGCGGCCATGCCCATTTCCGGTTTGACTCGGCTGCCTGAACCGGCAAGAAAGTCTTCAAGGATAGCTTAAAACACGACACCTCGAAGTCTGGAGAAGAAAATGTCCGCTTCCAATTCCATCGTCGTCGCCAGCGCCGCTCGCACCGCGGTCGGATCCTTCAACGGCAGTTTCGCCGCCACGCCGGCGCACGAGCTCGGCGCCGCCGTCATCAGGGAATTGCTGGCGCGCGCGAACGTCGAGGCGGCGGAGGTCGACGAGGTCATCCTCGGCCAGGTGCTGACCGCCGCGCAGGGACAGAACCCGGCTCGCCAGGCCTCGATCAATGCCGGCCTGCCGAAGGAGACCACGGCCTGGGGCCTCAATCAGGTTTGCGGCTCGGGGCTGCGCGCCATCGCGCTCGGCATGCAGCAAATCGCCACCGGCGATGCCAAGGTGATCGTCGCCGGCGGCCAGGAATCGATGTCGATGTCGCCGCATGCCGAGCACCTGCGCGCCGGCGTCAAGATGGGCGACTACAAGATGATCGACACCATGATCAAGGACGGCCTGTGGGATGCCTTCAATGGCTACCATATGGGTAACACCGCCGAGAACGTCGCACGCCAGTTCCAGATCACCCGCGAAGCCCAGGACGAGTTCGCGCTCGCCTCGCAGAACAAGGCGGAGGCTGCGCAGAAAGCCGGCCGGTTCAAGGACGAGATCGTCGCCTTCACCATCAAGGGCAAGAAGGGCGACACAACAGTCGATCAGGACGAGTACATCCGACACGGCGCGACGCTCGACGCCATGACCAAGCTGAAGCCCGCTTTCGACAAGGACGGCACGGTCACCGCCGCCAACGCGTCGGGCATCAATGACGGCGCCGCCGGCGCGCTGCTGATGACCGAGGCCGAGGCCGTGCGGCGCGGCATCACCCCGCTGGTGCGCATCGCCGCCTGGGCGACCGCCGGCGTCGATCCGGCGATCATGGGCACGGGGCCCATTCCCGCTTCGAAGCGGGCGCTGGAGAAGGCCGGCTGGTCGGTCAAGGACCTCGACCTGGTCGAGGCCAACGAGGCGTTCGCCGCGCAGGCCTGCGCCGTCAACAAGGGCATGGGCTGGGATCCCTCGATCGTCAACGTCAACGGCGGCGCCATCGCCATCGGCCACCCGATCGGCGCTTCGGGCGCCCGCGTCTTCAACACTCTGGTCCACGAGATGCGCCGCAGAGGCGCCAAGAAGGGCCTTGCCACGCTGTGCATCGGCGGCGGCATGGGCGTTGCGATGTGCGTGGAAGCGCTGAACTGAGCGAATAGCGAATAGGGAGTAGCGAATAGGGAAAACGGCGGCGGCGCAGCAGGCTTCAACCCCTACTCGCTATTCGCTACTCCCTACTCGCTCCTCCGACCAACAGGGAGGAGCACACATGAGCAAAGTAGCAATCGTCACGGGCGGAACGCGCGGCATTGGTGCTGCGATATCGGTCGCCTTGAAGACCGCCGGCTATTCGGTCGCGGCCAACTATGCCGGCAATGACGAGGCGGCCCAGAAATTCAAGGCCGAAACAGGTATCCCCGTCTACAAATGGTCCGTCGCCGACTACGAGGCCTGCGCCGCTGGCATCGCCCAGGTTGAGGCCGATCTCGGTCCGGTCTCCGTGCTGGTCAACAATGCCGGCATCACCCGCGATGCCATGTTCCACAAGATCACGCCCGCACAGTGGAAGGAAGTGATCGACACCAACCTGTCCGGCGTCTTCAACATGACGCATCCTTTGTGGAGCGGCATGCGCGACCGCAAGTTCGGCCGCGTCATCACCATTTCCTCGATCAACGGCCAGAAGGGCCAGATGGGCCAGGTCAACTATTCGGCCTCGAAAGCCGGCGATATCGGCTTCACCAAGGCGCTGGCTCAAGAGGGGGCTCGCGCGGGCATCACCGTCAATGTCGTCTGCCCCGGCTACATCGCCACCGACATGGTCATGGCCGTGCCGGAAAAAGTACGGGAGTCGATTATCGCTCAGATCCCGGTCGGTCGCCTCGGCGAGCCGGAAGAGATCGCGCGCTGCGTCGCCTTCCTGGCTTCCGACGAGGCCGGCTTCATCACCGGCTCGACCATCACCGCCAATGGCGGCCAGTATTTCGCCTGATCGCCTGACACCATTTGTCGCCAGGCGGCTCCGGCACCGGAGCCGCTTTTTTGTCCCGCCGGCAGGCCGGCGCGACACCTTGCCTCAATTCGGCACGCAAAAGTTAACGGCCGCAGCCACGTTCTGTGCATAACCCCTGCGACAAGCTGTGAATTCTCGGTGGGCAAGCTGTGGATAACACCATATCTGGGGGTGAACAAACCGGGAAAACCGCCGGATCGCTGATTCGTCGCCGATTCGTTCTGGCTTTGGCCGGAAAGTTAATGCGAGACGGCGCAAACGCCACTGAACTCGTTAAAAGCGATTAAGAAAAGTCAACAATTTCATAACCTTGAAGTCTGCGCTCAGGTCGAGCGTGACCATTGCCCGGCAAAGGTTAACGACGACCCGGGTCCGGTCGAGGCCAAGCAGGAATCGGGCCAGTTCAGCGATTCAGCATGTGGTGAGACTCATCGTCAAAAAATCCACATATAGCCGTGAACAAAACCTGAATCAGAACGAGTCACCGATTCGTCGCTGATTCGTTCCAGACTCGTTCCAGCTGTTAACAACAGCCGATTTTGGCTGCCCCCTCCGGCATAGCCAGTTCGCGAAGGAACATTCCACTTTCGCTTCACGCCCGAAGTCCCTATGTGTCGCCTGTCACACGCGGCGGCAGCGCCGTGCTTCAGACTACGAGCGGCAGAAACCTTATTTCCGAGCCGATGAACATCCAGCCGAAACACTCCCAGCCGCTGATCCTTTCGGGCCGCGACGTGACGGCCGTGCTGGGCCCGACCAACACCGGCAAGACCCATCTCGCCATCGAGCGCATGGTCGCGCATGAGACCGGTGTCATCGGCCTGCCGCTGAGGCTGCTTGCCCGCGAGGTCTATGCGCGCGTCTGCGAGAAGGTCGGCGCCCACAAGGTGGCGCTGATCACCGGCGAGGAGAAGATCGTGCCCGCCGGCGCAAGATATTCGGTTTGCACCGTCGAGGCGATGCCGCGCGAGACCGACGCCGCCTTCGTCGCCATCGACGAGGTGCAGCTCGCCGGCGATCTCGAGCGCGGCCATATCTTCACCGATCGCATCCTGCATCTGCGCGGCCGCCAGGAGACGCTGCTCCTGGGCGCGGCCACCATGCATGGCATCCTGCAGCGGCTGTTGAAGGGCGTGTCGGTGGTGACGCGGCCGCGGCTGTCGCACCTTGCCTATGCCGGCTCCAAGAAGCTCACCCGGTTGCCGCGGCGCACGGCGATCGTCGCCTTCTCGGCCGACGAGGTCTATGCGATCGCCGAGCTGATCCGCCGTCAGCAGGGTGGCGCCGCCGTCGTGCTCGGCGCTCTTTCCCCGCGCACCCGAAACGCTCAGGTGGAGATCTTCCAGTCCGGCGATGTCGACTATCTCGTCGCCACCGACGCCATCGGCATGGGCCTGAACCTCGACCTCGATCACGTCGCCTTCGCTCAGAACCGCAAGTTCGACGGCTATCAATACCGCAACCTGACCGCCGCCGAGCTTGGCCAGATCGCCGGCCGCGCCGGCCGGCACCTGCGCGACGGAACGTTCGGCGTCACCGGCCAGGTCGACCCGTTCGACGAGGAACTGGTCGCCAAGATCGAGGGGCACGATTTCGATCCGGTGAAGGTGCTGCAGTGGCGCACCGCCGATTTCGACTTTTCCAGCCTCGATGCGCTGAAGCGCTCGATCGAGGCCAATGCGCCGGTCGAAGGCCTGACCCGCGCGTTGCCGGCCGTCGACGCGCAGGCGCTGGAACAGCTGTCGCGCGACGGCGACATCCGCGCTTTGGCCACCGGCAAGGAGCGCGTGGCGCTGCTTTGGGAAGCCTGCGCGCTCCCCGACTATCGCAAGATCGCGCCGGCACAGCATGCCGATCTTATCGCCTCGATCTATATGGACCTTGCACGTCACGGCCATGTCGATGAGAATTACATGGCCGAGCAGGTGCGGCGCGCCGACACGACGGAAGGCGATATCGACACGCTGTCGCACCGGATCGCGCAGATCCGCACCTGGACTTTCGTCTCCAACCGCCCCGGCTGGCTGGCCGATCAGCTACACTGGCAGGAAAAGACGCGCGAAATCGAAGACAGATTGTCGGATGCGCTGCATGAGCGGTTGACGAAACGCTTCGTAGACCGCAGGACTTCCGTCCTCATGCGGCGCCTTAGAGAAAATACCATGCCTGAAGCCGAAATCAGCCCGTCCGGAACCGTCCTCGTCGAAGGCCATCATGTCGGCGAGTTGCAAGGGTTCCGCTTCACCGCCGACCAGAGCGCCGGCGGCGAGGACGCCAAGGCGGTGCGCACCGCCGCCCAGAAGGCGCTCGCGGCCGAGTTCGAGGCGCGCGCCGAGCGCTTTGCCGCCTGCGCCAATGGCGACCTGGCTTTGGGCTCGGACGGCGTCCTGCGCTGGATCGGCGCGCCGATCGGCACGCTGGTCGCCGCCGACGAGGCGCTGAAGCCGCGCCTGGTCCTGCTTGCCGACGAGCAGCTGACCGGCCCCGCCCGCGACAAGGTCGCGGCGCGCGCCGAGCGTTTCGTCAATTTCCAGATCGAAACGCTTTTGAAGCCGCTGGTCGACCTGAAGAATGCCGACCAGCTCGCCGGCATCGCGCGCGGCATCGCCTTCCAGTTGGTCGAGCATTTCGGCCTGATCAATCGTCGCGACATAGCGGAGGAGATGAAGTCGCTCGACCAGGAAGGCCGCGCAGCGCTTCGCCGCCTCGGCGTCCGCTTCGGCGCCTACCATGTCTTCGTGCCGGCGCTGATCAAGCCGGCGCCGGCTGGCCTGGTGACGTTGCTGTGGGCGCTGAAGAACGACGGCAAGGACAAGCCAGGCTTCGGCGATGTGGTGCATGCGCTGGCCTCCGGCCGCACCTCCGTGGTCATCGACCCGGCCTTCGACAAGACCTTCTACAAGCTCGCCGGCTACCGCAATCTCGGCCGCCGCGCCGTGCGCGTCGATATCCTCGAGCGGCTTGCCGACCTCATCCGCCCGGCAACCAACTGGAAGCCCGGCCTTGGCCAGCGTCCGGACGGCGCCTATGATGGCCACGCCTTCATGGTGACGCCGCCGATGATGTCGATCCTCGGCGCCACGGCCGACGACATGGAAGAGATTCTCAAGGGTCTCGGTTACCGTTCCGAGGCAAAACCGGCGGCCGAGGTGAAGGCGAAGCTCGACGCGCTGGACGACGCCGCCCGCGAAGCGGCCGCGGCCAAGCTCGCCGCGGATAATGCCGCGCGCGCCGCGCGGGAGGAGGCACAAGCTGCGGCAACTGATACGGTCGCGGACGCAACGGTCGAGAGCTCGGAGCCGGCTGCCGCCGAAGCTCCGGCCGAAGCCGTCGCGGAAGTGGCAGTGGAGCCTGCCACGGCAGAGCCGGCAGAAGCTCCGGCCGAGGTTACGGAAGACGCCGCAGCGGCGGACATTGCGGCAGCGCCCGAGGCGGCCGAAAGCGCCGACGTCCTTACCTCGCCCTCGATGGGGGAGGTCGCGGCGCGAAGCGACGCGGGTGGCGGTGATAACGCCGACGATACGGAGAACACCAGTACCGCTGGCGCTCCCCCCGCCGCGGCGCTACACGCCGAGCCTCCCTACCAGGCGGAGGATAGTGCCGGCGGCGAGGCGCCAGCCGAAGCCGAGGAACCAAAACCTGTGCTCCTGTGGCGCCAGGCGCGTTTCGACCATCAGCGTCCGCGCCATCGCCACGACAACCGTCGCGACAATCGCCCGCGCGGCGCCCAGCCCGCAGGTGAGGCAAGCGCCGCAAGCGGTCAGCCCGGCGATCGGCCCGCCCAGGAAGGCCGCCGCGAGCAGCGCGAAGGCGCCGGCAAGCCGCGCTTCGACCGCTCGAAGTTCAAGCCGAGGCCCGAGACGGGCGACCGGCGTGAGGGCGCTGAACGGCGCGAAGGCAAGCCGCAAGGCGAACGCCGCGAAGGCCGGCCGGACTGGAAGGGCGGCAGGCAGGACGGCAAGAGCAACGCCGCAGGCGGCAAGCCCGCCTTCCAGGGCAAGCCGCGCGAGGAACGTCCGCAGCGCTTCGATCCGGATTCGCCCTTCGCCAAGCTCGCCGCCTTGCGCGACCAGCTGAAGAAATAGGTTCGAGCATGATCCCGAACCGAAGGACCGCGTTAGCGAAAAGTGGGACCCGGTTTTCGGGCGAGATCATGCTCCATCAAAGAGCCAGCATGATCCCGAACCGAAGGACCGCGTCAGCGAAAAGTGGGAACCGGTTTTCGGATAAGATCATGCCCCAACAAAGCTAGCCGCGATGGTTGGAGAAGGCCGCCAGCGCATCGACAAATGGCTGTTCTTCTCGCGCGCGGTGAAGTCGCGGTCCTTGGCGACGAAGGTCGTCGTCGCGGGACGCGTCCGCATCAATCGCGACAAAGCAGCGCAGGCGTCGGATCTGATCAAGCCCGGCGACGTGCTCACCATCACGCTCGAGCGTCGTATCCTCGTCTGGAAGGTGCTGAACTGTGGCGCCAGGCGCGGCCCGGCCGACGAGGCGCGGCTGCTTTACGAGGATCTGTCGCCGGCGCCGACACCCAAAGGCGAGGCGGTTCCGGACGCCGTTCCAGCCTTGCGCGAGGCCGGCAGCGGCCGCCCGACCAAACGCGAGCGGCGGCAGACCGACCGGCTGCTCGGCGACGACTGAGATATAGCCGGGCCGCGGCACGGCTGCAGCAATTTCAGGAAAACTGCGCAACGGTTAGGCTGGACGACTTCGCCGAAGCTTTCCGGCTGGAATTCCATTCCGCGACACCGGCTCCGCCTGCAATCCCTGCCCTTGCATGCGGCGGGCAAAGGCGTTACCTCAGCCGAAAAGCCCAGCAAAATGGGACGTTCCGGAGCCTGCAATGACCTATGTCGTGACCGACAATTGCATCAAATGCAAATATATGGACTGCATCGAGGTCTGTCCGGTCGACTGTTTCTACGAGGGCGAGAACATGCTCGTCATCCATCCTGACGAGTGCATCGACTGCGGCGTCTGCGAGCCCGAATGCCCGGCCGACGCGATCAAGCCGGACACCGAGGGCGGCCTCGACAAATGGTTGCAGATCAATTCCGAATACGCCGAGAAGTGGCCCAATATCACCGCCAAGAAGGAGCCGCCGGCGGACGCCAAGACGTTCGACGGCGAGACCGGCAAGTTCGAGAAATATTTCTCGGCGGAGCCCGGCGAAGGCGATTGATAGAGCGGCCGGGAACACCGGCATGACGCGGCGTAACCGGACCGATACAATTGCCGTCTTGACGGGCAGCGCTGCCGCTTGGCGTTAGCGAATGCAGCAAAACCTTGATTCTTCCGACTTTTTGTGTTACATCAACGAAACATGCCGGTGACACAACGTCGATTTATGGCGCTAACGCCCCAAATCACTGAAAGGTGAGCTTCTCGATCCGGACCAGAGCGATCTGGGCAGGCGGTCGCATTCGTGCGATATGCCGGCCCTTGGCTTTCCGGTGGTTCATCCTGTTGCGCGGCTAACGGTCGGCTTTGCCGACCTCGTGGGTTCGAGCCGGCATGATGCCGGCTGCACAACTAAGGAGTTCAGGGCGTAATGGCAACGATCACCCCGCAGAAGAAGTCCAACGCGGCTCGCCACGGGTTCAAGACCGGCGAATTCATTGTCTATCCGGCGCATGGCGTCGGCCAGATCGTGGCGATCGACGAGCAGGAAGTTGCGGGTCACAAGCTGGAACTGTTCGTCATCGATTTCCAGAAGGATAAGATGCGGCTGAAGGTGCCGGTCGCCAAGGCGACCTCGATCGGCATGCGCAAGCTGTCGGAAGAGGATTATGTCGACCGCGCGCTGAAAGTCGTGCAAGGCCGCGCCCGCATCAAGCGCACCATGTGGTCGCGCCGCGCCCAGGAATATGATGCCAAGATCAACTCGGGCGACCTGATCTCGATCTCGGAAGTTGTGCGCGACCTCTACCGCGCCGACAACCAGCCGGAGCAGTCCTACTCCGAGCGCCAGCTCTATGAGGCCGCGCTCGACCGCATGGCCCGCGAGATCGCCGCTGTGAACCGCATGTCTGAGACCGAGGCGGTGCGCCTCATCGAGGTCAACCTCAACAAGGGTCCGAAGCGCGGCGCCAAGGCCGACAACGAGGAAGCCGAGCAGGAAGAAGCTGCCTGAGCTTTTTTGCTTTTGAGTTACGAAGAACCCGGCCTCGCGCCGGGTTTTTTTGCTTGTGGTCTCTCGCATATGGCGCCCCCTCACCCAGCCTCCGCTTCGCTCGGCTGACCTCTCCCCGAGGGGAGAGGAGGTTGTCAGCGCCGGCGCCAAGCTCTTCTCCCCATCGGGGAGAAGGTGGCCGCGTAGCGCCCGGATGAGGGGGCCGGCGCCGCCCTATGCGATTGGCCCACAAGTAGAAAGTTGGGAGGCTCAGCCGCCGCCTCCCTTCTGCGCTTCCTCTTGCCTAAGCGAGGCGATGAAGCGCTTGGTTCGCGCGCGCTCCGGATTGTCGAACACGACCGAAGCCGGGCCTTTCTCGACGATGACGCCGGCGTCCAGGAACACCACCTCCTGCGCGATCTTCGAGGCGAGCCTGAGATCATGCGTGGCCATCACCATGGTCGTGCCTTCGCGGGCAAGCTGTCCGAGCACGTCGACCACCTCCTGCGCCAGTTCCGGATCGAGCGCAGAGGTCGGCTCGTCGCAGAGCAGCACGCGCGGCGACGGCGCCAGTGCGCGGGCGATCGCCACGCGCTGCTGCTGACCGCCCGACAGAGTTGCCGGCCAGGCGTCGGCCTTTTCCGCCATGCCGACCTTTTCGAGCAGCGCCATCGCCCGCTCGCGCGCCCTCGGCTCAGGCCATTTCAGCACCGTCACCAGCCCTTCCATGACATTCTCGATCGCTGTGCGATGCGGGAAGAGCTGGAAATTCTGGAACACCATGCCGGTCTGCAGGCGGATGCGCTGGATATCCTTGGCCGGCACCTTGCCGCCCGGATGGAACGCAAGCGTCTCGTCGCCGATGCGCAAGGAACCGGACGTCGGGATTTCCAGCAGGTTGATGCAGCGCAAGAGCGTGCTTTTGCCGCCGCCGGAAGGGCCGACTAGCGCAGTCACGCTGCCCTCGTCGAGGGTGACGGTCACGCCCTTCAGCACCAGATTGTCGCCGAAGCGCTTTTCGATGTTGCTGAGGCCGATCATGCGTTGGCCTCCAGGAACCCGCCATAGCGGTTGAGCCGCACTTCCAGCCGCGCCTGCAGCGCCGACAGAACCGAGCTCAGCGCGAGATAGAGCGCGGCCGCCTCGACATAGAGGATCAGCGGCTCATAGGTGGTCGCGACGATGCGCTGCGCGGCCTGGAACATCTCGGGCACCGTGATCGCCGCCGCCAGCGAGGTGTCCTTGACCAGCGAGATGAAGGTGTTGGAAAGCGGCGGAACGGCAACGCGGCCCGCCTGTGGCAGAATGGTGCGCCGCATCGCCTGGCTCCAGGTCATGCCGATCGAATAGGAAGCTTCCCACTGCCCCTTCGGCACCGAGCCGATGACGGCCCGGATGATCTCAGATGTATAGGCGCCGATATTGAGCGTGAAGCCGATCAGCGCGGCGGGAAAGGCATCGAGCAGAATGCCGACCGACGGTAGGCCGTAGAAGATCAGGAACAACTGAACGAGCAGCGGCGTGCCGCGAAAGATCCAGACATAGAAGCGCACCAGCGCGACCAGTGGCTTCGGGCCGAACAGCCTGATCAGCGCCGTCACCAGTCCGGCGATGAGCCCGAGCGCGAAGGACAATAGCGTCAGCGGCACGGTGAAGATCAGCGCCGCCCACAACAGCGTCGGCAACGATTCCAGCATCAATTGCAGCCAGTGCGGCACGAAGCGCTTCTCCCTTCCAGATACGGCGGCGCGTCCCCCGTATGGACCGACTATCATGCAAAAACCGGCGGGCCGTCAAAGACGACCCAGATGAATGTCGTGCAAAAACAGCGGGCCGTCGAAGACGGCCCGCCGGTATCTCAGCAAGGGGACGATTGCCTTACTTCGAAACGTCCTGGCCGAAATACTTGTCGGCGATCTTCTGGTAGGTGCCGTCGGCCTTGATGTCGGCCAGCGCCTTGTTGATGGCCGCGACCAGCTCCGGATCGCCCTTGCGCACGATGACGCCGGAATAATCGGCATTCTCTTCCTGCGCCGCGATCTTCACATTGGCGTCCGGCTTGTGCTTCTTGAAATCGAGGAAGGACAGGCTGTCATTGATCGTGGCGTCGGCGCGGCCGGTAAGCAGAAGCTGGATCGACTGGTCGAACCCGTCGGTGCCGACGAGCTCGGCGCCGTTCTTCTCGGCGAGCTTGCCGAAATTGGAGGTCAGCGACTGCGCCGACTTCTTGCCCTTGAGATCGGCAAAGGTCTTGATGTCGGTGTTGTCGCCACGCACGATCAGCACCGCTTTCGAGGCGATGTAGGGATCGGAGAAATCATACTTGGCCTTGCGGGCATCGGTGATGCCGACCTCGTTGATGACGGCGTCGTAGCGGTTGGCGTCGAGGCCGGCGATCAGGCCGTCCCACTTGCCTTCGAGGAATTGAACCTTGACACCGAGCTTGTCGCCGATGGCCTTGGCGATCTCGACGTCGAAGCCGACCAGCGCGTTGGACTCATCGTGATAGGTAAAGGGCGCATAGGTGCCTTCAGTGCCTACCTTGAGCACCCCGGTCTGCTTGATCTGGTCGAGATTGGCGCCGGCATAGCTGGCGGTGATCGCCAGAACCTGCAGCGTTCCAGCGATAAGAAGCGGTTTGAGCCATTTCATTTTTCTGTGATCCCGTTTTGACCGGTGTCCCGGCGCGACTGTGCGAGCCGGAAACTGGCAGATAGAAGGCTGCAAAATAAGGAACCAGATTTCAAAAATCGGCTCTGCCAGAAATCTGATTCTCTAAACCGCCGGGAATCCGCCAAGAGGCTTCCCGGCAGATAACAGAATGTTTCCGCCGGCACCATCTGCCCCCTCGGGCGGCGGAACCATCCATGCGCCTGACACGTTGCATGGCTGTTGTAGGGCGCGGCGGCGTCTTTTCAACCGCCATACGCGCAATCGTCGCAAAAGGAGCCGGCATGATCGAGGACGCGGCAGGACGGACATTGGTCCGGGCGGCAATGAAGGCTCCGTATCTCGAGCGCGACGAGGAGCATGTCCTTGCGCTCCGCTGGAAGGAAGAGAACGACCAGCACGCGCTGCACAGGATCACTGTCGCCCATATGCGCCTTGTGATCTCCATGGCTTCGAAATTCCGCCATTACGGCCTGCCGCTCGGCGATCTCATTCAGGAGGGCCATGTCGGCCTGCTCGAGGCGGCCGCCCGTTTCGAACCTGCGCGCGAAGTACGCTTCTCGACCTATGCCACCTGGTGGATCCGCGCCTCGATGCAGGATTACATCCTGCGCAACTGGTCGATCGTGCGCGGCGGCACCAGTTCCGCGCAGAAGGCGCTGTTCTTCAATCTCAGGCGTCTGCGCGCGCGCCTCGCCAACGGCGCCGAGCCTCTCTCCAACGCCTCGCTCTACCGCGAGGTCTCGGCGGCGCTGGGCGTGCCGGAGGCCGACGTGGCGATGATGGATTCGCGCCTGTCCTCCCCCGACAGCTCGCTCAACGCGCCTTTGGCCGACGAGAACGGCGCCGCCGAGCGGATGGATTTCCTGGTCTCCGAAGACCCGCTTCCCGACGAAATCGTCGGCGAGAGGATCGACGTCCAGCGCCGCGCTATCTGGCTGCGGAGCGCGCTCGGCGCGCTCAATGCCCGGGAGCTTCGCATCATCGAGGAACGCAGGCTGAGCGATGACGGCGCCACGCTGGAATCGCTTGGCGAACAGCTCGGCATCTCCAAGGAGCGCGTCCGCCAGATCGAGGCGCGCGCCATGGAAAAGCTGAAGCTGGCGCTGGTGAAGCAAAACCCTGAATTCCTGGCGGAAGCCGCCTAAAGTTAGTCCGGGCCAAACTCAAAGTCATCGGGGCGATTTTTCCTCGGTGATAACTAGTTCCCCGACACAGGGATTTTGAAAGGTTGCCGTTGGTGCAAGATTTTCCATTCATTTCCGTGCAATCAGCGCAAACGCCGGGGACTGGTTGAAGCCGCCCCAACGTCGTCATTCTATGGCGGAGCAAGGAGCGAAGCGACGCGCGCAGACCATAGAATCCATTCCGTGACTTGGAAGCGCCGCCACAGTGCAGAATTCTGCTCCGTTGCACGCCTTGGCGAAAGTAACGGAATGGATTCCAGGGTCTCCGCGACGGAGCTTCGCTCCTGCTCCGCCCTGGAATGACGACCGCGATGGGCGTTTCGGCCAATCTCCAACTCGTGCCACCTGCCAACGCAAACAGAGCCGACCGGTCAAAATCCCTGTGCAGTGCTACTAGGATTGTGAGCTCTTTAACAGACTGTTGCGCCGCAATCGGCTTTCTGACTCCTCCAGATCACACCACATGGGGGATTTGCCATGCTGCGATGCTGCGCGCTGATTGTAGCCTTGATCCTCGTGGGTCTCACGACATTCCAAGCGCATGCCGATCGAAGGGTGGCCCTCGTGATCGGCAATTCTCAATACCGCGAAATCCCGACGCTCAAGAACCCGGACAAGGACGCGGAAAACGTGTCGAGGACATTCCGGCTGGCCGGCTTTGAGGTGTTCGCCGCCAAGGACCTGACCAAGCTCCAGTTCGAAGAGCGGTTCCGTAACTATCTGGCGGCGGCGGACGGCGCCGATCTGGCGGTCGTCTATTATTCGGGGCACGGCTTCCAGATCGGCGGAGAGAATTTCCTGATCCCGGTCGACGCGTCGCTGAAAGATGCGGCCGACATGGAGGTCCAGGCCATCAAGGTCGACGACATCCTGCGGCAGCTGCGCTCGAGATCGAAGGTCCAGATGATCATTCTCGACGCCTGTCGCAACGATCCTTTCCCGCGCAAGGACTATTGGCTGCGCGACCAGTTGATCGTCAGCGGCGGCAGCGGCCTTGCGCAGGTGACGGGTTCGCAGAACACGCTGATTGCCTTTGCCACCGAGCCGGGGGCGGTCGCCTATGATGGGTCCGGCGACCTCAGCCCGTTTTCGTCGTCCTTCTCCCGCCGTGCGCTGGCGCCGGACCAGGAGATACGGTCGGTCATGGCGGCCGTCCGCCGCGACGTGGTCAAGGCCACCAACGGCAAGCAGGTTCCGTGGGAGAACTCCTCGCTGATCGACGACGTCGTGCTGATGCGCGGGGCGGAGCAACCCACGCCGCCGCCGTTGGACGCCGAGCAGGGCCAGCAGACGGCGGAACGCGGAATCCAGGTCGCCGATGCCGCCGAGGCGATTGGACGTCGCGACATCCGCGTCCCGCTCGGCGTCGGTCCGGTTCCGCTGAAACTGGATTTCCCGGCCAAGGATGCCGGGGTCAATCTCAAGCTTGCAAGCTACCCGGCGACCGGAACGCTGTCCCTGCCGGATCGCGTGCTTTCGCCGCAATCGAGCCTGACGGCCGCCGAGGTCGACAAACTGCGCTACGAGCCGCAGATCGGTTCGGTCGCGCCCATCGAAGTCGGCTTCGATGTCCGCGCGGGCAACGCGGCCAAGCAGGCGACGATGAGGCTGTCGCCGGACATCGACGCTTGCGACCGGGTAGCCGGCGCGCCGCTCGACTTGCAAGGCGTCGTCCAGGGCCTCACGCCGAATGAGATCGGCGGCGGGGCGGTGGAAGCCTGCGAGGCGGCGGTGAAAACCTATCCCGGCATTGCCCGCTTCCATTACGAGCTCGGCCGGGCGCTTCTGGCGGCCGGCAAGGTCGACGAGGCCAGGAAGGCCATCCAGGATGCGGCCGACAAGGGACATGTGCGGGCCGTCTTCGAACTCGGCTACATCGCCTCGGCCGGAATGGGGACCGCTGTCGATGCCACGAAGGCGAATGGCCTCTATTCGCAGGCGGCCGGCAAAGGAGACCCCTACGCCATGGCCGCGTGGGGACGCGCTTTGTTCAATGGGCTCGGCATTCAGCGCGATACCGGCAAGGGACTGGACCTGCTTCTCCAGGCAGCGGCGATGGGGCATGTCGATGCCATGAAGGAGCTTGCGGTGATCTTCAAGGAAGGCCGCAACGGCGTGCCCGCCGACCCGGCGCGCGCGCTGGCTTTCCTGAAGGCAGGCATGGAGCGGCAAGACGTGTACTCGATGGGCATCCTGGGCCTTCCCGCGCGTAGCACCCCCGCGGTCATGGCGTGCAAGGCCCCGAAGGTCATCACGAAGATAAAGGTGGTTCGAGTGCCCGTGTCGAAACCGAAGACCATCACGCGGACAGATCCGGGAAAACCTGAGGTCAAGCCGGATCCACCGGAAACCGGGAGAGCATCCTGGAGTGGCAGCGACCATGTCGGCGGCGCTGCTCGCACCGGCGGTGGCAGTACCGGCAATGGCGAAGGTGACGGTGGCGACACCGGTAGCGGCAGCACCGGCGATGGCCAAGGCGACGGTGGCGACACTGGCAGCGACGGCTTGTGACGACGGTTCCCCGCGTCAAATAGCCGACGGCGCCTGGTTGGTCTGAACTCGCGAGCCCCTACCTGTCGGTGACGATCTTGACCTTGTCGCCCGACGACACAGTCGCGCCCGGCGACATGGCGTTGAGCACGCGAAACAGATCGAGCTTGCGATCGACGCCGACCATCTGCGCGGCAAGCGAGCCCATGGTCTGGCCGGCCTGGACGGTGACGACCCTGATATGCAGCGGCTTCAGCGCCGCCTTCTCGGCCGGGCTCAGCACGCGGAAGGAGCCGCTGACCGAGCGCGCGACCGGGTCCAGCGAAGTGCTGGCCGAGGGCGCGGCCGTCAGCAGCCTGTAGACCTGCCCGCCGGCGCGGATCACCGCGATATCGAACTGCCAGCCTTGCGCGCTGGCATGCGCCGTCGCCGCATCGTTGCCGTTGATCGTGTCCTGGCGCACGCTGGCGTCTTCCAGCCCCGCGACCCAGCCGCTGCGGATGTAATCGGTGAGCGAGACGGACTTGTCGATCGCCACGCCGTCGAAGCGGATGGCGATGTCGCCCGGCCCGGTCGCGGTCACGGCGGCCGCCGAATTGTCGATGACGAAACCGTCCGGCACGGTGAACGAGACGCCGAGATTGGGGTGCATGAAGGTCTGGCCGCGCACATAGCCTTCTTCCGGCGTGTCGCCGTAAAGCAGACCGTCTATGCCGGCCAGAAATGCGTCGCGGTCGCGCGTGCCGACGCCGGGCGGGCCGAAATTGCGCGCGAGGCGCTGCGCCAATTCGATACGCTGCGGCGTGTTCGGGTGCGTCGCCAGGAAATCGAGGCTGGCGTCGGTGGCGCCGCTCACCGAGCGGAAGTCGGTATAGGCCGACATCGACTGCAGGAAGCGGCCCGCCGCATAGGGATCATAGCCCGCCTCGCCGATCGACTTGATGCCGATGGCGTCGGCCTGCAGTTCCTGGTTGCGCGAGAATTGCGCGAGCCTGAGCTTGCCGCGGATCAGTGCCGCCTTGGCGGTCGGGCTGTCGCCGAGCACATCGGAAACCACCTTGGTCGCCAGGCCCTCCTCCGCCTCGAGCTGCTGCCGCTGCAGGCCGTGATTCGCGGTGACGTGGCCCATCTCATGCGCGATGACGGCGGCAAGCTCGGAGGAATCATTGGCCAGCGCCAGCAGGCCCCGTGTCACATAGAGATAGCCGCCCGGCAGCGCGAAGGCGTTGACGTTGGGCGAGTTGAGGATGGTGATGCGATAGGTCTGGGTCGGGTTGGCCGACACCACCGTCAGATTGCCGACGACCTTGGCCACCATGCGTTCGAGCTTTGGGTCGGAATATTCGCCGCCATAGGTGGCCAGGATGCGCGGATGCTGCGCCTTCGCCATTTCGGCGAGCTTGGCGTTGGCCACGACATTGTCGACGGTGATCGGCTTGTCGGAAGGTTGGAAGCCGCTCTCCTGCACGTCCGGCGGCGTGAACATCTGGCAGCTCGCCAGCACGGCGACGCTCGCCAGCGCGAGAAATCGTGCCAGCGGCTTCATCCACACCTTCTCAGCGCCGCTCGACAGGTCGGCTTCCTTCCAAATCTTTCGGCAAATCACGGTCCAGCCGGACCAGCATGGCCGGACCTAGCCACACTCCCCCGGACAAGGCAAGCAAACGCCGGATCGCCCATTGCCGGTTTGGCCATAAATTATGTCCGCTTCCGGGCAACATGTTGTGATCCGGCAACGGTGCCGCCTCGATCGCCGATATAGCGTCTGAACGCATCCGGTCCAGACCGATCGAAGAAATCCTCGGCGGGCCCGGCTGCCGCGATCGTGCCTTCGTCGAGAAATGCCACGTCCTGCCCGATGCGGCGCGCATCTTGCGGCTGATGCGTGACGAACAACACCGTCATTTCGCGCTCGGTATGGATGCCGGCCATAAGGTCCAGCATATCGTCACGCAGCGCCGGGCCGAGCGACGCGAAAGGTTCGTCGAGCAGCAAAACGGGTCGGTCGCGCAGCAGCACCCGCGCCAGCGCCACGCGCTGCCGCTCGCCGCCGGAAAGCTCGCGCGGCAGCCGCTTTTCCTTGCCGGCAAGACCAACCCGCGCCAGGGCCTCGGCGACGTCGGCGCGATCGGCGTCGCCGAGTTTCAGCGACGGCGAGCGGCCGAGCCCGACATTGGCTTCGACGGAAAGATGCGCAAACAAATTGTTTTCCTGGAACACCATCGACACCGGCCGCGCCGAGGGCGGCGTGTTTCCGAGATCGACGCCGCCGATCAGGACCTTGCCCGCATCGGGCGCTTCGAAGCCGGCTATCAGATTGAGCAGCGTCGACTTGCCGGAGCCGCTCGGCCCCATGATGGCGGCGATCCTGCCGGCCGCGAAATCGGCGTCGAAGCGGAAGGAGGATTCGCCATAGCTGAACGAGACGCCGTCCAGCGCGACGGCGAGGCCCTTTTGCGCGGCGGTGCCGTCGATGGTCGTCGTCATGACTTTCCTTCCCGCCCCAGCCAGTCGGCGGCGACCACCAGCATCAGGCAGACGAGGCCGAGCAGCAAGGCAAGTCCCGCGGCGTCGGCTGTCCGGTAGCTGCTCATGCGCGCCAAAAGCAGATAGGGCAAGGTCTGCACGGAATCGCTGCCGAACAGCGCGATCACGCCGAGATCGCCGAGCGACAGCGCCATGGCGAAGGCGAAGCCGGTGGCCAAGGGCCGCCTGAGCGAAGGCCAGTCTATCAGGCTGAGCCGGTTCCAGCCGGTTATGCCGAGCGCAAGGCAAAGCCGCTCGTGGCGCTCGCTCGCCGCGTCATAGGCCGGGCGTACGGCGCGGATGGCGAAGGGCATCGCCATCACTGCGTTGACGGCGACGACCATGACCGGCGCGATGGCAAAGACATCGGTGATATGGCGCAGCGCCAGGAACCAGCCGGCGCCAAGCACGATCGGCGGCACGACGAGCACGAAGCCGGCGCCGGTGTCGGCGGCATGTTCGAGCAGGCCCATGGCCCCGCCTGCCCGGCGCCGTAGGGCCAGCGCGCGCCGTGCCGCGATCAACGCCAGCGACAGCGTCACGCTGAGAAGCGCCGCAAGCAGGGCAAGGCCGGCGCTGGTGAGGGTGGCGCGGCGCACCGCCGCCTCACCGGCCAACCGTCCGAGATCCGCCCCCAGACCTGAAAGCACGGTCGCCAGCATCGGTCCGGCGACGAACAGCAGGGCAAGCATGATGAAGCCGGCATTCAGCGCGCTTTCGATTCGGCCCGCCGAAAGGTAGCGGCGCGGCGCCACCGGCAGATTGGCATCACCGACCGTGTTGGCGCCGAGCCGCGTGAGCGCTGCGACCACGACGAAGGTGAGCGCGATCTGCAGAAACGTCAGTGTTACGGCCCGCGCGGGATCGAAATCGAAGCGCAGCGCCTGGTAGATGGCCACTTCCAGCGTCGTCGCGGCCGGACCGCCGCCCAGCGTCAGCACGATGGTGAAGGAGGTGATGCAGAGCATGAAGACCAGCCCGGCAATCCCCGGCAGGGCCGCGCGCAGCACCGGCCATTCGATCAGCCGGAAGGCCGGCCGAGCACCCATGCCGAGCTGGCTCGCCAGCCGCCACTGGTCGGCGGGAACGGTGCCCAGCGCCTCGAGGAACAGGCGCGTCGCCAAGGGCAGGTTGAAGAAGACATGAGCGACAAGGATGCCGGAGAGGCCGTAGATACCCGGCCAATCCGCACCGCCAAGTCCGGCGAAGACGCCGGCAAAATATCCGGCCCGACCGTAGAGCGCCAGGACGCCGAGCGCGGCGACGATCGCCGGCAGGGCCAGTGGCACGGCGAACAATTGCAGGATCGGGCGGCGGCCGGGAAAGGCTGGATGCCGGGACAAAGCGCGCGCCACGAGCACCGCCGGCCCGACCGACAGCAGCGTCGACAGAGCCGCCTGCCACAGCGTGAAGCGCGCGACGCGCAGGAGATAATTGTCGAAGGCGGCGGCAGCGCCGGAGAGATCGTGCGCGCCTTCGACGGCGAGGCCGGCGAAGGCACCGCCGATGAGCATGGCGATGGCCGCGAGCGCGACGACGCCGGCAGTGATGCGGGAGTCACGTGCAGGGTGCACGCTGCACCACCGGGGCAGGACTGAAAACTAGAGAGCGCCGTGTTCCTTCGCGCCCCCCTCTGTCCTGCCGGACATCTCCCCCTCTAGGGGGGAGATTGGCAGCTTTGGCGCCGCGCTCGATCCTGCAACGTCGGAGATTGGCGAAGGTCGGCGTGACAGCCAATCTCCCCCCTTGAGGGGGAGATGTCCGGCAGGACAGAGAGGGGGGCCTTGGCGCAAGCATCGCAGCCCTACTTGCTCATCACCGCCAGCCACTCATCCACCCACGCCTTGCGGTTGGCGGCGACCTCCTGCGGGCTGAACAGCAAGGTCTTGGTCGGCTTCACCAGTTTGTCGAAGGCCGGGTTGAGCGGCTTGTCGGTCTTGCCGGCGGGGAACATCCAGTTGGTTTCCGGAATGACATCCTGGAATTTCGGTCCCGTCATGAAGGCGATGAACTTTTGCGCCAGCAGGTTCTTCGCGCCCGTCTTGGTGATGCCGGCAACCTCGATCTGCAGGTACTCGCCCTCCTCGAACGAGGCCGCCTGGTAGCGCTCGGTGTTCTCGGCCACCATGTGGTAGGCCGGCGAGGTGGTGTAGGACAGCACCATCGGCGCCTCGCCCTTGGTGAACAGGCCATAGGCTTCGCTCCAGCCCGGAGTCACCGTCAGGACCTTGGTCTTGAGCTTTGCCCAGGCCTTCGGCGCCTTGTCGCCATAGACCGACTTCACCCACAAAAGCAGCCCGAGGCCGGGCGTCGAGGTGCGCGGATCCTGAATGACTATCTTGTCCGTGCCGCCACCCTCGACCAGCTCCTTCAGGCTCTTCGGCGGGACTTTAAGCTTCTGCGTGTCATAGACGACGGCGAAATAGCCGTAGTCGAAAGGCACGAAAGTGTCGTCGCTCCAGCCGCCAGGCACGTCGATGCCGGAGACTTCGCCATGCGGTGCGAATAGTCCGCTCGCCTTGGCGTCGGCGGTGAGATTGGTGTCGAGGCCGAGCACGATGTCGGCCTTGGTGCCGGCGCCTTCGAGCTTGACGCGGTTGAGGAGCGCAACGCCGTCGGCCACCGAGACGAATTCGAGATCGCAGCCGCATTCGGCCTCGAATTCCTTCTTCACCGCCGGGCCGGGACCCCAATCGGCGGTAAAGCTTTCATAGGTATAGACGGTGAGCTTGTCCTTCGCGGCGGCAGGCGCGACGCCCGCCAGAAGCGAAACAAAGCCGGTTGCAAGAATGAGATGGGACAGCATTGCGCGCATATCGGCGCCTCCTTCGTTCGAGTGACAAGGAATTGAGGCGCCGGATCGTCCGAAACGTCTAATCCCTCCGCCGGTACAAACCGGATCAGGTTCAGCGGGTTGGCTTGATCGCCTCTCAGCCGGATCACGTCCGGCACCCCGTTAGAGCGTTTCGACAGATAGGCCCGGCCGAAGCAGCGCGCAAGCGGAAGTTTGCCGGGCAGCTAATGTTCGCCGGCAGGCTGGCAGCCGAAGCGCGCGGCATCCCGCTTCCGTTTCGCCCGACGGGCTGATAAGGGCGACGGCCATGGGCACATTCACCATCCTGCTTGGCGGCGAGCTTATCCGCACGCCCCGGCTCGAACGCCAGATCGAAGGCTCGCGCGTCATCGCCGCCGATGCCGGCATCGGCCATGCCCGCATGCTCGGCCTGATGCCGGAGCTCTGGGTTGGCGATTTCGACTCGGTGCCGACCAACCTGCCGGATGATCTCGCCGCCGTGGCGCGAAAAGTCTTCCCGGCCGAGAAAGACATGACCGATGGCGAGCTCGCCATAGCGGAAGCGCTTCAGCGAGGCGCCACCAGCCTCGTGTTGGCCGGTGCCTTTGGCGGCAAGCGCGCCGATCATGCCTTCCTGCATCTGGCGATGGCCATGCGGCTGGCCGAGGCTGGCACGACCGTGCTGCTGACCAGCGGCGCGCAGGAAGGCGTTCCCATCCTGCGCGGCAAGGCCAGCTTCGACTATGACGACGGCACCTTGTTTTCGGTGCTCGGCCTTTCCGACCTGTCCGGCCTGACGGTCACCGGCGCCAAATGGCCGCTCGACCGCGTGGAGGTGGCGTTCGGTTCCTCGCTCACTATATCAAACGAGGTCAAAGGGCAGCTTGGCATCGCGCTGGAGCGCGGCCGGGCGCTGCTTCTGGCCCACCCCTATCCTCTTCCAGAAAGTTGACATGGCGCCGCCACTTCTCAACCTCGACGGCATTAGACTGACCTTCGGCGGCACCCCGCTGCTCGACGGCGCGGCGCTCAGCGCATCCGCCGGCGAGAAGATCGCGCTGGTCGGACGCAACGGCTCGGGCAAGTCGACGCTGCTCAAGATCGCCGCCGGGATGATCGAGCCGCAGGACGGCGAGGTGTTCCGCCAGCCTTCGGCCACGGTCCGCTATCTGCCGCAGATGCCGGACATGGACGGCTTCGCCGACGTGCGCGCCTATGTCGAGGCGGGCCTTGGCCCGGCCGACGATCCGCATCGCGCCACCTATCTGATGGAACATCTTGGCCTGACCGGCGAGGAGCGGCCGAACGACCTGTCCGGCGGCGAGGCGCGCCGCGCCGCCCTTGCCCGCGTCATGGCGCCGGAACCCGACATCCTGCTCCTCGACGAGCCGACCAACCATCTCGACCTTTCGGTGATTGAATGGCTGGAAGAAGAACTCGCCCGCACCTCCTCCGCGGTGATCCTGATCTCGCACGACCGCCGCTTTCTCGAGCGCGTCACGCGCGCCACCGTCTGGCTGGACCGCGGCCAGACGCGGCGGCTGGACAAGGGCTTTGCGCATTTCGAGGAATGGCGCGACCAGGTGCTGGAAGAGGAAGAGCGCGACCAGCACAAGCTCGGCCGCCAGATCGTGCGCGAGGAACATTGGCTGCGCTATGGCGTGACCGCCAGGCGCAAGCGCAACATGCGCCGCCTCGGCGAGTTGCAAACCATGCGCCAGCGCTTCCGCAGCCATCGCGGAGCAGAGGGCACCGCGACGATGGTGGCCAGCGACGCCGCCGAATCCGGCAAGCTGGTGATCGAGGCCAGGAACATCGACAAGAGCTTTGGCGATCTCACCGTGGTCAAGGGGTTCTCGACCCGCATCCAGCGCGGCGACCGCGTCGGCCTGGTCGGCCCGAACGGTGCCGGCAAGACGACATTGTTGAAGATGCTGACCGGCGAGCTGGCACCGGACGCCGGCACCGTGCGGCTCGGCGTCAATCTCGAGATTGCGACGCTCGATCAGAAGCGCGAGGCCGTTGATCCGCAGGAGACGCTGGCGCATTACCTCACCGACGGACGCGGCGAGAACCTTGTCGTCAATGGCGAGCAGCGTCATGTCGTCTCCTACATGAAGGATTTCCTGTTCAAGCCGGAGCAGGCCCGCACGCCGGTGCGCGAGCTTTCCGGCGGCGAACGCGCGCGGCTGCTTTTGGCCCGCGTGCTGGCCCGGCCGGCGAACCTTCTGGTGCTCGACGAGCCGACCAACGATCTCGACATGGAGACGCTAGAGCTGCTGCAGGAGCTTGTCGCGGGCTTTGCCGGAACCGTGATCCTGGTCAGCCACGACCGCGATTTTCTCGACCGCACCGTCACCAGCGTGATCGCGCCGGACGGCGGCGGCCGCTGGATCGAATATGCCGGCGGCTATTCCGACATGCTGGCGCAGCGCGGCGGCTCCAGGCTGGCAGACCGCAAGGCAAGGTCCAAGACCGAGGCGAGCGAGGTTGGGTCGAAAGCCGAACCGGCGGCACCCAAAGGCCCCGCGAAAAAGCTCTCGTTCAAGCAGAAATTCGCACTGGATTTGCTGCCTAAGAAGATCGAAGCGGTGACGGCCTCGATCTCGCGGCTGGAGAACAACATCGCCGACCCGTCCTTCTACGAGCGCGATCCCGCCTCGTTCCAGAAGACTATCGCCGCGCTCGACAAGGAGCGCACGACGCTTGCCGCACTCGAGGAAGAGTGGCTGGAACTGGAGATGCTGCGCGAAGAGATGGAGGGGTGAAGGGCGGTCGCACCTTGCCACAATAGGGGGATGCGCATACTATCTACGCATGTTGCGGAGGTCATCATGCGCAAGATAGCCGCAAATGCGGTCCGTCAGCCTGCAAATCTATCGATCGATTCCCGGCTCATGAAGGAAGCAAAAGGTCTCAATGTGAATGTGTCCCGCGCCGCTGAGGCCGGGATTGCCGAAGCGGTCGCTGCCGAAAAAACACGACTTTGGAAGCTTGAGAACCGCGCCACCATGGATGCGTGGAACGACTATGTCGAAAAGCACGGCATTCCACTCAAGGAACATCGGCAGTTCTGATGGCGCGCTATGACGTCTTCGCTGCTGACGGCACCGAAGGCGTCTACCTTCTCGACGTCCAATCCGACCTGCTGGACAATTTCAAGACACGGGTCGTTGTCCCGCTTCTGCCGATCGCGACAGCTCCGTCCCCGATGCGCAAGCTTCATCCGATCTTCGAGATCAACGGGCGCAAGCTGGTGATGGCTACCCAATTGATCGCCACGGTTTCAACGACCGAGCTCGGCGAAAGCAGGCTGAACCTGACGCGGCATCACGACGAGATCGTCGCCGCTCTCGACATGCTGTTTCAGGGCTTCTAGAGCAATTCCAGGAAAAGTGTGAGCGGTTTTCCGTCCGGAATTGCGTAAAAAAACAAAGAGATAGGGCGTTTTGTCGTTTCCGTGAAACGGTGAAACGCACTGAGCGGCGGCTTAAAACCGCCGCTGCCATCAGCCCGACTTCTTCGCCGCCCAGGCCTTCAGCGCCTCGTCAAACACCTTCTCGCCGGGGATGCCCTTTTCCATGGTGAGCAGGGCGCGGCGTCCGGTCTTGTAGACCACCGGCACGTCGATCCAGGCCTGGCCTCTCAGCAGCGTCAGGTTGGCGTCCTCGTCGGCCTTGGTGTCGTTGAGCGCGACGAGGAAGAAGCCGTCGGCGATCTTGGCCGGGATGCCGATCAGCGGGCTGCCGGCGTCCTGCTCGGAGCTCTTCATGGCAATGCGCAGGATGTTGTCGACGCCGCCGCCGTCGAACCCTTCCGGCGTCAGGAAGATCATCTCGATGATGTGGCTGGCGGGCAGCGTCTGGTCGGTGTTGCGCCGGATCGTCATGCGCAGCTGGATATTCTTGCCCGGGATCGTCGCCTCGGCGCGGATCGCCGGTTCCGGCGGCAGGTCGCCGCCGGGCGATTCCTGCACAAGCGACCACACGATGCTGCCTGGCTCGGCCGTGCCCTGCTGCGTGCTGGTGCGCTCCTCATAGAAGATCGCCTTCTGCCCGACCGGCACCGTTGCCTCGGCAGTCGCCGGCGCGGGCGCAGCCGGTGTCGTGCCCGCGGGCGGCGGCGTTGTCGCTGCCGCAGGCGGCGTGGCGCCGGCTGCGGGCGGCGTTGCCGCGGTAGCCGCCGGCGGCGTGATTGCGGCTGCGGGCGGCGTTGGATTGGCAGCGTCGGTCGCCGGCGCTCCGGCGGCAGGCGTCTCAGGCGTCGGCGTGGCAGGAGCAGGCGTGGCCGGAGCAGGCGGGGTCGTCGCCGGCGTAGCCGGCGGCCGCGAGGTCAGCGCCGCGACGGATTCGCCTTCGCCGATCGTGGCCTGTCCGCCGGCCGGGCCGGGATCGGTCTCCTTGCCCTCGGGCGTCAGGCGTTGCGTGAACTTGTTGGTGTCGGCCGCCTCGCCGGCGCCGGACGCAGCCGGCGCGGCCGCCGTCTCCGTCGCCGGCTTGGCCGGAGCCGGCTTGACCAGCGGCTCTGTCGAGGCCGTCTTGCTGCCACCGCCGCCAAGGCCGAAGAGCGACCCGAACGCATTCTTGTTCAGCCATATGCCGTAGCCGCCGCCGGCCAGCACCAGGAGCGCGACGACGGCGGCGATCAAGCCGCCATAGCTGCGCTTGCGCTTTTGCGGCTGTGGCCGCAGGCGCTGGAAGGTATCGGCCGCCGGCTGCTCGTCATTGGCAAAGACATCGCTGCCGTCATCGGCCTCGTCCATGTCCGCCAGGCCTACATCGTCTTCGCGCGGCGACGGCATCGGCGGCGGCGCCTTCTGCCAGGCTGGTTCCGCCTTTGGCGCAGTCTGCCAGTTCGGCTCCGTCCTTGCCGTGTTCTGCCAGGCTGGCTCGTCCTTCGCAGGGGTTTGCCGCGCGGGTTCCGCCTTCGGCGCGCTTTGCCAGCTTGGTTCGGTCCTGGCGGGGGTGGGCGACGGCCTGAACGGCTCGGACTTGAACGGATCCGGCTTGGCGGGCTCAGGCGCCGCCGGCTGGCGGGAATGACTCGGCTGGTTCTTGTTGCGGTCGATGGAGGAGAAAATATGCTCCAGCTCCGCCAGCGGATCCTCGGCCGGAACGCGTTTGACATACTCGCGCTCGACACTGGAAATGGCGTCTTCCAGCGAGCGCTTCTGCTTGCTGACGACATCGGGCGCAAGCGGCGGGGAATACTCGGCCAGTTTCTTTGCCAGCACCGCGCGGGCGCCGTCGTATATCTGCTTGCGCATCTCGAACGAAGGGTCGACCTTCTTGTCAAGCTGCTTTTTCAGAACACTAACGAAATCTGCCATGCGTCAGGTGACCTGCATTCTTTTCCCGCCGGCCGCAAATCAGCCATAGCGCCGGGAAGGGCTGTGAAACTAGTCTTGAAACGGGTCGGTCACAAGTATTGTGTCGTCCCGCTCGGGGCTGGTGGAGAGCAAGGCCACGGGGGCACCGATCAGCTCCTCGATATAGCGGACATATTTGACGGCTTGCGCCGGCAAATCGTTCCAGCTTCTGGCGCCGGCCGTGGTTCCCTTCCAGCCTTCGAGCGTCTCGTAGACGGGCTCGACCCGCGCTTGCGCGCCCTGGCTGGCCGGCAGGTAATCGATCGTCTCGCCGTCGAGGCGATAGCCCGTGCAGACCTTGATCTCGTCGAGCCCGTCGAGCACGTCGAGCTTGGTGAGGGCGATGCCCTTGATGCCGTTGACGGCGACGGCCTGGCGCACCAGCACGGCGTCGAACCAGCCGCAGCGGCGCTTGCGGCCGGTGACGACGCCGAACTCGTGGCCGCGCGTGCCGAGGAACTCGCCGATCTCGTTCTTCTGCTCGGTCGGGAACGGTCCTTCGCCGACGCGCGTCGTGTAGGCCTTGGTGATGCCGAGCACATAGCCGATGACGCCGGGGCCTACGCCCGAACCGGCTGCGGCCTGCCCGGCCACGGTGTTGGACGAGGTGACGAAGGGATAGGTGCCGTGGTCGATGTCGAGCAGCGTGCCCTGCGCGCCCTCGAACAGGATGCGTTCGCCGGCGCGGCGCCTGTCGTCGAGCACCTTCCAGACGCGGTCCATGTAAGGCAGGATCTCGGCGGCCACCGAGGTCAGTTCCTGCATGATCGCCTCATGCGTCGCTTCCGCATGACCGAGCCCGCGGCGCAGCGCATTGTGATGCGTCAGCAGCCTGTCGACCTTCAAGGGGAGCGTTTCCATATCCGCCAAATCCATCACCCGCACCGCGCGCCGGCCCACCTTGTCCTCATAGGCGGGGCCGATGCCGCGGCGTGTCGTGCCAATCTTGGTTCCGGAATTCGAGGCGGCGTCTTCGCGCAATCCGTCCAGCTCCCGGTGCAGCGACAGGATAAGCGCGGTGTTTTCGGCTATTTTCAGGCGTTCCGGCGTGACCTCCACGCCCTGCTCCTTGAGCTTCTTGGCTTCGGCGACGAAGGCATGCGGATCGAACACCACGCCGTTGCCGATGATCGAAAGCTTGCCCTGCCTGACCACGCCGGAGGGCAACAGCGACAGCTTGTAGACCTTGCCGTCGACGACCAGCGTGTGGCCGGCATTGTGGCCGCCCTGGAAGCGCACGACCACATCGGCACGTTCCGACAGCCAGTCGACGATCTTGCCCTTGCCTTCGTCGCCCCACTGCGAGCCGACGACCACCACATTCGCCATGTTCTTTTCCCTTGAAATGCCGCGCGGGCGGCCTGAAACGACAGGCCTCTATAGCGTCAAGCGGCGGTTGGCGCGACCCTTTCTTTGCCGCCGAAACCATCGCTGGAGCGTGACCCGAACCGAACGTCGGCGAAGCCAAAAAGCGGGAACCGGCTTCCGCAAGTGACCATGCCCCTCAAGGACTTGGATCAAAATGACGCCAACGGCGAGACGTCAACCTGGCCCAGGCACAACAAATTTCGGCCTTCGCATCATTTACTTGGAGCCGCCGCCACTCTAAGGCGTGTTGATATTCAGGTCAGGCCGATCCGAAAATGGCGAGTTCCGAGAACCGGAGCGGAGCGTACTTAAAGTACGTGAGCACCGGAAGCGCAGGAAACCGGCATTTGCAGGCCGGCATCACCTGAATATCAACACGCCTTGGGCCGGGCTGAACCGTCGAACACTCTGCAGGGCCGGAACCTCCATGCACCGAGCCGCCTATCTGTTCCTTCTGTCGACCATGCTCCTGTGGGGCGGCAATTCGGTGGCGGGCAAGCTTGCCGTCGGCCATGTCTCGCCGATGACCTTGGTGTTCCTGCGCTGGGTGATGGCGGTGCTGATCCTGCTGCCCATCGGCTGGCGGATGCTGCGTGAGGATTGGCCCGAAGTGCGCAGGCACTGGAGGCTGCTTGCCGGGCTCGGCGCTTGCGGCTTCACCATCTTCAACGTCATCTTCTACACGGCGCTCAACTACACGACCGCCATCAACGTCTCGATCGAGCAGGCAGCCATCCCGATCGTCATCATCCTTGCCAATTTCGTGCTGTTCAGGCTGCGCGTGCAGCCTCTGCAGATCGTCGGCGTCGTGCTCACCATCGCCGGCGTCGCGCTGACGGCAAGTCATGGCGACGTCGGCCAGTTGCTGAAGCTCGACCTCAATTTCGGCGACGCCATCATGCTTGTGGCGGTGCTTTGCTACAGCCTCTATTCGGTGGGACTGCGCCTCAGGCCGGCAATCCGCTGGCAAAGTTTCATGCTGGCGCTGTCGATTGCCGCGCTGCTGGTTTCCCTGCCCTTCTTCGTCTGGGAGGTCGCGTCTGGCCGCGTCATCGTGCCGGACGCCCGTGGCTGGACGCTCACGCTCTACACGGCGCTTGGCGCTTCGGTCGTCTCGCAGGTCCTCTACATCAAGGGCAACGAATTGATCGGCGCCAACCGCGCCGGCCTGTTCATCAATCTGGTGCCGATCTTCGGCACGTTGCTTTCGGTGCTGATCGTCGGCGAGCAGTTTCAGGCTTATCAGGCCTTCGCGCTGGCACTTGTCCTCGGCGGCATTGCGCTTGCCGAGTACAGCGGCAGCCGAGCAGCGCTGCAGACAGGGTGAATATCAACTTCCCGGCAAGCGGCCATCGGGTGACGGCCATCTCATGAATGCCCCGCTTGCTGATGCAAGCGGGGCGTTTCATGTCTGGACGTTTACTCGCCGCCAACGTCGAAGCGCAGCCGCTTCGCCGAGTCGATCGACTTGTGCGCGCGTACCTGCTCCAGCACACTTTCCGGGAAGGGCGCATCGAGATAAAGCAGCGCTATCGCATCGCCGCCCGGTCGGTTGCGGCCGAGCTGGAAGTTGGCGATGTTGACGCCGTTCTCGCCGCACACCGTGCCGAGCAGGCCGATGATGCCGGGCGCGTCGGCATTGGTGGTGTAGAGCATGTGCTGGCCGACCTCGGCATCGAGATTGATGCCCTTGATCTGGATGAAGCGCGGCTTGTGGTCGGAGAAGCAGGTGCCGGCGATCGAGCGCGTCATATGCTCGGTCTTGACGGTGAGCTTGATATAGCCGTCGAACACGCCCGACTTGTCGCGCTTGACCTCGGCGACGATGATGCCGCGCTCCTTCACCATGATCGGCGCCGACACCATGTTGACGTCGGAGACCTGCGGCCGGATGAGGCCGGCAAGGGCAGCGCTCACCAGCGCGCGCGTGTTCATCGTCGCGGTCGAGCCGTCGAACAGGATCTCGACCTCCTTGATCGGATCCTCGGTGACCTGGCCGACAAAGGCGCCGAGCACTTCGGCAAGCTTGACGAAGGGTTTCAGCCGCGGCGCCTCCTCGGCTGTGATCGAAGGCATGTTGATTGCATTGGAGACCGCGCCCTTGATCAGGTAGTCGCTCATCTGCTCGGCGACCTGCAGCGCGACATTCTCCTGCGCCTCGGTGGTCGAGGCGCCGAGATGCGGCGTTGCTACGACATTGTCCATGCCGAACAGCGGGTTGTTCTCGGCCGGCTCGACCTCGAACACGTCGATGCCCGCGCCCGCCACCTTGCCGCTCTTCAGCGCCGCGACCAGGTCCGCCTCGACGACCAATCCGCCGCGGGCGCAATTGATGATGCGCACACCGTCCTTCATCTTGGCGATCGCCGCCGCATCGATGATGTTGCGCGTCTTGTCGGTCAGCGGCGTGTGCAGCGTGATGAAGTCGGCGCGGGCGAAGAGCTCGTCGAGCTCGACCTTCTGAACGCCGAGCTCCTCGGCGCGGCTGTCGGACAGGAACGGATCGAAGGCGATCACATGCATCTTCAGCCCGACGCCGCGCGTGGCGACGATCGAGCCGATATTGCCGCAGCCGATCACGCCCAGCGTTTTGCTGGTGATCTCGACACCCATGAAGCGGTTCTTTTCCCATTTGCCGGAATGGGTCGAGGCATTGGCTTCCGGTATCTGCCGCGCCAGCGCGAAGATCATCGCCACCGCATGCTCGGCAGTGGTGATCGAATTGCCGAAGGGCGTGTTCATCACGATGATGCCCTTGCGGCTGGCGGCCGGGATATCGACATTGTCGACGCCGATACCGGCGCGACCGACGACCTTGAGCCTGGTTGCCGCATTGATCAGCTTCTCGGTGACCTTGGTCGTCGAGCGGATGGCGAGGCCGTCATACTGGCCGATCACCTCGGCGAGCTTTTCCTTGTCCTTGCCGAGATCGGGCAGATAGTCGACGTCGATGCCGCGATCCTTGAAGATCTGCACGGCGGTGGTGGAAAGTTTATCCGAAACGAGAACGCGGGGCGCCATTGCGGCCTCCTTGACGTGGGAATGGATGTGTCGGGAAATGGCGGCCCGCTGGCCGCCATGAAACTCAGGCCGCTGCCTTGAGCGACGCCTTCTGCATGGCGAAGGCCCAGTCGAGCCAGGGCAGCAGCGCTTCGACATCGGCGGTCTCGACGGTGGCGCCGCACCAGATGCGCAGGCCGGGCGGCGCATCGCGGTAGGAGCCGATGTCGTAGGCGACGCCTTCCTTGTCGAGCGCGGACACGATCCCCTTGGCGAAGGCCGCCTGGCCGTCGGCATCGAGCGCCGCCACTTGCGCGTCGGTGAAGGAGAGGCACACGGACGTGTTCGAGCGCGTCGCCGGATCGACGGCGAGATGACCGAGCCACGTTGACTTCTCAACAAACCGGTCGAGCACCGCGGCATTGGCGTCCGCGCGGGCGATCAGCGCTTCCAGGCCGCCGATCGACTTCGCCCACTGAAGCGCATCGAGACAATCCTCCACGCACAGCATCGACGGCGTGTTGATGGTCTCGCCCTTGAAGATGCCCTCGATCAGCTTGCCGCCCGAGGTCAGGCGGAAGATTTTCGGCAGCGGCCAGGCCGGCTTGTAGGTCTCCAGCCGCGCGACGGCGCGGGGCGACAGGATCAGCATGCCATGCGCGCCCTCGCCGCCCAGCACCTTCTGCCAGGAGAAGGTGACGACATCGAGCTTCTCGAAATCGAGCCTTTGCGCGAACGCCGCCGAGGTGGCGTCGCAAATGGTCAGACCCTTGCGGTTCGTGGGAATGAAATCGCCGTTCGGCACGCGCACGCCCGAGGTCGTGCCGTTCCAGGTGAAGACGATGTCGCGGTCGAAATCGACCTGCGCCAGGTCGGGCAGCTCGCCGTAGCCGGCCTCGAACTTGCGAACATCGGCGAGCTTGAGCTGCTTGACGACATCGGTCACCCAGCCGGAACCAAAACTTTCCCAGGCGACCATGTCGACGCCGCGCTCGCCAAGCAGCGACCAGAGCGCCATCTCGACCGCGCCGGTGTCCGACGCCGGCACGATGCCGATGCGATAGCCGGCGGGAACCTTGAGGATTTCGCGCGTCAGCTCGATAGCCTGCTCGAGCTTCGCCTTGCCGATCTTGGCGCGGTGCGAGCGCCCGAGCGCGGCGCCTTTCAGCGCCTCGACCGACCAGCCGGGGCGTTTTGCGCAGGGACCTGAAGAGAAATTGGGGTTTGCCGGACGGAGTCCGGGCTTGGTAAGCATCGTCATCGTGGTCTATCCTTCCAGATAGTGGCCCCTCGTTGGGGAGGGGTGGCCCACGGACGGCGATATGCGTTCAGGCTTCCGGCGTCAAGGGGAAAGTTTTTGTCGCAGCCAGGATACCAGGCGATCACGTGACTTCATGTGCAATAAAAAACGGCGGACCCAGGCCCGCCGTTGCAATTTCCAGATCCGCCATTCTACCAAAGGTCGTAGCGTAATCCGAGCTTGACCGTCTGGTAGTCGATGCCCTTGTGGATGTTGAAGGCGCCGCCGTCATACGCGACATATTTGGCGCCCGGCACCGAAAAATACTCGTAGCCGAGATCGACAGACACGTTTTGGGTCACCTGATAGGACAGGCCGCCACCGATCGAGTACGCAAGATTGAACTTGCCCTCGCTGTCGGTCTGGCCTTCGTACCCAGCGGGGTCGTCGCAGGAAAAACCGCCTGTACCGGCAGAATTAGGGGCAGTCTCAACGCAGTCGCGCGCACCTATGCTCCTATAGTATTTATTGTAGGCGAGACCGATGCCTCCGCCGAGATATGGGGTGATCCCGACATAAGTGCCCAGATCAACATAGCCGTTGGCCATGATGCTGTAGCCTTTGTTGGAGCCGTTATTGGTGAGGTCGCATGCCTGGGTGGCCGCGACGGAATTGATGGTGCCGAAACCATCGTCCACAAGCGTATGTCCGTCGCAGGTCGCCGCCAGCTTGGCGCTCTCTGTGAATTTGTCGGTTGGCAGAATGCCGCCGTTCAACTCGACCCGGAGATAGTCGTTGATGTGGTAGCCCATACCAATGCTACCAGTGAAAAGGCTCGCCTCATCGGTGAAGCTGTTAAGAGGGCCGGAGGATACCTCCTTGTGCTCGAACGGATGGCTGAAGGCATAGCCGACATCGCCGCGCAGATACCAGCCGGAGCCGACCTCGACCGGCTGGTAGTCCGGCGCCTGGTCGACATAGATCGGCGGATCGTAGTCGGCTGCGAGCGCCGGCGTCATCGGCAACAGGATGGCTGCGGCAAGCGCTGACGCGATACGCGATCTGGATATCATGGTCCCCGGCTCCTGAAATTGGCGCCAACCGCGAACGCGGGCGCCGTTTCAAGGAGCCATTGTTAACCATAGTGGTTAAGTGGCGGTTAAGGATAACAGCCAGTTACCGAATTGATTTCGATCAATATTTACCGGCGTTGCATAACAAAAACCGCCCGGCTGGCGCCGGGCGGCTGACGAACATCGGGATAATAAAGGCGATTACTTGGTGTAGATCGGTTCCGGTTCCGGCTGATAGGCAACCACCGGTGCGGCGCAGCCATTGTTGCCGCCGAACTGGTAGCGCAGGCCGCCGCGCACTTCATGGGTGTTGATGCCGCGATCGAAGCCAGGTCCGGTGCTGCTCACATCCCATTCGAACATGCGGCCGCCCTGGATATGGGTGAAGCGGTAGCCGGCGTCGAGGATCACCCTGTCGGTCAGGCAGTAGGACGCGCCGGCCATGAGAGCATAGGCAAAGCGCCAGTTGGAAGAGCCTGGGTTAGTCTCGGTGGTGTTCGGATCGTGGACCGTGTCCCACTTGACATGCGCGCCGCCGATGCCGGCGCCGACATAAGGCGTGACGCCGTGCCAAGTGCCGATATCGACATAGGCGTTGGCCAGCAGCAGCAGAGCGCTCATCTTCGACACTTCGGTCGAGGTCGAGACGAGGTCCGAGGTCTGGCCGTTGAAGTTCGACTTGAACCAGTAGTCGGCGGTCACGTCCGTGCGGAAGTAATCGTTGATCTTGTAGCCGACGCCGCCGCCGAGCGAGAAGCCGCCCTTGAGCTTGCCGAAATCGAAGCTCTTGCTGCCGGGCGTGACCGAGCAGTTACAAGGATCGACAGCGTAGGTCATGTAGTCGATGCCGCGCACGGTCGACTTGTGATAGTCGATGTCGCCGCGGATATACCAGCCGCCGATATCGATCGGCTGCTGCTCGACCACCGGCGGAGGCGCCTCCTCGATTTGCGGTTCGGGGAGGTCGGCCGCGAAGAGCGGTCCGGCCAAGCCCGCGAACAGCGCGGCAAGCAATGCCATTCTTGCTGTCTTGAACATTCTGTCACCCCTAAGAAGCCTCGGGACGACTCCCGCCCGAAGATGATTGACCTCGGGTTTGGATAATGAATTGCAAAGGTTAAAAGCCGTTTAACCGTACCGATTAACCACGAATCTATACAATTTTAGAGGGAAGGCCGTTGTCCGATCTGCGCGCCCGGTACCAAATAAGCCCGCCTTGGCGGCGGGCTTAGAGGAACTGCGGGACGGAGCTCAGGCGGCGCTGCGGGTGTCCTGCAGGATGCCGACGATGTCGTTGACGACCGCTTCGACCAGTTGCGGATCATCGCCCTCGGCCATGACCCGGATGAGCGGCTCGGTGCCGGAGGGACGGATCACGAGGCGGCCGGCCTTGCCAAGCCGGTTGCGCGCATCCTCGATGGCCGCCTTGACCGGCGCTTCCTCGAGCGGCTTGCCGCCGGAGATGCGGACATTCTTCAGAAGCTGCGGCACCGGCTCGAACTTCTTCGACAATTCGCTGACCGGCCGGTTCTGCCGCTTGATGCAGGCCAGCACCTGCAGCGCCGAGACCAGGCCGTCGCCGGTGGTCGAGAAATCGGACAGCACGATATGGCCGGACTGCTCACCGCCGACATTCAAGCCATGCGCGCGCATGTGCTCGACCACATAGCGGTCGCCGACCTTGGTGCGGTGCAGCTGCAGCTTCATGCCGCCAAGAAAGCGCTCCAGCCCGAGATTGGACATCACGGTGGAGACGACGCCGCCGCCGGCCAGCCTCCCGCTCTGGTGCCAGGACTCGGCGATCAGGGCCATGATCTGGTCGCCGTCGACGATGGTGCCGTTCTCGTCGACGATCACCACCCGGTCGGCGTCGCCGTCGAGCGCGATGCCGATATCGGCGCGCACCTCGTGCACCTTCTTCTGCAGGCCGGCCGGATGGGTCGAGCCGCACTCCTTGTTGATGTTGAAGCCGTTCGGCTCGACATTGATCGCCACCACCTCGGCGCCGAGTTCCCACAGCGCCTCGGGCGCCACCTTGTAGGACGCGCCGTTCGCGCAGTCGACGACGATCCTCAGCCCCGAAAGCGACATCGAGCGCGGCAGCGTGCGCTTGGCGAATTCGATATAGCGGTCATGCACGCCGTCGACGCGCTTGGCGCGGCCGAGCCCGTCGGAATCGGCGAGCGCCAGCTCGATATCCTTGTCGAGCATGCCTTCGATGCGTTCCTCGATCTCGTCGGAGAGCTTGTAGCCGTCGGGACCGAACAGCTTGATGCCGTTGTCGTAGTAAGGATTGTGCGAGGCCGAGATCATCACCCCGATGTCGGCGCGCAGCGAGCGCACCAGCATGGCGACCGCGGGCGTCGGTATGGGGCCGAGCAGGAACACGTCCATGCCGGCGGCGCACAGGCCCGCCACCATGGCGTTCTCGATCATGTAGCCGGAAAGCCGCGTGTCCTTGCCGAGCACGACGCGATGACGATGATTGCCGCGCTGGAAAGAGAGCCCGGCGGCCATGCCGACGCGCATGGCGACCTCGGCCGTCATCGGAAATTTATTGGCGCGTCCGCGGATACCGTCGGTGCCGAAATACTGACCTGCCATGTGTCTCAAAGTCCCCGTCGGTTTTTCAGCCGCCCGTATTGCCACAAATTGGGCCGCATCCGATCATCAAATTTCGTGATTGTATATTACCAATCCTTAGAAAAACATTGTAGCGGGCGGTGCGAGCGATTCGACAGCCTGTCACCACCTTTGACGTGGCGGCGCTATACCTGCCGGTGCGAGGCTCTTCGGTACCCCGCAAACCCTGGCTGGCGGCGAACCGGCAGGCAATTCATCACCTTATCGCGAATAACACACTTTGTGAGGGCGCCTGTGCCGGAAGCATCTGGCGCAACCGGACATTGAGAGCTATTGATTTGGCATAGGGACACTTATTGGCGGCAGCAAGGGAGAAAACGCCATGCTTATTCATAGACTTGCAGCTTTGACGGGTATCGCCGTCGCAACCTTGTTCCTGGCGGCGCCGGCCCACGCGCTGACCATGGCCGAGTGCAGCACCAAGTATAACGCGGCCAAGGATGCGGGAACGCTCGCCGGCCAGACCTGGAACCAGTTCCGCAAGGCCCAGTGCGGCAGCAACGCCACCGCGACCGACACCAAGGCCGCGACCGACACCAAGGCGGCGACCGATACGAAGGCCGCCGACACCAAGCCCGCCAAGAAGACGAAGGCGGCCGCCGCTGCCGACGACGCGGCCAAGGGCCTGAGCTCCAAGGAATGCAGCACCAAATACCAGGCTGCAAAATCCGCCGGCACGCTCAACGGCATGAAGTGGAACGACTTCCGCAAGGCCGAGTGCGGTCCTGGCGCAACCGCCGCGGCTGCCGCCCCGGCCACCGAAACCAAACCGGCCACGACGACCAAGACCTCGACCGCGGCTGCCGACGGCGGCAAGGGCCTGAGCATGGCCGAATGCAGCACCAAGTACCAGGCTGCGAAGACCGCCAACAAGCTGAACGGCATGAAGTGGAACGACTTCCGCAAGGCCGAGTGCGGCGCCGCCGCTGCCGACGACGACACCGTGCCTGCACCGACGGAAGCCACCTATACCAGCGAGCCGGCGAAGCCGAGCGTCGCTGCGCCGAAGGGCGTGACCTTCCCGAAGGCGATTTCGCCGAAATTCGCCACCGAGACCCCGGCCAAGGGCCGCATGCATACCTGCCTCGAGCAGTACTATGCCAACAAGGATGCCAACACGCTGAATGGTCTCAAGTGGATCCAGAAGGGCGGCGGCTTCTACAGCCTGTGCAATGCCAAGCTGAAGAGCTGATCGTTTAGTACCGATTGACGAAAGCCCGCGAGCCGCAAGGCTCGCGGGCTTTTTTGCCGGGCGCGATGTCTAAACCGGCCTAATTTCAAGCACCTGGTTTCGGTCGTTGCAGCAGTCCGACCAGACTAGAAAGATCGGCGTTGGCGTTACCGGCGGCCACTCCGCGTCGCATCAGGTCTTGCATCGGCAAGACGAGTTCGGCGCTGACTGTAGCCGACCTGGCGGCATCGACCAGATTGACATAGGCGTCCGCTTGCATGCCCAGATTGGAAACGACATTGCTGGTGTGATCGCCGCTGTCGATCTGTTCCGCCCATTTCGGCAGTCCGCCTTGCATTGCCTCAAGCCAGGCGGTCAGCAGCGGCATGAATTCGCGAGCCGGAATTCCGGCTTTGCCTGTCAGCGCCAACGCCTGCAGAACCCCCGCGAACAGGCCGTACATGCCGGCCAGAAGCGAGATGTCGTAGAGCGGTGCGAGGCCAGCGTCCTCGCCAAGATATCGACTGGCGCCAAGCGCATCGAGCCGTCCGGAATGAGTTTCGAATGCTTGCCTGGAGCCGCTATAAAGGATCAAGGCATGCTGCCCGCCAATCATCGGCGGCACCGCCATGATACCGCCATCGAGATAGTTGGCGCCGTGCCTGACGGCCCAGTCCGACATCGCCCGCGCCTGGTCGGGCGTACCGTTGGTGAGATTGACCAATGTGCGCCCCGAGAATGCGGCCGCGGCGGCGCCTAACGCCTCATGAACCGTGTCGTAGACCAGGAGGCATGCCACCATCAGCGGGCTCGATCTGACGGCTTCCTCGACATTCTTGGCCACGACAGCGCCTCTGGCCGCCAAAGCCTCCGCCTTTGCCGGGGAACGGTTCCACACGGTCACCTCATGCCCCTTATTCAGAAAGGCATGGGCAAGAGCCGTGCCCATGGCGCCGAGGCCGATTACTGCGATATCGCTCATCCTGCTTCTCCGTGGCTTGCTTGCGGGGTTCACGCCGGTATCGGGCTCAGATCCTGGCCAAGGCCGCCGTCGACGGTCAGCCGCGCACCCGTGGTGAAGGTGGCGTCAAAAGCCAAGAAAAGCACCGCACGTGCCACTTCCTCGGCCGTCCCGTGACGTTTCATCGGCGTGACGGCGTCGCCTATCTTCACGAAGGCCGCGCGCTCTTGGGCGGACGCGCCGGCGACACCCATCGTTGGTGTGTCGATGAACCCTGGGCTCACTACATTGACGCGGATCCGGCGAGGCAGGAGCTCGGCAGCGAGCACCTTGGCAAAGGCACGGAGCGCCGCCTTCGATCCGGAATAGACGCTCATGCCGCCGGTGCCGGATTCGTCGGCGATCGACGAGGTGAAGACGATGGCGCCGCCGTCCCTGATCAGCGGCAGCAGGCGCTGCGCGGTGAAGAAGGCGCCTTTGGCATTGACGTTGAAGGTGCGGTCATAGCTCGCCTCGGTGACATGCTCCACCGGTTCAAGATCGGCGACCCCGGCATTGATGTGAAGGAGGTCGATCTGCCCGAGCTTCTGTCCGACTTCCGCCCCGAGCGTAGCGATGTCGCCCATGGCGCTGATGTCGGACTGCACGACGTGGGCGCGAGAAAACAGCTTCTCGCGCGCGGCCTCGATATTGCGTTGATCGCGGCCGGTGATCAGGACTTCGGCGCCGCCTTCGACGAGGAGCTCGGCGACAGCCATGCCCATGCCGTGTGTGCCGCCGATCACCACGGCCTTCTTGTTCGTGTGTCGCGTCATGATTTCTCTCTTTTGACAATATCCGTCCGCCAACGGCCTTTGCAGACCGAAGCACGCTACCGATATGATGTTGTGGTGTTCGCCGGTTTCCGACGATGCCAGGAAGCTATGGACCGGCCGAGCTTTTCTCAAGTACCGACAAAAAAGTAAGGTACCCACCGATTGCTCAGAACTGGATGAAACATGGGAAAGAGACAGCCAAATAGTTGCGGACTAGGCCCTGCGCTCGAAGCGATCGGCGGCAAATGGAAGGCGTTGCTGCTCTGGCAGTTGCACAAGGCCCCGGCACGATTCGGTGAGCTGAAGCGCCTTGTGCCCGAAATCAGCGAAAAGATGCTGATTCAGCAGCTGCGCGAGATGGAAGCCGATGGCCTCGTCAATCGCGAAATCTTCGCGGAAGTGCCGCCGAGGGTCGAATACTCGATCACCGAATTCGGCGTCGAGCTGGACAATGCGCTGATCCCGCTGGCCAGATGGGGCAAAGAATATGCCGGCCGCGCCGCCAGGCCGCGCCAAGGCAAGGCAAGCGCACTCGCGCCGCAGACCCTCTGAGGTGGCTCTAATGCATGTCGCCCAGAAGTGCGCAGCGGTTCTGGGACAACGACATGCAGCAAAACAAGACTTAAAGCGCGTCGCCTGAATCCGGTTCAGCGCGACGCGCTTTAGATCGCTTCAGACAAAAGAACGCCGCGGGTTTGAAGCCGCGGCGTTCTTTTACAATTCATAAGCTGGTCAGCTCGACGGCTGCGGCTCCATGCCGCCTTCGGGCTCAGGGCCTTTCTTGCGGCGGCCGCCGGTGCCGGCCTTCGGCACGGCCGAGCCGCGGCTGGGCGGGGTGTCGTCGCCGAGGTCGCGGGCGGGCTTGTTGCCCGCGATCAGCTGCTTGATCTCGTCGCCGGACAGCGTCTCGTATTCGAGCAGTCCCTCGGCGAGCGCGATCCATTCCTTCTTCTTCTTGGTCAGGATGGTCTTGGCGGTCGAATAGGCGTCGTCGATCAGGCGCCGCACCTCGGCGTCGATGATCTGCGCCGTCTCTTCCGAGATGTTCTGGGTGCGCGCCACCGAATGGCCGAGGAAGACCTCTTCCTGGTTGTCGCCATAGGCGACGTGGCCGAGCTTGTCGGAGAAGCCCCAGCGCGTGACCATGGCGCGCGCCAGCTTGGTCGCCTGCTCGATATCGGAGGAGGCGCCCGACGTGATGTTCTCCTTGCCGAACTTGAACTCTTCGGCGACGCGGCCGCCCATCATGATCGCAAGCCGCGAGATCATGTACTTGTAGCTCATCGAATAGCGGTCGCCTTCCGGCAACTGCATGACCATGCCGAGCGCGCGGCCGCGCGGGATGATGGTTGCCTTGTGCAGCGGATCGGCCGACGGCACGTTGAGCGCCAGGATCGCGTGCCCGGCCTCGTGATAGGCGGTCAGCTCCTTCTCGGCCTGCGTCATCGCCGACGAGCGGCGCTCGGCGCCCATCATGATCTTGTCCTTGGCGTCCTCGAACTCGGCCATGGTGACGAGCCGCTTGTTGCGGCGCGCCGCCATCAGCGCGGATTCGTTGACGAGGTTCATCAGATCGGCGCCGGAAAAGCCCGGTGTGCCGCGCGCAACCACCTTGAGGTCGACATTGGGCGCCAGCGGCACGTTGCGCACATGCACCTTGAGGATCTTCTCGCGGCCGACGATGTCGGGGTTCGGCACCACGACCTGGCGGTCGAAACGGCCGGGCCTCAGCAGCGCCGGGTCGAGCACGTCGGGCCGGTTGGTGGCGGCGATGAGGATGATGCTCTCGTTGGACTCGAAACCGTCCATCTCGACCAGCAGCTGGTTCAGCGTCTGCTCGCGTTCGTCATTGCCGCCGCCGAGGCCGGCGCCGCGATGGCGGCCGACGGCATCGATTTCGTCGATGAAGATGATGCAGGGCGCGTTCTTCTTGGCCTGGTCGAACATGTCGCGCACGCGGCTTGCGCCGACGCCGACGAACATCTCGACGAAGTCCGAGCCGGAAATGGTGAAGAACGGCACGTTGGCTTCACCGGCGACCGAGCGGGCGAGCAGCGTCTTGCCGGTGCCGGGCGGGCCGACCAGGAGCACGCCGCGCGGGATCTTGCCGCCGAGGCGCTGGAACTTCTGCGGATCGCGCAGGAACTCGACGATCTCTTCGAGATCCTCCTTGGCCTCGTCGACGCCGGCGACGTCCTGGAAGGTGACGCGGCCATGCGCCTCGGTCAAAAGCTTGGCCTTCGACTTGCCGAAGCCCATGGCGCGGCCGGAGCCTGATTGCATCTGGCGCATGAAGAATATCCACACGCCGAGGATCAGGATCATCGGCAGCCACGAGATCAGATAGCCGAACAACGAATTGGAGCCGTCGGTCTCGGGCTTGGCGGTGATGGTGACGTTCTTGTCCTGCAGCCTGGAGACCAGCGACGGATCGCCGGGCGAATAGGTCTGAAAGCCGTTGGCGTTGTCCGTGTAGTTGCCGAAGATGCGGGCGCCGGCGATGGTCACGCTTTTGACCCGCCCCGACGCGACGTCCTGCAGGAACTGCGAATAGGCGATATCCGTGGTGGCGCCGCGCGTCTGCGGCGTCTGGAAAAGATTGAACAGGGCTATGAGCAGGACCGCTATGATCGCCCAGAGCGCGAGGTTGCGATAATTCGGATTCATCTATTGTCCCGTTGGCGTCCGCGCGCGGACCCGCGATGATGGATTAGCTTGGGCCTAACATAGGGAGAGCGCCCCCCCTTGCCAAGCAGAACAGCACGTATCGGTTAAGCTTTCGCCCACCCTCGGCCATCATCATGGCGGCGGAATGGCAGTGCCGGCAACGGCGGCGCGCCGACCAGGGCCGCCGCGGCGGCGGCGGGCTCGATGTCGAAGGATGGCAGGAAGCGCGCGAAAGGAGCCACCGCCGGAGCGATCGAGACCGATCGCGAGCCGGCATTGCCGCCCGCAAGAGCAAGACATTTGCCGGCGGACCATAGCGCGGGCTCCGCGGCAAGCGCGGCGCGCGAAAGGCTCGGCGGGATATCCTGGCTCAAGGGCGCTTTCCCGGCGGCGGCCCCCAGCGGCGCGATCACCAAGTCGCCCGGCCCGTCTTTCAAAGTGATGCGCCGCCGATTGTCCCAGAGCCGGTTGTGCTGCGGTGGCGCGGCTGCAGGCAGGTCGCGGTTCTCGCGGCGAAGGAAAATGCCGGTTCGTCGCGCATCGATAACCGTCCGCGACAATGTGGCGCGAAACGGAGTGGACCGCAGGCGGGAAAGCAGCGCAGCGCAGCGCGTCTCGTCGGCGAGAAACGAGACGCCGCCGATGGCGGCCAACAGGATGCGCAGCGCATGGATGACAGCTTGGTCATCCTCATTTCCGGCAAACTCGCGATCGAGGCGGATGAGGCCCGGAACCGGCCTGCCGGCAAAGGTGTCGATGAGCGTGGCGGCGCGGCGGCCGACGTCCCGGCGCTCGAAAGCCGCCTGGCCGGCCCGTGCCAGCGCCTGCGCGATACGCTGTTCGCCGTCGCCCTGCGCGAGCTTCGCCCGCACGCGCGGCCGCTCGAAATGGGCATCGGCATTGGTCGGGTCCTCGATCCAGCCGATGTCGCGGGCCCGCAGCATCTCGCGCAGTGCCGCGCGCCTTGTGCCAAGCAGCGGCCGGACGATCCATGTCCGCCAGTCGAACAGCGTGGCGGGCGCCATGCCGGCGAGGCCCCGGCCCTCGTCGTCGCGCGCCTGCCGCATCAGCACCGTCTCGGCCTGGTCGTCGGCGGTGTGGCCGGTCAGGATCAGCTTGATGCCTTCGGCGCCGGCAGCTTCGGCAAGCAGCCGATAGCGCGCCTCGCGCGCGGCGGCCGCCAGACCGGTCGCCGGCTTGTCGCCGCGCCAGGCAAGAATGCGATGCGCGATGCCGCGATCGGCGCAGAAGCGTTGAACGAGCCGCGCCTCAGCGGCCGAGTCCGGCCTCAGCCCATGATCGACGGTCACCGCGAGCAGCCTGGCGGCCGATGCGGTCCGGTCGAGGTGATCTTTGAGGAGAAGGAGAAGAGCGGTCGAGTCACTGCCGCCGGACACGGCCGCAACGGCGCCGCTCGAAAGATCCAGGTCGGAGAAAAGGCAGTCCAAAAGGTCAGGTTTGCTGTCGAGCGTCAGCACGACGCCAGGGCCCTTTCCTGCTTGATGCGTTCTTTGAGCGCGCCGGAAACATCGGGATAGCGCTTGCCGATTTCACCGAAGGTGGCGCAGGCGACGTCGTTCTGCTTCAGGCCGACCAGCGAAACGCCGAGCTTGAGCAGCATGTCGGGAGCCTTCTTGGCCTTCGGATAGTCCTTGCTGGCGGCGAGGAAGACTTCGGCCGCGTCACGGTATTTCTGCTGCCCGAGCAGCGACTCGCCCAGCCAGTAATGCGCATCAGCCGCCTTGGCGTCCTTGGGGAAGCGGGAAATATGGTCGCGAAAACCCTGCTCGGCGGTCGGATAATCGCCCGACAGGATGAATTGGTAGGAATTGCGATAGAGCTCGTCGGGATCGTTTGTCGACGGCAGGGCCGCCACTTCGGTGCCGCCGGACTTGCTCTTCTTGGCCGGCGTCTCGGCGGGAGGAGCGCTTGCGGTGGCCGCGGGAGCTTCCGCCGGCGCGCTGGCCTGCGGGCCGGTCTCGGCGTTGACCACGTTGCCGTTCTTGTCGACGGTGATGGTGCCGAAATTCTTCGGCGGCGCGCCGGTGATCAGCTTACCGGGATCGCCGGTCTGCGATTCCACGATGACATCGCCAACGCTTTTGCCGCCGTTTTGCGCGCCGGTGCCGGCCGGCGGCTGCGTCGCCGGGGCCTGGGCGACGCCGTTGTCGGTTCCGGCGTCGCCGGTGCCGGATTGACCGGTGCCGGCATCGCCGAGATTGGTGTTGCCGTCATGGCTGTTCCCGTCCTGGGGCGCGGCTTCCGATTTCTTCTGCCCGGCCGGCTTGGCGCCTCCTTGGCCCTCGAGTTGCTGGAAACGGAACTCATTGTCTTCCTGCTGCTTGCGGATCTGTTCCTGCATCTGCAGGATCTGGAAATTCATCTCCTCGATCTTGCCGTTCAGCTGACGCAGTTGGTCTTCCAGACCAGTTACGCCGGCGCCGCCCTCCTGTTGCGCGACCTGCGCCTGTTCCGGCTTCTTCTTGTCGCCGAAGATGCCGAGCGTAGGCAGATGGAAGGTGAACCCGCTGTCGGCGGCCGGCCCGGCACTGTCGGCCGGCGCGGCAAGGCTTGGGAGGCTTGATACGAGCAGCAGCGCAAGCGTGCCGCTCAGGACCGTTCTGAAGTGCATTCTGTCTCTCGCGGTGGGTGTTGGCCTGATGCGCCTTTCCAAATCAAACAAGGGAGGAAGCGCCCTCGCGCTCATAGCAGGACGCGAGACTTCGGCCAAATTTTGTTTCGGTTTGTTGCAAAGGAAAAAGGCGGCCCTGAGGCCGCCTTTCATTTTTGGTATGTTGTATTTTTGTCGCCCGGGACGCCGAGCGCCCTTACCGAAAATCGACCCCGATCTTCGGTGTCATGCGTCAGGAGCCGGCGCCGGAAAGCGTGGTGACGGCGCGGCGGTTCTGCGACCAGCAGGAGATGTCGTCGCAGACCGCGACCGGACGCTCCTTGCCGTAAGAGATCGTCTTCAGGCGGCCGGCGGAGACGCCCTTGGAGACCAGGAAGTCGCGCGTGGCGGCGGCGCGGCGGGCGCCCAGCGCCAGGTTGTACTCACGCGTGCCGCGCTCGTCGGCATGGCCTTCGATGACGATCGCATACTGGCGATACTGGTTCAGCCACTGCGCCTGGCGGGCCAGCGTGGTCTGTGCGTCGGCGCGGATCGACGAGGAATCGGTGTCGAAGAAGATGCGGTCGCCGATGTTGACGGTGAAGTCCTGCGCCGAACCGGGCGTCGCGGCTCCGGCACCGTTGAGGCCGAGATCGGCCGCGCTGTTCGGGGTCTTCTTCGAGGCGCAACCGGTAATGGCGAGCGCCATCACGAGAGCGATCATCGCTGGGTTTCTGGTAAGTGCTGCGATACGGCCCATGCCGCCTCTCCTTCGCATATGAGTGATTTCGTTGATCACCCAGTAACCACGTTTGGGTTAACCGGCATTCAAGAAACACGGTTAATGTTTGGTTTCGAGCCGCCGTCCGCGACTGCTTGCCCCGCGCTTTACGAAGGGGCGACACTGCGCGCGGACCGTAGGCGGAAATGCGGCCAAAACATGGAAAAAGAGGGAATTGGGGAACTGGGGAATTGAAGAATTGGAGAAAGAGGTCACTTCAGCGACCCTCTGAGATTCACCAGCATCCCATAGATCTGGTTGTAGGATCGTAGCCACTCGTCAAGCTGTGTCTTTGAAATGTATTCGAGGTCGAAGGCATAGGAGATCCATGTCTCGACTTCGCTACACGACCCCATAGCCATTGAAATGAAGCGAGCGAATTCGGCTTTGGAATGAGGCTGCTTGGCAAAGCCCTCCGACAAATTAGCGCAGATAGCCTTGCTGGAGCGACGCAACTGATCGGCTAGCGCGTATTGCTCGATCTTCGGAAAGGCCAGCGTGGCTTTGTGAATTTCAAGAGAAACTGCGTAGGCCCGCTTATAGACCTGCAGGTCCCTGGCGCGTCCAACGTAGCGTCCCTGCTTCTCCATTTCTTCAGTTCTTCAATTCCCCAATTCCCCAGTTCCCCAATTCCCTTCCCCTCACTCAAGCAACGGCGACCAAGCCGGGTCCGACGCATAGTTCGCCGTCGGAATCTGCTGCTCGTTGCGGCCGGTGAGATCGACCGAGACCAGCTTCGGGCCGCCGGCGGAGTCGCGGAAGAACATCAGCACGCGGCCGTTCGGCGCCCAGGTCGGACCCTCCTGCTGGAAGCCGGAGGACAGGATGCGCTCGCTCGAGCCGTCGGTTTTCATGACGCCGATCTGGAACTCGCCGCCGCTCTGCTTGGTGAAGGCGATGAGGTCGCCGCGCGGCGACCAGACGGGCGTCGAATAGACGCCGTCGCCGAAGGAGATGCGGTGCGGATTTGAGCCGTCCGCGCCCATGACATAAATCTGCGAACGGCCGCTGCCGCCGCCGCGGTCGGAAGTGAAGACGATCTGCGAGCCGTCCGGCGAATAGGAGGGAGAAGTGTCGATCGCGGTCGAATCGGTGAGCCGCGTCGTCGAGCGGCTCCTCAGATCCATGGCGAAGATGTTGGAGTTGCCATCATCGCGCAGCAGGCTCATGATCACCTTCTGGCCGTCGGGCGAGAAGCGCGGCGCGAACGTCATGCCGGGAAAGTTGCCCACCAGCTCGCGCTGTCCGGTCTCGATCTGCAGCAGATACACCTTCGGCTGCCCGCTTTCGTAGGACATGTAGGTGATTTCCTGCCGGTTCGGCGAAAAACGCGGCGTCAGAACGATCGCGCGGCCGTCCGACAGGTAGCGTATGTTGGCGCCGTCCTGGTCCATGATGGCGAGCCGCTTCTTGCGGGCGTTCTTGGCGCCGGACTCGTCGACGAAGACGACGCGCGTGTCGAAATAGCCTTTTTCGCCGGTGATCCGCTCATAGATGGCGTCGGCAATGATATGGGCGACGCGCCTGGTGTTGGCGTCGTTGGCGAAGAACTGCTCGCCCGCCATCTGCTGGCCCGCAAACGTATCCCACAACCGGTACTGGGCGCGGATGCGGCCGTCGGCTTCCTTGCCGACGCTGCCGGTGACCAGCGCCTGCGCGTTGATCACCTTCCAGTCGTCGAAGCGCGGCGTGGCGTCCGGGCCGGAAATCTTCTCGATGAAGGCGCTCTTGTCGATCGGCGCGAACAGGCCGGAGCGCTTCAGGTCGGCGGTGACGATCTCGGTGATCTGCGCGCCCAGCGCATCATTCGACTGGAAGTCCGTGATGGCGATCGGCAGCGGTTCGACATTGCCCTTGTTGACGTTGATCTCGACGAGAGCCCATGCCGGCGCGGCAGCGCCAACGAGAGAACCCAGCGCTATTGTCGCGACCATCAGGAGCGGCTTGAGGGTGAATTTCATATCTTCTCGCTTCTCTTCGCTGATTGTGCGGAGGGCAGGCCTCAGAGGCCAAGCATTTCCCTCGGATCGAAAGTGACCTTGATCTGCGCCCAGATGTCCTGTTTTCCGGGAGGAACCTGCAGGCCGGCCATGTTGCATTTCTGGATAGCGCGCACCGCGCTTTCGTCGACCTGGCGGTTTCCGCTCGATTTCTCGACGACAGGCCGGCCGTCCAGCTTGCCGGAGGCGTCGAGATTGAACGAGATCACGGCGATGAGATCGTCCGAGGCTTCCATGCCCGCCGGGAAGGTCCAGCAACCCGCAAGCTGATCGCGCAGGGCCCCTTCCTCCGACTTCGACAGCTTCTGGCCCTGGTCCTTTTCGCCGCCGAGCGAGGCCTGCTGCGTCGAGCGCTTGGCGCCGCCGCCGGACGGCTTCTGCTTGTCCAGCAGGGCGGAAATCTCATCGGCATTGAACTGCTTGTCGTCCGACTTCGGCTTGGAAGACGCTTCCTTCACCGGCTTGTCGGCGTCCTTGCGGTCCGGCGCCTTGGCGCTTTCGGCCTGGGCCGGCTGCGGCTTCGGCCGCGCTTCCGGCGCAGGCGCGGAGTCTGGAAGCTTGGCCTCGTCGGTGGGTTGCTGCTGGGTGATCGCCTCGGCGACGGCGTCGGGCTTCACCTCGTCCTTCGGGATAGCGGCGGTCGTGTCCTTCGGCGGCGTCGGTGTCGGCTGCTTGGCCGGCGTCGGCTTGGGCTCCGTCTGCTTGACCGGCTCGGGCTTGACCTCTTCCTTCGGCGTCGGCGTCGGCGCGACTTCCGTTGCCGGGATCGGCTTCGGCTTTTCCTGCGGCTTCGGCACGTCCTCGACCGCTGGCTTCTCGGTCGGCGTCGGTGCGGGCGGCGGCGCCGCCGTCTTCTCGACCGGCTTCGGCTTGGCTTCGTCCGTCACCGGCTTGTCGGTATCGACGGTGTTCTCGCCGACCTTCTGTGCATTGGGCACGACGTCCGGCCGCTTGGTCGGCAGCGGCGCCGGTTTTTCATGCATCACCGACTTCTTGTCGCCCTGCAGCGTCTGCGGCACGGCTTCCATCGGCACGATGTCGACCGCCACCGACTCCACGTCGGCCGCCGGCATGGCAGGTGGCGACGACAGCGTGAACAGCCCGAAGGCCAGCGCCACCGTATGCAAGATCACCGATGAGGTGAGGCCGGTCCGCATTTGGCGTCTACTGATCCTGTTCCTGCAGCGAGACCAGGCCGATATTCTTGTAGCCGGCCGCCGAAATGCGGGCCATCACCTTCATCGCCGTACCGTAGTCGGTCGACTTGTCGCCGCGGATGAAGATGCGTTCGTCGTAACCGGTCTTCGAGATCGCCTGCAGCTTGGCTACCAGCTCCTCGATCGGGATCTCGGTCTCCTGCAGGAAAATCTTGCCCGTCGAGTCGATCGAAACGGTGATCGGCTGCGTGTCGATATTCATCGCCTTGGCCTGCGTGTCCGGCAGGTCGATCGGAACCCCGACGGTGAGCAGCGGCGCCGCGACCATGAAGATGATCAACAGCACCAGCATCACATCGACCATCGGCGTGACGTTGATTTCGGACATCAGGGCATGGTGACGGCCGCGCCGCCTATGGCCGCGTCCGCCTCGCCCCGAGCCACTTGCGCCTGCAGCAGACATCCCCATGATCGTTCCTCAGCCCTTCTGCGCTACTTTTTCATCGATTTGGCGCGAGAGTATGGCGGAGAACTCGTCCGCGAAGCCTTCCATGCGCATGCCGATCTTGTTCGCGTCCGACGACAGCTTGTTGTAGGCGATGACCGCGGGAATGGCCGCGAGCAGGCCGATCGCGGTGGCGAGCAGCGCCTCAGCGATACCGGGCGCCACCACCGAAAGGCTGGTGTTCTTCGAGGCGGCGATCGCCTGGAACGACGTCATGATGCCGATGACGGTGCCGAACAGCCCGATGAAGGGTGCGGCCGAGCCGGTGGTGGCGAGGAAGCCGAGCCGACCCTCCAGCTTCTCCATCTCGCGCGTCAGCGCCAGATCCATCGCCTTGTCGATGCGGGTCTGCAGCGCCAGCGCCGATTTCGCGCCCTTTTCGAAACTCTTCTTCCATTCGCGCATGGCGGCGACGAAGATCGCGCCCATGCCGGTGGTCTTGCGATCGGCCAGCGTCCGGTAGAGATCCTCCAGCGACTGGCCCGACCAGAACACCTGCTCGAAGCGGTTGAGCGCCAGCCGCATGCGGCTATAGGCGACGAGCTTGTCGATGATGATCGCCCAGGTCCAGATCGAGGCGCAGAGCAGGCCGATCATGACCAGCTTGACCACCCAGCCGGCCTGCATGAACAGGGCCCAGAGCGACAGATGCGCGCCCGGTTCGGCGAGTGCGATATTTTCCATGACTTACGTCCTTAAGATTTTCCGGGCATCGCTGGCGGCTGGCCCATGGGCATTCCTTTGGTCCGATCGCGCGAAGCTAGAAGCTTGCGGGATAGCCCCGAATGCACCGTTTCGCGGCCTTTTCGAGGCAAATATTGGTGAAAGGAAGGCGCACGGATTGCGCCAATCTTCGCCAATTCCTTCATGAACCGTTATGGTTAAGGATGGGTTAGGGCATCAGGCGCGGCGCATTGCCGCGCATGGCCGCGGCCAGCCGGCGAGACGCGACGCAGGGCAAGGTGGGATTCAGGTCAGGCTGAGCCCGCCGTTCGCAGGCCAGCCTCACCTGAATATCAGCTTGGCCGAGGCATGAAGGCCGCGATCCATTCCTTCGGGAAACGCTTTGGCCGGCCGCTTTCGCCGACGATCGCCGCTTCGACCTTGGCCTCGACCAGCACGTCGCCGCCGCGCTTCAATTGCTGGCCCATGAAGATGCGGGCGCCGGAAATATCGTCGGTGCGCGTGTCGATGGTTAGGATATCGTCCATGCGCGCCGGCGAGCGGAAGTCGATCTCCATGCGCCGCACCACCCAGACGATGCGCTCGCCATGCTTGCCGTCCAGGAGTTCGGTGTGATGGACGCCGGTCAGCCTCAGATAGTCGGAGCGCCCGCGTTCGAGGAATTCGAGATAGCGCGCATGATAGACGACGCCGGAGAAATCCGTGTCGGCATAGTAGACCCTCGCCATCAGCCGGTGGCCGAAATCCGTCAGCGCGCCGGAAAGCCCTGCGCCGAGCGCCGCCGATTCACCATGATCGTCCATCGCGCTTTCCTTTTCAGGCCCGAACAGGCACCTAAAGCCCTCGGGCTTTAGGCATTTTTCTGTGCGTGTCGTTGTCCCAAAAACCGCTGCACGCTTTTGGGCGACACGCACTGTTTTCGCGCGGGAACGGGATGGCATTGTTGGGCACGATGATCAAGACCTTGATGGCAGCGCTGCTTGCGCTTGGCCCGTTAGCGTTGCCCGCCGCAGCGGCGACCTTCTCGATGAAGCGCGGCCTCAATCTCGACCAGTGGGTCACCTGGCCGGCCGAGGACAGATGGGGCGAGCGCGAGGCGATCCTGCCTTATCCGGAATGGCGCAAATTCCTCAAGGAGGACGACCTCAAGGCGCTCAAGGGCGCAGGCCTCGACTTCCTGCGCATGCCGGTCGATCCTTCGCCCTTTCTTTCGGACCGCACCACGGCCCTTCGCGACGACCTCTATGCCAGTGTGCTGGACTCCGCGCGCATGATCAACCGTGCCGGCCTGAAGGTGATCGTCGACCTGCATCTGATCCCCGCCGGCGGCAACCGCAAGATCGGCATGAGCGAGGTGGTGCATGACCCGGCCGTCTTCGATGCCTATGCCGAGCTGGTGCGCAAGATGGCGCGGACGCTGGCAAAGGAGGACCCGAAGCTTGTCGCGCTGGAACTGATGAACGAGCCGCTGGTCGATTGCGACGAGAACGGCACCAACCTTTGGCCCGACCGTCAGAAGCAATTGTTCGCCGTCGCGCGCGCCTCCGCCACCAGGCTGACGCTGGTGCTGAGCGGCGGCTGCTATTCGAACGCGGAGTCGCTGGCCAGGATCGATCCCAAGGCGATCGCCGATGACAACATCATCTGGGCTTTCCACGCCTACGATCCGTTTCTTCTGACGCATCAGGGCGCAAACTGGGCCGGCGACTTCATTCCCTATGTCACCGGCCTGTCCTACCCGTTGACGGCTGTCCCGAAGGCGCAACTCGACATGACGCTCGACACGATCCGCGAGCGGATCAAGGCCGAGGCGCCTTGGGCGCGGCGGAGCGGCCTGCTCGCCTATCTCGACGAGCAGGTGGCGACGATGGACAGCCCTGAAAAGCTGCTTGGCGTGATGGATGCGCCGTTCGCGACGGTCGACGCCTGGGCGAAGGCCAACGGCGTCAAGCCGCAGGACATCACGCTCGGTGAATTCGGCATGATCCGCAAGGAATACGGCAACAGCTTCGTCATGCCGGCCGCATATCGCGCAGCCTATGTGCGCGACATGATCGCCCGCGCCGAGGCGCATGGCTTTTCCTGGTCGGTGTGGAGCTATGGCGGCGCCTTCGGCGTGGTCGACGCCTTCGATGGCGAGAAGGCCGAGCCGGACGTGATGAATATGATCAGGTCGCTGCGCTGAGGCAGCGGGCCGGGGCGACACGCCTCAGCCCAGATCGATCTGCAGGATTTCCGGCCGCACCCCGAGACGCACCGGCAGAATGCTGAAGCCCAGCCCGCCCGACACGATCAGGTTCCGGTCATTCTCCACGACATGACCGTAGGCGAAGCGATTGCCATAGTCCGAAGGCACGACCGGCGAATAGCCGAACAGCCGCACCTGTCCGCCATGCGTGTGTCCGGACAGTGTCAGCGACACCCGCTCCGGCACCTTCGTGAAAATGTCGGGCTCGTGTGCAAGCAGGATGATCGGCTCGCTGCCCTGGATCTTGGCCAAGGTGCCCGGGAGATCGTCGAAGCCCTGGAAACTGTCACGGCCTTTGGCCTTGTTCGGCAGCAGCGCCAACTGATCGGCTAGCCCGGCGATCCAGAAACCATGCCCGTCCTTTTCCAGCCGCACGACGTCGTTTTCCAGCACCGGGATGCCGACATGCTCGAGCGCCTTGCGCGACTGGGTCGGGCCGGCTTCCGCTCGCTGGGCGAAGAAATCCGTCCACCAATCGTGATTGCCGAGGATCGACAGCACGCCGAGCGGCGCCTTCAGCCCCGACAAAGCCTCGGCCCACTCCTCCACCCGCACCCGGCCGGTCACCAGCTTTGTCCCGGCGGTATAGTCACCGAGCAGCACGATCAGATCCGGCTGCAACGCGTTGGCCTGCTCGGCAAGCGCTGTGATCCGTTCCGGCGTCATCCAGGGCCGGCAGGAGTGGATATCGGCCAGCGCCACGACGCGCAGCTTAAGCCCGGCCGGCCAGTGCGGCGGCGTCAATGTGTAGCGCTTCACATGGGTGAGCAGCATCGGCTCGATGCCGACCGCATAGGCGCTGAGCGACACCATGGCGAAGGCCGAGCCGCCGACAAGGCGCAGGAAAGCGCGTCTGGTGATCATAGGTCGCCCCAAGCCCTAGGATTGCGTCAGATAGCCTATCTTAAAGGATGCAATTGCGCCCTCAGTCGGGCCGAGCCGCGCAGATTCTGCGCAGATCGGCCATTGCGCCGCCGAAACGGCGAACAAATCTGCGTTACTCCTCCTGGAACAGGCTGATCTGCTGCTGGGCGATGTCCCTCGGCGGGTCGAGGCCGAGATGGCGCCAGGCGTTGGCGGTCAGCACGCGGCCGCGCGGCGTGCGCTGGATGAAGCCCTGCTGGATCAGATAAGGTTCGATGATGTCCTCGATCGCGTCGCGCGGCTCGGAGAGCCCGGCCGCGATCGTCTCGATGCCGACCGGACCGCCGCCGAAATTGCGCGCGATCATCGACAGATAGCGGCGGTCGAGCGCGTCGAGGCCGAGCGCATCGACCTCCAGCCTGGTCAGCGCCTCGTCGGCGATCCTCCTGTCGACATGACCGTCGCCGGCGACCGAAGCAAAATCGCGCACCCTGCGCAGCAGCCTGCCGGCGATGCGCGGCGTGCCGCGCGCGCGGCGCGCGATCTCCACCGCCCCATCGTCGCCGAGCGGCATCGACAGGATGCGGGCGCCGCGGCGCACGATCTGCTCCAGCTCCTCGACCGTGTAGAAATTGAGCCGGACCGGAATGCCGAAACGGTCGCGCAACGGATTGGTCAGCAGGCCGAGCCTCGTCGTTGCCGCGACCAGCGTGAAACGGGCAAGGTCGATCTTGACCGAGCGCGCCGCCGGCCCCTCGCCGATGATGAGATCGAGCTGGAAATCCTCCATTGCCGGATAGAGGATTTCCTCGACCGCCGGGTTGAGGCGATGGATCTCGTCGATGAAAAGGACGTCGCGCTCCTCGAGATTGGTCAGCAGCGCCGCGAGATCGCCGGCCTTGGCGATGACCGGACCCGAGGTCGAGCGGAAATTGACGCCGAGCTCGCGCGCCATGATCTGCGCCAGCGTCGTCTTGCCGAGCCCCGGCGGCCCGACGAACAGCACATGGTCGAGCGCCTCGCCGCGGCTCTTGGCGGCATCGACGAAGACCTTGAGATTGGCACGCACCGCCGCCTGGCCGACGAACTCGTCGAGCGACTGCGGCCGCAAGGTCTGGTCGGCATCCTCACCGCGCTTGTCGGGGGCAATGAGGCGGGGCGAAAGGGTCATGCCGCGCCCTTTGTGCGCGGCGCAACTCCGACAATCTGAAGGCCAACCGCGTCCCTTACCGCAGCATCGACTTCTTCCAGCGTGGCTGGACCGCCGAACGGATCGCCTAGAAACCCAGCAAGGTCAGCGAATTCAAGGTTGCGCGGCGTACCGATCAGACGGCCGTCCATGACCGTCAAGGCAGCCCTGTCGCCAGCCTTGAGCGACAGCACGTCGCGAACATGCTTTGGAATCGTCATCTGCCCCTTGGAAGTCAGCTTTGCATCTGCGCCCATATTCCTATTTGGGGCAAATGTCACCGCGCCAATTCCTTCAGGCCGAAGCGGATCAGCTTGGACGCGTCCGCGCCCTCGCCGGCCGATTTCAGTGCAGCCGCGACCGCGTTCGCGGCGATGTCGCGCGAATAACCGAGATTGACGAGCGCCGAGACCGCATCGGTGATCGGCGCGGCCGCGACGCCTTCGCCAAGCTCCTGCTTGAGGCCGATCGTGCCTGTGGCCGCGCCCGCATAGGCAGGCGCCTTGGTGCGCAATTCGGTGACGATGCGCTCCGCCACCTTCTTGCCGACGCCGGGCGCGCGGGAGACCATGGCGATGTCGCGCAGCGCGATCGCGTTGGCGAGGTCGGCCGGCGCCAGCGTCGACAGGATGGCCAGCGCCACCTTGGCGCCGACGCCCTGCACATTGTTCATCAAGAGGCGAAACCACTCGCGCTCCAGCCCGGTCTGAAAGCCATAGAGCCGGATCATGTCCTCGCGCACATAGGTCTCGATGAACAGCACCACCGCCTCGCCGGGCGAGGGCAGCGCGGCCAGCGTGCGCACCGAGCAATGGGCGACGTAGCCGACGCCATGCACGTCGATGACGCAGCTATCCTCGTCGATCTCGTCCAGCGTGCCTTTCAGCTTGCCGATCATGGATAAGCTCTCTTACGGGTGGGTGTCGGGCGCGATAAGCGTGACATCGGGAAAGTATTTTCTGAAACCTGTCGGATCGCGCGTAAGAATGGGATAGCCTCTGATGACGGCATGAGCACCGATCAAAAAATCGGGCATGACCCTCTCGCGCGGCCCTCCTTGCCGACGATAGAGCAAAAATGCCCGCGACGCCGCGAAGGCAGCTTCGAATGGCAACCCCTCACGTCGGTATTCATCTTCGGACAACACATCATCGACTTCTTCGATTGTCTCGTAGCGTATCGAGAACTCTGCATAGATGATCTGATTGATGACGAGGCTGCCGCGCTTGCGGGCAGCCTCTATTTTCGGCCGCGACCATTTCAGCCAGACAGGATCGCGGACCGCGACATCGATAAGCACATTGGTATCGACGAGCGTCGCCAAGATCAGCGATCCCTCGTCAGCGCCATGACGTCATCGGCATTCATCGTCTGATCGCCACTCCCCTCCAGCCGATCAAGCGCTGCGAGAAAACTGGCAAGCCGTTCACGATCTGCCAGCCGTCCCTTGTCGTGCCGGGGCGTGATCGTGATCTTTCCGCCCTCAATGCCGAAAATGACTTCGCTGTTGGCGACAATGCCGAATGTCTCGCGCAGATCGCGAGGAATGGTCACTTGGCCCTTGCTGGTCACTCGCATTGAAATATCCTTTCTTACAAGTAAGGAATATTCCAACAGACGGAACAAGTCAAGAACAACACTACCCGGCCAGCGCGGCCATCCGGTAGGCGACGCTCTGGCGGTGATGCGCGTGGCAGATGGCGATGGCCAGAGCGTCGGCGGCGTCGTCGGTGTCGAAGACAGCCTTCGGCATCAGCACCTTCACCATCATGTGGATCTGCTTCTTCTCGCCGTGGCCGACGCCGATCACCGCCTTCTTGACGGCATTGGGCGCATATTCGGCGACCACCAGCCCGGCGCGCGCCGGCACCAGCATGGCGATGCCGCGCGCCTGGCCGAGCTTCAACGTCGCCGTCGCATCCTTGTTGACGAAAGTCTGCTCGACCGCAGCCTCATGCGGCATGGCCTGGTGCAGCACCTCGGCCAAGCCGTCATGCAGCTGGCAGAGTCTTGTCGCCAGCGACTCCTTCTCGTCGGATCGCACCGTGCCGGATGCGATGAAGCGCAGCGAATTGCCCACGCTGTCGATAATACCCCAGCCGGTGCGCCTCAGGCCCGGATCGATGCCGATGATGCGAATCGCTTCCCCCATGCGCCAAGTCTAGCCGTGGCGGCAAGCGATGCCAGCAAAATGTGAACAAACCGGAAACAATTGCGATCTCAGCGATTCGCCGAAACGGTGAGACGCTCTAATTCGTCACGCGGCGGATGGTTTTCGACAGCCGCGTGAGAAATGCCGGCCTGGACGATGCGACCAGTTTCCACGCCAGGACTGCATTGCCCATGCGCCGCGGCAGGATGCCGATGCAAAGGAACCAGGCCGCCAGAGCAGCCCGCCGCCGCCAAGATGCGTTCATTTCCAGACTGGCGGCCGCGCCCGCTCTTGCCAGTCCCAGCCGCGAGTCGGTTGCAACCGGATGCTGGGGTTCGTCGACGCAGAGCGAAGCCAGCCGCTCTTCCAGATGCACCGGGTCGCGAAGGCCGGCATCCGGCGGCACGGTCAAGCCGATCTCGGCCGCCCGGCCGGACAAGGCTTCGAGACGCCGGAAATCATGCTGCACGCGCCAACGCGCCCGCTCGGCAAGCTTTTCGGCAAAGATCGAATGATTGGAGCCGTGGATGCGGTAGGCGCCAAGGCAGGTGTCGATGGATTTCACCTCTCCGTGCAGCGGCGCGAGCGTTGCGAGATAGCCGTCGGCGCCTTGCCGGAAATCGCTTTCAGGCATCGGCATTATCGTTTCCAGCGCTTCGCGGTCGAACGCCAGCCCGCTTGTCACCGTCGTGCGGTACCGCCCCTTGCGCAGCAATTCCGGCACGACGTCGCCTGAATCGAACGGCTGTTCCGGCGGTGGAAAGACATCCTTGATATGCTGGTCCTCATCAACGAGATGCAATCTGAATTGCGCTTGGGCGACATCCGCGTCCCACTCGTCCAACACCTCTGAGACGGCGTTCGGATAGAGATAGTCGTCGGCGTCGAGGAAAAGAACGATCTCCCCGGTGCTCGCCTCGAACCCGGTATTGAACGCAGCCGCATGCCCGCCATTCCTACGCCTCAGGCACGAGCGGATTTTGTCGCCATAGGACTCGATGACGGCCACCGACGCATCCGTCGATGCGTCATCGACGACGACGACCTCGACATTTCGGTGGTCCTGCTCCAACGCGCTGTCGATGGCGCGTCCTAGAAACTGTTCGTAGTTGTAGTTGGGGATGATGATCGATACCGGGATGCGGTCCAATGGCGAATGCACGGGATCAAGCCTCGCAATCTGCTTTGGTCACAGTGACGGTGGTTTTCTTGCAGAACCGGCTCGGGTCGACCCGGCTGCGGCGAACGGCTCCAACTAGGGGGCCATCGCTTCAAGGCAAGGGGTGATTTTCTCGAAGGCCGGCACTGCCTTTAACGCGAGACGGCTACCGCAATATCGAAGAGCGGTCGTGGTCGCAGGCGTTCGACCTGCGGCCAGGTCGCGGCTCGCCAAATCGCGGCTCGCAAAAATCACGGCTCGAACAAGGGATGCCGGTTCCGGCTCCCGCGCGACTCTGCCGCGGCGTTGTTGCAAACGCGGTTTCAGCCGCGCGCGAACGCCGTGTTCAAAAGACTGATCTGGTCGGACACCGGATTGGCGCGCCGGCTGGGCGCGTGCGTCTCGCTGATGACGCCGCCATAGATTTCCTCGTCCATGCGCCGCACCAGCGACTGCAGGCGCAGCGAGCGCGTCACGAGGTCCAGAAAATCCCCGGGCAGCTCGTTCCAGCCAAGCGCCTCGTCATGCGCGGACGCGGTGTCGAGACGCACCTTGGATTTCTCCGAAGCCACCTGGTCGCGCGTCATCTCGCCGGAATTCGCCGCCCGCTGCAGCAAGAGCCAGGAGGCAACCTGCATGAGCCTTGTGGTCAGCCGCATCGATTCGGCCGCATAGAGCGTCGCCGCCGTGCGCGACAATTTCTTGGCTTCGAGCCTGCCCTTGCCATCGAGATATTCGGCGGCCTGTTCGACCAGCCCCATGCCTTCCTGGTAAAGCGGCTTGAAGGATTGGGAGAAAACCCGGCGCTCCGCCAATTTGATGGTTTTCGCGCTGCCCTTCGAAGGCTCGTTCATCGATACGCCCCTGCACTGCCGCAGCCGATTCGGCATCCTTGCCGACGCGGCCGCACCCTAAATGACTGAGGCTTGAAAATGCGCTTCGATGCCAATGAAGGCAAGCGCATGTTTAACAAACGGTTAACGCCGGGCCGGTTCCGGCCATCCGCAAGCGGACGGCATCAGCCAGCCGGCAGCGGATAAAAAAAGAGCCGCGGATAAGGCGGCTCTCAGGAGTTTAACAGGGAGGCGTCAAACAAAGTGGCTCCAACCACTCGGTAAGAATCCAGCAAAACTGGATGCGCTTAGTAAACGCCCGTAAAGCTTAATGAACCCTTAACGCGGCGGCGATTTTTTAAGCGAACGCGCTTTACTGTGCCGGAACAGGACAGCGGATTCGCCGCCCGGGATCGTCCGAGCACCGGATTTCGGGCGCCGATCGTGGCGGCCGTAACATGTTTGCTGCTGCCGCGGCATCGTTCCGAAACACGCGCCACGCAAAAGGCCGCTCCACAAAGGCGGCGCGCAGATCCGCGCCGCTTGAAATCAGGCAGGATATCCGGAGCAAAATCATGGATTGGTATTCGATTGTCAAATTCCTTCACGTCGTCTCGGCCGTTTTGTGGGTCGGCGGCGGCTTCGTGCTGTTCCTGCTCGGCGTGCTGGCCGAGCGCGCCGGCAAAATCGAGGACAAGCTGCTGGCTATCCGCGCCAGCGGACAGCTCGGCGGCCGGTTCTTCGCGCCGATGTCGATGCTGACGCTGGTCTTTGGCCTCGTCATGTGCGGCTTGTGGGTCGGCTTTGCCGACCTGTGGATCGTCATCGGCCTCGTCGGCTATGCCACGACCTTCTCGATCGGCATGCTGATCTTCAAGCCGACCGGCGAGCGCATGGGCACCATGATTGCCGAGCAGGGCGTGACGCCGGCCGCCCTCGCCATCGGCCAGCGCATGATGAACTGGGCGCGCCTCGATTATGCGGTGATGCTGGTGATCATCGCCGACATGGTGCTGAAGCCCACTTTGCACGACGTCGGCATTCTTGCCGGCATGGCGATGGTGGTTGCGCTGGGCGCCGCGCTCGCCTTCGGCGGCAGCCGCCAGATGGTGCCGAGCGCCGCTTGACATTAAGGCGCTCGCCCGAAGGCGCGTTGAGATTCAGGTCAGGCCGAGTCGGAGTCGAAGACGGGCGCGAAGCGACCAAACTGGGTGGTTTCCGAGAACCGGCCTACGCCGGCCGTAGCCTTCATAGACGGACACATCTATGAGGGCTTCATCCGGCGAAGGCCGGAAGCGCAGGAAATCGCCATTTGCAGGCCGGCTTCACCTGAATATCGACGCGCCTCACATCAAACCGGCTATGCCGTCCCACAGCAGCTTGACGGCGACCACCGCGACGGTGGCGTAGGTGAACGGATAGAAGATCTCCGGCCGCATGCGGCGCACCAGCCACGCGCCGGCGATGGTGGACAGCGGCGCCAGTGGCATCAGCACCGCCGAAGCGGTGAGATTGGTGGTGTCGAACTGGCCGAGCGCGAAATAGGGGACGAGCTTCAACGCATTGGTGGCGGCAAAGAAGACTGCCGCCGTGCCCGACAGCACTTTCGGATCGAGCCGGATAGGCAGCGCATAGACCTGGAAGGGCGGGCCGCCGACATGGGCGACGAAGCTGGTGAAGCCGGCGACAGTGCCCCAGAAAGCGGCGGCAATGCGGTTCGGTTCCGCCACATGATCGGCGCCGTGACGGAACTGCAGGTAGATCCAGCGCAGCACGAACACCAGCGCGACGGCGCCGACGATCAGCCGCACCATCTCCTCAGTGACCAAAGCCGCGGTCAGCCAGCCGAGCCCGATGCCGATGACGGCGCCGGGCATCATGTCGACCAGCATCCTGCGGTCGTAGACGCCCCACCAGGTCCACACTGAAACCACGTCCATCAGACACAGGATCGGCAGCAGGATGGCGGCCGCTTGAACCGGCGGGATGGTCAGAGCCATCAACGGCACGCCGACGAAACCGACGGCGCCGCCGAAACCGCCTTTCGACAAGCCGACAAGGATCACCGCCGGAATGGCGGCAGCATAGAACCACGGGTCGCTGAGCAGGCCTGACATCGGCAAAGGAGGGTTGGAGAAGGCGGGAATTCAGCCATAGCGCAGAACGGCGCCGCCGGGATAGTCATTAGTGCCGGCATCGGTTACCGCCGACCCCCTATATCGACGGCCGGCCGCATGGCCCGCGAAGCGGACTTGCGGCGATCTACCGAGCCGAGATTTTTGAACCAATCATCTTTCCTAGGAAACCGTAGAACCAGTCAGCCTGAGCACGATCAGCCTCATACATAATGCGATCCTGTTCCTCGCGTGACTGAACACCCGGTTTGCCATAGAAGCCATCCAGCGCCGCCTGCATGCGTCGGAATCCCTCGATTGTCACTTCGGGATGAGCTTGGAATGCGAAGGTGCTTTCTCCATAGCTGAAGGCTTGGTTGGGGTAGAGATCGCTTGACGCGAGATGTGTTGCGCCGGCTGGCATATCGAATGTGTGGAAATGAGCCTGCGCGACATGCAGTGGGTTCGGGAGAGTGGCACGGCCCGCTTCCGTGGGCCGCAACTCGTAGTATCCGAACTCTTGAACGCCGGAAGAAGGCGGTCCCACTTGGGCGCCAAGGGTATGGGCAATCTGTTGAGCGCCTAGGCAGAGGCCGAGCAATGGCACATCCTGCTTGATGCAGGCTTCAATCCAGCGTGCCTCCTCTTTGAGAAATGGATATCTGATTGTCTCGTAAGCCTCGAACCTGCCACCGAAGATGATGCTGGCTGCAACATCACGTTCTGGCGCTCCTAATACGTCTCCGTCAAACGGGTATCGATAATCGAGTTCAAATCCATGTCGAGTTCCAAAAATGGAAACCCGGTCATCGCGCGGACCACGGTCGTGACAGACCAAGATCAATCGACGCTTCTCCGGTCCTGTGGCCATCCCGATATCCTGTGTGTTGGCACCAAGGCACATGTCTACGCGTCAGCAGGAGCGCAAATCAATTGCTGATCCGCCAACCGGGGCATTGATTGAAAGCTAAAGCTCCGGGGAGTTTGACTGGATCGCCCCCGATGGGCTCTGCAACACGGACCAGCTGACGCCCGATCGGACGATGCTCGTCCCGCCCCCGTCCGCCGCATAGCCGACTGTTCAAGCCGCTCCCTTTGCTCTATGCCGCAATGCAACCATCTTCGCCCGGCATAGGCGAAACCGGGATCGAAGGCCAATGAACGAAGCAACTCCTCCCAACCGCTGCCGCATCGTGCTGATCGCGCCGCCGCTCGTGCCGGCGGAGCAAATCTGCGCGGCGTTCGACGGTGGCGACGTCGCCTCGTTGATCCTGCCCGACAACGGCATGGACGATGCCTCCTTCCAGGCCTTCGCCGAAAGGATCGTGCCGATCGCTCAAGGCGCCGGTGTCGCCGTCATCATCGCCGGCGACAGCCGCATCGCCGGGCGCGTCCAGGCCGACGGCATCCATGTCGAAGTGAAGCCCGCGGAACTCGCCGAGACGATCGAGCGCGTGGCCGGCAAGATGATGGTCGGCGCCGGCGGCGCCAAGACGCGCGACGAGGCGCTGGGGCTCGGCGAGGCGCGGCCCGACTATATGTTCTTCGGCCGTTTCGGCTATGACAACAAGCCGGAGCCGCACCACCGCAACCTCGCGCTGGGCGAATGGTGGGCGGAGATGATCTCGATCCCCTGCATCGTCATGGCCGGCTCCGAGCTCGCCTCCGTCGAGACGGTGGCCGCGACCGGTGCCGAGTTCGTGGCGCTGTCCAGCGCCGTCTTTGCCGACGGACGTGACCCGCGCGCCGCGATCGCCGCCGCCAACGCGTTGCTCGATGAAACCGCGCCGCGTTTCGAGGACTGACATGCGCCTGCGTGGCCTTTGCCTGACGGTTCTGGCCGGCTTGTTTGCGCAGGCCGCGATGGCGGCTGAGACCGTCCCGCTGCCGCAGCCGCGGCCGGAGACGAGCGCACCGGACAAGAGCGCACCCGACGCAACCAAGCCGGATGCAAGCACGCCGGATAGCGGCATGCCGGAGACTGGCACGCCGAATAAGGGCAAACTGGATACAGCCGCGCCGGACGCCGGCGCGCCGGATCCGAGCAGGTTCGGTACCGGCGCGCATATCGACAAGCCGATCCAAAACACCTTGCCGCAACCGGCGACCATGACGCCGCCATCGGCCGACGCCGTCAATCCCGACCGCTTCGGCGCCAAGCAGCCGGACGCCGCCTACGGCGCCTTCCAGCGCGGGCTTTACAAGACCGCCTACAATCTCGCCATGGAGCGCGCCAAGAACGGCGATCCGGCGGCTGAGACGCTCGTGGCCGAAATCCTGTCGCGCGGGCTGGGTGTGCCGCTCAATCCGGCCGAGGCCGCGAAATGGTATGCGCTGGCCGCCGAACAGGGCGTGCCGGAGGCTCAGTTCCAATATGCGCTGGCGCTGCTGGACGGCCGCTATGTGAAGAAGGACGAAAAGGCCGCTTTCGCGCTGATGCAGGCCGCGGCCGAGGCCGGCAACCGGCTTGCCCAGTTCAACTTCGCCCAGTTGCTCGTCCAGCAGGATCCCGGCGATGACGGCCTTGTGAAGGCCGCCGCCTATTACGAGCGCGCCGCCGCCACCGGACTTGCCGATGCGCAATATGCGCTGGCGCAGCTCTACGCCAATGGCGTCGGCGGCAAGCCGCATGACGACGCCCAGGCGCGTCTTCTCCTGGCGCAGGCCGCGAGACAGAACTACGACACCGCGCAGATCGACCTCGCCGCCTGGATGATCGAGGGGCGCGGCGGCGGGCGCGACCTGAAATCGGGCTTTGCCTGGATGAGACGGGCGGCGGAAGGCGGCAATGTCGCCGCCCAGAACCGTCTCGCCAAGCTCTATATGGGCGGCATCGGCACCGATCCGGACCTGATCCTTGCCGGCGCTTGGTACATCGTCGCCCGCCGCGCCGGGCTGATCGACCCGCAGATGGACGATTTCCTGCAGGGCCTCGACGACGATCAGACCAAGCAGGCGCTGCAGAAGGCAAATCGCCTGCCGTAGGAGCAAATGCAGGAAAGTGTCAGGCGGTCAGGTTCGGCGACTTCGCCGTGGCCTTCGGTCCGCAATTGCTCCTAAGGAGAAGACTTCATCACTGCATATGGTCGAGCACGACCTTGCCGAAAGGCGAGCCATGCTCGAGGTAGCGAAGCGCCGATGCGGCCTCATACCAGGGAAAGACCTTGTCGATAACCGGACGCAGGCCATTGACGGCAATCGCCCGGTTCATTGCCTCGAAGGACTGGCGTGACCCTACCGGAATGCCGCGCGCCGTGACCTGACGGCGGAAGATGTCGAGCGGATTGACCGATCCGTCGTTGCCACCGAGATAGCCGATGACGTTTATCTGGCCGCAGCGGGCCGCCGCATTGAGCGACTGCGCGAAACTGCGTGGACCGCCGACCTCGATGATGTGGTCCGCGCCGCGTCCGTCGGTCAGCCGCAGCACGGCTTCCGCCCATTCCGGATTGTCGCGATAATTCACGCCGTCATGCGCGCCGAGCTCTTTTGCCCGAGCAAGCTTTTCATCGCTGCTCGACGTGACGATCACGCGCGCCCCGGCGCTCTTCGCAAGCTGCACAGCGAACAGCGACACGCCGCCGGTGCCGAGAGTGAGCACCGTCTCGCCCGGCCTCAACTTGCCTTCGGTGAATAGCGCATGCCAGGCGGTCACGCCAGCGCAGGCCAGCGTTGCCGCTTCGATGTCGCTCAGATGGGCGGGCGCGAGCACCGCTGCCTGCTCATCGAGCAGCGCATACTCGCTGAGCATGCCGTCGATCGGCCCGCCACGCTGGTAAGACGCCTCGGCCATGGCGAAGCTGCCGGCTACCCAGCGTTGCCAGAACGTGCCGCAGACACGGTCGCCGACCTTGAACCGGCTGACCTCAGCGCCGACAGCCGCCACCTCGCCGACGCCGTCGGAAAGCAGCACCAGGGGCAGGGTGAATTTCGAGTGATAGCTGCCGCGGGCAATTTCGACATCGCGGTAATTGAGCGCGCTCGCCTTGACCTTGATGAGGATTTCCTGGCGCCCCGGCGCCGGCGTCGGCCGTTCAACGAGCTTGAGGTTTTCTATGCCGCCCGGGGCCTGTAATTCGATCGTGCGCATTTGCTTTCCTTCGACTGGAGTGTCGGCAGGAAAATCGCTTGCGCGACAGCGGAATTCAAATTCATAATAATCAGAATGATTATGCATCTGGAACATGAGCGATGATTGAGGAACTGCGCACCCTCGTCCTCTTCGCCGAGGAAGGTTCCATCCAGAAAGTCGCGCAGCGCCTGCCGCTGACGCAGCCGGCGGTGACCAGACAGCTGCAGCGGCTGGAGGACTTGCTCGGCACGACGCTGCTCGACCGCCGGCAAAAACCGCCGCGACTGACGTCGGCCGGATCCGAAGTGCTCTTGCGCGCCAGGGACATCCTTGCCTCGGTGGAGGCTCTGAAGTCTTTTGCAGCCGAGGCCGAACCGCGAGGCGTGCTGCGACTTGGCCTGGCGCATGGATTGTCCGACGCCAGCGTGGCCAACGCCATCGCCGGCGTCGCCGCGGCGTTTCCAAACGTCTCGCTGCGTCTGCGGACCGCCTGGAGCGGAGAACTCAGCGATCAATTCGAGCGCGGCCAATTCGACATTGCGATCGTTCTGAGAGCCCCTGACTACGAGGGTCCGGGCAAGCTTGGCATCGAGCGTCTCAGCGTCATCGCCCGGGCCGGCGGCACGCAGCGCCATCTCGAAGCCGGGTCGCCGATGCCCTGGGTGCTCAGCCCCGAACCTTGCGACGCCCGTCAAAGGCTGCTGTCTGTGATGGGGAGCGACAAACGGCGCCGGCTGGTCGTCTCGGCGGAAATTCAGGATCCCGCGATGCAGATGGAATGGGTCCGTCGCGGACACGGCCTCGGCCTGATGCCGTCGCGGTTGGCGGTGCGCGGAATTCCCGACGGCCTTGCCCTTGTCGACGCCGGCGATTTCGATCTTTCCATGCGGGTCGTGGCGCTCCGCTCCCCACATCTCAACCGCCTGGAAAAGGTAGCGGACGCCATCGCTCAGGTCGTCGGCGAGGCGATCGCGGTCACTGGCTGATATTGGCTCGCCGGGCGCGGCCGTTGCCTGCCTCCCTTGCTACTATGGGCAATTTGTGGTCTTGGAGGCGCCAAAGCGCGAGCCGCGCCAGAAAAATCTCATTCCGGATCAGTTCATCATGGCCAAGATCAGTGGCAACGAAATCCGTCCCGGCTATGTCATCGAGCACGATGGCGGGCTTTGGGTGGCGGTCAAGACCAACACCGTCAAGCCGGGCAAGGGCGGCGCCTACAATCAGGTCGAGCTGAAGAACCTGATCAACGGCACCAAGCTCAACGAGCGCTTCCGCTCGGCCGAAACCGTCGAGCAGATCCGGCTCGACCTGAAGGATTTTTCGTTCCTCTACGAGCAGGGCGACGCGCTGGTCTTCATGGATACCGAAAGCTACGAGCAGCTCGAACTGGCGAAGGACTTCGTCGGCGAGCGCGCCGCCTTCCTGCAGGACGGCATGATGGTGACGGTGCAGCTTTACGAGGAGCGGCCGATCGGCATTTCGCTGCCCGACCAGGTGACGCTGGCCATCACCGAGGCCGACCCGGTGGTGCGGGGCCAGACGGCCGCCTCCTCCTACAAGCCGGCGGTGCTGGAGAACGGCATCCGCGTGCTGGTGCCGCCCTTCATCTCGGCCGGCGAGCGCATCATCGTCGACACCAACGAAATCACCTACGTGCGCCGCGCGGATTAACGGCAAGAAAGCAGGAAGAAAAAATGGCGCGTTCCGCTCTCCTCAACGTCATGGTCCAGGCTGCGATGAAGGCCGGCCGCTCGTTGTCGCGCGACTTCGGCGAGGTGCAAAACCTGCAGGTCTCGATGAAGGGCCCAGGCGACTATGTCAGCCAGGCCGACCGCAAGGCCGAAGAGATCGTCTTCGCCGAGCTTTCCAAGGCGCGGCCGGGCTATGCCTTCCTGATGGAGGAGCGCGGCGCCGTCGAAGGCGAGGACGCTCAGCACCGCTGGCTCGTCGATCCGCTCGACGGCACCACCAACTTCCTGCACGGCATCCCGGTCTTCTCGGTGTCGATCGCGCTCGAGCGCCAGGGCCAGATCGTCGCCGGCGTCGTTTACAATCCGGCGATGGACGAGCTCTACACGGCCGAGCGCGGCGGCGGCGCCTTCATGAACGACCGGCGGTTGCGTGTTGCCGGCCGCTCCAAGCTGACCGACGCGGTGATCGGCTGCGGCGTGCCGCATCTCGGCCGCGGCCAGCACGGCAATTTCCTGATCGAGCTGCGCAACGTCATGGCCGAAGTCTCCGGCGTCCGCCGCCTCGGCTCCGCCGCGCTCGACCTTGCCTATGTCGCGGCCGGACGCATGGACGGTTTCTGGGAGACCGGCCTGTCGTCCTGGGACATCGCCGCGGGCATTCTTCTGGTGCGCGAGGCCGGCGGCTTCGTCTCCGACATGGATGGCGGACAGGGCATGCTGGACAGCGGCGAGGTCGTCGCCGGCAACGAACTCATCCAGCGCGCGTTGCTGAAAACCGTGAAGAAGCCATTGGCTGCTCGCTGACTAATGCATGTCTCCCAGAAGTGTGCAGCGGTTCTAGGACAACGACATGCATCAAAACAAAGACTTAAAGCGCGTCGCCTGAATCCGGTCCAGCGCGACGCGCTTTAAGGCGTTCTTTGCGTCGAAACGACGCGCTGCTTTGGTCGCAAAACCGCAACCGAAGCTTGAAATACTGGTCCGCGACTGCCCAGATTAGGCGTTGCAGGATCATTCATGAACGACGCGCATCCAGATACGAAGCTTGAGATCCCCTTTGTCGGGCGCTGGCACTATTCGCGCGCCGAAATGATCGCCGACGGCATCGTTCACGCAGTGGGCATCGTGCTGGCGATCGCCGCCGGCTCGACTTTCCTGGCCCTGGCTGCCTTCCACTCCGGCCCCGGCGAATATGTCGCCGCGGTGTTCTACGTGGTGTCGCTGCTCACCGTGCTCTCGGTTTCGCTGGCCTATAATCTGTGGCCGGTTTCGTGGCCGGCGAAATGGATCCTGCGCCGCTTCGACCATGCCGCGATCTATCTCCTGATCGCCGCCACCTACACGCCCTTCCTCGCCCAGCTCGACAACTCGCCGCTGGCGCTGCCCATGATCGTCATCGTGTGGAGCGCGGCAGCGGCCGGCATCGCCATCAAGATGTTCCTGCCCGGCCGGTACGACCGGCTGGCGATCGTCTTCTATCTCGCCATCGGCTGGAGCGGCGTCGTGCTGGCCGGACCGCTGGTCGAGACGCTGCCGACGACCTCGGTCGCGCTGCTTGTCGCCGGCGGCATCGTCTATTCCTGCGGCGTCGTCTTCTTCGCCTGGAAGGGCCTGCGCTTCCACAATGCCGTCTGGCACGGCTTCGTCGTCACCGGGGCGGGCCTCCATCTGGCCGCCATGGTCGACTGCCTCGTCGTCAACCGGTTCTAGGCCCTGGAGCAATTTCGGGAAAAGTGCGTAGCGGCTAAGTCCGGGGCCTCGGCCGTGGCGTTCCGTTCGGAATTGCGCCAAAACAAGCAAGTGCCGGCGATATTGCCAAGCGCCATTCAATTTGGTCACAATTCCGTTTAGAGTCGCGGCAATTCTGCGGCGGTGGCATCGGAAACGGGGCACGGATGGCTTTTCTCAGATCCTTCGGCAGGCGATCGGACGTCCTGGTCTATGATCCGCACAAGCTGTCGAGCCCGCAGGTCTTCCTGCTCACCATGGTGATCTTCCTGATCATCGTCGCTTTCATCGCCGCCATCCTCACCCGCCAGATCTCGACCGCCTTCTCCAGCAATCCGGGCCTCAACGGATTGATCGTCGGCGTGCTGGCGGTCGGCATCCTGCTTGCCTTCGCCCAGGTCGGGCGGCTGTTTCGCGAGGTGCGCTGGGTCAATTCCTTCCGCGCCGGCTCCGAGACCACCGAGCCGGTGCTTTTGTCGCCGATGAAGGCGATGATCGGCCGCTCATCGACGATCGCTTTTTCGACCTCCTCGATGCGCACGATGCTGGATTCCATCGCCACCCGCCTCGACGAGAGCCGCGACACCTCGCGCTATCTGGTCGGCCTGCTTGTGTTCCTCGGCCTGCTCGGCACCTTCTGGGGCCTGCTCAACACCATCGCCTCGATCCGCGAGACGATCGAGGCGTTGGACCCAGGCACCGGCGATGCCGCCGCCGTGCTCGACGCGCTCAAGCAAGGCCTGTCGGCGCCGCTCGCCGGCATGGGCACCGCGTTCTCGTCCTCGCTGTTCGGCCTTTCCGGCTCCCTGGTGCTCGGCTTCCTCGACCTGCAGGCCGGCCGCGCCCAGACCCGCTTCTACACCGAGCTTGAGAACTGGCTGTCTTCGGTCACCGATCTGTCGTCGGACATCGTCGTGTCCGAGACGTCGAAAACAGCCGAATCCTCCGAGGACATCCGCCTGCTGTCGGAGCGGTTGCGCAGCCTGCAGGAGAATGGCGGCGGCTCCAATCCGCGCGTCGCCACCGCCATGGCCAATCTTGCCGACGGCATCTCGGGGCTGGTGAAGAACATGCGCTCCGAGCAGCAGATCATGCGCGACTGGGTCGAAGCCCAGTCCGACGAGCAGAAGGCCATGCGCAACACGCTGGAAAAGATCGCCGACGCGCTGAAGAAGCAAGGGGTCCACTGACGTGGCGCTGGCAAGACGGCGCGCCGACCGCCGCATCGACTATTGGCCGGGCTTTGTCGACGCTTTGTCGACGCTGCTGCTGGCGATCATGTTCCTGCTCACCGTCTTCGTGCTGGCGCAGTTCCTGCTCAGCCGCGAGATCTCCGGCAAGGACACGGTTCTCAACCGGCTCAACTCGCAGATCAACGAGCTGACCCAGTTGCTCGCGCTCGAGCGCTCGAATTCGCAGGACAAGGAAGACTCGCTCGCCAATCTGCAGGCCTCGCTGTCGGCGGCGGAAGCGGAAAGGGGCCGGCTCCAGCAATTGCTGGAACAAGGCGCCGGCGCCGGCGATGCCGCCAACCAGCGCGCCACCGCATTGTCCGGCGAGCTCAGCAACCAGCGCCAGATCAGCCAGCAGGCGCTGAGCCAGGTCGAGATCCTCAACCAGCAGATCGCGGCGCTGCGCAAGCAGATCGGTGCGCTGGAAGACGCGCTCAACGTCTCCGAGCAGCGCGACCGCGACTCCAACACCAAGATCGCCGATCTCGGCCGCCGCCTGAATGTCGCGCTGGCGCAGCGCGTGCAGGAGCTCAACCGCTACCGTTCCGACTTCTTCGGCCGGCTGCGCGAGATCCTCGCCGACCGCGAGAACATCCGCATCGTCGGCGACCGCTTCGTCTTCCAATCGGAGGTGCTGTTCCCGACCGGCTCCGACGTGATCAACGACGCCGGCAAGGTCGAGATGAAGAAGCTCGCCGACGCCATCATCGAATTGCAGAAGGAAATCCCGCCGGAGATCAGCTGGGTGCTGCGTGTCGACGGCCATACCGACAACAAGCCGCTGTCCGGCACCGGCCGCTATCGCGACAACTGGGAGCTGTCGACCGCCCGCGCCACCTCGGTGGTGAAGTTCCTGATCGAGAACGGCGTGCCGGCCAACCGGTTGGTGGCCGCCGGCTTCGGCGAGTTCCAGCCGCTCGACCCTGCCGACACCGACGAGGCGCGCAGCAAGAACCGCCGCATTGAACTGAAGCTCACCGAACGGTGAGCTATTATCACGCCAAGTCACGGGGAGTTGTTTGTCGGCTGAATACTTAGAGCGCCAAGTCGCCGCGACAAGCGCCGAAAACATTATCTCTTTTTAATTACACATCGCAAATCGACGCACCTAACTTGCCGCGCAGGGCCGGGGTCCGCCGGCGATGCCTCGCATCGCGACGCGACGGAACCGGACGGCCCGAAAGGTCGGAAGACGAAGCGGCGCGGCCGCTCCCTTCCTGGTAGGAGGATGCGCCGCCATGCGCATTTCAACATCTCTCAAGACAGCAACCCTCGCTGCGGTTCTGATCGCGGCTCCGCTCGCCGCCTATGCGGCCGGCCATCACAGGGGCGGCGCCCTGGACACACCCGATCCGACCGTTATGACCGGACCGCGCGTGACGAGCCTGGTCGAGCAGATGCAGGGCGTGAACCAGGGCATCACCGACGCCCGCGAAACGAACAGCATCTCGGCCTCGGAAGCGCAGCACCTGCATATGCGCACCGCGCATATCAGCCAGGCCGCGCAACATGTCGCGGCTTCGGATCACGGCAGGATACCGTCCGCACAATATCATGAGCTGCTGCGCAGGCTCGACAATGTCGACCAGAGACTGATGAACGATACCGGCAGCAGCTTCATGATGGGCGACGGTTCCGACGGCGGCAATTACCCGAACGGCTGACCTCTTCGAAAGGGATCACCTGGCGCTCGCGGAACCTGGTCCCGAGGGCGTCCTTTTTCGATCGCGCCCTGCTTCGATTACAGGCCGAGCCAAAGCGCGATAATGGCGAGCACCGCCGGCGCCGTCTGGATGAACAGGATCTTGCGGCCGACGGTCGCCGCGCCGTAGAGGCCGGCGATGGCGACGCAAAGCAGGAAGAACATCTTGATCTGGAACCCGCCGGCGTCGAGATAGAGGCCCCAGATCAGGCCCGCGGCGAGAAAGCCGTTATAGAGGCCCTGGTTGGCGGCAAGCACCTTCGAGGCGCTGGCGAATTCCGGCGTCAGTCCGAACGCCTTGCGGCCGCGCGGCGTGTCCCACAACACCATCTCAAGATAGACGATATAGCAGTGGATCAGCGCCACCAGCCCGACCAGGATATTGCCGACCATTGTCCCCTCCGTTCTTCGGACAAGCATTGACCACGCGTCGACGCCGCTGCGCAAGATAGACTGACCCCGGACTCGCCAGCCAGGGTTGCCAAGCTTCGCGCGTTGGTATCTTTTCGCGCCAGCCCCTTGCAGCCGGAACCCGCCATGTCCTTCCACAAACTCGACCAACTCGGCCATAAGCTCGAAGCGCTGGAGCATGCCTTAGCGATTCTCGGCGCCGACGAAGCGACGCATATGGCGGTCGGCGGCGGCGAGAAGCGCGCCGAGGCGATGTCCTCGCTTGCCGGCATGCTGCACCGCCAGGCCACAGCGCCCGAGATCGGGGACTGGATTTCGGCGGCCGAAGCCGAGCCGCTCGGCGAAGAGCAGCAGGCGGCGGTGCGGGAACTGCGCCGCCAATACACCAATCTCACTTGCCTGCCGGTCGAATTCGTCGAGCGCCAGACGGTGGCGCGCATGCGGTCCGAGCAGCTTTGGCGCGACCTGCGCGCCAAGAACGACTGGGCCGGCTTCCTGCCGGCGCTGGAAGGCGTCGTGACCCTGGTGCGCGAGGAAGCGGCGCTGCGCGCCGACGCCCTCGGCCTAGCCCCCTATGACGCGCTGATGGAACAGTACGATCCCGGCAACCGCGCCGCCGACATCACACCGGTGTTTGCCGAGCTGAAGACCTTCCTGCGCGACTTCCTGCCGCACGCGCTGGCCGTGCAGGATGCGCGGCTGGCAAAGCATCCGCGAAAGCCGCTCTCCGGCAGCTATGCCGTCGAGCGCCAGCGCGAGCTCGGCCTTGCCATGATGGCTGCCGTAGGCTTCGACCTCACCCACGGCTCGCTGTCGGTATCGCATCATCCCTTCTGCGGCGGCGTGCCGACCGACGTGCGCATCACCACCCGCTACAAGACCTCCGACTTCCTGTCGGCGCTGATGGGCGTGCTGCACGAGACCGGCCATGCGCTCTACGAGCAGAACCTGCCGAAAGCCTGGTCGCATTGGCCGCTCGGCAAGGCGCGCGGCATGGCCGTGCATGAGAGCCAGAGCCTGTTCGTCGAAAAGCAGATCGGCCGCAACCCGGCCTTCTGGCGCTGGGCGCTGCCGGTGGTCGAAAAGCATCTCGGCGAAGCCTGGTCGATCGACGACATCCTGCCGCATGTCCACCATGTCGAGCGCGGCCTGATCCGCGTCGACGCCGACGAGGTCACCTATCCGCTGCATGTCATCCTGCGCTACGAGCTCGAGCAGGAGCTCGTGTCCGGCCGGCTGGAGGTCGCCGACCTGCCCGAGGCCTGGGATGCCAAGATGCGCGACTATCTCGGGCTCTCGACCATCGATAATCCGGCCGACGGCCCGATGCAGGACGTGCATTGGCCGGGCGCCGCCTTCGGCTATTTCCCCTCTTACACGCTGGGCGCCATGATGGCAGCGCAGCAATGGGCGGCTTTGACCAGGGTGCATCCGTCCGCCGACGAAGATCTCGCCAAGGGCGATTTCAGCGCCATCAACGAGTGGCGTCGCGCAAAGATCTGGTCGCAAGGCTCGCGGTGGTCGACACCGGACCTGCTCGAGCGCGCCACCGGCGAGAAGCTAAACGCTGCTTACTTCACCGAGCACTTGAGCAGGCGCTACGGCAACTGACCCGCGGGTCAAAACCAGCTGGGTGCGGCGTGCCTACTCCGCCGCGCCCTTGAAGGCGCTGGCTCCGGTCTCGAACTGCAGCTTGGCGAGCCGCGTGTAGATGCCGCCCTTGGCGACCAGGCTCTGATGCGTCCCTTCCTCGACAATGCGCCCGCCGTCCATGACCAGGATGCGGTCGGCCTTGAGCACAGTCGCCAGCCGGTGCGCGATGACGATGGTGGTGCGGCCGCGCATCAGCCGCTCCAGCGCTCTTTGCACCAGCGTCTCGCTCTCGGCGTCGAGCGCCGAGGTCGCTTCGTCGAGCAGCAGGATCGGCGCGTCGCGCAGGATGGCGCGGGCGATCGCGATGCGCTGACGCTGCCCGCCGGACAGCGTCACGCCACGCTCGCCGACCTGACTGTCATAGCCCTTGTCGAGTTTTAGAATGAATTCATCGGCAAGCGCATCCTTCGCTGCCGCTTCGATCTCGGCCTCGCTGGCGCCCGGCCGGCCAAAGCTGATGTTGTCGGCAGCGCTCGCCGCGAAGATGGTGACGTCCTGCGGCACGATGGCTATGCGCGCGCGGATGGCGGCGGGGTCGGCCTCGCGCACATCGACGCCGTCGATGACGATGCGCCCGCCCTCGGGATCGTAGAAGCGCAGGATCAGCGAGAAGACGGTGCTTTTTCCTGCGCCCGAGGGACCGACGATCGCCACTGTCTCGCCAGGCTTCACCTGGAAGCTCAGGCCGTGCACGGCGGCACGGTCCGGGCGTGCCGGATAGGAGAAGGAGACGTCGTCGAAACTGACGGCGCCTTTTGCCTTGGCCGGCAATGGCAAAGGATCGGCGGGTGGCAGGATGGCCGGTTTCTCGGCCAGGATCTCCGTTAGCCGCTCGGCGGCGCCCGCCGCCTGCGACAGCTCGCTCCAGACCTCCGACAGCGCGCCGAGCGCGCCGGCGGCAAACACCGAATAGAGCAGGAACTGGCCGAGCGTGCCCGGCGACAGGGTGCCGGCAAGCACGTCGCGCGAGCCGAACCACAGCACCGCGACCACCGAGGAGAAGATCATGAAGATGGCGAAGAAGGTCAGGAACGAGCGCGCGAACACCGAGGCACGCGCCGCCTCGAAGGCGGCGTCGACAGCATCCGCAAAGCGGCCGGTGACCAGCTTTTCGTTGGTGAAGGCCTGCAGCGTGCGCACCGCGCCGATCTGCTCGCTGGCATAGGCGGTGGCCTCGGCGAGCGTGTCCTGCGCTTGCCGGGACTTGCGCCGCACCGAGCGGCCGAAGGCGACCAGCGGCAGCACGATCACCGGAATGGCTGCAATCACCAGGCCGGAAAGTTTCGGACTGGTGACGACCATCATCGCCACCGCGCCGAGGCCCAGGATCAAATTGCGCAACGCGACCGAGGCGGTTGCGCCGACCGCCGACTTCACCTGCGTGGTGTCAGCGGCAAGCCGCGACACGATCTCGCCCGAAAGCGCGCGATCGAAGAACGCCGGCGACAGGGTCGTGACATGCGAAAAGACGTCGCGGCGTATGTCGGCCACGACCCGCTCGCCGAGCGTGATGACGAAATAGTAGCGGCTGGCCGAAGCGGCCGCCAGCAAGGCCGCCATCAGAACCAGCGCCGCGAAATACTCCGCGATGAAGGTGGAGCTAGCGGCCTGGAAGCCATGGTCGATCATGCGCCGCACGGCCATCGGCAAGGCAAGCGTCGTCACCGCCGCCACGATCAGCGAGATGACGGCGCCTATTACCAGCTCCCGGTAGCGGGTAACGTACGGAAAGAGGCTGCGGAGCGGCCGGACCGAGCGTCTGCGCTCGCTTGCGCTGCCACCGATTTCCGCCATGAGCGTTTCCTCTGGCCGCTTGGCGGGACCGCGCTTCAATATGCGCCCGCCGCGGCCTTGTGATTCAATTCCGGCTGATGTATAGGCTCGCCGACCGTTTTAGAAGCCGTGGCTTTTCATTAGCTGCGGCTTCGAGTTTTAAAAAGGGGCGCATCGACGCAGGCCTTCAGGCCCGTTGCCAGCGCCGGCAGCCAGGAAACACGACAATGAAGGCCGATATCCATCCCGACTACCACACCATCAAGGTCGTCATGACCGATGGCACCGAATACCAAACCCGTTCGACCTGGGGCAAGGAAGGCGACACGATGAACCTCGACATCGACCCGACCACGCACCCGGCCTGGACCGGCGGTCAGCAGACCCTGCTCGACCGCGGCGGCCGCCTCTCGAAGTTCAAGAAGCGCTTCGAAGGTTTCGGCCTCTAGGCCTTTGTCAGCTTTGTCGCAGATCAAAAACCCGCCTTCGTGGCGGGTTTTTTGTTGGCCGCATTCCTTCTCCCCGTTCTACGGGAGAAGGTGCCCGAAGGGCGGATGAGGGGCAGCGCCGACCTCGACAAGTTGGTCATCGGGCAAACAGGCTCATTGAGGCGCACTTTTCAGAATTCGGCGACAGTGCGCCTTTTCGACGACGCCAATGTCATAGGCCGGCGCAGCCCCTCACCTGCCTGCCGGCATCCTCTCCTCGTATAGTGACGGGGAGAGGGGCGCTCTCGCCGGCGATTTCGCCAATCGCCGACGCTGTGGGAAAGCGCCTGGGTTGTACCTACTCGCCCACCAGCTCCCTCAGCGCCATGCGCTTGTAAGCCGCGACCAGCCTGTCGCCCTCGTCCCGCTCGACGGAGATCGCCAGCCGCACCGCGGCCTCGCCCATCTGCCAGACGAGAAACGCGGCCGTCTCCAATTCGATCGGATCGGCATCGGGGCGAATCCGCTTCAGCACCGCGAGCAGGAAATCGGCATTGGCGCGGCTGTCGGCGAGCTCCAATTCGCGCAGCGCCTTGTCGGCTTGCGTGCCCGACCAGATGTCGCGCATCACCGGCTCGGCCAGGAACAGCTGGTAGTAGATATCGACCAGCTCCGAAAACGACCTGCGCAGGCCTTCAGCATCGCTGACATCCTTCAGCGCCGCGGAAATGCAGGCCTGGCTTTCGGCCGTGTAGCGCTCGGCCAGCGCCCAGACGATCGCCCGCTTGTCCGGGAAGAACTGGTAGAGCGAGCCGATCGACACCCCCGCCCGTTCCGCCACCTCGCCCATGCGCATCGCATCGCTGCCTTGCTCGGCAATCAAGGCCGACGCGGCGGCAAGCATGCGCTCGACCCGCTCGCGGCTGCGCTGCTGGCTCGGCGACCGGCGCGGCGAAGCGATTGCCGCCTGATCCGGCTTGGCGGTGACTTTTCCATCCATGGCTCTCTCCAGGCGATTCTCCGAAACCGGCTTGACTCACAAAATACGAGGGTTTATCACGTTTTGCAAATGTGAGGATTAGTCGCATTTTGAAATCGAGCAAAACCCGGCATTGGAGCAACTGAGATGATGAAACTTCTTCCCACCCTCACCTTTGTCGCCGCGATCGGCTCCGGCGTCGTCGGGGGCGTCTTCTTCGCCTTCTCGAATTTCGTCATGGCAGCACTTGCCCGGCTGCCTGTCCCAAGCGGCATCGCCGCGATGAATTCGATCAACGTCACGGTGATCACGCCGACCTTCATGACGGCGCTGTTCGGCACCGGCCTCATCTGTCTCGTGCTCATTGCTGCGGCTCTCTTCGGCTGGAGCCAGTCGGGCACCTATTGGCTGCTCGCCGGGGCCGTGATCTATTTCGTCGGCAATCCGATCGTGACCATGGTCTTCAACGTGCCGCTCAATGACGCTTTAGCCGCCGTCGATCCTGCCAGCGCCAACGGCGCCGCCGTGTGGGCGAACCATCTGAGCGAGTGGGTAATGTGGAATCACGTCCGCACCGTCACCGCGATCGTGGCGATGGCTTGCTTCATCATGGCATTGATCTGAAGACGGCGGCCCGCGAATGCACCCCCCGAAGGTTGCGTCCAACTTTCGGGGGCAGTTCGTCAGGCGGGGTCTTTTTTGCGATCCTTGCGATCGGCGTGACCGAGGTCGCGGTCGGGATCGATGACATCGCGAACCAGTTGCTTGAGCCTTGCCGCGTCCGGAAAGCCGCCGTCCCGTTTGCGATCCCAGATGAGCTGATCGTTGCAGGCGATGGTGAAGATGCCGCCGGTGCCAGGCACCAGCGTCACCTCGCCGAGATCGGTGCCGAAGGTCGAAAGCAATTCCTGCGCCATCCAGCCTGCCCGCAGCAGCCACTGGCATTGCGTGCAGTAGGTGATGCGGATGACGGGCTGCGGCTTCTCGCTCATGTCGTGTCGCGTGGCCGGTCAGGCCGCGCTGAGCTTGGCCATCGTCTCGTCGTCGACCTCGAAATTGGCGTAGACGCTCTGCACGTCGTCATCGTCCTCGAGGGTGGCGACCAGCTTCATCAGCGACTGCGCCCGCTCTTCGTCGACCGGGACGTTGTTCTGCGGCTGCCAGATCGGCTTGACCGATTCCGCCTCGCCGAGCGCCGCCTCGAGCGACTTCGAAACGTCGCCGAGATTCTCGAAGGCGCAATAGATGGTGTGGCCTTCCTCGTCCGATTCCACGTCGTCGGCGCCGGCCTCGATCGCTGCTTCCATCACCTTGTCGGCGCTGCCGGCCGAGGCCGAATAATAGATCTCGCCGGCACGGTTCCACATGAACGACACCGAGCCGGTTTCGCCGAGCGCTCCGCCGGCCTTGGTGAAGGCCGCGCGCACATTGGAGGCCGAGCGGTTGCGGTTGTCGGTCAGCACTTCCACGATCAGCGCCACGCCGCCGGGGCCGTAGCCTTCGTAGCGCACCGCCTCGTAATTCTCGCCGTCGCCCGTGGACGCCTTGTTGATGGCCCGCTGGATGTTGTCCTTCGGCATCGACACTGCCTTGGCGTTCTGCACGGCGAGGCGAAGCCGCGGGTTCATCGATACATCGGGCGTCCCGGTCTTGGCGGCAACGGTGATTTCGCGTGCCAGCTTGGAAAACATTTTCGACCGCACCGCGTCCTGGCGGCCCTTGCGGTGCATGATATTCTTGAACTGCGAATGGCCAGCCATGGCACCCCTGTCGTGTTCGCTTAGAGCATCTCGAAGCGAGGTTTTATCACCCTTGTCTTCGGGAAATGCTCGAATTCAAATTCTCAGAACGCCCCGGGCATGCCTGCGAAGGCGCGCGGCGCTCTTTGTCGGAATGGCCGGCTTATAGATAAATCGGCTCAATTCGTCCAGACGCTGTTGCTTCGGCGTTGAGCCGGCCGCTCACCCTTCCAGATCGGTTTTCAGCCGATCGAGAATGCTGATGGCGTGGCCGGCATACCGGCTGATCCAGCGGTCGTGGATCTGCTTGATCGGCAGCGCATTGAGGTGGTTCCAGCGTTCGCGCCCCTCTCGCTTCGCCACCACCAGATCGGCCTCCTCCAGCACTTTCAGGTGCATCATCACCGTGCAGCGGTCCATATCCGGGAAAGCCTCGCACAGCGCGCCGGTGGTCTGCGGCTGATCCTTCAGGCGATCCAGCAATTCGCGCCGGCGCGGATGCGCCAAGGCCTTGAAAACATGGTCGTCGGAGGTTTGACTTGACATGTTATATTTCTATAACATATCGTTTTAAGCAGCAAGGAAGGAGCTGTGGATATGTCCCTTGGTTTCAGGATTTCCGGGCGCATCGGCAAACCGGTCGCCGAGGTCTTCGACGCGGTCGTCAACCCGACAAAGCTCAGCGGTTATTTCACCACCATCGGCGGCGCCTCGGCTCCGCTTGTCGCCGGCACCACCGTCACCTGGTGGAAGTCTGCGCCGGTGGAGGTCGACGAGGTAACGAAGGACAAGCGCATCGTGCTGCGCTGGGACGCGACAGACGCCGACGGCAAGCCCGCCTACAAGACCCGTATCGAAATGAATTTCGAGCCGCTTGAGGACGGCGGCACCTTCGTCACCATCGCCGAGTCCGGCTGGCATGAAGGCGAGGCCGGCCTGAAGAAATCCTACCTCAATTGCGAGGGCTGGTCGCAGATGCTGGCCTGCATGAAGGCCTATCTCGAATACGGCATCAATCTGCGCGACGGCTACTACCGCAGCGAACTGCGCGGCGAGCCGGCCAACGAGACCAACATCTGAGGCCGACATTCAGGTCCCGATATCCGGCAGGAGAGGTCGCCCGATGACGAAAGCAACGCCATTCCTGATGTTCGAGGGAAAGGCCGAGGAGGCCATGACCCTCTATTGCGAGACCATTCCCGAGAGCCGTGTGCTCGACATCACGCGCTATGGCTCGGGCGAGGACGGGGCGGAAGGAACGCTGAAGCTGGCGCGCGCCTCGATCGGCGGCGTCGAGGTCAGGGTCTACAACAGCCCCGTCCACCACGCCTTCACCTTCACGCCGTCCTTCTCCTTCTTTGTCGACTGTTCGTCGCAAGAGGAACTGGAGCGGACGGTCGACGTTCTTGCCAAGGATGGTGGATTTCTGATGCCGCCAGGCAATTACGGCTTCAGCCGTCGTTTCGCCTGGCTCAACGACCGCTTCGGCGTCTCCTGGCAGATCAACCTGCCATGAACCGGCAATTTCAAGAAAAGCGTGCAGCGGTTTTAAGACCGGACGTGCGTAGCCACAAATACCTGCCGGCAATCGAGGAGGACTACAGTGGAACTCGAACGAGCCCCGATCGCCGAAACCGCCATGCTGATCCGTCGGCCGGTCGCTGAGGTGTTCGAAGCGATCGTCGATCCAGCGGTCACCACGAAATTCTGGTTTACCCATTCCAGCGGTCGCCTGGATGAGGACAAGTCGGTCGAATGGGAATGGCGCATGTATGGCGTCTCGACCAAGGTCGAGGTGAGCGAGATCGTCCGCAACGAGAAGATCATCATGCGGTGGAGCGATCCGCCGACCACCGTCGTCTGGACGTTCACCGAAATGCCGGATGAAGCGACCTTCCTCGAAGTCCGCAATTTCGGCTTCGCTGGTTCCGCCGACGAGCAGGTCAAGCAGGCTGTCGAATCCACCGGCGGCTTCGCGCTGGTGCTTGCCGGCGCCAAGGCATGGCTGGAGCAGGGCCTGGCGCTCGGCCTGATCGGCGACCGTCACCCGAAGGGTGTAGAATGAATTCGTCATGCTAGGGCGGAGCAAGGAGCGAAGCGACGCGCGCAGACCCTAGCATCCATGCCGTGACGCCGACGTTCCGCCGCGTCTCAGGATGATGAATACCCCAGTCGTTCGACAGCTGACACTCAGCCGTTACTTAATTCTGCTCCGCTGCATTCTTCGGCGTGGGTAACGGAATGGATTCTAGGGTCTGCGCTCCGCTTCGCGTCGCTCCGCCCTAGTTCTCCGACACAGGGATTTTGAAAGGTTGTCGTTTGTCTTGGTGCAAGATTTTCCGTTCATTTCCGTGAAACCAGCACAAACCGCCGGGGATTGGTTGAAGCCGCCCCAACCTCGTCATTCTATGGCGGAGCAAGGAGCGCAGCGACGCGCGCAGACCATAGAATCCATTCCGTGACTTGGAGGCGCCGCCTCGGTGCAGAAGTTTGCTCCGTTGCACGCCTTGGCGAAGGTAACGGCATGGATTCCAGACGTTATGACCGTGGTCTGAGCGGCGGCCCGTCCTTAGTCTTTGCAGCTGTAAAGCAAACGGGGGTTGCTTCGGGGAGTGCCCGAGCCGAGCCCCAAGCGAAGAAAGGACGGGCCATGACAAAAGATAATGTTTTTTACGTCGGTGTCGATGTGTCGAAAGCCAAGCACGCGATTGCGATTGCCGAGGGTGGCCGAGAGGGGGAGGTCCGCTTCTTCGGCGAGATCGATGCGACGCCGGCGGCGGTGGAGCGGTTCGTGCGCAAGCTGGAGCAAAAGCATTCTCGCCTGCATTTCTGCTATGAAGCCGGCCCGACCGGTTACGGGCTCCATCGCCAGATCGTCGCGCTCGGCCACCGCTGCGATGTCGTTGCACCCTCGCTGATCCCCAAGCGCCAGGGCGAACGCGTCAAGACGAACCGGCGCGATGCGGTCAGCCTGGCGCGGCTTTTGCGGGCCGGCGAGTTAAAGGGGATCTGGGTTCCCGACGCGGTGCATGAGGCGGTGCGCGATCTGGTGCGGGTGCGATCCACGGCGAGCGAGGATCTGCGCAAGAAGCGCCAGCAGCTGCTGTCCTTCCTGCTGCGCCATGGCCGGGTCTTTAGCGGCCACAGGAATTGGAGCTTGGCACATGCCCGCTGGCTGGCGGCGCAGAAATTCGATCATCCGGCCCAGCAGATCGTCTTCCAGGACCAGATCGACGTGATCACCGATGCGCAGGCTCGGCTGGAGCGGCTCGATGCCCAGCTGGCCGAGCTGGTGCCGAGCTGGTCGATGGCGCCGGTGGTGGCGGCCTATCAGGCGCTGCGTGGTGTGTCCTTCATCGTCGCCGTCACTTTCGTCAGCGAAGTCGGTGATGTCCGCCGCTTCGACAATCCGCGCCAGCTGATGGCCTTTCTGGGCCTGGTGCCCTCGGAGCGCTCAACCGGCGACACGGTCAAGCGCGGCGGTCTGACGCTGGCCGGCAACCGCCGCGCCCGCCGCGTCCTGGTGGAAGGCGCCTGGAGCTATCGCTATCCGGCCCGGGTGACGGAACCCATTCGCGCCCGCCTCGAAGGCCTGCCGAAGGCCGTGCGCGAGATCGCCTGGAAGGCACAGACCCGGCTTTGCGGCCGCTACCGGCGCCTGACGGCGGCGGGCAAGAAGACCCCCATCGTCGTTGCGGCGATCGCCCGCGAGATGGCGGCTTTCCTGTGGGCCATCGGCCACCAGGTCGAACCGGTGCGTTGAGATGCAGTGCGCTCCTGCATTGAAGATCAGGATCCCGGCAAGCGTCCCCTTGGCGCGGGCGCCGCCGGATTGAGGGCTCTGCCCGCGCCGGATCTCCGGCAGAAAAACCGGGCAGCACGGCGACGGGATGTGGCCACGGTGGGAATTCCCGTAGACCCTATGTGGCTGGCCCCACGGTCCAACGCCCGAATCCAGACAGGGAAAGCCCAAGACGAATTACGGAAGTGCGGTAACCACTCCGCGGATAAGAGTTGGATCAACCGTCGTCTCAAGGCCCATCCCGTCCCCGTGCTGCCCATCAACGAAGGACAAACCTGTGACAAAGGACATGGGGCGGAAAACTTCATCCATCACTCTTGACCACGGTCATAAGAGGGTCTTCGCGACGGAGCTTCGCTCCTGCTCCGCCCTGGAATGACGATCGCGATGGGCGTTTCGGCCAATCTCCAACGCATGCCACCAACGCAAACAGAGCCGACGGTCAAAATCCCTGTGCAGCGCCCTAGAATGACGAAGCTGTACCAGCCTCAATGCCCCTCGCCAGACCTCTGCCTCTTGCGCCGCCGCGCCAGCATGTTGAGGCCTTCGACCAGCGCGGAAAAACCCATGGCGGCGTAGATGTAGCCCTTGGGCACATGGTAGCCCATGCCGTCGGCGATCAACGTCATGCCGATCATCAAAAGGAAGCCCAGCGCCAACATGACGATAGAGGGGTTCCTGGCGATGAAATTGGCAAGCGGCGTCGCCGCCAGCATCATCGCGCTCACCGCCACGATCACCGCGATATACATGATGGCGATCTCGTCGGTCATGCCGACGGCAGTGATGATGGAATCGATCGAGAAGACGAGGTCGAGCAGGAGGGTCTGGAAGATCGCTCCGGCAAGGCTCATCTGCAGCGTGCCGCCGACCATCGTGTCCTGATGATCCTGCGGATCGACCGTGTGATGGATTTCCTTGGTCGCCTTCCAGACCAGGAACAAGCCGCCGGCGATCAGGATCAGGTCGCGCCATGAAAAGCCGTGGCCGAGGGCGGTGAACACCGGCGTCGTCAATTGCACGATGATCGAGATCGTGGCGAGCAGGATCAGTCGCATGATCAGCGCCGCCGAAATGCCCAGCCGGCGTGCGCGGGCGCGCTGCGCCTCCGGCAGCTTGTTGGTCAGGATCGAGATGAAGATCAGATTGTCGATGCCGAGCACGATCTCGAGCACCACCAGCGTCAAAAGCGCGACCCACGCGGTCGGATCGGAAACAAAATGAAAGTGCGGCGCCAGAAATTCGACAAGCTGCATGAAGGTCGTCCCCTCTACGATCTAGAGCAGTTTTCGCGGGTTTCGTCGCCAGTTAGGTATTGATCTTGCTTATATCAATGTCACGACCAGAAGGACGGCGCCGTTTCTTCCAGCCGCGGTCCGCGACGAAACGGCGCGATTTTCTCGGCAAGCCCGGTGCGATCGGAAATATCGACGCCGACGCCGCAGAGCGTCGCGGGTCCTGACGACGCCTCGAAACGGCCCTTCGGTACCTTCGAAAGGAACCGGTTCAGCGGTTCTTCCTTGTCCATGCCGAGCGAGGAATCATAGTCGCCGCACATGCCGGCGTCCGAAATATAGGCGGTGCCGCCATTGAGGATCTGATGGTCGGCGGTCGGCTGGTGCGTATGCGTGCCGACCACCAGGCTGGCGCGGCCGTCGACGAAATGCGCGAAGCACATCTTCTCCGAGGTCGCCTCGGCGTGGAAATCGATGACGGCCGCATCGGCCTGCTCGCCGAGCGGGCAGGCGGCAAGCTCACGCTCGCCGGCCTGGAAAGGGTCGTCGAGCTCGGGATGCATGAAGACGCGCCCCATGATGTTGGCGACCAGCACGCGCGCGCCATTGCGCGCAATGTAGACGCCCGAGCCGCGGCCCGGCGTGCCCCTGGGAAAATTGGAGGGACGCAGAAAACGCTCCTCGCGCGGCGCGAAGATCAGCGCATCGCGCTGGTCCCAGACGTGGTTACCGGTGGTGACGACATCCGCGCCCGCCGCAAGCGTCTCGCGAAAGATCTCCTCGGTGATGCCGAAGCCGCCGGCCGCGTTCTCGCCGTTGACGATGACGAAGTCCAGCTTGAAGTCGGAAATCAGCCCCGGAAGCTGCTCCCAGACTGCCGTGCGTCCCGTCTTGCCAACCATGTCGCCGAGGAAGAGAAGTCTCATACGATCCCGAGCCGAAGTCTGCCAAGCTGCATGACTTCCGCGAAGACCATCAGCCTCGCCGACTATCTATAATTGCGGCGTGAACCGGCGCAACCCGCTCTCGGTCAGTATTTCCGGAATGATGACGTCATGGTTCTCATCCGGCACGCGCTCGACTTCCTGGCAGTCGAAGGCGACGCCGATCAGCCTCGGCGTGATGCCCTTATCGGCAAGCCTGGCAATGGCGCGGTCGTAATAGCCGGCGCCGTAGCCGATACGGTGGCCGCGGCCATCGAAGGCGGCGAGCGGCACCAGCATCAGCATCGGGTCGAGCACTTCCGCCTCTTCATGCGGCCCGACCGTCCCGAATCCCATCTCGACCATCGGCGCGCCGCGCACCAGCTCGCGAAAGACGATCGTGGTCTTGTCGAGGATCGCCGGCAGGCAGAGCCTGGCGCCCTTCTCGCGCAGCGCGAACATCAGCGGCCGCACATCGACCTCCGAGCGCATCGGCCAGAAACCCGAGACGACCCGGCCAGGCTCGAAGTCGACTTCTTCCTTCGCGGTCTCGGCCATTTCGAGCGCTATCTCGACGCGCCAGAACTCGTCGAGCGCGTCCCGGCGCGCCAGCGCCTCCTTGCGAAGCTGTTTTTTCAGGTCTTTGGAAGGTGACATGCGCCGACGCTAGAAAAGGCCAGATTTGGATGGAGTTTTAGGAGCGACGCTTTCTAGCGCAATTCCAGGAAAACTGCGCAGCGGCTTTCCGTCCGGAATTACGTCAAAAACAGAGAGAAGACGCATGTCTCCCGAAAACGGGAGAGCGACGATCCACACAACCGGTGGAGAGGTCGATCCCGGGTGCCTACAAAGTAGGTGGGCGCCGTGTGAGAAAACCCACGGGTCTTCCCAGGGACAGCTCCCTAAGGATCGATAAGGCCCCGGGGATAAGTTTCTCCTGCCGGGAAGCGCAGACCGCCAGGAGTGAATATAGGCCGATGGTTAGCCGTGCGCCAGAGAAACGGGTCACCATTTGCGCATAATTCGTCTTGCGGACCGTCCCGATGGGAAGCTGTCCGGCAACCGCCCTTGCGCGGCCCGTCCAGCCTCCTTACGGTCCGCCGCACCGACAGGAGAAAAGATGCGCTTCGAAGGCACCGCGACTTATGTCGCCGACAAGGATTTGATGGTTGCGGTCAATGCCGCAATCGCGCTGGAGCGGCCCTTGCTGGTCAAGGGCGAGCCCGGCACCGGCAAGACCGAGCTTGCCCGCCAGGTGGCTTCGGCGCTTGGGCTCGAGTTCATCGAATGGAACGTCAAATCGACCACCAAGGCGCAGCAGGGCCTCTATGAATATGACGCCGTCTCGCGGCTGCGCGACAGCCAGCTCGGCGACGAGCGCTTCAACGACATCGCCAACTACATCAAGCGCGGCAAGCTGTGGGATGCGTTCGCTGCGCAAAAGAAGGTCGTGCTTTTGATCGACGAGATCGACAAGGCCGACATCGAATTCCCCAACGACCTCCTGCAGGAGCTCGACCGGATGGAGTTCTTCGTCTACGAGACCGGCGAGACGATCCGCGCCGAGTTCCGGCCTATCGTCATCATCACCTCGAACAACGAGAAGGAACTGCCGGACGCCTTCCTGCGCCGCTGCTTCTTCCACTATATCCGCTTCCCCGACATCGACACGCTGCACCGGATCGTCGAGGTGCACTACCCCGGCATCAAGCAGAACTTGGTGCGGTCGGCACTCACCCAGTTCTACGAGATCCGCGATGTGCCGGGACTGAAGAAGAAACCGTCGACCTCCGAAGCGCTGGACTGGATTCGCCTGCTGGTCGCCGACGACATCGCGCCCGAGGACCTGCGCGCCGATCCCAAGAACATGCTGCCGAAGCTGCACGGTGCGCTGTTGAAGAACGAGCAGGACGTGCACCTGTTCGAGCGCCTGGCCTTCATGGCCAGACGCCAGCAGCAATAGCGCTTTCCCCGGCTGTGGACCGTTGCCGGCAATCGGTCGCTGCCGCAGCTTCGGACCGAAAGCACTGGAGGAGAAAAGATGTCCGAGATCGCCATTCGCCCGTTCACGCAGTCCGACCACGCCGACTGGCGGCGCCTGTGGACCGCCTACCTCACCTTCTATGAGACGAAGCTGCCGGAAGAGGTTTACGACGTCACCTGGAAGCGTTTGTTCACGGCAGGCGAATTCGAGCCGAAAGGTTTCATCGCCACGCTCGACGGCAAAGCGGTTGGGCTGACCCACTACCTCTACCATCGCTCCTGCTGGTCACTGGTCAACAACTGCTACCTGCAGGATCTGTTCGCCGATCCGGAGGTGCGCGGCAAAGGCGTGGGCGCGGCGCTGATCAAAGCCGTGCAGGACGAGGCCGGCAAGATCGGCGTCAAGAACGTCTACTGGATGACGCACGAGACCAACGCCACGGCGCGAAGACTCTACGACAATGTGGCAAGGCGGACCGGATTCATCGAGTATGATCTGCTATGATGAGCGCGGGATTTTAAGCCGTAGAACGAATGACTGGCTATGTTGGAATTTTGGATGGCTCCAACGATGTATGGGCGTGCGGGTGCCCGACCTTCCAGGTTGCCACGGAGGCGGCGTAAGCCCCGGGCAAGCGATTGCCGACGCTGAGCTCGCCGTCCGCGAGTGGACCGAAGCACGGACGGCGAAGCGCTTGCCCATTCCCAAACCGCGTGCGCTGGTGGATTTGCTTCGATCCGGCGAAATCGACAGTGCCAGCGGTGATTCCGCCGTGATCTTGAGGCAGAGATAGCAGGTGTTCATCCCCTTCTTCCTCGAACTGAAGGCTGCGCGGGTTCCTGTTTCGCTCAGGGAATATCTGTCGCTGCTGGAGGGGCTGGAGGCCGGGCTCGTCGATTATGACGTCGAGGCTTTCTATTACCTCGCGCGCTCGGCGCTGGTGAAGGACGAGCGCCATATCGATCGTTTCGACCAGGTCTTCGCGCATGTCTTCAAGGGCGTTGAGGCGCTTGGCGGCCCGGATGCCGTCGATGTCGCCAACATTCCCGAGGAATGGCTGCGCCGTTTGGCGGAAAAGCACCTGACCGACGAGGAAGAGAAGCTGGTCGAAGCGCTTGGCGGCTTCGAGAAGCTGATGGAGACCTTGAAGCAGCGCCTCGAGGAGCAAAAGGGGCGCCACCAGGGCGGTTCGAAATGGGTCGGCACCGGCGGCACCTCGCCCTTCGGCGCTTATGGCTACAACCCTGAAGGCGTGCGCATCGGTCAGCATGAAAGCCGGCATCGCCGCGCGGTGAAGGTCTGGGACAAGCGCGAATTCAGGAACTTTGACGACACCGTCGAGCTCGGCACCCGCAACATCAAGGTGGCGCTGAAGCGGCTGCGCCGCTGGGTGCGCGAGGGCGCCGAGGAGGAGTTCGACCTGCCCGGCACCATCCACGCCACCGCCGAGCACGGCTATCTCGACGTCAAGACCCGGCCCGAGCGGCGCAATGCCGTGAAGCTTCTGATGTTTTTCGATGTCGGCGGCTCAATGGACGACCATATACGCGGCGTCGAGGAACTGTTCTCGGCCGCGCGCGCCGAGTTCCGCCAGCTCGAATATTTCTACTTCCACAACTGCCTTTACGAGCGCGTCTGGAAGGACAACCGCCGGCGCCTGGCCGAGACGATCCCGACCTTTGATCTCATCCACAAATACGGGCCGGACTACAAGGTGATCGTCGTCGGCGACGCCTCGATGAGCCCTTACGAGATCGCCCATCCCGGCGGCTCGGTCGAGCACTGGAATCCGGAGGCCGGAAGCGTGTGGCTGGCCCGCCTGTTGCAGCAATGGCCGAACGCGATATGGCTCAATCCCGAAGCCGAGAAGAACTGGCGCTACACGCACTCGATCCAGTTGATCGGCGATATCTTCGGCGGCCGCATGTTCCCGCTGACATTGGCCGGGCTTGAAGCTGCGACCAGGCAGTTGTCGCGCAGGCACTAGTTCCCCCGACACAGCGATTTTGAGAGATTGCCGTTGTCTTGGTGCAAGATTTCCGTTCATTTCCGGGAAATCAGCGCAAACGCCGGGGATTGGTTGATCCGCCCCAACCTCGTCATTCTATGGCGGAGCAAGGAGCGAAGCGACGCGGCGCAGACCATAGAATCCATGCCGTGACTTCGAAGCGTTGCTGCGGTGCAGAATTCTGCTCCGTTGCATTCCTTGGCGAAGGTAACGGCATGGATTCCAGGGTCTTCGCGACGGAGCTTCGCTCCTGCTCCGCCCTGGAATGACGATCGCGATGGGCGTTTCGGTTAATCTCCAAGGCATGCCACCTGACAACGCAAACAGAGCTGACCGAAGCCGACCGGTCAAAATCCCTGTGCAGTGCCACTAGCTCGCTTTCACTGGCGGCATTTGTAACAGATGCCTATGTTTGTGCGAATATCCGTTGCAAGCAACAACGAGCCGCCAAGGCCGAGGAGATTTCATGGACACCCACGCCTATCCCGTCACCCGCACCGATGCCGAGTGGCGCGCCCGGCTGACCCCGGAGCAGTATGCCGTGATGCGCAACCACGGCACCGAGCGCCCCGGCAGTTGCGCCCTGCTCTACGAGAAGCGCGCCGGCACCTTCTATTGCGTCGGCTGCGACCAGCCGCTGTTCGAATCCAAGCTGAAGTTCGAGAGCGGCACCGGCTGGCCGAGCTTCAACGATCCGGTCCCGGGCTCGATCGAGACCACCGTCGACCGCAGCTACGGGATGGTGCGCACCGAATGCCATTGCGCGCGCTGCGGCAGCCATCTCGGCCATGTTTTCGAGGACGGCCCGCCGCCGACCGGCCTGCGCTACTGCATCAATGGCGTGGCGCTGCGCTTCGAGCCTGCGGCCTGATCTGGGCTTCCAGTCTTCGCAAAGGGCGGCCTCGGCCGCCCTTTTTCATGCTCCGTCCGGCTCTACACAACGACCGTTGCGATTAGCCAGAGCGCGGAACCGAGCATTATCAGCTGCGCCTTGAAGCCCCCGACCTTCTCCGCGGTCCGCCAGACGGCGACCGTCAGGAAGATGGTGTAGGGAACCGGGAGGAAATGCACCGCCAGCACCAGCCAGAGCGGCAGCCTCAACCCGAGCAGGACCAGCGCCAGCGCCGAGGAGGCGATGTTCAGAATGGTACCGACCAGCAGCATATCGCGCCAGAACAGCCGGTCGAGCGGAACCTGGCCTCTCCAGCGCGAACGGAAAAAACCCGTCATCGCCGGCGACCTATCGCTGCCCGAGAACTTCGGTCACAGCTTCTTCGAAGCGTGAGCATTCCCGCACCAGCCAGTCGCTCATGGCCGGCCAATTATCCTCGGCGTAGCAGTTCACCCGCCACATCGAGTTGATGCCGAGACCTTCGCAGCTCTGCTCGGGCCTGAGCTTCAGCCTGGACTCGATCGCCGGCTGGAACGGTTTCAGCCGCGACCAGGACTCCGTGGCGCCGAACTTCTCATTGCGCCCGAAGAAGACGCCGACATGGTTCTGCGCCGGCGCGACATACATCGAAAGGACCAAAGCGAAATCCGGCAGCCCGCGCTGCCAGAACCATGGCCCGCGCCGAGCGAGCCTTTGCCTTTCTTGCGGGTGCCGTTCGGCGAATAGCGCCCAAAAGCCGCGATGGCGGAACTCCGAGGCGCGACGGCCGCCGAAGTCGAATTCGTTCATGGCCGGCCTCCGGCCACGCGCCTCAGACCATGCCGAGGGCGGCCTTGTAGAGATCCAGGATCGACTCTTCTTCCTGGCGCTCGGCCTGGTCCTTCTTGCGCAGCCGCACGATCGTGCGAACCGCCTTGGTGTCGAAGCCGGTGCCCTTGGCTTCGGCATAGACATCCTTGATGTCGTCGGAGATCGTCTTCTTCTCTTCCTCGAGCCGCTCGATACGCTCGATGATGGTGCGCAGCTGGCCGGCGGCTACAGTCTGGCTGGTCTCGGTGATTTCGTCGGCCATTTTTCTCTCCGCGTCTTCTGGAGCCGTGGCGATTCCCGCCACGGCAAATTGGAGCGGGTTCCCTGCCCGAGCGGGCGCGGCGGGTCAAGACACTTGTCGAGCGCCTGTGGACGGTTGCTGCCAACCGCCCTTCAAGCATCGCGCTGCGACCGTCATTTAAATGCGATCAACAGATCCTTCGCATCGATCTGATCGCCGGCCTTGACCAGCACCTCGGCGATCTCGCCGTCGCGTTCGGCGTGGAGTGCGGTTTCCATCTTCATCGCCTCGATCGACAAGAGCACGTCGCCCGCCTTGACCGCCTGTCCGGATGCAACGGCAAGCGCCGATACGACGCCGGGCATCGGCGCGCCGACATGTCCCTCATTGCCGGGTTCAGCCTTGCGGCGTGCCTTGGCGGCGGAAGCGCCATGCGCCCTGTCCGGCACCTTGACGCGGCGTGGCTGGCCGTTGAGTTCGAAGAACACGGTGACCATGCCCTTCTCGTCGACATCGCCGAACGCCTGGCAGCGCACCACCAGCGTCTTGCCCTTCTCGATGTCGAGGAAGATCTCGTCTTCCGACTTCATGCCGTAGAAATAGGTCGGCGTCGGCAGCACGCTCACCGGCCCGTAGGTCTCCTGCGCCGCGGCGAAGTCGGTGAACACCTTCGGATACATCAGCCAGGAGGCGAATTCATACTCCGAGAGCTTGCGGTCGAGCTTGCCCTCGATGTCCTTGCGGCTCGCCTTGAGGTCGGCGGACTTTAGCAGCGAGCCCGGTCGAACCGTAATCGGCTTGTCGCCCTTCAGCGCCTTCTTCTGCAGCGCAGCCGGCCAGCCGCCTGGCGACTGGCCGAGATCGCCGCGCAGCATCGACACCACCGAATCCGGGAAGGCGATGTCCTTGGCCGGGTTCTCGACATCGGCGACGGTGAGATCCTGGCTGACCATCATCAGCGCCATGTCGCCGACCACCTTGGACGACGGCGTCACCTTGACAATGTCGCCGAACATCAGGTTGACGTCGTGATAGGCCTGCGCGACCTCATGCCAGCGCGTCTCCAGCCCGAGCGAGCGCGCCTGTTCCTTCAGGTTGGTGAACTGGCCGCCGGGCATCTCGTGCAGGTAGACTTCCGAGGCGGGTCCCTTGAGATCGCTCTCGAAGGCCGCGTACTGGTTGCGCACCGCTTCCCAGTAGAAGGAAATGCGGCGAATCCATTGCGGATCGAGACCGGGGTCGCGCTCGGTGCCCTTCAGCGCCTCGACGATCGAGCCGAGGCAGGGCTGCGAGGTGTTGCCGGAGAAGGAATCCATCGCCGCGTCGATCGCGTCGGCGCCGCTCTCCACCGCCGCCAGCACCGTCGCCGCCGACAGCCCTGACGTGTCGTGCGTGTGGAAATGGATCGGCAGGTCGGTCGCCTCCCGCAGCGCCTTGAACAGCACGCGCGCCGCGGCCGGCTTCAACAGGCCGGCCATGTCCTTGACGGCGATGATATGCGCGCCGGCCGCCTCCAGCTCCTTGGCCAGCCCGACATAGTATTTCAAATCGTACTTCGCCCGCGCCGGATCGAGGATGTCGCCGGTGTAGCACATCGCCGCTTCGACCAACTTGCCCTCGGCGCCGACCGCGTCCATGGCGACGCGCATGTTCTCGACCCAGTTAAGGCAGTCGAAGACGCGGAACAGATCGACACCGCCGGCTGCCGCTTGGGCGACGAAATGCTGGACGACATTGTCGGGATAATTGGTGTAGCCGACGCCGTTGGCGCCGCGCAGAAGCATCTGCAGCAGAAGGTTGGGCGCGGCCTCGCGCACTTTGCTCAGCCGCTCCCACGGATCCTCGGTGAGGAAGCGCATGGCGACGTCGAACGTCGCACCGCCCCAGCATTCCAGCGAGAGCAATTGCGGCAGCGCTCGCGCATAGGTGCCGGCGATGCCGGCGATGTCATAGGTGCGCATGCGCGTGGCGAGCAGCGACTGGTGGCCATCGCGCATCGTCGTGTCGGTGACCAGCACCTGTCGCTCCCCGCGCATCCAGGCCGCGAACTTCTCGGGACCCAGCGCGTCGAGCCTCTGCTTGCTGCCGTCCGGAACATGCCCGTTGAGATAGGGCACCACGGGTGCCGCCGCAGTCGCCTTCGGCATCGGCCGGCCGCGCGTCTCGGGGTGGCCGTTGACGCTGACATCGGCGAGGTAATTGAGCAGCTTGGTGGCGCGGTCCTGCCGCTTCACCTGCTCGAACAGTTCCGGCGTCGTGTCGATGAACCTAGTCGTGTAGGAATTGTCGGCGAAGCGCGGGTGATTGATGATCGCTTCGAGGAAGGTGAGGTTGGTGGCGACGCCACGAATGCGGAACTCGCGCAGCGCCCGGTTCATGCGCGAGATCGCCTCGCCGGGCGTCGGCGCCCAGGCCGTCACCTTTTCGAGCAGCGGGTCGTAGAAGCGGGTGATGACCGCGCCCGAATAGGCGGTGCCGCCGTCGAGCCGGATGCCGAAGCCCGCCGCCTCGCGATAGGCGGTGATGCGGCCGTAGTCCGGAATGAAATTGTGCTCCGGATCCTCGGTGGTGATGCGGCACTGCAGCGCGTGGCCGTTCAGCCTGATGTCCTTCTGCGCCGGCACGCCCGATTGCTTCGCGCCGATGGCGAAGCCGTCGAGGATGTGGATCTGCGCCTTGACGATGTCGATACCCGTCACCTGCTCGGTGACGGTGTGCTCGACCTGGATGCGCGGATTGACCTCGATGAAGTAGAACTTGCCGGTGTCGGCGTCCTGCAGGAACTCGACCGTGCCGGCGCCGATATAGCTGGTCTCGCGCGCGATCTTGAGCGCATAGCCGCAAAGCTCCTGGCGCAGCTCCTCGCTGAGATAGGGTGCCGGCGCGCGCTCCACGACCTTCTGGTTGCGGCGCTGGATCGAGCAGTCGCGCTCGAACAGATGCACCGCATTGCCGTGGGTGTCGCCCAGCACCTGCACCTCGACATGGCGGGCGCGCTCGATCAGCTTTTCGAGATAGACCTCGTCCTTGCCGAAGGCTGCCTTGGCCTCGCGCTTGCCTTCCATCACCTCGCGCGCAAGGTCGGTCTCGGCGCGGATGGCGCGCATGCCCCGGCCGCCGCCGCCCCACGAGGCCTTGAGCATCACCGGATAGCCGATCTGCGCGGCGAGCTTCTTCACCTCGTCCATGTCGTCCGGCAGCGGATCGGTTGCCGGGACGACCGGGACGCCGACTTCAATCGCCAGGTTGCGCGCGGCGACCTTGTTGCCGAGCCGGCGCATCGTTTCCGGCTTCGGGCCGATGAAGGTGACGCCGGCCTCGGCGCAGGCCTCGGCGAATTCCGGGCTTTCCGACAGCAGGCCGTAGCCGGGATGGATGGCGTCGGCGCCCGATAGCCTAGCGACCCGGATCACCTCCTCGATCGACAGGTAGCTCTCGATCGGACCCATGTCCTTGGCCAGATGCGGTCCGCGGCCGACCTGATAGCTCTCGTCGGCCTTGAAGCGGTGCAGCGAATATTTGTCTTCCTCCGCCCAGATCGCCACGGTTTTGAGGCCGAGCTCGTTGGCCGCGCGGAACACGCGGATGGCGATTTCGGACCGGTTGGCGACGAGTATCTTCGTGATGGCCAAGGAGTAGGCTCCAGCAGCGGAAGGGAGATGAACCGGCGCAATGATTAACGTGAAAATGCTGCAGCGCAAACAAATTTGCGCGACAGCTAAAACGATTTAAGTCGCCTGTTTGCGCCAAATCGTCATTGCTGTTCTTCGAACACGGATCATGGGTGGTGGACGGGTATTGCCCGGGGCGCGGCGCGGAGCTTCCGGTTGGCCTCGCCCGCAACGAAAATGCCCGGCGCGAGCGCCGGGCATTTCGAACAGTCGGCTAAAGCATGTCTCCCGAAGTGCGCAGCGGTTTCGGGACGAAGACATGCTTGAAATGAAGGACCTAAAGCAGGTCTCACGACCTGCTTTAGAGTTTGCCGGCTTATTTCTCGAAGTAGCTGTACTTGCCGTCGTCGCCCTTCTTCCATTCATAGATGACATAGTCAGGACGGGTGATGTCGCCCTTGGCGTCGTAGCCGATGTCACCGATGGCGGTCTTCCAGGTGTTGGCCCTGATCGTCTCCGCAACCTTCTGCGCGTCGTCGGCCGAGCCGGTCTTGGCGATGGCCTGGGCGATGATCTGCACCGCGGCATAGGAGTAGAGCGTGTAGGCTTCCGGCTCGAAGCCGTTGGCGCGGAACTTCTCGACCACTTCCTTGGCGGCCGGATTCTTGCGCGGATCCGGAGCGAAGGTATTGAGCGTTCCGGCAACGGCGTCGCCCGCGATCGAGGCCAGTTCGTTGGAGACGATGCCGTCGCCCGAGAACAGCGGCGCCTTCAGGCCCTGATCGGCCGACTGACGGATGATCAGGCCGGCTTCGGTGTGCAGGCCGCCCCAGTAGATGAGCGTGACGCCGTTTTCCTTCATCTTGGCGATGAGGGCCGAGAAGTCCTTGTCGCCGACATTCACGCCTTCGTACAACACTTCCGTGATGCCGTTGGCGTTGAGGTTCTTCTTGGTCTCGTCGGCAAGGCCCTGACCATAAGGCGTCTTGTCGTGGATGATGGCGATCTTGGCATCCTTGAAGTTCTTGGCGATGTAGTCGCCGGCCACCTTGCCCTGCTGGTCGTCACGACCGCAGGTGCGGAAGGTGTTCCACATGCCGCGCTCGGTGAACTTCGGGTTGGTCGCGGCCGGCGTGATCTCGAGGATGCCGTTTTCCTGGTAAACTTCCGAGGCCGGGATCGACACACCGGAGTTGAAGTGGCCGTCGACGAACTTGACGCCGTCGGCGACGAACTTGTTGGCGACCGAGATGCCCTGCTTGGGATCGGAGACGTCGTCACCGATCTCGAGCTTGAGCTGCTGGCCATTGACGCCGCCCGCCGCGTTGATGTCGGCGACCGCCTGTTCCGCGCCCTTCTGCAGCTGTGCGCCGAAGGCGGCGTTCGGGCCGGTGATCGGACCGGCGACGCCGATCAGGATGTCAGCGGCCCACGCGCTGCCGCTGAACGCGACGAACGCGGTCAGCGCAACGGCGGACAAGAGTGATTTTTTCATTGAAACGCTCCCATTTACGGAGTGGGCGTGGATGATACTTTCATGCGATGCCCACCCTTATCGCAGAAAGCATAGAATGCCGATTTTCAGGCACTTGTCACGCCGATTCATCCCCGAAACGGCGTAATGGTGAACGTCAACCTTTCGGTTTCCAGCTTAACAAGGAAGCTCTTTCATAGAGCCAGTTATACTGCGTGACCATTTGGTTGGTGCGCGTGTATTGATAGCCGAGGAAGCCCAGTATCATCAGCACGATGGTGTCGACGATATAGTAATGCAGCGAGAACATCGTGCCGCCGAACAAGGCGTGATGGATGAACCTGACGCCGATACCGAGACCGAGCAGGAAGAAAAACAGCCGCAGATACGTGCTCCAGGTCTGGGCCGCCGCTTTGCCTGTCATCCATGCCGCCCCGCCGCCAAGCAGGCCTGTGACGAACAGAAACTGCCAGATCGTGGCCTCTTCGTAGATAATGCCCTGCATGATAGATGTCCCCAGATCTTAGCTTGATCCCGAAAAGTCGCAGACTTTTCGGAGAAGATCATGCTTCAAGAACAAAGCCCTAGAGCGAGATGGCGATCCTGGGAAAGTCATCGCGCTCTAATGATGTCCGCCTTCGAGATAGGCGGCGCGCACTTCCGGATTGGCAAGCAATTCCTTGCCGGTGCCGCTCATCGTCACATTGCCGTTGACCATGACATAACCGCGCGTGGCGAGCTTGAGCGCGCCGAAGGCGTTCTGCTCGACCAGGAACACGGTCAGCCCCTGCGTCTTGTTGAGCTCGCGGATGGCGTCGAAGATCTGCTTGACGATCAGCGGCGCGAGGCCCAGCGAGGGCTCGTCCAGCAACAAAAGCTTCGGCCGCGCCATCAGCGCGCGCCCGATCGACAGCATCTGCTGCTCGCCGCCCGACAGCGTGCCGCCGCGCTGGGCGATGCGCTCTTTCAGCCGCGGGAACAGCGTGAACACCCTCTCGACGTCCTCGTCATAATGCCTGAGGTTGTCGAGGCTGGCGCCCATCTGCAGATTTTCCATCACCGTCATGCGCGGAAAGATGCGTCTGCCTTCCGGGGATTGCGCGATGCGCAGGCGTGCGATCTCATGCGTCGGCATCTTGGTGATGTCGGTGCCGGCGAAGGTGATGGTGCCGGTGCGGGCGCGCGGCGCGCCGAAGATGGTCATCATCAGCGTCGACTTGCCGGCGCCGTTGGCACCGATCAGCGCCACGATCTCACCCTGGTTGACGCTGACATCGACGCCGTTCAGCGCCCGGATGTTGCCGTAGTAAGTTTCGACACCCTTGATGTCGAGCAGCGTTGTGCCGGCCATTATTTACGCCCTCCACGCGTCGCGGGCTTGGCCGCCGCTTCCTTCGCCAGCGTCTTCGCCTGGCCGATCCAGTCTTCGCGAGCAATGCGCCCGTCAAAGGCGAGATAGGCCTCCGCGGCCTCGATGTCGGCCTTCTTCCAGGCCGCTATCTGGTCGAAATGGAAGATGCCGTGCTCGTTGAGCTTGCGCTCGTTGACCGGGCCGATGCCTTTGATGCGGATCAGGCTGTCCGCCTTGCCGCCGCGTGGCGCGTCGAGGCGATTCGAGATGTCGCCGGCTTTCGCCGGCGCCTTGCCGGGAGCCTTCTTTGCAGGGGCTTTCGCCGTCGGCTTGCCTTTCGCGGCGGCCGACTTTGTCGCTGGCGCTGGAATCGGTTTGCTGGCTATCGATGCGGCGCGCGCGTCGACTTGCGCCGCCTTCGAGGCGCCCTTCGACACCGTGACCCGCTCGCCCTTATTCCCATGTTCGACCGAATCGGAAACCGGCCCGGCCATCATGGAAGCGGAATTTCCCGGCCCATGCGCGGAATCGGGGCCGGTATCGAGCTGTTCGATCACGTCCTCATCGCCGACCTCGGTCAGCACCGTCTCGACCTCCTCGTCGTCGACGCCGAGATAGGCCGCGATGACGCGCGGATCGGTGCGGACCGACGCCGGATTGCCGTCGGAGATCTTGCGGCCGTATTCGAGCACGACGACATGGTCGGAGATCTGCATCACCACCGACATGTCGTGCTCGATGAGCAGGATCGACGTGCCGGTGCTCTTGATGCCCATCAACAGCTCGTTGAGCGCCGCAGATTCCTTCGGATTGAGGCCGGCGGCCGGTTCGTCGAGGCACAGAAGCTCCGGCCCCGTGCACATGGCGCGCGCGATTTCCAGGCGCCGCTGCGCGCCATAGGGCAGGTCGCCGGCCGGATCGTCGGCGCGCTCGACAAGATCGGCCTTCTCCAGCCAGTGCCTGGCGAGCTCGATCGACTCGGCCGAGGCCTGGCGATAGCTCGGAAAGCCGAACAGGCCGAGGAGAGTATAGCCCGAAGCCTTCATCAGCTTGTTGTGCTGCGCGACCAGGAGGTTCTCCAGCAGCGTCATGCCCGAGAACAGGCGGATGTTCTGGAAAGTGCGCGCCACCTTGGCGCGCGCCGGGATCTCGTGGTTGGGCAGGCGCTCGAGCAGATAGGTCGAGCCGTCGTTCCGGTTCAGCGTGATCATGCCTTCAGACGGCTTGTAGAAGCCGGTGATGCAGTTGAACACCGTGGTCTTGCCGGCGCCGTTCGGGCCGATCAGCGCGGTGATCTCGCCGCGCCTGGCCTGGAACGACAGGTCGCCGATGGCGACCAGGCCGCCGAACTTCATCGACAGATGCTCGACCTGCAGGATGAAATCGTTCGAGGAAGGGGTCGCGTTCATCAGCCGTGCCCCTCCTTGGTGAAGGAGCTTGAAACCGCTCTTCGCTCCTTCAGGAAGGCTGTCGGCTCGCGGCTGCCGACGAAGCCGCGCGGCTTCCACAGCATGACGATGACCATGGCCATGCCGAAAAGCAGCATGCGGTAGAGTTCAGGCGTGAAATCGGGACCGAAGACCCGCTTCAGGAAGTCGAGTTCCCGCAACGCTTCGGTGCCGCCGATCATCACCAGCGCCGCTACGGCGATACCGACCAGCGAACCCATGCCGCCGAGCACGACGATGGCGAGGACAATCGCCGATTCCAGGAAGACGAAGGATTCGGGGCTGACGAAACCTTGCCGTGCGGCGAAGAACGAACCGGCGAAGCCGCCGAACATGGCGCCGGTGGCGAACGCCGTCAGCTTGGTGGTGGTGGTGTTGATGCCGAGCGAGCGACAGGCGATCTCGTCCTCGCGCAGCGCTTCCCACGCCCTGCCGACCGGCAACCGGCGCAGCCTGATGGTAACGAAGGCGGTCAAAAGACAGAGTCCGAGGATCAGATAGTAAAGGAAGATTTTGTAATAGGCGCTCGACGTGGCGATGTGCAGCACCTTGGCGATGTAGTTCGGGTCCGAGACGTTGAACGACATCAGGCCGAAGAAGGAGACCTTTGGAATGCCGGAAATGCCGGCCGAACCGTTTGTCACCTCGCGCCAGTTGATCAGGACGAGGCGGATGATCTCGCCAAAGGCAAGGGTGACGATCGCCAGGTAGTCGCCGCGCAGCCGCAGCACCGGGAAACCGAGCATGACGCCCCAGAAGGCGGCCATGCAGCCGGCGGCCGGAAGCAGGATCCAGAAGGAGAGGCCGAAATGCGTGCCGAGCAACGCGTAGGCATACGCGCCGACGGCATAGAAGGCGACGTAGCCGAGATCGAGCAGGCCGGCGAGGCCGATGACAATGTTGAGCCCCCAGGCCAGCATCACATAGATCAGGATCTGGATGCCGAAATTGTCGACCCACTTCAGAGAGCCCTGAAAACCTCCCGCCATCGATCCTGTTACCAGCGCAAGCACCAGCACGACGACGATCGGATAGAGCGCCAGCGCACTGACGCCCAACGCCGAGAAGTGGGCGTGGATGAAGGCCCGGAAATAATACATTACCCAGGCGACGGCATAAATGATCGCTAGCGCCCGCACAAAGCGTGCGTAGCCGGCAAGGTCGGGTCCGAGCAGCCCGTCAAGCGAGCCGGCCAGCACGAACAGCAAGGCTACGACAACGACCGCGGCTATGAAATAAGGCGCCCTGAAGAAGCGTGCCGCCATGGTGTCGGGCAGCAGGCCTGTGTCGATGTCGGCGATCTTCAGGCTGGCCAGGAAGGGCTGGCCATAGGCGACATAAAGGAAGCGGCCCCCGGCGGTGGCGATGACCACCAGGGCGAGCAGGCCCCAGCGCTGCACCAGGATCAGTTCGTTGGAGATATTCTGATCGGTCCTGAGACCGATAAACAGCACGAACAGGCCGAGCGCGATGGCGCCTGCATAGAGCGCTTCGCGAAAAGCGCGCTGAACTGGAGTGGCGACGGTGTCGCGCTCCGAAGACACGGTAACGGCCATCAGGATCAGACCTTTTCGACTTCAGGCCGGCCGAGGATGCCGGAGGGCAGGAAGATGAGCACGATCGCCAGGATCGAGAAAGCGGCGACGTCCTTGTAGTCGATCGAGAAATAGGCCGACCACATGCTCTCGATGAAGCCGATGAGCAATCCTCCGAGCACCGCGCCAGGCAGCGAGCCGATGCCGCCAAGCACGGCCGCCGTGAAAGCCTTCACGCCCGGCACGAAGCCGTCCGAGAACACCACGACGCCGTAATACATCAGGAACAGGGTGCCGGCGACGGCGGCAAGGGCTGCGCCCATGATGAAGGTGATGGAGATGGTGCGGTCGACGTCGATGCCGAGCAGCGCAGCCATCTTGCGATCCTGCTCGCAGGCACGCTGCGCCCGCCCGAGCGCGGTTCGGTTGACGAGGTACCAGAAGATCGCCAGCAGCGCGACGGTGACGATCACGATGATGATCTGCTTCAGCGAGATGCTGATGCCGTCGATCGTGTAGACTTGGCTGACCAGCGGCGGGATCGGCTTGTTGCGCGGGCCCTGCGTGACCTGCACGAAATTGGACAGCGCGATCGACATGCCGATGGCGGTGATCAGCGGCGCCAGCCGGAACGAGCCGCGCAGCGGCCGGTAGGCCACCTTCTCGATCGTCCAGTTGTAGAGGCTGGTGAGAAGCATGGCGACGATCATCATGATCAGAAGCGCCACCACGACCGGCACCGAATAGAACAACGCGCCGAGGATCAGGAAGACGATGAGGGCGGTGAAGGCGCCGACCATGAAGATATCGCCATGGGCGAAATTGATCATGCCGATGATGCCGTAGACCATCGTGTAGCCGATTGCGATCAGGCCATAGATAGATCCCAGCGTCAGCCCATTGATAAGCTGCTGGACGAAATACTGCATATTTACGCGGCTCCCCTGGAATGTCGCCCGTTTCCGGGTCGCACTCCTTTTCGTATTTCCCCTAGTCGTAAAGTCTCGAGCCCGGATTGCAACGTGATTTTTCAATCGTCGAGCGTGTTTTGGAAGCACGCCGCCCGATTGTCCGTTTTTCGTACCCGGCCCCCTGGACTATCGCGGACCCTATCATTGGCACAACGCAATGTCTTTGACGATTCAGCCCTATAATGCCCACCCGCTCGAAGAAATCGCCGTCAAAATAAGTTGATGAGAAGATTTCTTGCGCGAACAGAGGCTGCCCATTTTGCGCGGCACGCCTTCCGTTGCGTGAGGCCGTGACGCTTATGTGACGACGAATCCATGCGCGAACGGATCGCGGTCGTCGATGAAGATGGTGTTCAATCCTGTCATGCGCGCCCAGCCGCCGATCGAGGGGATGATCGCCGGCTTGCCGGCCACGCTGACCTCCTTTTCGACCTTGCCTTTGAACAGCGAGCCGATGATCGATTCATGGACGAAACTGTCGCCGGCCTTGAGCTTGCCCTTGGCATGGAGCTGCGCCATGCGCGCCGAGGTGCCGGTGCCGCAAGGGCTGCGGTCGATCGCCTTGTCGCCGTAGAAGACGGCGTTGCGCGCATCGGCCTCGGCATGTTTCGGCTTGCCCGTCCACAGCATATGCGACAGCCGGTTGATGCCGGGGTTCTCCGGATGCACGAAGGAGTATTTCTCGTTGAGGCGCTGGCGCACCACCGGGCTCCAGGCGATGAGGTCGCCGGCCGAATAGTCGGCCATGTCCCGGTAGTTCTTCTGCGGCTCGACGATGGCGTAGAAATTGCCGCCATAGGCGACGTCGACGCTGATCTCCCCGAGCACCGGGCAGTCGACGGTCAAGCCTTCGGCATGGAGGAAGGAGGGCACGTTGGTGATGCGCACCTCCTCGACATATTCGCCGACCTGCTTGTATTCGGCGACGACCAGGCCGGCCGGCGTGTCGAGCCTGAGCACGCCCGGCGTCTTCGGCTTTATCAACCCGTGCTCGATGGCCATCGTGACTGTGCCGATGGTGCCATGCCCGCACATCGGCAGGCAGCCCGAGGTCTCGATGAACAGGATGGCGATATCGCAGTCCTCGCGCGTCGGCGGGTAGAGGATCGACCCCGACATCACGTCATGGCCGCGCGGCTCGAACATCAGTCCGGTGCGGATCCAGTCAAATTCGGCGAGGAAATGCGCTCGCCGCTCCATCATCGTCGCGCCCTCGAGCAGCGGCCCGCCGCCGGCGACTAGGCGCACCGGATTGCCGCAGGTGTGGCCGTCGATGCAGAAGAAGGATTTTTTGGCCATGGTTGCTCTCTTGCTGTCAGAACCGTTGCGGGCGGAAAGGGGCGAGATCGAGGGGCGGAGTCTGCCCGAGAACGAGATCGCGGATCAAGCGGCCGGTCGCCGCCGACTGGGTCAGGCCGAGATGGCCGTGACCAAAAGCGTAGTAGACCTTCGGCGCGCGCGAGGCGCCGATCACCGGCAGGGAATCCGGCAGCGAGGGGCGAAAACCCATCCACTCGCGGCCGCCCGACGGATCGAGCCCGGGCAGGAAGCGCTTCGCCTTCTCCAGCATCGCTTTCGAGCGAGCGAAATTCGGCGGCCGCTCGATGCCGCCGAGCTCGACGGCGCCGCCGACGCGCAAGCCGGTCTCGAGCGGCGTGATGACGAAGCCATGGCCGGAAAAGATCAGCTGCCGTTTCACGTCGAAGGCCGACACCGGCAGCGTCGTATTGTAGCCGCGCTCGGTTTCAAGCGGGATGCTGTCGCCGAGATCCCTTGCCAGGAGATGGGACCAGGCGCCCGCGGTGATCAGAAGCGTCTTTGCCGTCCGCCTGCTGCCGTCGGCCAGAACGATCGAGGCGCCCTTTGCGTCGGCCTCTATGCGCGCGACCCGCGCATGCTCGAAACGGGCGCCAAGCTTTTCCGCATAGGTCCAGACCGCTTTGCCGAGCAGCTTCGGATCGGCGACCGTCTTCCAGCCCGGTACGAAGGTGCCCTTAACGAAGCGCGGCGAAAGACCCGGCTGCAGCGCGGCCATCTCTTCGCCCTCGACATGGCGAAAGCCGATGCCGAAGCGCTCGCGCTCGGCCCAGCCGGGCAGCGAGGCGCGGAACTCCGCCTCGCTCTCATAGAATTCCAGCGAACCATCCTCGCGCAGCATCGGCCGCGTGCCGGAGCGGTCGAGCAGCGCCATCCATTCGGCTTCGGCGAGCTTCATCATGCCGACCTGCGCCGCCAGGCTCGCTTCGTAGTGCCTGGCGGCACCCGCCCGCCAGAAGCGGATAAGCCAGGGCAGCAGCTTGGGCAGATAGGCCGGCGGGATGGTCAAAGGTCCGAGTGGGTCGGCGAGCCATTTCGGCAATTGCCGGATCATGCCCTTATGCGCCAGCGGCAGCACGTCGGAGAAGGCGAAGGCGGCGGCATTGCCGGAACTCGTCTCCTCGCAGATGCCGGTGCGGTCGAAGACGGTGACGCTGCGCCCGGCCTCGCAGAGCAGGGTCGCGGCGCAGATGCCGATGATGCCGCCGCCGATGATGGCGATGTCTTCCGCTTCTCCCCGTGCACCGGCAGAAGATGCCCCAGTGGCGGAGCGCCGCTCCTGTTCCGAGGATTTGGAATTTCCTGGCACGTCGGTGCTGTCCCTTATTCGGCCGCCGCCAACCTGTCCGTCGATCGAGTAGACGTCTGCAACGCCGGCAGCGTCGGCCGCACCGCCAGCGCGTCCCGGACGATCTTCTCGACCGCCTCGCGGCGTTCGCCCGACAGCGGCTGGCGCGGCATACGCACGCGATCATTGGTACCGATAGCCAGCACTTCGGCAAGCTTGATGTTTTGGACCAGATAGGTCGAGACATCGAGGTCGAGCAAGGGTCGGAACCAGCGGTAGATCGCCAGCGCCTCGTCGCGGCGGCCCTGCCGCATCAGCTGGTAGATCGCGACCGTCTCGCGCGGGAAGGCGGTAACGAGGCCGGCGACCCAGCCGATGGCGCCAACCGACAGCGCCTCGAAGGCGAGGTTGTCGACGCCGGTGAAGAGATCGTAGCGACTGCCGAAACGGTTGATGATTTCTGTCGAGCGGCGGATGTCGTCGGAGGATTCCTTGATGGCGACGAAGCGGCTGTCCGGCGCCAGCTCCTCCATCAGGTCGACTGTGACGTCGACACGGTAGGCGAGCCGGTTGGAATAGATCATCACCGGCAGGTCGCCGGCTTCCGCGACGGCGCGAAGGGCGGCGACCGTCTCTTGCGGGTCGGTGTGGTAGATCGGGCTCGGCACCACCATCAGGCCGTCGGCGCCTTCCTTGGCGGCGCGCTTGGCGATAACGGCGGCCTCACGCGTGCCGGGCTCGTTGACGGTCAGCAACACCGGCTTGTCGCCGGCGACTTTCCGCGCCGTCTTCAGCACCTCGATCTTCTCGTCAGGCGACAGCATGGGTCCTTCGCCGAGCGAGCCGCAGACGATGATGCCGTCGCAGCCAGCCTCCATCTGCAGGGAATAGCAGCGCTCCATCTCGGCATGGTCGAGACGGTCGTCGGCGGTGAATTTCGTCGTGACGGCGGGGAAAACTCCGGCCCACATGGTTATTTCTCCTCTGATATATCAGTTGTATATCTATTAAGGATTAGCCTGTCAACGCTGAATCACCTATGATATATGAAAAATATATCAGGAGCCCGCCTTTGATCTCTCCGCTGATATCCATCGAGGCGAACGCGACCTTCGAGCCGGCGGCGACGAAGGCCTATCGCGCGCTTGAGCATATGATCGTCACGCTCGAGCTGGCGCCGTCGGGCTTCGTCACCGAAGGCGCGCTGATCGAGCGGCTGGGTCTCGGACGCACGCCGGTGCGCGAGGCGATCCAGCGGCTCGCCTGGGAAGGTCTCCTCGACATCAGGCCTCGCGCCGGCATCGCGGTCGCGCCGCTTCACGCCGGCGACTGGCTGCGGGTGCTGGATGCGCGGCGCGGCATCGAGGTGGTGCTCGCCCGCTCGGCCGCCCGCTTCGTCACCCGCGAGGCCGCCGACCTGTTCCATGAAGCAGCCCTGGCTATGCAGAAGGCGGTGATCTCGAGCAATGTGCTTGCCTTCATCCAGGCCGACAAGGCGCTCGACGAAGCGCTGGCGATCGCCGCCGACAACCCCTTCGCGGCGCGTGTGGCAGCCCCCTTGCAGACCCACAGCCGCCGCTTCTGGTATCGCTACAAGGCCGACACCGGTCTCGCCGAATCGGCCGAGCACCACGTGGCGCTGATCCGTTCCATCCTCGACGGCGACGAGGAAGCCGCCGCCAAGGACGCCAAGAAGCTGATAGCGCTGCTGCGCGGTCATGCCGAGGTGGCCGCCACGCGCTGAGCAGGACCAGCGCCTGCTCGAGGCGTCTCAGCCGCCCGGCTGCCCGACCGCGGTGGCCAGCGTGTCTTCCCACCCCTCGCCGGCGGCCAGGATGCAGCTCTGGCCTTTGACGTCGGTCATCAGGATGGTCCAGGTTCCGCCTGCCGAGACGAACACCTCGAAGATGGCGACTTGTCCGGCCACGCCATAGCCCAGCCGCTTCTCCTCGAATGCCTCCGCCAGCCTCGCGACCAGATAGTCATGGCCGCCGCAGATGACTTGCGCCCGCGCCGGAACTGCCGGCAGCGCCACCATGGCGCCAACGGCCGCAAGCTTGACCCATTGAAACGAAAATTCGCGTGCCATGGGGCACCTCCTTTGCCGTCGCATTCCGGCAAGGGAGGCACATTCGGCCGCCTCAGTGTGCCGGAAGGCTCCAGGCCGGATTGGACGTCTTCATCGCGTCACTCCTTCTGGCTTCCGGTCTGTCGTCGGGAGATCATGACTCCCTGGATTCGATATGGTGAAGCTCCGCTCCGTAAACAAGCGGCGCCGCGGAGAGCGCCTTGCTTGGCGCCACTTGACGCCCGAGCGCAGGAGCCGTTGTGGCGCGCACCCCGGCTCCCTGCCGGTTTCAGGCGCCCGGCATCGCCGCCGTGATCGTCGGGCTGTCCCAGCCCTCGCCGACGGAAAGCACGCAGCTCTGGCCTTTGGTATCGGAGGCGAGCACCGTCCAGCTTCCCTGGTCGGAGACGAAGATCTCGAGCACGACGTTCGGATTGATCAGGCCGCGCCCAGCCTCGGTTTCGTGGAACTTGTCGCCAAGCGCCTTGATGATGTCGGCGCGCGCCGCGCATTGCGCCGCCGCGCTCGCCGGCGCGGCTCCAACGGTCATCGCCGTCGCCGCCAACATTGCCGCCACAACAAATCGTGTCATCTGACACCTCCTCGCGCCAGACGAGAACCCCGGCTTGAACCGGCGCTGCTTGGTTGCCTGCACGAATGGCAGGAATACAGCCTAAGGCAGATGGTGGTCTGTTGGTTCCATCATACGGCGATGGAATTATTAGAATATGCGGATGCTCTCGACGTGCCGCGCGTCGAATCTTGCACTGGAATTGCGCCGCCATGACACGGGGCCGAAAGCGAGAGTGATGCTTGATAAAAGAAAGCGCGGCTTGCACCGCGCTTTCTCCGGTCTGCTTCGAAACCGTCAGGCTAGTTCATCGTCGGGATGACGAATTCCGCGCCGTCCTTGATGCCTCGCCGCGCGCCCGCAGCCACGAAGTGGCGAGGACGCGCAAACGAGCAAACCGTCGGGCTAGTTCATCGTCGGGATGACGAATTCCGCGCCGTCCTTGATGCCCGACGGCCAGCGCGAGGTGACCGTCTTGGTCTTGGTGTAGAAGCGGAACGCGTCCGGGCCGTGCTGGTTGAGATCGCCGAAGGACGATGCCTTCCAGCCGCCAAAGGTGTAGTAGGCGATCGGAACCGGGATCGGCACGTTGATGCCGACCATGCCGACCTGGACTCTGGATGCGAAGTCGCGCGCGGCGTCGCCGTCGCGGGTGAAGATGGCGACGCCATTGCCCATCTCGTGGTCGTTGGCAAGCTTGATGGCATCCTCGTAGCGCGGCGCGCGCACCACCGAGAGCACCGGCCCGAAGATCTCTTCCTTGTAGATGCGCATGTCGGCGGTCACATTGTCGAACAGGCAGCCACCCATATAGTAGCCGTTCTCATAGCCCTGCATCTTGAAGCCGCGGCCGTCGACGACGAGCTTGGCGCCTTCCTTGATGCCGATATCGACATAGCCCTTCACGCGCTCCAGCGCCTGTGCCGTCACCAGCGGGCCGAAATCGGCGGAAGAATCCGTCGAGGGGCCGACCTTCAGGCTTTCCACGCGCGGCACCAGCTTTTCCATCAGTCGGTTGGCAGTGTCGTTGCCGACCGGGACGGCCACCGAGATCGCCATGCAGCGTTCGCCGGCCGAGCCGTAGCCGGCGCCGATCAGCGCGTCGACCGTCTGGTCCATGTCGGCGTCGGGCATGATGATCATGTGGTTCTTGGCGCCGCCGAAGCACTGCACGCGTTTGCCGGAAGCGGTGCCGCGCGAATAGATATAGTGCGCGATCGGCGTCGAGCCGACAAAGCCGATGGCCTTGATGTCCGGATCGTCGAGGATGGCGTCGACGACTTCCTTGTCGCCGTTGACGACGTTGAGGATGCCGGCCGGCAGGCCGGCCTCGATGAACAGTTCAGCGATGCGGATCGGCACGCCCGGATCGCGCTCGGACGGCTTCAGGATGAAGGCGTTGCCGCAGGCGATCGCCGGCGCGATCTTCCACAGCGGGATCATGGCCGGGAAATTGAAGGGGGTGATGCCGGCGACGACGCCGAGCGGCTGGCGCATCGAATAGACGTCGATGCCGGGGCCGGCGCCGTCGGTGAACTCGCCCTTCATCATATGCGGCGCGCCGATGCAGACCTCGACCACTTCGAGGCCGCGCTGGATGTCGCCGCGCGCATCGGCGATCGTCTTGCCATGCTCGCGCGCCAGGATGTCGGCCAGCTCGTCATAGTCGCGGGCGACCAGCTCGAGGAATTTCATCAGCACGCGCACGCGGCGCTGCGGGTTGGTGGCGGCCCATTTCGGCTGCGCCGCCTTGGCGTTCTCGACCGCGGCGCGCAGCTCCGCCTGCGAGGCCAGCGCCACCGTGCCGCGCACGGAGCCGTCCATCGGCAGCATCACATCCTGCTTGCGCCCGCTGGTGCCGGCGACGCGCTTGCCGCCGATGAAATGACCGTATTCGATCATGTTTTTCTCTCCCTGTTTTGGTGATGGCACATTGTCCGCCTTTGCGGCGGCGATGGCAACGCGAGCCAAAACGCAACCGTTGTGCGGAAAATAGACAACGATCCCGAGGTGTGCATTAATTGCCGCAAATGATGGATTGCCTGCCGTGAAGGATTTCATAGGTTGAGTTTTGTCGCGCCCCCCTCTGTCCTGCCGGACATCTCCCCCTCTTGGGGGGAGATTAGCAGCTTCACCGACAGCGCTTTCGGCGATTGGCGAAATCCGCCGCGACATCTGATCTCCCCCCTAGAGGGGGAGATGGCCGGCAGGCCAGAGGGGGGCGCGAAGGAACGCAGCGTTGACAATCACAGAGCGGACCATTCCCATGAACTGGGATGATGTCCGCATCTTCCTTGCAGTCGCCCGCGCCGGCCAGATCCTCGGCGCGGCGAAGCGCCTGGAGCTCAACCATGCCACCGTCTCGCGCCGCATCGCCGCGCTCGAGGAGGCGCTTCGCACAAAACTCTTCCGCCGCCTGACCACCGGCAGCGAGCTGACGCCGGCCGGCGAGCGCTTCCTCGACATAGCCGAGCGCATGGAAGGCGACATGATCGCTGCGCGCTCGACCATTGCCGGCGAGGGTGACGATGTTTCGGGCACGGTGCGTATCGGCGCGCCGGACGGATTTGGCGTCGCCTTCCTGGCAAAGCGGCTGGGCGAGCTGACTGCGCTGCACCGCGAGCTCACCATCCAGCTGGTGCCGGTGCCACGCTCCTTCTCCCTGTCGCGCCGCGAGGCCGATATCGCGATCACAGTCGAGCGGCCGAGCGAAGGACGGCTGGTGGCGGGCAAGCTGGTCGACTACACGCTCGGCCTCTTCGCATCCCGCGCCTATGCCGAAGCCAACGGCCTGCCGAAAGTGCCGGCCGAGCTCGTCCGGCACACGCTGATCGGCTATGTGCCGGACCTCATCGTCAGCCCCTCGCTCGACTATGCTGCCGAGTTCAGCGCCGAATGGCGCACCAGCTTCGCCATCTCCTCGGCGCTTGGCCAGGCCGAAGCGGTGCGCTCCGGCGCGGGCATCGGCATCCTCCACACGTTCGTCGCCCGTTCGATGCCGGAGCTGGTGCCGGTCGACATCGTCGCGCCCATCCGCCGCGCCTACTGGCTGGTCTATCATGAATCGGTGCGGCCGCTGCGCCGCGTCCAGCTGGTCGCCAACTTCATCACCAAGGCCGTGGAACGCGAGCGCGGCCTTTTTGTCTAGAACATGATCCAAGGACCGCTTGACCAGAACGTTCCCGGCACGGAAATCTTGACCGGTCGGCTATGTTCGCGTTGGCATGTGGTTTGCTTTGGAGATTGGCCGAAACGGTCCGGCCTCATCATCCACGGGCGGAGCAAGGAGCGAAGCGACGCGCGCAGACCCGAGGGTCCTTTCCGTGATATCCGAGCGCTGCTGCGGTGCAGAATTCCGCTCCGCTGCACGCTTCGATCAAGGTCAAGGCATGGATTCCAGGGTCTCCGCGACGCCGCTTCGCGGCTGCACCGCCCTGGAATGACGAGATTGAGAGGCTTCAGCCATGCGCCGGCGTTTGCGTCGCAAAAAGAAAAAGATGCATCCCTCGCTGCGGCCGATTCTATCACAGGCAGTTGGTCGCCGCCGCCTTGCCAAGGCCAGGCTCTACCGGCTGCTGTTCAGCGACAGCAAGGTCAGGGAGGCGTTCTGAGCCGAGCCCGCCGAAGCAACTGCAAAGCCCCTCAGATAGGCTTCAGATACCGCTCCGGGCTCAGGTCGCGCGCGTTGATCTCCGGCACCCGGTTGGACATGATGTCGGCGAGCACCTTGGCCGAGCCGCAGGCCATGGTCCAGCCGAGCGTGCCGTGGCCGGTGTTGAGATAGAGGTTGGCAACCTCGCTTTGCCCGATCAAGGGCGGTCCATCCGGCGTCATCGGCCGCAAGCCGCACCAGAAGCTCGCCGCCTTGAGGTCGCCGCCGCCGGGGAAGAGATCGCCGACCGAATATTCGAGCGTGCGGCGGCGCGATTCCTGCAGGCGAAGGTCATAGCCCGAAATCTCCGCCGTGCCGCCGACCCGGATGCGGTCGCCGAGCCTGGTGATCGCCACCTTGTAGGTCTCGTCCATGACCGTCGACACAGGCGCGGCCTCGACATTGTCGATCGGCACGGTGATCGAATAGCCCTTCACCGGATAGACCGGAATCGGCCGCCCCAGCGAGCGCATGAACTGCGCCGAATAGCTGCCCATCGCCATCACGAAGGCGTCCGCCGATTTCCATCCGCTCTCCGTGAGGACGTTAGTGAGGCGGTTGCGGTTCCTGACGATGCGCCGGATGGTCGAGCCATATTCGAAGGTTACGCCGCGCGCCACGCACAGTTCGGCGAGCTTGTCGGTGAACATCTTGCAGTCGCCGGTCTCGTCGCCCGGAAGCCTGAGGCCGCCGACGAATTTCTCGCGCACCGCCGCAAGGGCCGGCTCGGCGCTGATACAGCCGTCGCGGTCGAGGATCTCGTAAGGCACGCCGTATTTCTTCAGCACCTCGACGTCGCCGCCGGTGCCATCGAGCTGCTTTTGCTTGCGGAACAGCTGCAGCGTGCCTTTGGTCCGTTCGTCATAAGTGATGCCGGTCGCCTCGCGCAGCGCCTTCAGCGTGTCGCGGCTGTATTCGGCAAGCGGCACCATGCGCGACTTGTTGAGCGCGTAGCGCTCGGCCGTGCAGTTGCGCAGCATCTTGAGGACCCAGGTCCACATATTCGGGTCGAAGGCCGGCCGCACCACCAGCGGGCCGTATTTCATCAACAGCCATTTGACGGCCTTGACCGGAATGCCGGGCCCGGCCCAAGGCGAGGCATAGCCCGGCGATATTTCGCCGGCATTGGCGAAGCTGGTCTCGAGCGCCGGCCCCGGCTGGCGATCGTAGACGGTCACTTCATGACCGGCCTCGGCGAGGAAGTAGGCGGTGGTGACCCCGATCACGCCGCCGCCCAGCACGATGACTTTCATTCAAAGCTCCCTCAAAGCCGATCATGCCGCCTGAGACATGGACATTCCCCTGTCTGCCGGATTTTGCGGCACCCGCCAAGTGCTGGGTTATCCGCCGATGTAACGGCGGTGAAAGCGCGCGCCCAGGCTGGTCAATATCTCGTAGCCGATGGTGCCGGCATGGCCGGCCGCGTCGTCGACGCTTTGCGACGGACCGATGAGGTCGACGAGGTCGCCTTCGCCGAGCCGGCCGACCGGAAGCGCCGAAATGTCGAGGATGATCGAATCCATCGACACGCGTCCGACGAACGGCAATCGCACGCCCTCGAACCAAGCGGCCGAAGCGGCGCGCCGGTGCCAGCCGTCGCCATAACCCAGCGAAATGGTCGCGAGATCGAGCGGTCCATCCGCCTGGTGGGTATGGCCATAGCCGATGCCGGCGCCGGCGCCGATCTGCCGCGTCTGCGCCACCTTGGCTTGCAGCCTTATGACCGGCAGCATCGGATTGGGCGCGTGTGGCGTCGGGTTGACGCCGTAAAGCGCGGCTCCCGGACGGGCAAGGTCACAGTGATAGGTCGGTCCGAGAAAGATGCCGGACGAGTTGGCCAAAGAGGCGGGCGCCGCGGGCAGCATCTTGCGCAGCCGTTCGAATTCGTGCCGCTGCCTCTCGTTCGCCGCCTGTTGCGGCTCGTCGGCGCGGGCGAGATGGCTCATGACGAAACGAATGTCGACGCCATCGAAGGCGCCGGCCTCCCCCGCGACCGCCTCGACTTCCGCTGGCGCCATGCCCAGCCTGGCCATGCCACTGTCGACCTGGATGGCGGCGGCAAGGCTTTGGCCCATGCCTCGCGCGATCTCGCGCCAGGCCTTCAGTTGCATGGCGCTGTTGATGACCGGCCAAAGCCGGGCCGCCGCGGCTTCCGGTTCCGAGCCGGGCGGCAGGCCGTTCAGCACGAAGATGTCCGGCCCCGGGCCGATCGCCTTGCGCAGCGCGATGCCTTCGCCGAGCAGCGCGACGAAGAAGATGTCGCAGCCCTCTTTCGCCAGCGCCGATGCCACCTGGGCGGCGCCAAGCCCGTAGCCGTCGGCCTTGAGCACGCCGGCGCAGCGGACGCCGTTCAGCCGCGCCTTCAGCCGGCGGTAGTTTTCGCGGATGGCCCCGAGGTCGATCGTCAGGATTGCGCCGGCGGCCGCCTCGCTGACCGATTGGCTGCCGGTCCCGCAGCGTCCTCCCAAAGCATGGCTGGCGTCGTCATCCATGGCGACTCTCCATCATTACATCGACAATCTGTCATCGACGCAGCACCTGCTCTGAGGCTGTCGAGATTCAGGTCAGGCCGAGTCGAAAATGGTGGCTTCCGAGAACCGGAGCGGAGCGTACTTGAAGTACGTGAGCACCGGAAGCGCAGGAAGCCGCCATTTGCAGACCGGCTTCACCTGAATATCGACAGCCTTAAGGGACGAGATGCTGGAACGCCGCCACCACCTGCTCATAGACCTTGCGCTTGAACGGCACGATCAGGTCGGGCAGCTCCCGCATCGGCCGCCAGGCCCATTCATCGAACTCGGCCTTATGGCCACCAGGCGGCGGATTGATCTCGATCTCACCTTCGTCGCCCTCGAAGCGGTAGGCGAACCATTTCTGCGTCTGGCCGCGATAGCGGCCCTTGAAGGCGACGCCGACCAGATGCTCCGGCAGGTCGTAATTGATCCAGCGCGGCGCCTCGGCCAGCAGCGACACGCTGCGCATGCCGGTTTCCTCGTAGAGCTCGCGCCCGGCGGCCTCGATCGGCTCTTCGCCCTTGTCGATGCCGCCCTGCGGCATCTGCCAAAGCTGCGTCGTGCCGGCAAACTCGCTGTCCGGTTCGGCAATGCGGTGCCCGACCCAGACCAGGCCTGCTTTGTTGAGGATCATCAACCCAACGCACGGACGGTAAGGCAGCGTTTCGGGATCGGTCTTCTTGGCCATGGGTCAGCGTTCCGTGTGAGTAGTGAGTAGTGAGTGGTGAATGGTGAATGGTGACGGCATCAAAAACCGTGGCGCGGCACTGAAAATCTTCTACTACTTACCACTTACTACTTACTACTACTTACTACTTACCAATTACTATTCACCACTGACCATTCACCCAGCTAGCCTTTTTGCGGATCGATCGCCACCGCCGAGATCGGCACGATCTCGATGCCGCGCTTCTTCGCTTCGGCAATCCAGGACGCCACCGTGTCGACGGTGATATCGAAGGCCGAACCGATGCCGACGGCGCTGCCCTTGGCCCGCGCCGTCGCTTCCAGGCTGTCCAGCTTCTTGAGGATTTCGCCGCGATCCTGCACGGCATCGATCGCCATGTTGCCGGCGACGAATGGCACGCCATCCTTCAATGCCAGGTCAGGCGCCACACTGCGCGATGACGAGCCGTCGTCGATATAGGCGAGCCCCCGCTTGCCGAGCTCAGCCATCAACGGCTCCATCGCCGCGGCGTCGGTCGAGAAACGCGCGCCCATGTAGTTCATGACCCCGGTATAGTTGGTGGTGCGCGACAGGGCCCAATGCAGGCTCTTCAAGTTCTCGTCCGGGCTGGCCGCGACAGTCAGCGTGTTGCGGCCGGGATTAACGTTCGGATAATCGAACGGCTCGAGCGGCACCTGCATGACGATCTCATGTCCGCTTTGCCTTGCCGCCTGCATCCAGCGGCCGATGCTGTTGCCTTGCGGCGCGAAGGCCAACGTCACTTCGGCCGGCAGCTTGGCGATCGCTGCCTGCGTGCCGGTCTGCGAGACGGCGAGCCCGCCGATGACGATCGCCACCCGTGCCCCGCGCGCGCCCGACCAAGGCCGGGCATAGACATCGAAGGGCCGCCGGCCGTCGGCGCCGCGTATCGGCAGCGGTCCGGTGTCGCCGGCCTCGATCAGCGCCCTGTCCGGGATATGGGCGACCTTGAGGTTCTGGCCGAGCGTTGACGGATCGCGAATCACGATCGCGGCCTTCGGCGGGCCGTCGCCTTCTTCGGTCTGGACGTGGACGATCTGCGGGCCGCCGCTCTTCATCGGCGTGCTGGCCTGTGGCGCCGCCGCCATCGGAGCCGGCGCGGGCCCAGGCGTCGCTGCCGCCGCAGGAGCAGCCTCGGCGGTGACCTTCGGCGTGGAAACGGCGACTTCTTCCGGCTTGCGGAACGGCTTTTCACGCAGCGCAATAGCGCCGGAAACACCGATCACGCCAAGCACGGCCAGCACAGCGATGAGCGAGCCGGAGCCGATGCCGCGCGAGGCCTTGCGCTGAGGCCGGATCGTCTGTCCGAGCGGGCGTTCGATGTCCTTGCCGATCTCAGCCAAGTCGTGTTTCCCCGGAAGCACGCCAGGGTCACTTTTTCGTGACATCTCGCGTGAACTTCGCAATCGCCGGCGCGATACCCAGACGCGTGGCGCCCCAACCGCGGTCCCCGAATCAAACTGCCGGAACCTCGCGGCCCCGGCAGCATTGCATTGCTTCGCGCAGCCGGCCAGAGCCGGACCGCATTACTGGTTCATCACGGCCTTGTCCGGGTTCGGCGGGAACGACGGATCGGTCTTTTCGCCGCGCAGAAGCTGCTCGGCATAGATCAGCTGCAGGTCGTTCTTCGGATCCGGCGGCACATAGGCGGCCGAGCCCGAGCCGGTGGAGCTCTCGTCGGCGCCCTTGATGTGGCCCTTGAGGTCGGATTCGCCGCGGGTCAGGTCGCGGCCCTGCAGATCCGGGGGCAACGGCTGGTCGACCTTGATGTCGGGCGTGATGCCCTTGCCCTGGATCGACTTGCCCGACGGCGTGTAATAGAGCGCCGTCGTCAGCCTGAGCGCGCCGTTCTCGCCGAGCGGGATGATGGTCTGCACCGAGCCCTTGCCGAATGACTGCGTGCCGACCACCGTGACGCGACGCAGGTCCTGCAGCGCGCCGGCGACGATTTCCGAGGCGCTCGCCGAGCCGCCATTGACCAGCACGATCATCGGCTTGCCGTTGATGTCGTCGACCTGCTTCGGCTTGGCATCGAAGCGGGTGACGTCCTTCGGATCGCGGCCGCGCGTCGAGACGATCTCGCCGCGCTTGAGGAAGGCGTCAGACACGCTGACCGCCTGGTCGAGCAGGCCGCCCGGATTGAGGCGCAGGTCGAGCACATAGCCCTTCAGCTTATCGTTCGGCACCTGCTTCTTGATGTTCTCGATGGCGTTCTCGAGATCGTCATAGGTCTTCTCGGTGAAGGAGGTGATCTTCATGTAGCCGATGTCGTTCTCGACCCGGTACTTCACCGCCTTGACCTTGATGACGTCGCGAACCACCGTCAGCTCGATCGGCTTGTCGGCGCCCTGGCGCAGGATGGTGAGCTTGATCGGCGTGTTGACCGGCCCGCGCATCTTCTCGACCGCGTCGTTGAGGGTGAGGCCGCGAACCTCCTCGCCGTCGATCTTGGCGATGTAATCGCCGGAAAGCACGCCCGCCTTGGCGGCCGGCGTGTCGTCGATCGGCGTGATCACCTTGACGAGGTCGTTTTCCATGGTGACCTCGATGCCGAGGCCGCCGAACTCGCCCTTTGTCTGCACGCGCATGTCCTGCGCCTGCTCGGCATTCATGTAGGAGGAGTGCGGGTCGAGCGAGGACAGCATGCCGTTGATGGCGTTCTCGACCAGCGATTTGTCATCCGGCGGCGTCACGTAATTGGCGCGCACGCGTTCGAAGATGTCGCCGAAGATCGCCAGCTGCTTGTAGGTCTCCGAACCCGCAGCATTCGCCGCCGAACCCGGTGCACCGTAAACCAGGCTCATTGCCGATGCGCCCATCAGCGCGCCGGCAAACAGAAGCGACAGTTTCCGCATCATTTCACGTCCTTCCAGAAAATCGGTCCGCCCACCATGGGGCCGGATCGACGGGTTTTCCATCCTTGCGGAACTCAACATAGAGTTCCAGCGCCGCATTTCCATTTCGCGAGGCCGAGGTGCTTGCCACCCGGGCCTCTCCCATCGCGCCGATCGGCTCTCCTGCGAGCACCGACTGTCCGGTCGCGACGCTGATTCTGCTCATCCCCGCCAGAACGACATGATACCCGTCGCCTGCGTTGAGGATCAAGAGTTGACCATACGAGCGAAACGGCCCCGCATAAAGCACGTTTCCATCCGCCGGCGCGGTGACGATGGCTCCCGATTGTGTCGCAACCATGTCGCCTTGCATCGCCGCGCCATTGCCGTCGTCGGCGCCGAAACGCAGCTTGATCTTGCCGATGACCGGCAACGCGATCTGGCCTTGCAATGCCGAGAACGGCGCCGATCCCGTGAGACGGTTCGCTTCCGGCACCGGCAGCGCGGCGAGCTCGGTGGTCGAGGCCGTGGTGTCGTTGTCCGTCGATTTGCGCTCGCCCGCCTTGGCCTGGTCCTGCGCCTTGCGCGCCTTGTCGGCTTCGAGCGAGACGATCAGGTCCTTGAGGCTGCTCGCCTTCGCCGCCAGCTGCTGCGAGTGCTGCTGTTCGGCCGCCATCGCGGCCTGGGTGTCGGCCTGCAGTTTCTTCTTGGCCTCGAGCAGCATGGTGAGTCGCTTCTTCTCCGCCGTCTGGTCCGTGACGGCGGTGGTGAGCCTGGCCCGCTCGGCCTCGATCGAGGCCGTTACACGCGTCTGCTCCTTGAGGTCGGCCATCAGCCGGTCGGTCTGCTGGCGCAGTTCCGGCACGACGGCGCCGAGCAGGATGGCGCTTCGCACCGACGACAGCGCATCCTCGGGCTTGACCAGGATCGCCGGCGGCGGATTGAGCCCCATGCGCTGCAATGCGCCGAGCACTTCGGCCAACACGTCGCGCCGCGCCATGAGCGAGGCGCGCAGCTTATTTTGCTCGGCCTTCAGCCCTTCGAGCTTGGCGCCGATGTCCTCGATGTCCTGGCCGAGCTTCTGCTCCGTCATCGCCGACTGGATGAGCGCTGCGGTGATCGAAGCATAGTCCTTGCGCACCGAAGCGATGTCGGCGGCGAGCTTGCCCAGCCGCTCCGACGAGAGCGTGATCTCCCTGGAAACCTGCTCGTATTCGGCCCGGCTCTGATCCGGGTCGGGCGCAAGGTCGAGCGAATTTTCGGCCGCCCGAACCGGCCCGAGCACCACCAGGGCGGCGACAACGGTCAAGCCGCAGCGGCCGCGCCAGGTGCGCGTAATCGGAGTCCAGCCTTCAGACATCAGGCCTCTAACCTATCCGCCGCTTCGTTAACGAACCATCAACCATGTTGGAAGCGCCGCTCAGAGCAATTCCAGGAAAAGTGTGTACGGTTTTCCGTCCCGGAATTGCGTAAGCACAATAATGACCGTGATGTCGCGCCATTGAGGCGGGAATCTGGATAGCCATGTGTCTCCTGGTTCCCCGACACAGGGATTTTGAAAGGTTGCCGTTTGTCTCGGTGCAAGATTTTCCGTTCATTTCCGTGAAATCAGTGCAAACGCCGGAGATTGGTTGAAGCCGCCCGATCTCGTCATTCTATGGCGGAGCAAGGAGCGAAGCGACGCGCGCAGACCATAGAATTCCGTGACTTCGAAACGACGCCACGGTGCGGAATTTTGCTCCGTTGCGATCCTTGGCGAAGGTAACGGCATGGATTCCAGGGTCTTCGCGCGTCGCTTCGCTCCTTGCTCCGCCCGGGAATGACGAAGGGGTAGGCGTTTCGGCCAATCTCCAACGCATGCCACCTGCCAACGCAAACAGAGCCGACCGTCAAATCCGTGTGCAGTGCAATTAGAGGCTTCGGCCCTGATTGCGCTGAATAACGTCCTGGGCCGACGCAGCGCGGAATTCGCTCTCGTCAGCTCTAAGACCCGGCTCAAGCTCGCGCTTCAGTAGGGCCCACACTTCGTTGCTGCCCTGCAAATCGCGACGAACCAGGGAACGGAATATGCTCGCCGGCGCGGACATGAATGCTGTTATCTGCGGCCATGACCCAATCCACTGTGTTCGTTGAAAATACGAAAACGCCGCAAATATCGCCACAGCGACATCACGACCGGTGATACGGGTGACCCGCCAGGATCGTCGCGATCCGGTAAAGTTGCTCGCCCAGCATGACGCGCACCAGCTGGTGCGGCCAGGTCAGCGCGCCGAAGGACAGCACAAGGTCGGCCTGCCCGCGCAGGGATCTGTCATGGCCGTCGGCACCGCCGATCGCGACGACCAGCGCCTTGCGGCCGCCGTCGCGCAAATGGCCGATGCGGGCGGCCAGGTCTTCCGAAGAAAGCGACTTGCCGCGTTCGTCGAGCAGGACGAGAACGGTGCCGGACTGCAATTGGGCCTGCAGCTTTTGGGCTTCCTCGCGGCGGCGCTCGTCGGCGCTCTGTCCGCGGCTCTCGGGGATCTCGACAATGCCGGCAAACTCCAGCCCGACCGCGGGCCCGCTCTTGGCGAAGCGCTCGAAATAGCGGTCGGCGAGTTCTCTCTCGGGGCCGGTCTTCATCCGGCCCACGGCATGAACGGTGATCTTCATCCTCGCCCCGGCGAGCTTGTCCTAACGCGCACCGTGACGGTTCACGGCACGCGGATCAAGGCTCAGTGCAAGGTCTCTTCCTCGAGATCCGGCGCCTGCCACATCTTTTCGAGATTGTAGAATTCGCGGACTTCGGGGCGGAAGACGTGGACGATGATGTCGCCCGAATCGATCAGGACCCAGTCGGCGCCGGCCAGCCCCTCGACGCGTGCCGTGCCGAGGCCGGCATCCTTCAGCGCCTTGAGGAGGTGATCGGCGACAGCCGAGACATGACGGTGCGATCGACCCGAGGCGACGACCATATAGTCGCCGAGGCTCGATTTTCCCTGAATGTCGATTGAGACGATGTTTTCGGCCTTGGAGTCTTCCAGACTGGCAAGGACTGTGTCGATGGCGAGGGACGCGGCGTCGTTTCCGCTGATCCCTGCCGGCGAAGGCATGATGTCAGCCTTCTTCCGCAGTGCTGTTCTCAGTGTGTTTCCTTTCCCAACAAGAACAACCAAATCACCAGGCAAATCAGGTGACACCACTTAGATAGGCAGAGTTCCGTTGCAGTTTCAAGACGGGCGCCTTCGAAGCGTGATCTCCGCGCGATGTTGAGGAGGCGCTCCGCCAAGCCGCAAAAGGCGGGAACCGATGCCAGGCGCACGGGTTATCGGCGCATTGACCAACGGGGCCCCCGCCATGCCCACCGACCCGCAAAGCGCCTTCATCACCATCCAGGCCGGGCTTGCGCAGCTGAGCACGCTGATCGTCTCCTATTCCTTCTCGGCCGTCGGCGCCGTCATCCTCCTGGTTGTCGGGTATCTCGTCGCCGGGCTTGCCGAGCGCTCGATCTATGCCGGCCTCGGCCACATCCACGGCTTCGATGAGACCTTGCGGCATTTCTTCTCGCAGGTCGTGCGTTATGCCATCCTGATCCTTGTCGTCATCATGGTGCTCGGCCAATTCGGCGTGCAGACCGCCTCCATCATTGCGGCAATAGGCGCTGCCGGCCTGGCCATCGGGCTGGCGCTGCAAGGCACGCTGCAGAACATCGCCGCCGGCATCATGCTTCTGGCGCTCAGGCCCTTCCGCATCGGCGAATATGTCGAGGTCGGCGCGATTGCCGGCACCATCGAGGAGATCGGTCTCTTCGCCACCAAGCTGCGCTCCGTCGACGGTGTCTATGTGATGGCGCCCAACTCGACGCTGTGGAACCAGCCGGTGCGCAATTTCACCCGCAACGGCGTGCGACGCACCGACGTCACCTTGAGCATCGGCTCGTGGAACGACATCGACCGCGCGCAAAAGACGCTGCTTGCCATCGCCGCCGCCGAAAAGCGCATCCGGCGCGAACCGGCGCCGATCGCCTTCGTGGCCAGTCTCGGCGACACCACCGTTTCGCTCACCTTGCGCTACTGGACGTCGGCCGCCGACTATTTCTCGACCCAGATCGACATGACCAAGCGCGCCAAGCAGGCTTTCGATACCGAGGGCATCTCGATCCCGCTGCCGCCTCCGGAAATGCCGGCGCCGGAGGCGCGCAAGCAGTAGTCTCGCAACAGCGATTTTCAATCTGCCGGCATCCTGAACCGATTTCGAGGTATCTCGGCCATTGCCGTGATTTCGATCTGCAAGTCCGGATGATAAAGGCGCACGATCTCGACGGTTGTCGTCACGGGATAGGGCTCTGAAAAGAACTCCTTGCGGATATCTCCGGACGCCATGAACCGCTCGATATCGGTCGTATACTGGGTCAGCGATACGATATCGGCCATCTCCCCACCGATAGCCGCGAGCACGGCCTTGATGTTTTCGAGGGTTTGCCGGACCTGAACCCGCATGTCGCCCTTCCCGACAATCTGCCCTTCACGGTCAAGCGAAACTTGGCCTTTAAGGTGAACGAGTTGCCCGCCCTCATGAATTTTCACCATGGAGAACGCGCCAAAAGGCTTCCACACCGTTGCGGGATTATAGCTCTTCGACATCTCTGATCTTGCTCGAATTTGGGCCAAAAAGTCGCGAAGATGCGCAGCTTGTCAATCTTTGACGTGTCGCTGCTGTTCGTCCGGCGCGAAGGCTAGCTCCACCGGCAAGGGCGTCTGCGCCGACATTGGCGCGAAACTGCCGCTTATGGCCGCGGGTGTCGGCCGGCCCGCCATCACGCGCCACAGCACGAACAGGCAGAAGGCCGCCGCGATGACGATGCCGACATAGATGAAGGTCTCGGTGCCGAAGACGGCGGAAAGCGCCGTCACGATGCCGGGCACGATGAAGCCGGCCAGCGACCAGGCGAACAGCATCGAGCTCGACAGCGCCAGAAGCTCGTCCTTGCCGGCGCGGTCGGCGGCATGCGCGCTGGAGAGCGCGTAGATCGATTCCGACGCTCCGTCCCAGATGAGATAGATCACCACCAGCGCCATCAGCGCGCCGCCGTCGAAGACGATGGCGAGCACGCTGGCGATCGTCGCGAGCGCCGCCGCGCCCGCCAGCACGTAGCGCCGGTCGGTGCGGTCGGATATCCAGCCGAGCGGAATCTGCAGGATGAGCGTGCCGACCGGCATCGCCGACAACAGCAGCGCGACGTCGGCTTGGCTGTAGCCCTTGGCGGTGGCATGGATCGGCGCGAAGCCGGAGACGATCATCGACAGGCCGCCGACCGCCAGCATGCCGGCGACGCCGACCGGCGAGATGCGCCAGGCGCGGCGCAACGCCACCGATGCGGCCTGCGGCGCCGGCGGCTGCGCCAGCCGCGTCATGCCGACCGGCAGGATGGAAAGCGCCGTGAAGGTGATGCCGATCAGCGATGCCGCGGCCGTGTGGATATCGATCACGGCGAGCGTCGCGTACCCCACGCCGAGCCCGCCTATATAGGCGACATAGAATACCGCCATCACCCGGCCGCGGATCGAGTTCGGCAACGCATCGTTCAGCCAGCTCTGCGCGACGATGAACAGCCCGCAGATAGCGAAGCCGTAGAGCGCCCTGGCCGCGATCCACAGCAGCGGGATCGGCCCGGCGCCGATCGCCGCGTTGGAAAGCGCGATCAGCGCTGAAAGCACCATGAAGGCGCGCGCGTGACCCACTCGCTTGACGAGCGGCCCGGTCAGGATGCAGCCGGCAAGACCGCCGGCCGAAAGCCCGGTGACGATCAGCCCGGCCCAGGTCGGGTCGAATCCGTCGGCACCGAGGCGCACCGGGATATAGGCGAACATCAGCCCATTGCCGATCGCGATCAGCGCCATCGACACGATGACGCTGGCAATGGCGATAAGCGGCGCCGATTGCGCGGCGCGGGCGGGTTCGGTTGTGGTGGGGTTCTGCTTCAGCATGCTTGTGCAGCTTGGCTTAGCCGCAGGTTAAAAGCCGCCTCAAAAGCGACATGCCGCGCTTCCCCTTCTCCCCTTGTGGGAGAAGGTGGATCGGCGCATAGCGCCGAGACGGATGAGGGGTGTTCCAGCAAAATGAGACGTCTGCATTCCCTGGAACACCCCTCATCCGCCGCCTTCGGCGGCACCTTCTCCCACAAGGGGAGAAGGAGGGCGCCTACCCCTCCGCCGCGTTGCGGAGCGCGGTGGATGACAGCGACGAACGCGGACCGTGGATGAAGGTCCAGGCCGGTGCCGGCATGCGGGCAAGCAGCGGCGCGTCGCCCTCGTCGATACGGGCGTAGTCGAAGGTCTTGGCGACAACCGACGACAGGAAGGAGAGCGTGGCGCCCGGACGATCGATGACCGCGATGGGGAAGGTCAGCACGATCTCGCGCCAGCGCTGCCAGCGGTGGAAGTCGCGCAAACTATCCGCGCCCATGATCCAGACGAAATCGACGCCCGGGTTGCGCGCCTTGACCAAGGCAAGCGTGTCGGCGGTGTAGCGCGCATGCTGCGCCGCCTCGAAAGCGGTGACCTTGATTTTCGGATTCCTGGCGATCTTTTCGGACAGCTCGATGCGCTCGGCGAGCGGCGCCAGTTCGCGCGCGCTTTTCAGCGGATTGCCGGGCGTCACCATCCACCACAGCTGGTCGAGCGCGAGCCTTCTCAACGCGATCTCGGCGACCAGCGCATGGCCGGCATGCGGCGGATTGAACGAGCCGCCGAACAGACCGACGGTCAGCCCCTTGCCGGCATGGGGCATGCGAAGGTAGCGGGCGGGGACTGGCTGCTCAGGTTGGGAAAGCATGGTGCTAGGCCCCCCTCTCTGCCCTGCCGGCCATCTCCCCCTCGAGGGGGGAGATCAGATGTCGCCGCGACTTTCGCCAATCGCCGGCGTTGCAAGCCGAGCGCCGGCGCCGAAGCTGCCAATCTCCCCCCTCGAGGGGGAGATGGCCGGCAGGCCAGAGGGGGGGGCCTGGGCGCAAGCTTCAACCCTTTAAGGCAAACGACTTCAAGGCCTCACCTGTCCCGATCCGCGCACGCGGTATTTGAACGAGGTGAGCTGCTCGACGCCGACCGGCCCGCGCGCGTGCATCTTGCCGGTGGCGATGCCGATCTCGGCGCCCATGCCGAACTCGCCGCCATCGGCGAACTGCGTCGAGGCGTTGTGCAAGAGGATCGCCGAGTCGATCTCGTTGAAGAAGCGCTCAACCGCAGCCGTATCCTCGGCGACGATCGCCTCGGTGTGGTGCGAGGAAAACGTCTCGATATGCTCGATCGCGCCGGCGACGCCGTCGACCAGCTTCACCGCGATGACGGCGTCGAGATATTCCGTCACCCAGTCGGCGTCGGTCGCCGGGCTGGCGTCGGCGAAAGTTTTCATCACTTCGGCATCGGCGTGGATCTCGCAGCCGGCGGCGCGCAGCGCTTCCAGGATCGGCACCAGATGCTTGGAGGCCACCGCGCGGTCGATCAGCAAGGTCTCGGCAGCGCCGCACACACCGGTGCGCCGCATCTTGGCGTTGACGGCGATCTTGACCGCCATGTCGCGATCGGCCGAGCGGTCGACATAGAGATGGCAGATGCCTTCCAGATGCGCGAAAACCGGCACACGCGCCTCGGTCTGCACGCGCCCGACCAGGCTTTTGCCGCCGCGCGGAATGATGACGTCGAGATTGCCGCCGAGACCTTTCAGCATCTCGCCGACGGCGGCACGGTCGGTGGTCGGCACCAGCTGGATAGCGTCCTGCGGCAGGTCAGCGGCCTTCAGCCCCTCGACCATGCAGGCATGGATCGCGGCCGAGGAATTGAGCGAGTCCGAACCGCCGCGCAGGATCACCGGATTGCCCGCCTTGAGGCAGAGCGCGCCGGCGTCCGCCGTCACATTCGGCCGGCTCTCATAGATGACGCCGATGACGCCGAGCGGCGTGCGCACACGCTCGATATGGAGCCCGTTCGGCCGGTCCCAGGCGGCAATTGTTTCGCCGACCGGATCCTTGAGCACTGCAATTTCTCGGATACCGTCGGCCATCGCCTTGATGCGAGAGGGATTGAGCTTCAGCCGGTCCATGAACGAACCCGACAGGCCGGCCTCCTCGCCATTCGACGTATCGATGGCGTTGGCGTCGAGAATGGCCTGCTCGTTGCGCAGGATGGCTTCGGCCATGGCAACCAGCGCATCGTTCTTGGCCTTGGTGGAAGCGACGGCCAACGGTCGGGCGGCGGCGCGAGCGCGGCGGCCGATATCGGCCATCAGCGCCACGGTGTCTTCGCCGGACTTTTCATGCAGCTTCAGCATGGTTCATCCCTCCGCCCATCTCTTTATTCCACGCAACCCGAACGGAAAACCGCTCCGCACTTTTCCCGGAATTGCTCTAGTCGTCGGCCAATACTTGGTCGCCGGCAACGCTTACCACAAGGTCGTCGCGATGGATCATCGCCGATCGCGCCTCGTAGCCGAGCACGTTTTCGATCTCGGCCGTCTTCAAGCCTGCGATCCTTACGGCATCGGCGGCATCGTAGGCAACCAGTCCGCGCGCGATCTCGCGGCCCTCCGGAGATAGGATCGCCACCGTGTCGCCGCGCGAGAAATTGCCGCTGACCAGCTTGACGCCGGCAGCCAGCAGCGACTTGCCCGACATGAGCGCCCCGACGGCGCCCGCATCGACGGTGAGCCGTCCGGCCGGCTCGAGCTGCCCGGCGATCCAGGTCTTGTAGCCCTTCACCGGATTGGCGCTCGGCTTGAAAAACGTCGCGCGCTCGCCGCGCTCGATCGCCATCAGCGGCGACAGCCTTGTGCCGGACGTGATGATCATGGCGGTTCCGGCGGCATTGGCGATCTTGCCGGCATCGAGCTTGGTACGCATGCCGCCGCGCGACAACTCGGATGCGGCCGCGCCCGCCATCGCCTCGATGTCCGGCGTGATGCGGTCGACCACCGGGATGAACTTCGCTTGCGGGTCCTTGGCCGGCGGCGCCGTGTAGAGCCCGTCAATGTCGGAAAGCAGCACCAACAGATCGGCGCCCATCATCGTCGCCACCCGCGCCGCGAGCCGGTCATTGTCGCCGTAGCGGATTTCGGAGGTCGCCACCGTGTCGTTCTCGTTGATGACCGGCACCGCCTTCATCTTGAGCAGGGTCGAGATCGTCGCGCGCGCGTTGAGGTAGCGGCGACGCTCCTCGGTGTCACCAAGCGTCAAAAGGATCTGGCCCGACTTCAGCCCGTCCTTGCCGAGCGCGTCCGACCAGGCGCCGGCAAGCGCGATCTGGCCGACGGCGGCCGCCGCCTGGCTCTCCTCGAGCTTCAGCGCGCGTTTGCCGAGGCCCAGGATAGTGCGCCCGAGCGCGATGGCTCCCGAGGAGACGACGAGCACTTCGGCGCCGGCACCGGCAAGCACCGCGATGTCGTCGGCGAGAGAGGTCAGCCAGTCGCGCTTCAAACCGGTCACGCGATCGACGAGCAGCGCCGAACCGATCTTCACTGTGATGCGCCGGTATGATTTCAGCGATTTCATGGGTCTTATCGCCAGCGCGTGTCGACAGGAGCCGGAACGGCATCGCGCGCTTCCGCGACCACCGCCATCAGCGCGCGCAGCACGGCCTCGACGCCTTCGCCGGTGACGGCCGAGACCAGCATCGGCGCGCGGCCGGCGGCACGCTTCAGCGAGGCCGCCTTTTTCTTGCGGGCGTCCGCGTCGAGGATGTCGACCTGGCTGAGCGCCACGATCTCGACCTTGTCGGTCAGCCCATTGCCATAGGCATCGAGCTCGGCGCGAACTGTCTTGTAGACCTTGCCCGGGTTTTCCTCCTGCGCGGAGACGAGGTGGAGCAGCACGCGCGTGCGCTCGACATGGCCGAGGAAGCGGTCGCCGATGCCCACCCCCTCATGCGCGCCCTCGATCAGGCCGGGGATGTCGGCGAGCACGAATTCGCGGCCGTCGATGCGGGCGACGCCGAGGCCGGGATAGAGCGTGGTGAACGGATAGTCGGCGATCTTCGGCTTGGCCGCGGTGACGGCCGCAAGAAAGGTCGACTTGCCGGCATTGGGCAGGCCGACCAGGCCGGCGTCGGCGATCAGCTTGAGCCGGAGCCAGATGCTCAGCTCCTCGCCCGGCAGGCCGGGATTGGCGCGCCGCGGCGCCTGGTTGGTCGAGGTCTTGAAATGCTGGTTGCCGAAGCCGCCATTGCCGCCCTTGGCAAGCAGGAAGCGCTGGCCGACGACGGTCAGGTCGCAGATCAGCGTCTCATTGTCCTCGGCAAAGATTTGCGTGCCGGCCGGCACCTTCAGCGTGATGTCGGCGCCCTTGGCCCCAGTCATGTTGCGGCCCATGCCGTGCATGCCGGTCTTGGCCTTGAAATGCTGCTGGTAGCGATAATCGATCAGCGTGTTCAGCCCGTCGACCGCTTCCGCCCACACATCGCCGCCGCGGCCGCCATCGCCGCCGTCGGGCCCGCCGAACTCGATGAACTTTTCACGCCGGAACGACACCGATCCGGCACCGCCGTCGCCGGAACGGATGTAAACCTTGGCTTGGTCGAGGAATTTCATCGTTTCAAGTTTCTGCTATTGCACTTGCGGGATTGCTCTAAACCAAGGCAGGGCCGAGGGCGAGGCCGATTTGCGACTAAAGCGCCGGATGCCCTTTCGGCGCGCACGCGGTAGCACTGGCGGGGACCAAAGGGGCGCGGGAATGAAGATCGTTTCCTACAACATCCAGTACGGCATCGGCCTCGACCACAAATACGATGTCGGGCGCATCGCCGACGCCGTGCGCGGCGCCGACGTGATCGCGCTGCAGGAAGTGACCCGCAACAACCCGCGCAACGGCGACCGCGACATGGTGGCCGAGATCAGCGAGGCGCTGCCCGATTATTTTGCCGCCTATGGCAGCAATTTCGAGGTCAATATCGGCTCGCGGCTGGAGAACGGCCGCGCCATCTCGACTTCCTTCCAGCTCGGCAACATGGTGCTGTCGAAGACGCCCATTCATTTGTCGCGCAACCTCCTTTTGCCGCGCAGCCGCAGCCTCGAGGCCATGAACTTCCAGCGCGGCGCGCTCGAGGCGCTGATCGAGACGCCGCTCGGCTTCATCCGCTTCTATTCCACCCATCTCGACCACCGCAGCCCGGTCGAGCGCCAGAGCCAGATCCGCTTCCTGCGCCAGCGCCTCTTGAACTATGCGCTCGAAGGCGGCGGGCTGTCGGGCATTCCCGAGATCGGCCTGCCGGATCTGCCCTATCCGGAAGCCTTCATCGTCATGGGCGACTTCAACATGCTGCCGGGCTCCCCCGAATATGTCGAGCTCGCCGGCCGCCCGGATCATGAGTTCGGCATGCCGCTGACCGCCGATCTCGCCGTCGACGTCGCCCAGCGCCTTGCCGTCGCCGACCTCGTCACCTGGGTCGACCCCGACCGCCCCGACGACAAAAGCCGCCACAAATGCATCGACTACATCTTCACCAGCGCCTCGCTGGCCAGATCGCTGAAGCGTCTATGGTCCGACCGGGACGCCGTCGGCTCCGATCACCTGCCGCTCTGGGCCGAGCTGGGCTGAGCTCTGGACTCCCCCTCATCCGGCCGCTACGCGGCCACCTTCTCCCCGAGGGAGAAGAGATTGGCGCCGGCGCTTACCTGCTCCTCTCCCCTGGGGAGAGGTCGGATTGCCCCGAATTGCCCTTCGCAATTCGGTTGGCAATCCGGGTGAGGGGGCGCTTGCCCAGCCCAGCGAAGCAACCGTCAAAAATGCATCCAATTCCTCAGGCTCGTCCAGGTCTTCCTGTCGAGCCTGTAGCGCTCGACCGGCACCTGGCCCGCGACGATCGAGTTCAGCATGCCCTGGCCGGCATACTGGAAGCCGCATTTGTGGATGACCCGGCGCGAGGCCGGATTGATCACCCGGGTCGAGGCATGCAGCACCTGGATCGAGGTCCGCTGGAAGGCGAGGTCGACCAGGGCGTGCGCGGCCTCGGTGGCATAGCCGCGCTTCCAGTAAGGCTCGCCGATCCAGTAGCCCAGTTCCAGGCCGCGATCGGTGGTGTTGAGCCCGGCGCAGCCGACGAAGGTGCCGGCATCCTTGAGCGTCAGGGCATAGACGATGCCGGCGCGGCGCGACGCCGCCATGGCGAGGAAGGTGCGGCCCTCGGCCTCGCCGTAGGGATGCGGCATGCGGGCCAGCATTTCGGCGACATGCCGGTTGTCGGCCAGCGTGACGAGTTGCTCGAGATCACTCTCGCGCGGGGCGCGCATGGCCAGACGCTCGGTGGCCAGCACCGGGCAATCGATCACGTAACTTTCGTCTTCGGTATCTTCCGCTTCGGCAACCATTTTAGTCCTCCAGGGCAAGAAAAAATGAAAAAGGAGAGAGGGCAAACCCATCTCTCCTGATCCTTTTCCTGGCTTGGCCAGACACCGGTTCCCGAGATGGGCGCCGGTGTTATGGTGCGGAACCGGCTACTCCGCTGCTTTGGTAATCGGGTTCACCGATACGTAGGTTCGGCCGTTGGCTTTCTTGTTGAAGGTGACTGCGCCGGCTTCGAGCGCAAAAAGGGTGTGGTCCGTGCCCATTCCGACATTGACGCCGGGATGCCACGAGGTGCCGCGTTGGCGGATGATGATGTTGCCCGGGATGACGGCTTCGCCGCCGAACTTCTTCACGCCCAGACGCTTGGAGTGCGAATCGCGACCGTTGCGCGACGAACCGCCAGCTTTCTTGTGTGCCATCTAACTAACTCCGATACGCCGCAAGGGCGTTTGAATGGTCTTATGAACGCGTTCGCGTTCCGTTTCAAGTCCGCACCGGCGACGATCGTCGCCGGAAAAATTACTTCTTCGCCAGTTCCTTGGCCTGCTCGCGCCAGTCCTTGATCTGGTCGGCGCTGAACGGCATGTGCTCGTCGATCTTGGCGACATCCTTGTCGGAGAGCTTGGCGAGCTGCGCGAAGGTGACGATGCCCTGCTCGGCGAGGTCCTTCGCCGCGACCGGGCCGATGCCCTTGATGACCGTCAGGTCATCCGGCTCGCCCTTCGGCGCCTTGAACAGCGGCGCAGCCTTTGCCTCTTCGCCGGAAGCGGCCTCAGCCTTGGGCTCCTTCTTGGCCTTGGCCTCGTTCGGAGCGGCTTCGGCCTTTGCCTCGGCGGCGACTTCCGCCTTGGCTTCGGGGGCCTTGGCCTCTGCCTTGGCTTCCGGCTTGGCGGCAGCCTTCTTCGACGGCTTGGCGCCGCCCAGCAGGATCTCGGCGATCCTGACGGTGGTCAAAAGCTGGCGGTGGCCGATCTTGCGGCGCGAATTCTGGCGGCGGCGCTTCTTGAAAGCGATGACGGTGCGGTTCTTGCCCTGCTCGACGACTTCCGCCGTGACCAGAGCGCCGTCGACGAACGGCGCGCCGAAGGTGACATTCTCGCCCTCGCCATGCGCGAGCACATTGCCGATCTCGACGATGTCGCCGACCTTGGCTTCGAGTTTCTCGATCTTCAGAAGATCGTTGGCGGCGACGCGATACTGCTTGCCGCCCGTTTTGATGACTGCGAACATTTTTTGCCTTTCGCTGTTCGGTCGGCCTCGATGAACCGCCTCGGGCGGTTCGGCCGTCTTTTTGTCAGTCTGCGGGTTCAAAAAACAAGCGGCGCGGAAGAGCCTCCACGCCGAATGCGGGCTGTCCCTAACCGAAGGTTGCGCCGGAGTCAAGGCAAGCGGCTTGTCCTTGGGCGGCTTGTCCTTGGAGAGGCCGCGAGCGACGTTGCCGGCAAATATCGGTCCGTCCCGTCGCAATCGCTTTTCGCGGAAGCCGGAAATCGGTCGGATAGGGCCTTGTAACCGGAGCGGTCAGCCGTTATCTAGTGCGCCGCGCCGGCAACGGCCGACCATGACCTCGCGGAGAGGTGGCAGAGTGGTCGAATGCACCGCACTCGAAATGCGGCATACTCGCAAGGGTATCGGGGGTTCGAATCCCTCCCTCTCCGCCATCCTGCATTCGCGCTGCGCGCTTCGCAGGACAAGCGCGAAGCAGGATGCCCTCCGAAGCTTTAGCGAAGGAGGGGCGGCCCGGGAGCTGCTAACATCCCCTCACCGCGCCACGTCGGCCTCGCGAATTCCAAAGCCTTCACGTGACAAAAATCCGACCGTGATCGATAGTAATATGATCTCGGGGAGTCATTGCGCACAGGACCATTCGACATGTGCTCGGGGCGAAATCCAACAATGCCCGTCGCGGCTTCACAACGGGGGACAAGATGATCGCGCGAACAATCGCGGTTGCCCTTGCAATTGCGTTTTCCCTTTCACCTTCGCATGCGCAACCGCAGCATCGTCTGCCGAGCGGCTATAAATGGGGTCGCTGCCTGCTTGTCGTTAATGGTCAGACCCGCATCTCCGGAAAATGCTCTTACCAAATCGAGAAGGGCGGCGATTTCAACATCCAGGGGCCTCGTCAGGTTTTTGCGGGCATCGATTATCCCGACACTCACAGCGGGGCCGGTGAGATGTCGAAAGATTACTGGGCGGTTGTCTACAAGGACGGCGATCTTTGGGCAGGCTATGCGAACGCTGACATTCGCGACACGCACGGCGAGGCAGGCGATTGGGGAGAGCTTCGCCGCGAAGGCGCCTGCTATGTCGGGAAGGACGTCCGGGTGTGCCTTTGGCGTTGAACAATTCCAGGAAAGGCGATTGGGCTCGGCGGTTTCGCCGTAGCCGTCCGTCCGCAATTGCATAAAAACAAGGGGATAGAGTGGTTCGCCGTTTCCGTGAAACGGTGAACCGCTCCAGCCGGCTCAAGCGATTGCAGGGTTGAGTTCAGGCAGATCGATTGGCGAATAAGCGGGTCGCCGGCTGTTTTATCGGTGGTCTTCCATCCTTCCTCGCTCTTCAAGCTTCGCACGCGATTGCTTCGCGAAGGCGCCCTCCGAGGTCCCCGGCGAATGAAGGCGGCCGTGGAGAAAGCTATCCCAGCGCCACCAGGCGTTCGAGGAAGCGCCCCTTCCCGGCATGGCGCTCCCGGATCGACTGAAGCCGGAGACGGAAGTCCTCGGTGCTGCCCTGTTTTTCGGCTAGTGCCAAGAGATCGGAAAGGAGCGCCGCCGCCTTGTCGTAGCCGGCGGGGTTGCGCCGCCCGATCTCGATCTCGACCTCTTCCCAGACATTTTCACCCCGCTGGCGAAGGACCTCGACCCGGATGTCGCGGGCCTTCTCAGCCGCTTCCGCTTCCGATCGCCGCTGCGCTTCCGCCAGCTCCGCCTCGGCGCGCTCGCGGGCAAGGCGGATTTCTTCGGCCCGCGCCTGCAGATCCGCCGCTGTGCGCAAAGGGCCAAGCGAGATTGTCGTTTCGGGTTCCAAACGTGCCCGGATCGTGGCCCGCAACTCGGCGGACATATTCGGCTCACCATTGAAAACCCGCATGAGCAGACTGGTTTTCTCGACGTCGCTCATCGCCGCGACCACCCGCCGGGCGATATCCGGCGCCGCGCCATCGGGACCCGTTGTCGCGCTTCGCTCAGCCGCCGCCCGGACGAGATCACGACCGATGCCGAAGAAGGCTGCGAACGCTTCGAGCGCCTCGGTCAGCGGCCCGATTCCCGGCATCGGCTCGGGTTCCTCGGGTTCAATCGCGTCGGTTTCGACGGCCATTAACCAAAGCAGATAGAAAAGCCGAAGATCGCCCGCGAGCAGATCGGCCCGCAACGGCGCCAAGGCCGCGAGCCAACCCGAATCGTCACCGTCAGGGTACTCGAACTCCAACTCGTCGCGCGCGATGCTTATAATGATGTTCTCGCCAACGACCCTGAGCATGACGTCATCGGTCGCTCCAAGGAAGGCGTCCATGCGATCCCGGTCGACCAGCCGGGCCGGCAGCTTGATCATCAGGCGGCGGGAACCCCAATTGGCCCAATAAAGATGAAGATCGAACCAGCGCTCCATGAGCTCGTCCGGATCGCCTTTGAAATCCCCCCACTCATAGAAATTGGCGAAGCTTGTGGCGGTGATCCGCGCCCGCGATGACAGGTCGCGAAGCGCCTGGCGATCCGCGCTGCCAAGGGGACGGTCGACCGCCTGGAATTCATAGTATTGGTATTCGCTCATCGTCGCTCTCAGGATTGACACAAGTGTGCGGCTGGGGGATCGATAGCATACCGCTGGGCCGGGGCTCTATCGACGCGACTGAATGCGATGAAAAAAGAAGATCTGGAAAAACTGCTCTCCAACGACAGCGGCGACTTCGAGTTGTATCCGATAGACCGCTATCTCCAGGCCGTGGCGACCGAACGGCAGGTGCCGAATCTCGCAATCGCGGTCTGCACGATCAGGATAGAAGAATCAGCGCCGCCGCTGCGCGCGGTCCTTGAACGCGCCGCCAACGGACAGCCTTTGTCGGACGATGAAGAGATGCTGCTCTTCAGGGGCGTGTATATCCTCGGCGGCGCCCGCGACACCCAGGCATGCCAAGCTTTGCTGCGTCTGCTGCGCCGCCCTGGGAAGGAAGCCGACCGGCTGCTTGGCGACGCCATAACCGAAACCCTCTCGCGCATCATCGTAGGCGTGTTCGACGGCGACGCCGGCGCGCTGTTCGACATCATTGCCGACCGCTCCGCCGACGAATTCATCCGCGACGCCGCATTTGGCGCGGTGACCTTCTTGACCTGGGAAGGTCGCATCGAGCGCGACCGGACAAGGGATTTCGTGGAACGGTTCTACAAAGAGAGGCTGGCCGACGACTGGGATTACGCGTGGGTCGGCTGGCTGCAAGCCATCGCGATGCTTGCCCTGCGAGACCTCGTTCCGCTTGCCTACAGCGCCTGGGATGAGGGCCGCATCCCGGAAGATGCGCTTGAACGCAGCGATTTCGAAAGCGACCTGCGGGAAGCCGAGCAGCAACCCGGCGACATCGGCCGGTTCGATCGCGCCAGTCTGAGTTACATCGAGGATGTCCTTGTGGCACTGGATTGGACCCGCGGCCTTGACGATGACGACGATTTCGAGTTCGGCGACGATTTCGAGTTCGGCGACGACGATTTCGATCTTGACGAGGACGAGGATGGGCAAGCCTCATGGCTGGACCGGGCCTTGACCAGCGTCACTCCAGCCACCAACCCCTGGCGCGACGTCGGGCGCAACGATCCGTGCCCTTGTGGAAGCGGCAAGAAATTCAAGAAATGCTGCTTGGCAATCGCGGAATGACGGGGTGACGCGTCAAGGAAAACCCGTTCGTCAGTTCGACCCGCTCGCCTGATACGCCGCGATCGCGCTTACGAAGATCTCCCCGAATTCCTTGAGCTTCGCTGCGCCCACGCCGTTCACTTCGGCGAAGTCGTCGAGGTCGCGCGGACGGCGCTCGGCCATATCGATCAGGGTGCGGTCGGAAAACACCACATAGGCAGGTACCTGGCGTTCCTTGGCGAGCCGCAGCCGCAGCGTCTTGAGCGTCGCCAGCAAGGAAGTGTCCACGCCCTCGCCGCCCGTGGCGGAGCCCTGCGCGGCACGCTTCCTGCCGCGCGCCAGACGGTCCCGGCCTTCGACACGATATTCGAACGCAACCTCGCCGCGGCCGAGCGCGCGGCCGCTTTCCGAGATGGCGAGGCCGCCATGGCCGTCGGGATCCGGCACCAGGAAGCCGCCGGCGACAAGTTGCCGGATGAGCGACAGCCAGACCGGCTTCCTATGCATGATGCCGGTCCTGAAGCTGGCGAGCTGCTGATGGCCTCTAGCCAGCACCTTTTCGGTCTCATGGCCGAGCAGGATGTCGATGACATGGGCGGCGCCGAAGCGCTCGCCGCTCTGCGCGACGGCCGCGAGGATGATCCGCGCCTCCGTCCCGCCATCGGCGCGCGGCGCCTGGTCGAGGCAGTTGTCGCAATTGCCGCAGGCTTGCGCCTCCTCGCCGAAATAGCCGAGCAGCACCTGGCGCCGGCACTGCGCCGTCTCGCAATAGCCGATCAGCGTGTCGAGCCGCCGATGCGCCCGTCTTTTGTGCTCGGGCGAGGTATCCTCGTCGTCGATGAACATCCGGCGCGTGCGGATGTCGCCGGCGCCGTAGAGCATGTGCGCTTCCGCCGCCCGGCCGTCGCGGCCGGCGCGGCCGATCTCCTGGTAATACGCCTCCAGGCTGCCGGGCAGGTCGGTGTGGAAGACATAGGCGACGTCGGGCTTGTCGATGCCCATGCCGAAGGCGATGGTCGCCACCATGACGACGCCCGAAAGGCTCATGAAGGTGTTTTGGTTCGCCTCCCGCGCCTCCTTGCTCATGCCGGCATGGTAGGCGAGCGCGCGCACGCCGTTCTTCTCAAGGAAAGCCGCCATCTCCTCAGTCTTGCGGCGCGACAGGCAATAGATGATGCCGCTCCGGCCCTGGTGCCGCTCGATGAAGCGCAACAGCTGGCGCTTGCTGTCCTGCTTGGGTTCTATCGCCAGCTTGATGTTGGGCCGGTCGAAGCCCAGCACCAGGGTCTCGGCGCGCCCGGCAAACAGCCGCGCTTCGATGTCGGCGCGCGTGGCCTCGTCCGCCGTTGCCGTAAGCGCGATGATGGGCACCTGCGGAAACACGCCGCGCAACTGCGACAGGTCTTCATATTCGCGCCGGAAGGCCGGCCCCCATTGCGAGATGCAATGCGCCTCGTCGATGGCGATCAGGCCGACATCGAGCCGGGACAGGGCTTCCAGCATCCGCTCCGTCATCAGCCGCTCCGGCGCCATGTAGAGCAGCCGCGTCTGTCCGGACGCGACGCGGCGCCAGGCAGCGACATTGGCGTCGCGGTCGAGCGAGGAATTGATGGTGTCGGCGGCCACGCCGGCAAGGCGCAACGCGGCGACCTGGTCCTGCATCAGCGCCACCAGCGGCGACACCACGATGGTGAGCCCGCCTTTGACCAGCGCTGGAACCTGATAGCAGAGCGATTTGCCGGCGCCTGTCGGCATCACCGCCAGCACATGCCGCCCGGAGAGCAACGCCTCGATCACGGTCGCCTGCCCGGGGCGAAAATCGTCGAAGCCGAACACGTCTTTCAGGACGCGCCGCTTGTGATCCTCGGCCCGGATGCTCGCTGCCTGCGCCGGCATCAGGCAGACACCGGACAGGAGGTCGTTTTCGGGTTTATGTGAAGACCAGCCAAATGATTCACCGTGTGATGCCTTGGAGTAGCGCAGCGCTCATCAGGCCACAACCGCGCTTCGCGGGAAACCTGCCGCCTCACGCCGATGCCGTCATCGAAAAGTCGTCGCTGACCATCGGCTGGGGAGTTCCGCTGACGCATTCTCCGATGCTATGATTTTGAGCCGACCGCTGCCGGCGGCCGACGCAAAAGGAACCTTGGGCATGATCGATCCCGCCACGCTCGTCACCTACATCGCGGTCGTGTTCGGCTTCGTCTTCATCCCGGGCCCGGCGACGCTGCTCACGGTCGCGCGGGCGACGAGCTCGGGCACGAAGGTCGGCATCGCCACCGGCGCCGGTGTCGCGGCTGGCGACGTGATCCACACCATCATGGCAATCGTCGGCATCTCGGCCGTCATCGCCGCTTCGGCGATGCTGTTCAGCATCGTCAAATATATCGGCGCGGCCTATCTGGTTTATCTCGGCATCCGCGCCATTCTCGAAAAGGCGCCGGCAGATCTGGCGGCCAGGATGCTGCCCATCTCGGCGGGCAAAGCCTTCCGGCAGGCGATCCTGACCGAAGTGCTCAATCCGAAGACCGCGCTGTTCTTCCTGGCCTTCCTGCCGCAATTCGTGCACCCGCAAGGCGGTTTCGTGGTGCTGCAGCTGATGCTGCTGGGCATCATCTTTGTTCTGCTCGGGCTCTTCAGCACGGTCGTCTTCGCCGTCAGCGCGGGCGGCCTGGGTTCCTTCCTGCGCCGCAATCCGGCGGTGTTGAAATGGCAGGGCAAGGTGGTCGGCGGTATATATTGCGCGCTCGGCATACGCCTGGCGCTGCAGCAGCGCTGAAACGCTTCACCCGGCGGCGCCGGTCCAGGCAGGCATGTCATAGCCGAATTCGCGACAGAAGGCCCGCATGGCCGGCGTCGGCGGGGTGACGAGATCGGGCTTTCTTATAAAAGAAACCAAGCATATTCTTGCAGAACTCAGCCGCGGGCTTGCTGATATTATTCTTCCGCAGTCGTCCTGCTTCTCCGACACCAGCAATGGAATCCGTCTCTCCGCCATGGATTCGTCCGCGCCCGCGCTCATCTTCTATGCCCGCAACGACGCGCTTGGCGACGGCTTGCTGCGGATTCCGGCCCTGCGGGCGGCGAGGACGGCCTTTCCGCAATGCCATATCGTCTATGGCGCCATGCGCGGTTCATCGCTCTCTCATGTGTTGCGCAAGCATGTCGCGCATCTCGTCGATGATTTCAGGACGAAGACGCCGCTTTCCGCCATCCTCGCCGAATTCGCGCCGCGCGGCCGCAAGACCATCGTCGTCGATCTGCGCACCGGCGTGCCGGGCCTCATCCTCACGGCCCTGCAACTTGCTGGCCGGGGCATCCGCTATGAAGCGAACTTTGCCGGCCATCTTCTGTCACTGCGCTGGGGCACGCGGTTGACGCTGCGGCCGGAACACAATGCCTGGCGCTACCACCGGCTGGTCGAGCGCCTGGCGGGGCGGCACCTGCCTTTCGACCACAGGCTCGATGTGCCGGACGCCGCCCGGACACTGGCGCGCCAGCTGCGCGGCAGTTGCGGCCGTCCGCTCGTCCTGCTTGGCGGAAATGCCCAGGGCAGGAAGTGCATGAGCGAAGATCAGGTGGTGGCCGTTGCCGGCAATCTCATCGATGCCGGCTACCGGGTGCTGTATCTGGCGACCCCCGGCGGCGGACCGACGCCACTGGCGCTCCTCGCAAGGGAAGGCCGCCTCCAGGTGGCCGGTCCGGAACTGGCGCCGGACATTGCAAGCTTCGACGATCTCCTGCTTGCGCTGGGCGAGATGGCGGTCGCCTATATCGGCATGGAGGGCGGACTGGCGCATCTCATGGCCGCCGTCATGACGCCGGCGGTGATCGTCAACAACGGCGCCAATATGGAGCGCTGGCGCCCCCTTTCGAACGCGGTCGAAGTCGTCGCGGCGCCAAGGCGAGGCCGTTCGGCCAATGTCGCCGACGCGCAGGTCGAGGCCATACTCGAAGCCGCGCATCGCCTGCTCGCGGCAGGCCGCCGCGATCACATGGCTGCCGGAGCGGTTCCGGAAAAGGTCTAGTCGAGGAAATCGGCCCGGTAGGGCGCAAAGCTGTCGACCAGCCGCCCGGCCTCCAGCGCCTTGACGCCATGCACGAGATTGGACGGCACGATGAAGCTGCTGCCCGTTTCGAGGATCTCCGATCGGCCGTCGACAGTGACCTCGAAGCGACCCTCGGCGACATAGCTTGCCTGGACATGCGGATGCGAGTGCAGCGCCCCGACGCCGCCCTTGTCGAAGGCGAACTCGACCATCATCAATTCATCGGTATGCACCAGCACGCGCCGCCTGTTGCCGTCCGGCGTCGGCTCCCAGGCTTTTTCGCCCGCATGGCAAAAGATATCGGTCATCGCTCAGCTTCCGTTCGAAATTGGCAGACGGTCACCGCGCCAGCCAGCCGCCATCGACCGGCACCACCGCGCCATGCATATAGTCCGACGCCCGCGCCAGCAGGAACACGGCCGCGTCGCCGATGTCGTCGGGCCGGCCCCAGCGCGCTGCCGGAATGCGCCCGAGGATGGCGGCGCTGCGGTCCGGGTCGGCGCGTAAGGCTTCGGTGTTGTTGGTCTCGACATAGCCCGGCGCGATGCCGTTGACGTTGATGCCTTTGGCCGCCCATTCGCAGGCGAGCAGCCTTGTGAGGCCGAGCACGCCGTGCTTCGAGGCCGTATAGGAAGCGACGCGAATGCCGCCCTGGAAACTCAGCACCGAGGCGATGTTGACGATCTTGCCGCGCCGTCCCGGCTCCGCCAGCACGCGCCCGGCAAAGCTCTGGCACAGGCGAAAGACCGTCTTCAAATTGACGTCCATCACCTCGTCCCAGTCGGCTTCGCTCAGGTCGACCGCATCGGCGCGCCGGATGATGCCGGCATTGTTGACGAGGCCGTCGAGCGGGCCGCTCTCGCTCCAGACCCGGTCGAGCATGGCGGCCGCCTCGGCCGGATCGCCGAGATCGGTCTTCACCGCTTCGAAGCTGCCGCCCGCGGCGGCGACTTTCGCGGCGGTATCATCCATCGCCGAACGGCCGACGCCGACGACCAGGCCGCCGGCGCGCGCGATCGACACGGCGATGCCTTGCCCGATGCCGGTGTTGGCGCCGGTGACCAGAATGCGCTTGCCCGTGAGGCTGAAGGCGGAAAGATCGCTCACCGCAATTGATCCATCGCCACCTGGTCGACGTCGGTATAGTCGACATTGTCGCCGGCCATCGCCCAGATGAAAGCGTAGTTGGACGTGCCGGCGCCCGAATGGATCGACCAGCCCGGCGACAGCACCGCCTCCTCGCTGCGCATGACGATGTGGCGCGTCTCGTCCGGTTCGCCCATGAAGTGGAAGACGCGCTGCCCTTCCGGCAGATCGAAGTAGAGATAGGCTTCCATGCGCCGGTCATGCACGTGGCAGGGCATGGTGTTCCACACCGAGCCTGGCGCGAGCTGCGTCATGCCGACGACGAGCTGGCAGGTCTTGACGCCGTCGGCGTGGATGAACTGGAAGATCGAGCGTTCGTTGCTGGTCGCCTGGCTGCCGAGGTCGAGCCGCCTGGCGTCGCCGATCCGAATCAACTGGCTGGGATAGGTCCGATGCGCCGGTGCGCTAAGCAGGTAGAATTTTGCCGGCCTGTCGGGCTCCGCCGAGGCGAACGACACCTGCTCGGTGCCCAGGCCGAGATAGACCATGTCGCGCGCCGCCAATTCGTAAGCCATGCCGTCGGCCGTGACGGTGCCGGCGCCGCCGATGTTGACGGCGATCAGTTCGCGGCGGTCGAGGAAAGCCTTGGTTCCGGTCGGCTTGATCGCCTCGAGCGGCAGGATCTTGTCGATAGGCATGGCGCCGCCGACGATCATGCGGTCGTAATGCGTGTAGGTCAGGCTTACGAGCCCCGGCTGGAAAAGCCCCTCGATGTGGAAATGGTGGCGCAGCTCGTCTGTTCCCATGGCCGCGGCGGTGATGGGATCGATGGCGAAACGCGAGGAAAATTCGGTGTGTGTCTGGTCCATTCTAGGCCTTGTCTGACGGTCACTCGGTCGATGCGGCTTTCAGCGAATTGGCATAATAGGCCTGTCTGGCCTGCAGCCGCTCGCGGTAGCGCTGCTGGCTGCGGGTCAGATGCGTGCGCATCGCCTCGCGCGCGGCCTCGGCATCGCCTGCCGAGATCGCGTTCAGAATGACGAGATGCTCGCGCTGCAGGCCGCGCTGGTACTGGTCCGACTGGACGAGCTCTGTCGACCAGGGCGAGGTCACGTCGCAGGGAATGGCGCGGCGTCCCAGCACATCGAGCATCTCGACATAGAACGGGTTGTTGGTGGCGCTGGCGATCGCGCGGTGGAAGGCGAGGTCGGCCGGGCCGGTCGGCTGGCTGGCGAGCAGCAGCCGCTCGAACTCGAAGAAGGCCTCCTGGATCGCGGCCTCCTGGGCGGCGTTGCGGCGGATGGCGGCGAGGCCCGCCGATTCGATCTCGATCGCGAGACGGACCTCGAGCACGTTGAGCGCGACCGAATCCTTGGCTCCCATGTCGGCGGCCAGAACGCCGAAGCTCGTCGAGATGTGCTCGCTGACGAAGACGCCGGCGCCTTGCCGCGCTTCGACCAGGCCATCGGCGGCAAGCTTGGCCAGCGCCTCGCGGATGACCGTGCGGCTGACGCCGAAAGTCTCCGTCAGCTGGCCTTCGGTCGGCAGCTTCTGTCCGGGCGGAATCTCGCCTGCCAAGAGCTGTTTGCGGATCGCCGCGACCACGGTCTCCGACAGTTTCGGCTTGCGTTCGACCCTGAGGTCGGCAGCTGTTTGGGACACGTCGTGCCCTCCTAATGGAACAGGCTCGGCAGCCACAATGAGATTTCCGGTATGTAGGTGACAAGCATCAGCACCATGAAGGCCGCTCCATAGAACGGCCAGATCGAGCGCATTGCCGTCCAGATGGGAATGCGGCCAATGGCGCAACTGACGAACAGTACCGCGCCCACCGGCGGCGTGCAGAGGCCGATGCCGAGATTGAGGATCAGGATGACGCCGAAATGCACGGGATCGACGCCATAGGCCATGACCACCGGCAGGAAGATCGGCGTGGTGATGATGATGAGCGGCGACATATCCATGAATGTGCCGAGGATGAGCAGGACGACATTGATCAGGAGCAGTATGACCAGCTTGTTGTCGGACACGGACTGCAAAAACGCGACAAGCGCTGCCGGAACGCGGAGATAGGCCAGCAACCAGCCGAAGGCCGCGGCGCAGCCGATGATCATCAGCACCATCGCTGTCGTGCGCACCGCCGCGGTCGTCGCGGTGACGAAATCGTTCCAGCTCATCGAGCGGTAGATGATCAACGTCACCAGGAAAGCATAGACGATGGCAATGCAGGAGCTTTCGGTGGCGGTGAAGATGCCGGAGCGGACGCCGCCAAAGATGATGCCGATCAGGATCAGCCCGGGAATGGCGGCGACAAGCAGCTGCAAGGCCCGGCCGAAACCGGCAAAGGGTTCCGTCGGATAGCCGCGCCGGCTTGCCACCACATAGGCGGTGACCATCAGCGACAGGGCCAGCAACAGCCCCGGCAGAACGCCGGCGGTGAAAAGATCCGCGATCGAGATGCGGCCGCCGGCCGAGATCGAATAGATGATCATGTTGTGCGACGGCGGGATCAGCAGCGCAATGATGGCGCCGACGGAGGTGATGTTGACGGCATAGTCGACGCCGTAGCCGCGCGCCTTCATCTGCGGGATCATCAGCCCGCCGACCGCTGAGGCATCGGCTACCGCCGAACCGGAAATACCGCCGAACATGGTCGACGCGGCAATGTTGACTTGGCCCAGACCGCCGCGCAGATGGCCGACCAGGGACCCGGCCAATGCCACCAGGCGGGCGGCGATGCCGCCGCGAACCATAAGGTCGCCGGCGAAGATGAAGAACGGAATGGCCATCAGCGAAAAGACGCTGACGCCGGAATTGAGCCGCTGGAACACAACGACCGGTGGCAGGCCGATCGTGAGGATCGTCGCGAAGCTGGCGACGCCGAGGCAGAACGCGATCGGCGTGCCGATAACCAGCAGGAAGACGAAAGTGCCGAAAAGCACGATCAGCGCCATGGTTCAGAGCTCCTCGCCGGTCGCGTAGATGTCGGCATCGACCGGCAGCCCGGCAAAGCGCCCCGCCAGCCGCTCGAGTGAAAACAGGCAGACCAGCCCGCCCCCCAGAATGACCGGCAGGAAGCTGACGCCGCCGGGCAAGGCGAGCGATGGCATTACCGTGTTCCAGGTCAGCCTGGCCAGCTGCACGCCGTAGACGATCATGCCGGCGCCGAAGGCCAGCACGACGAGATCGGAAATGCTGCGCAGCACCGCCTTGGCCGAGGCAGGCAAGACATAGAGCAGCACGTCGAAGCCGAGATGCGTGCGCTCGCGCACGCCGACGGCGGCGCCGAGAAAGATGAACCAGCCCATCAGCAGCACGGATGAGGACTCGGTCCAGCTCGGCGAGCGGTTCAGCACGTAGCGCGAGAAGACCTGCCAAAAGATGATGACGGTCATCAGCGTCAGCCCGGTTCCGCTGACCCACAAGGCCAACCGCGCCAGCCCAGAAAGGGCCCGTTCCACCCGCAGCCAGAACCCTTTCGGACCCGACCGGCTGGATGGCAGCACGGAAGCCTCCGTGCCGCCGGGCCCGTTGCCGATCCCGGTCATTTCGTCGCCTGGATACGGGCGGCGAGGTCCTTGAGCTCGGGCGTCGACAGATATTTGTCGTAGACCGGCTTCATGGCGTCGATCAGCGGCTGCTTGTCGATCTCGCTGATCTTGACGCCGGCCTTCTCGACGATGTCGCGCGACTTCTTCTCCTGCGCGTCCCACAGCTCGCGCATCTTGACGACGCTGTCCTTGGCCGCCTGGCGCACGATCGCCTGGTCTTCCGGCGCCAGCTTGTCCCAGCTTGCCTTCGACATCACCAGCACCTCCGGCACGATCTGGTGCTGATCCAGCGTGTAGTGCTTGGCGACCTCGTAATGCTTGGCGGATTCGAAGCTCGGCCAGTTGTTCTCGGCGCCGTCGATGACGCCGGTCTGCAGCGCCGAATAGACCTCGCCATAGGCCATCGGCGTGGCGTTGGCGCCGAGCGCGTTCACCATGTCGACGAACACGTCCGACTGGATGACGCGGAACTTCATGCCCTTCATGTCTGCCATCGAGGCGATGTCCTTCTTGGTGTTGTAGAAGGAGCGCGCGCCGGAATCGTAGAAGGCGAGTCCGACAAGGTCATGCGCCTCGAACGCCTTCAGGATCTGGTCGCCGATCGGCCCGTCCATGACATGCCGCATATGCTCGACCGAGCGGAAGATGTAGGGCAACGACGGCACAGCGGTTTCCGGCACGATGCCGTTGAACGGCCCCATGGAGACGCGATCGAGGTCGATGACGCCGGCCTGGGTCTGCTCGATCGTATCCTTTTCCTCGCCGAGCTGCGCCGAATGATAGACCTCGATCGAATAGCGCCCGTTGGTGCGCTGCTTGATCAGCTCGCCCATATATTTGACCGCCTCGACTGTCGGATAGCCGTCCGGATGGGTGTCCGAAGAGCGCAGGACGGTTTCGGCCTGCGCGGCGCCGATCATCAAGGACCCGATGGCGAATGTCGCCGCCAGCAATCTCGAAATACGCAACATGTCTTTCCTCCCTTCAAAAATCACGAATACCTTGGTTCAGAGTCGGTACGCTTTCTTGGCAAGCGAGTAGGCAAGCTCCCGCGCCAGCTCATGCGCCTCCTCCTCCCGGAGGCGATGCTCGGCGACCAGCCGCGCCAGAAAGGCGCAGTCGACACGCCGCGCGACGTCGTGACGCGCCGGGATCGACGGGAAGGCGCGCGTGTCGTCATTGAAGCCGACGGTGTTGTAGAAGCCCGCCGTCTCCGTGGTCATCTCGCGGAAGCGGCGCATGCCTTCCGGGCTGTCGTGGAACCACCAGGCCGGCCCGAGCTTGAGCGCCGGATAGACGCCGGCGAGCGGCGCCAGCTCGCGCGCATAGCTCGTCTCGTCGAGCGTGAACAGGATGATCGTGAGGTCGCGCTCCAGCCCGACGCAGTCGAGCAGCGGCTTCAGCGCCGACACATAATCGGTCCGCGTCGGGATATCGAAGCCCTTGTCGCGGCCGAATTTCTGGAAAACGGAAGGCGAATGATTGCGCCATGATCCAGGATGGATCTGCATCGCCAGGCCGTCGTCGCGGCTCATCTTGGCCATCTCGGTCAGCATCTGGGCCCGGAACAGTTTTCGCTCGCGCTCATCCTCGGAGCCGCGCCGGATGCGGTTGAACAACTCCTGCGCCGCCGCGTCGGAGAGATTGGCGGTCTCTGCCGTCGGATGGCCGTGATCGGACGAGGTCGCGCCGAACTCCTTGAAATAGGCGCGCCGCTTTCGATGCGCATCGAGATATCCGGACCACGTGCCGGTATCGCATCCGGTGATCTCGCCGAGCCTATCCAGATTGGCCGCGAAGCCCCCGAAATCGGGATCGACCACGGCGTCCGGCCGATACGCGGTGACAACGCGGCCCTTCCAGCCGCTGTCGCGGATCGTCCGGTGCCATTGGAGGTCGTCGAGCGCGCCTTCGGTCGTCGCGATCACCTCGATGTTGAAGCGTTCGAACAGCGCGCGCGGCCGATAGTCGTCGCGTTGCAGCAGCGCGGCGATCGTGTCGTAGATGCGGTCGGCGCTGGCTGCGGTGAGCGGCTCCCCGATGCCGAACAGATGCTCGAACGCATGGTCGAGCCACAGCCGCGTCGGCGTGCCGCGGAAGAGATAATAATGCTCGGCGAAGCGTCGCCAGATGGCCCGGCCGTCGGTTTCGACGGGTGCGCCGTCGAGCGTCGGGACGCCGAGTTCCTCAAGCCGCACGCCCTGGCTGAACAGCATGCGGAAAATGTAATGGTCCGGCACGATCAAGAGCTGCGCCGGGTCGGAAAACGCTTCGTTAAGCGCGTACCAGCGCGGGTCGGTGTGGCCGTGCGGACTGACGATCGGCAGGTCCTTCACACCCGCGTAGAGGGCGCGCGCCAATGATCGCGTTTCCGGCGCGAACAACAGGTCCGGATCGGTCAATGCGGCCACGCAGCTCCTCCCAGGCTTCGCTATTGGTAGATCGGCCGGAGATAATGTCAACATACAAATATTATGCAGTTGTATGATGACTTTCGAATGGAACCCGGCCATTGTGCACGGCGACAGCGGGTGTTAGGTCGCTGCCGTCGTTTTCCGATCGGAGACCCAGCTTCCATGAACGGCCGCCTGTCCAACGCCACCCTTGCGGAGCTGCCGGCCGAAGTTCTGGTGCCTCGCTACGACCGCAAGTCCGTCGCGCCCGGCATCGTCCATCTTGGCGTCGGGGCCTTTCACCGTGCCCACCAGGCCGTCTATGTCGATGCCTGTCTGGCGGATGGCGAGAGCGATTGGGGCATCATCGGCGTCTCGCTGCGCAGCCCTGACACGCGCGATGCGCTCAAGCCGCAGGACGGGCTCTACACGCTGGCAATCAGGGACAGCGCCGGCGAACAGTTGCAGGTCATCGGCTCGATTCAGTCCTTGCTCGTCGCTCCGGAGGACCCTGGCGCGGTGCTCGCCGCGCTCACCGATCCGCGCACCCGCATCGTCACGCTCACCATCACCGAAAAGGCCTATCTCAGGGCAGCCGACGGCACGCTCGACACTGCGCACCTCGATATCGTGCACGACCTCGCCAACCCCGGATCGCCGAAGACGGCGCATGGGTTTCTCGCCGAGTCGCTCGCGCGCAGACGCGCGGCGGGCACGCCCCCTTTCACCGTGCTCTGCTGCGACAACCTGCCGGCCAACGGCGCGACGCTGCATCGGTTGTTGGTCGAGTTCGCGAAATTGCGCGATGCCCAGACAGGCTCCGGCGACCGGCCGTTGGCAGGCCATATCGCCGATGAAGTGGCCTTCCCGTCCTCCATGGTCGATCGCATCGTGCCGGCGACCACTGACGCCGATCGCGCCCGCATCGCTGGCGAGCTCGGCATTGATGATGCGTGGCCGGTGATGACCGAGCCGTTCCGCCAATGGGTGATCGAGGACCGCTTTCCCGCCGGGCGGCCGGCCTGGGAGAAATTCGGCGTCACCATGGTCGAGGACGTCGGCCCCTTCGAGGACATGAAGCTGCGGCTGCTCAACGGCGCGCATTCGGGCATCGCCTATCTCGGCCTGCTCAGCGGCCACGCCACCGTCGACCGCGCCTTTGCCGATCCGGCGATCCGGCAGTTCGTCGATAGGCTCTGGGCCGAGGCCATTCCAACCCTGCCGCAGGATGCCGGGCTCGACACAAGCGCCTACACGGCCGAGCTCGCCGCTCGCTTTTCCAACACCGCGCTTGCCCACCGCACTGCGCAGATCGCCAATGACGGCAGCCAGAAGCTGCCGCAACGCATCGTCGCCTCCGCCCTCGCCCGGCTGGAGGCCGGCTCGCTGCCGGAACATCTGTCGCTGGTTGTCGCCGCCTGGATCGCCGCCTGCGCCGCGCGCGGTAGCAGCTTGCCTGAGGGCCATTTCACCGACCCGCTCGATGCTGCCCTCGGCGAGCTGTTCGGCCGCAATCTGCCGACGGCGACAATGGCCGAGGCCGTGTTCGACCTCGCCGGCTTCGCCAAAGGCCACCCGGAACGGCGGAAATTGATCGAATTTGTCGCCACGCACCTCGTCCATTTCAAGCAGGGCGGCCCGCAACTGGCTCTCGCCGCGCTCGGCATTAATGGCAAGAGCAGAAAGGCCGATTAGGTCTAGTGGCCCTGCACAGGGACTTTGACCGGTCGGCTCTGTTTGCGTTGGCAGGCGGCATGCCTTGGAGATTGGCCGAAACGCCCATCGCGATCGTCATTCCAGGGCGGAGCAGGAGCGAAGCTCCGTCGCGAAGACCCTGGAATCCATGCCGTTACCTTCGCCAAGGCGTGCAACGGAGCAGAATTCTGCACCGCTGCAACGCCTACAGGTAACGGAATGGATTCTATGGTCTGCGCGCGTCGCTTCGCTCCTTGCTCCGCCATAGAATGACGAGCTTGGGGCGGCTTCAACCAATCTCCGGCGTTTGCGCTTATTTCACGCAAATGAACGGAAATCTTGCACCAAGACAAACGCCAACCTTTCAAAATCCCTGTGTCGGGAAACTAGCGGCTCGACGGCGGCTTACCGGCCGACCCGTTCACGACCTGGCGCGAAGCATAATCGAGACCTCTCGAGTTCCAGAACAGCCGAGCGGCCCCCAATGGGCCATGCTTTGCTATTCAAACCAGCATTGTGGGAACGGCACCTCGATCAGTACATGAGTGACCTTGACGGCCCACGCAATCCTAGATCCGCTGCGTTGTAGGTCCGGCATTTTTCGCGGCAAGGAGACAATCTGTGGCGCATGAACTTTCACCAAGAAGATATCCTGAAATGAGCGGCAAGATTGCTCTTGTGACGGGCGGCAGCACAGGAATTGGTCTGGCGACAGCCCAAGCCTTTGCTCATGAGGGGGCGACCGTCATCATCGCTAGCCGCAATGAAAAGCGCGAAGCAGGCTCTAACAACGCTCTCGGACGATGGCCGTGGAAGATGGACGCAGTGCGATGTGACGGACGGTCGCGATGTCGATAGGCTTATATCTTCAATACTGAAAGAACACGGACAGATCGACTACGCCTCTTTAACAATGCTGGCAGCGGAGGAAAAATGTCTCCAATCGCGAGCATGAGCGAAGATGCATGGGGTAAGACGATCAACGGTTATCTTACGTCCGTTTTTCTCTGCATGCGCTATCAGTTGCCCGCCGTGCTCAAAGCCGGGCGCGGTGTCATCGTCAATAATTCGTCGGTCGAAGGACTGCGAGGTTATCCGCTTCCGGAGGGGCGGCATATGCCGCTGCCAAGCACGGAGTGTTGGGCTTAACGCGAAGCGCGGCACTTGAACATGCCAAGGACGGCGTTCGTATTACAGCGATTTGCCCTGGCTGGATCGGCACACCGCCTGTCGACAATTTCATAAAAAAGAACGGGAAAATTGGCGCTTAGATCACGGCGCAAGAGCCGATCGGTCGGCTTTGAACGCCTGCTGAAGTCGCAGGCGGCGTTCTCTGGCTTTGCTCGGATGCGGCATCCTTCATGCTCGGAAGTCCGCTAATTCTCGATGGCGGTTATATGGCGTAGTATCGCAGAAATCCTAACTTCCGCGACAAAAACGGGATTGCTGATTTTCTGGGAAGTTCCGTCGCAAAAATCAGGTGCAAAAGCCAGATTTTCGCGGCAGGAAGTATTCCACATTTAGGTTAGGGGGCTGGGGCAAGGCCCCGCTTTCAAAATTGTCGCCCGATGCGGATCGGTCTGTCTTCCGAGACGGACTTCAGGCCGGCAGCAGCGCGCCTTCCAACGTGGTGAGCTGGCTAAGGAACTGCTCAGCCTTGCTGCGGCTCTCGTCGTCCTTGGCGTCGGCCGCGTCTTCTTTGGCCTCCTGGATGCGGCGAGCCAGATCGGCGCGATCGATGTCGTTCACATGCGTCGCCGATTCGGCAAGAAGCGTGCAGCCGGAAGGCAGGATGTCGGCGAAACCGCCGAACACGACGAAGCGCTCTTCCTTGCCGCCCGCGGTCTTTATCGTAACGACGCCGGGCTTGATGGTCGTCATGACCGGCGCGTGCTGCGCCATCACCGTCATCTCGCCTTCGGCGCCCGGGATGACGACGGACTCGACCTGCTCGGAAACGAGCAGCTTTTCCGGCGAGACCAGTTCGAACTTGAAAGCTTCAGCCATGTTCAATTTTAGCGAGTAGGGAATAGCGAGTAGCGAGTAGTGAAGAAACTCGCCAAACCCTTTGCTCCCTATTCGCTACTCCCTATTCGCTATTCGCTTTCTTATGCCGCTTCAGCCGCCAGGCGCTGCGCCTTCTCGACCGCTTCGTCGATGCCGCCGACCATGTAGAAGGCGGCTTCCGGCAGGTGGTCGTAGTCGCCGGCGCAAAGGCCCTTGAAGCCCTTGATGGTGTCGGCGAGGTCGACCAGCTTGCCCGGAGATCCGGTGAACACTTCGGCCACGAAGAACGGCTGCGACAGGAAGCGCTCGATCTTGCGGGCGCGGGCAACCGTCTGCTTGTCCTCTTCCGAAAGCTCGTCCATGCCAAGGATCGCGATGATGTCCTGCAGCGACTTGTAGCGCTGCAGGATCGACTGCACCTGGCGGGCGACCTGGTAGTGCTCCTCGCCGACGACCATCGGGTCGAGCATGCGCGAGGTGGAATCCAGCGGATCAACGGCCGGATAGATGCCCTTTTCCGAGATCGCCCGGTTGAGCACGGTCGTGGCGTCGAGGTGGGCGAAGGACGTCGCCGGCGCCGGGTCGGTCAAGTCGTCGGCCGGAACGTAGATCGCCTGCACCGAGGTGATCGAGCCCTTGGTTGTGGTCGTGATGCGTTCCTGCAGCGCGCCCATGTCGGTGGCCAGCGTCGGCTGGTAACCCACGGCGGAAGGAATGCGGCCGAGCAGCGCCGACACTTCCGAGCCAGCCTGCGTGAAGCGGAAGATGTTGTCGACGAAGAACAGCACGTCCTGCCCCTGGTCGCGGAAATATTCGGCGACGGTGAGGCCGGTCAGGCCGACGCGGGCGCGCGCGCCCGGCGGTTCGTTCATCTGGCCGTAGACGAGCGCGGCCTTGGATCCGGCACCGCCGCCCTTCTTGTTGACGCCCGATTCGATGAACTCGTGATAGAGGTCGTTGCCTTCGCGGGTGCGCTCGCCGACGCCGGCGAACACCGAGAAGCCGCCATGCGCCTTGGCGACGTTGTTGATCAGCTCCTGGATCAGCACGGTCTTGCCGACGCCGGCGCCGCCGAACAGGCCGATCTTGCCGCCGCGGGCATAAGGCGCCAGGAGGTCGAGAACCTTGATGCCGGTGACCAGGATCTGCGCTTCCGTCGACTGATCGACATAGGCCGGGGCGGGCTGGTGGATGGCGCGCATTTCGACGCCGTCGACCGGGCCTTCCTCGTCGACCGGCTCGCCGATGACGTTGATGATGCGGCCGAGCATGCCGGGACCGACCGGAACCGAGATCGGCGCGCCGGTGTCATAGACCTGCTGGCCGCGAACGAGACCTTCGGTCGAGTCCATGGCGATGCAGCGCACGGTGTTCTCACCGAGATGCTGGGCCACCTCGAGCACCAGGCGGTTGCCGACATTGTCGGTCTCCAGCGCGTTCAGAATGGCCGGCAGGTGATCCTCGAACTGCACGTCGACGACAGCGCCGATGACCTGGCGGACCTTGCCGGCGGCGCCGACCCGCTTCGTCGATACGCTTGCCGCCTTGGCCGGAGCCGCAGCCTTGGCCGGAGCGGCCGCCTTCTTCGCCGGAGCGGCGGCCTTCGCGGCTGCTGCCGGGGCCTTCGCCGCCTTGGGGGCCGGTGCCGCCTTGGCGGCGGTCTTCGGGGTAGCTGCTTTCGCCATCGTCTTTGCCCTTTTCGTCTATCCGTTGTTCACGCCGCCCGCCGGTATCCCGCGCGGCGCGTGATTAGAGCGCCTCGGCGCCCGAAATGATCTCGATCAGTTCCTTGGTGATCTGCGCCTGCCGCTGGCGGTTGTAGGTGATCGACAGCTTGTTGATCATGTCGCCGGCGTTGCGCGTCGCATTGTCCATCGCGCTCATCTTGGCGCCCATCTCGCCGGCCGCGTTCTCCAGCAGCGCGCGGAAGATTTGCACGGCGATGTTACGCGGGATGAGGTCGGAAAGGATCTCGCCCGGCTCCGGCTCGTATTCGTAGACGGCATTGCCGCCATTGGTCGCCTCAGGAGCTGTGGATCCGGCGCCCGCCGGTATGATCTGCTGGGCCGTCGGGATCTGGCTGATCACCGACTTGAACTGCGAATAGAACAGCGTGCAGATGTCGAAGCCGCCATCGTTGAAGAGATGGATGACCTTGCGCGCGATCGCATCGGCATTGGCGAAGCCGAGAGTCTTCACCTCGCGCAGGTCGACACGCTCCAGGATCATCGAAGCGTAGTCGCGGCGCAGGATGTCATAGCCCTTCTTGCCGACACAGATGATCTTCACCTGCTTGCCGTCGGCCAGCAGCCTGCGGATGTGATCGCGGGCGAGGCGCGCGATCTGCGAGTTGAAGCCGCCGCACAGGCCGCGCTCGGCCGTGCAGACGATGAGCAGATGCACATCGTCCCGGCCGGTGCCCGTCATCAGCGCCGGGGCATCGCCGCCGCCGCCGATCGCCTGGGTGATGTTGGCCAGGACCGCGCCCATGCGCTCGGAATAGGGTCTAGCTGCTTCCGCCGCTTCCTGCGCGCGACGCAGCTTCGCCGCGGCGACCATCTGCATCGCCTTGGTGATCTTCTGCGTCGCCTTGACCGAGGCGATACGGTTACGAAGGTCTTTTAACGAAGCCATGCTTCAAACCCGATCCCGTCCAGCTTCGTTCAAGCGAAGGTCTTGGCGAAGGCGTCGATCTCGGCCTTGAGCTTGGCGCGCAAATCGTCCGACAGCGCCTTCTCCTTGCGGATGCCGTCGAGCACGTCCTTGCCGGCCGAGCGCATATGGCTGAGCAGCCCATGCTCGAACTTGCCGACCTGGTTCAGCGGCAGCTTGTCGAGATAACCGTTGACGCCGGCGAAGATCACCGCGACCTGTTCCTCGACCTTGAGCGGCGAGAATTGCGGCTGCTTGAGCAGCTCGGTCAGGCGCGAACCGCGGTTGAGCAGACGCTGCGTTGCCGCGTCGAGATCGGAGCCGAACTGCGCGAAGGCAGCCATTTCGCGATACTGCGCGAGCTCGCCCTTGATGGAGCCGGCGACCTGCTTCATCGCCTTGATCTGCGCCGAGGAGCCGACGCGCGACACCGACAGGCCGACGTTCACCGCCGGACGGATGCCCTGGAAGAACAGGTTGGTTTCGAGGAAGATCTGGCCGTCGGTGATGGAGATCACATTAGTCGGGATGTAGGCCGACACATCATTGGCCTGCGTCTCGATGATCGGCAGCGCGGTCAGCGACCCGTTGCCATTGTCGTCATTGAGCTTGGCGGCGCGCTCGAGCAAGCGCGAGTGCAGGTAGAAGACGTCGCCCGGATAGGCTTCGCGGCCCGGCGGGCGACGCAGCAGGAGCGACATCTGGCGGTAGGCGACGGCCTGCTTCGACAGATCGTCATAGCTGATCAGCGCATGCATGCCGTTGTCGCGGAAATATTCGCCCATGGTGCAGGCGGTGAACGGTGCCAGGAACTGCATCGGCGCCGGATCGGACGCGGTGGCGGCGACGATGATCGAATATTCGAGCGCGCCGCGCTCTTCCAGCACCTTGACGAACTGCGCCACGGTCGAGCGCTTCTGGCCGACGGCGACGTAGACGCAGTAGAGCTTTTCCTTCTCTGGGCCGTTGTCGTGCACCGACTTCTGGTTCAGCATCGTGTCGAGGATGATGGCGGTCTTGCCGGTCTGGCGGTCGCCGATGACCAGCTCGCGCTGGCCGCGGCCGACCGGGATCAGCGCATCGATGGCCTTGAGGCCGGTCGACATTGGCTCATGCACCGACTTGCGCGGGATGATGCCGGGCGCCTTGACGTCGACACGCTTGCGTTCGGTCGCCTTGATCGGGCCCTTGCCGTCGATCGGGTTGCCCAGCGCGTCGACGACGCGGCCGAGCAGGCCCATGCCGACAGGCGCGTCGACGATGGCCCCGGTGCGCTTGACGGTGTCGCCTTCCTTGATGTCGCGGTCAGCACCGAAGATGACGACGCCGACATTGTCGGCCTCGAGGTTCAGCGCCATGCCGCGGATGCCGCCCGGGAATTCGACCATCTCGCCGGCCTGGACGTTATCGAGGCCGTAGACGCGGGCGATGCCGTCACCGACGGACAGAACCTGGCCGACTTCGGAAACCTCGGCCTCCCTGCCGAAATTCTTGATCTGGTCTTTCAGAATTGCGGAAATTTCCGCGGCGCGGATGTCCATCAGCCGACCTCTTTCAGTGCAAGCTTGAGCGAATTGAGTTTGGTTTTGAGCGACGTATCGATCTGGCGCGAGCCCATCTTGACGATCAGCCCGCCGAGCAGCGACGGATCGACGGTCATGGCAATGGCCACGTCCTTGCCGGCGATGCTCTTCAGCGTCGCCTTGAGTTCATCTTGCTGCGCGGCCGTCAGCGCATGCGCCGAGGTGACCTCGGCTGACGCCTCGCCGCGATGGTCGGCGGCGATCTGGCGGAACGCCTTGATCATGCCGGGCACCGCGAACAGGCGGCGGTTCTTGGCGACCACGCGCAGGAAATTGCCGACCAGGCCGGTGATCTGGGCCTTATCGGCGATGGCGGCGATGGCCCTTGCCTGGTCCTCGCCGGAAAACACCGGGCTGTTGATCAGCCGCGCGAGATCGTCGCTGCCGTTGAGCATTGCCTCGAAGCTGGCGAGGTCGGCCTCGACTTTGGCAACTGAATTGTCCTGCAGCGCAAGCTCGAACAGCGAGCCTGCATAGCGTTCGGCGACAGCTGAGATTGGCGATGACGATTGGGCCACGGACCGTCTTTTCTCTTGTCTGACAGGCCGCAGATTGTTGGCGCGAGCGAAAACTCTGGCTAAATCTTTGACCTTACTGCATTTTTCCAAGCACGGAGGCGCGGCTTCCGCTATCCCCGGTCGAAAGTCGATTGCCGTCTAGCACAGGCTTTTTAAGACCGCAATGCATCGTCCGGCATGGTTTTCAGGCACTTTTGTCGCATCAGGCGGCTGGGGTGAACCCCAAGCGCCGGATTCACGGTACAAAGCCGAAGGCAAAGGCCAGCGGCAGCGCCGCCAGCGCCAATTCAACCACGATCGAAACCCAGTTGAAAGGGGTGTTGGCGCCGTCCGACATCATCGACAAGAGCCGGCCGAAGGCGGTGAACAGCCAGGAGAAGCCCAGCGCCATGTAAAGCAGCGGCTGCGCCAGAAGAATGCAGCACAGGCTGACGCCGAGATAGAAGCCCGACATGCGGCCGCGTCCCTCGGCGATCGCCGCCGCTTTCTCGGGCCTTGGCTGCAGGCGCAGCGCGCGAAACGCAAGCCCCGGCGCCAGGAACAGGAACAGGCCGAGCGCCAAAGTCACGACGGCGCTCGACCAGGCCAGCCATTCGCCCTGGCTCGCCGGCCACGGAAACGCGAAGTCCATAAAAAAATCCCCCTTTATTTCTCGTTCTGAAACAGCGGCATTCTAGCCGGGGAATGAAGGCGCGCCAGAGGACGGCGGGCGCATTGGGAATCCCGCATCAGGCGAGCGCGAAATCGACCGCGGCCTCGGCGTGGATGCGCGTCGTGTCGAAGACTGGAACGTCGAAATCGCCCTGGCCGATCAGCATGGTGATCTCGGTGCAGCCCATGATGACGCCGTCCACCCGGTCGGTGCGCCGCATCCGGCCGACCTCGTCGAGATAGGCGGATTTCGATTCGGGCCTGATGATGCCCTGGCAAAGCTCGTCATAAATCACCCGGTGCACCATGTCGCGGCCGGCCTGGTCCGGCACGATCGGCTGCAGGCCGTATTTGTCCGCGAGCCGTCCCTTGTAGAAATCCTGCTCCATGGTGAAACGCGTCGCCAGCAGCGCCGGCCGCTTCACGCCGGCATTGATGACGGCATGCGCGGTGGCGTCGGCAATATGGATGAGCGGGATCGATATGGCCGCCTGCACCGCGTCGGCCAGCTTGTGCATGGTGTTGGTGCAGATCACCAGGCCCTCGGCGCCGCCCGCCTCCAGCTTGCGCGCGGCTTCCACCAGAAGGACGCCCGCGCCTTCCCAGTCGCTCGCATGCTGGCGTTTGGCGATCTCGGCGAAATCGAACGACCACAACAACAGCTTGGCCGAATGAAGCCCGCCCAGCCGCTCGCGCACGATCTCGTTGAGCAGGCGGTAATAGATCGCCGTCGATTCCCAGCTCATGCCGCCGATCAGGCCGAGGATTTTCAGCTGGACTTGTTCCCTTGCTATGCAATCTCTATATTGTGACCACACGAGACTACAAGCGAGGCAACCTTGAAAACCGTCCAGCTTCGGGAGGCTAAGGCAGGGCTGTCGGCACTCGTCGAGGCCGCGGGAAATGGTGAGCCTACGACCATCACCAGGCATGGCAAGCCAGCAGCGGCCATCGTATCCGTCGAAGACTTGCAAAAGCTTTATCCGGTCAAGCGTCGAAACTTCGGAGAGTTCCTTCTGACTTATCCGGGGGGGATCGAGCTTGAAAGGAACGCGTCACCGTCGCGGGACGCCGATCTTTGAGCGGCTATCTTATCGATACGTCCATCTTATCGGCACTCGCGCCTGGAAAACCGCCTCTTGCAAAAGACATCGCCGACTGGATCGTGGCGCAGGGCGCAAAGCAAGCACTTTTCGTACCGGTTATAGCCATCACCGAGATCGAGAAAGGCATTTGCAAGCTGGCTCGCGCCGGAGCGACAAAACGCGCTGAGGGTCTCGCTGCCTGGCTCAACGAAACTATCGAAGACTTCGCGGAACAAATTCTGGAGATCAATTCTGATATAGCGCGCAGGGCGGGTCAAATGGAGGAAGCGGCCTCCGCGCAAGGAAAGAATCCGGGGCTGGCGGACATATTGATCGCGGCCACCGCGGCAACCAACGAACTCACTGTGATAACCGCAAATATCAGGCACTTTGAGACGCTGGGCGTTTTGTGCAGGAATATCCTGCAAGACCCGCCAATCCCCGACTAGTTACAAAAAGCTCTGCGGGTCGATGTCGACCTGCACCCTGACCGAGCCGCGCAGCTTCGGTCCATTCGCCAGCATGGCCCGAATAAAACCCTGCATGTCGGCGCGCCGTTCGCCCTGCACCAGCAGCCGAAAGCGGTGCCGGCCGCCGATCAGCGACAAGGGCGCCTCGGCCGGGCCGAGCACGAAGAGGTCAGTAGCTTGCGGCGCCGCGCGCCTTAACCCCCGCGCATGGCTTTCCGCCTCGCCGCGTGTCGCGGCGCTGACGATGATGCCGGCGAGCCGGCCGAAAGGCGGCAGCGCCGCCCGTTCGCGCTCGGCGATCTCGCGCTCGTAAAACGCTTCCGAATCGCCCGAGACGATCGCCCGCATCACCGGATGATCCGGCTGGTAGGTCTGAAGAAGGCCGAGGCTCTTCTTGCCGGTGCGGCCGGCGCGCCCCGTCACCTGGCTGAGCAGCTGGAAGGTGCGCTCGGCGGCGCGCGGATCGCCGTTGGCCAACCCCAGATCCGCATCGACCACGCCGACCAGCGTCATGCCGGGGAAATTGTGCCCCTTGGCGACGAGCTGAGTGCCGATGACGATATCGGCCTCGCCATTGGCGACGGCCTCGAGCTCGAGCCTGAGCCGGCGCACGCCGCCCAGAAGATCGGACGACAGCACGATGGTGCGGGCATCGGGGAAATGCCCGACCACTTCCTCGGCGATGCGCTCGACGCCTGGGCCGCATGCCACCAGATGGTCGAGCGTGCCGCATTCCGGACAGGCTTCCGGCCGCCGCTCATTGTGGCCGCAATGATGGCAGACGAGCTGGCCGCGAAACCGGTGCTCGACCAGCCAGGCCGAGCAGACCGGGCAGCCGAAGCGGTGGCCGCAGACGCGGCAGAGCGTCAGCGGCGCATAACCGCGCCTGTTGAGGAAGAGCAGCGACTGCTCCTTCCTCTCCAGCGTGCGCTGCATCTGCTCCAGCAAGGCCGGCGACAGAAAGCCGCCGCGCGCGGGCGGCGAGCGCCGCATGTCGATCGACTTGAGGTCGGGAAGCGCTGCCTCGGCGAAGCGCGACGACAGCACGGCCCGGTCGTAGCGGCCCTGGCCGGCGTTGACCCGGCTTTCCACCGAGGGCGTCGCCGAAGCGAGCACGACGGGGAAAGCGCCGATATGGCCGCGCACCACGGCCATGTCGCGCGCATTATAAAAGACGCGGTCTTCCTGCTTGTAGGCGGGATCGTGCTCCTCGTCGACGACGATCAGGCCGAGTTCCTTGAACGGCAGGAACAGCGCCGAACGTGCGCCGGCGACGACGCGCACGCCGCCTTCCGCAATCTGGCGCCAGACGCGTTCGCGCATCCGCGGCGGCAGGTCGGAATGCCATTCCGCCGGCTTGGCGCCGAACCGGTCCTGGAAACGTTCCAGGAAGGCATGCGTGAGCGCAATTTCAGGCAACAGGATCAGAACCTGCCTGCCCTTGTCGAGCGCCGCCGCTATCGCCTCGAAATAGACTTCCGTCTTGCCCGATCCGGTGACGCCGTCGAGAAGGGTGACGTTGAAAGTGTCGGCCGCGATTGCCGCGCGCAGCTTCTCCGCCGCCGCTTTCTGGTCAGGCATCAATTCCGGCACGGCATGAGAGGGATCGGGCGCCGCCACCACCGGACGCGGCGGGATCATCACCGTCTCGAATACGCCTTGTGCCCGCAACCCATCGATGACGGTCGAGGAGACGCCGGCGGCATGCGCCAGCCCCGAGCGCGTCCAGGCAAGCCCGCCTTCGGCCGTCTCCAGCACCCGCCGCCGCGCGTCGGTCAGCCGGTCGGGTCCGGCAAGCGTGCGCTGCAGCCCTTCGATCCACGGCTCCGGATCGAACGCTTCCGGCGCGCGCAGTAGCATGCGCGCCACCATGCCAGGGGCCGACAGCGTGTATTGCGCGATCCAGTCCACGAAGCGGCGCATCGCCCTGTCGATCAGCGGGCAGTCGAACACCTCCTCGATCGGCCGCAGTTTCTTCGCATCGACGGTTTCGACGGCGCCGTCCCAGACGATGCCCGCGACCTGGCGCGGCCCGAGCGGCACGCGCACGATCGAGCCCGGCACCACGCGCATGCCTGGCGGCACGGCATAGGTGTAGGGCCGCTCGGCCGGCATCGGCACCAGCACGGGAGCGGCTGCGACAAAGGGCGAATCTTCCATCATCAGGCGTGACCTTGCCCTGACTTTGGTCTAGATCAAAGGGGACCCTCGCATCTGCCTGGCTGGCGCCCGGCAATCCCCAAGGAGACCGCCATGAAATTTTTTGTCGACACCGCTGACATCAAGGAAATCAAGGAACTCAACGATCTGGGGCTGCTCGACGGCGTCACCACCAACCCCTCGCTGATCCTGAAATCGGGTGGCAAGATCATCGAGGTCACCAAGCAGATCTGCGACATCGTCGAAGGTCCGGTTTCGTCCGAGGTCGTGGCGACCGAGTACAAGGACATGATGGCGGAAGCCAAGGTGCTGGCCAAGATCGCGCCGAATATCGCCATCAAGGTGCCGCTGACGCTCGACGGCCTGAAGGCCTGCAAGACCATCCGCACCGAGATGGACCGCATGGTCAACGTGACGCTCTGCTTCTCGGCCAACCAGGCGTTGCTGGCCGCCAAGGCCGGCGCCTCCTTCATCTCGCCTTTCGTCGGCCGCATCGACGACACCGGCTCGGACGGCATGGAGTTGATCTCGGAAATCAAGCAGATCTACGAAAACTATGATTTCAAGACCGAGATCCTGACCGCCTCGGTGCGCACGGTGAACCATGTCAAGCAGGCCGCGCTGATCGGCGCCGATATCGTGACCGCGCCGCCGGCCACGCTGAAGGCGCTGGTCAATCATCCACTGACCGACAAGGGCCTCGCCGCCTTCCTCGCCGACTGGGCCAAGACCGGCCAGAAGATCGGCTGAGGCCGGCTCCCGTGAAACCTGAAAGGCCGGGTGACCGGCCTTTTTAGTTTCAAACGGTGCGCCAAGGTGTGTCGAGATTCAGGTCAGGCCGCGCCGAGGACGGTGGCTTCCGAGAACCGGAGCGGAGCGTACTGAAGTACGTGAGCACCGGAAGCGCAGGGAGCCGCCGTTCGCAGGCCGGCCTCACCTGAATATCGGCACAGCTCAGGCTTTCTTGCCATGCTTGGCTAGATCCTGCGCGATCGACAGCCGCAGCAGATCGGCAAGCTCCCGTGCAGCGCGGTTCTCGGCGTCGATCTGTGCGCGGTAAGCCGCGAATTCCTGGCGCGGCCGGTCGAAGGACGAGGGGATCGAGCGCTTGCCGACGGCAATCACCGTGTTGGTCGCGGTATCCCTGAGCACGTAGTTGGCGGTCAGCGTGACCGTGCCCGCCGTCGGCTCGTCTTCCTGGGTCTGCACCTGCACGATGGCCGCCGATTCGACGAGCTCGGTGACGCCGAGATCGAGCGTGTAGGCCGGCGCGGCCGGCTCGCCCGAGCCTTGCCCGAAGGCGAAGATCAGATTGTTGCGCACCTGCTGCGCGTAGCGGGTATTGACCGGCTTGATCGAGATCGAGCCGAGCTCGGCGGAGGCGCTGAGCGATCCGGGCGACAGCGGCTGGCTGGAATAGAGTGGCCGCACGGTGCAGGCCGAGACCAGCGCCAGCGCGGCGACCATGCCGCAGAGCGCCAAGCGGCCGCGCAGGCGGACCACATCTGACTTCACCGGATCAGGCAACGACATTGACGATCCTCTGCGGCACGATGATCACCTTGCGCGGAGCCTTACCTTCCAGTGCTTTTTGCACGAAGTCGAGAGCCAGCACCGCTTTTTCGACGGCACCTTGATCCGCGTCGCGAGCAATTGTCAAATCCCCGCGCTTCTTGCCGTTGACCTGCACCGGCAGCACGATCTCATTGTCGACGACGAGCGACGGGTCGTAGACCGGCCAGGGCCGCTCGGCGACCATTTCGGCGCCGCCCAGCTCCTGCCAGCATTCCTCCGCCAGATGCGGCATCACCGGCGCAATGATGTGCACCAGGATTTCCACCGCCTCGCGGCAGGCGCCCTTCAGCGCGTCGTCGGCCTTGCCTTCGGCAACGTCGGCGAGCGGCGCGGCCAGCGCATTGGCGAGCTCGTAGATGCGGGCGATCGCACGGTTGAAGCCGAGCTTCTCGATATCCTCGCCGACCGCCTTCAGGATCTTGTGCGCCGCCTTGGAAACGGCTCCCGCATCGCCATCCTTCGCCGCCGCCGGCTTCACGCCGGGCAGTTGCTCGGCCGCGATCTGCACCAGGCGCCAGATGCGCTGCACGAAGCGGTGCGCGCCGGCCGCGCCCTCGTCGGTCCATTCGACGTCGCGCTCCGGCGGCGAGTCCGACAGCATGAACCAGCGTGCCGTGTCGGCGCCGTAGCCGTCGGTGATCTCTTCCGGGCTCACCGTGTTCTTCTTCGACTTCGACATCTTCTCCAGCGCGCCGACCGTCGCCTCCTCGCCGGTGGCGATCTCGACGGCGCGGCGCTTGCCGTCGACGTCCTCGAACCTGACCTCGCTCGGCGACAGCCAGCGTCCATTGTTGGAAGGGCCACCGACGCGGTAGGTCTCGTGCACCACCATGCCCTGCGTGAACAGCCCCTTGAACGGCTCGGCCAGATTGAGGTGCCCGGTCTCGCGCATGGCGCGGGTGAAGAAGCGCGAATAGAGCAGGTGCAGGATCGCGTGCTCGATGCCGCCGATATACTGGTCGACCGCCAGCCATTCGTCGGCCGCTTTCGGCTCGGTCGGCTCGTTTGCCCACGGCGCGGTGAAGCGCGCAAAATACCAGGACGAATCGACGAAGGTGTCCATCGTGTCGGTCTCGCGCCGCGCATCGCGGCCGCATTGCGGGCACTTCACATGCCGCCATGTCGGATGACGGTCGAGCGGGTTGCCTGGGCGGTCGAACTCGATGTCGTCGGGCAGCTTCACCGGCAGGTCGGCCTTCGGCACCGGCACGACGCCGCAGGCCTCGCAATGGATCATCGGGATCGGGCAGCCCCAGTAGCGTTGGCGCGAAATGCCCCAGTCGCGCAGGCGGAAATTCACCTTGCGCTCCGCCATCGGCCGGCCGCCGATGCTTTTCTGCTCCAGGAGCTTTGCCACTTCATCGGACGCCCTCTCGGGCTTCATGTCGTCGAGGAAGCGCGAATTGATCATCACACCGTCGCCGTCATAGGCCTCCTCGATGATCTGGAAGCTCCCCTGGTTTTCGCCTTCCGGCATCACCACCGGAATCACCGGCAGGCCGTATTTGTTGGCGAAGTCGAGGTCGCGCTGGTCGCCCGACGGGCAGCCGAAAATGGCGCCGGTGCCGTATTCCATCAGCACGAAATTGGCGACATAGACCGGCAGCGTCCAGTTCTCGTCGAACGGATGGACGACGCGGATGCCGGTGTCGAAGCCCTTCTTCTCGGCCGTCTCGAGCGCGGCCACCGAGGTGCCCATGTGGCGGACCTCCTCGATGAACTTCGCCAGCTCGACATTGTTCTCGGCGGCTTTTCTCGCCAGCGGATGGTCGGCGGCGACCGCCATGAAGGAGGCGCCGAAGATGGTGTCGGGCCGGGTCGTGTAGACTTCCAGTTCGTTCGTGTCGCCGACCGGCTTTGCCAGCGGCCAGCGGATCAGCAGCCCTTCCGAGCGGCCGATCCAGTTGTGCTGCATCAGCTTGACCTTTTCGGGCCAGTCCGCGAGTCCGTCGAGCGAGTCCAGCAGATCCTGCGCGAAGTCGGTGATCTTGAAGAACCATTGCGTCAGCTCGCGCTGCTCGACCAGCGCGCCCGAGCGCCAGCCGCGGCCGTCGATGACCTGCTCGTTGGCGAGCACCGTCATGTCCTCCGGGTCCCAGTTGACCTTGGAGGATTTGCGCGTCACCAGCCCCTTCTCGACGAAGTCGAGGAACAGCATCTGCTGGCGGTGGTAATAGTCGACGTCGCAGGTGGCGAACTCGCGCGCCCAGTCAAGCGACAGGCCCATCACCTTGAGCTGCTCGCGCATGACCGCGATGTTTTCGTAGGTCCAGTCCTTGGGGTGGATCTTGTTCTGCATGGCGGCGTTTTCGGCCGGCATGCCGAACGCGTCCCAGCCCATCGGGTGCAGCACGTTAAAACCCTTGGCGCGCTTGTAGCGCGCCACCACGTCGCCCATCGTGTAGTTGCGGGTGTGGCCGATATGGATCTTGCCCGACGGATAGGGGAACATCTCGAGCACGTAGTATTTCGGCTTCGGATCGTCGTTGCGGGCCTCGAACAGCTTCTTTTCGGCCCAGGCCTTCTGCCATTTGGGCTCTGACGTGCGCGGATTGTATCGTTCGGTTGCCATCGGATGTTTTTCACTTAAAAGCAGGTGCGCGGTGCTGGATTTAAGGCGTGTCGATATTCAGGTCAGGCCGAGCCGAAAATGGCGGGTTCCGAGAACCGGAGCGGAGCGTACTTTTCGTACGTGAGCACCGGAAGCGCAGGAAACCGGCATTTGCAGGCCGGCGTCACCTGAATACCGACACGCCTAGGCCGGCAGCCGAGACAATGTCGTCGCGGTGTTCACCATGGATTGCCGGACCCGTCAACTGCGGCGAGCGGGCCGGCCATGAAAACTATGGGCAGGATGGTGGCATGACGAACGCCGTAGAGCAGCTTCACGCGGTCAGGGCGAAGATCGCGAATGCCGAACGCGAGGCGAAGCGAGCGGCCGGCGCCGTCACGCTGGTGGCGGTGTCGAAGACCTTCGCGGCCGAGGACATCCGCCCCGCCATCGAGGCAGGCCAGCGCGTCTTCGGCGAGAACCGCGTGCAGGAAGCGCAAGGCAAATGGCCGGCGCTGAAGGCGGCATTTGCCGATATCGAGCTGCACCTGATCGGCCCGCTGCAATCCAACAAGGCCAAGGAAGCGGTGGCGCTTTTCGACGTCATCGAGACGCTCGACCGCGAGAAGATCGCCGCTGAGCTTTCAAAAGAAATGACCCGGCAGGGCCGGGCGCCGAAACTCTATGTCCAGGTCAACACCGGCTCCGAGCCGCAAAAAGCCGGCATCGAGCCGCGCGAGGCGGTCGCCTTCGTCAAACGCTGCCGCGACGTGCATGGTCTCGCCATCGAAGGCCTGATGTGCATCCCGCCAGCCGATGAAAACCCCGGCCCGCATTTCGCGCTGCTGGAAAAGCTCGCCCGCGAGGCGGGCGTCGCGAAACTTTCGATGGGCATGTCCGGCGACTACGAGACCGCGATCGCCTTCGGCGCGACCGGCGTGAGGGTCGGGTCGGCGATTTTCGGCAACCGGTGACGCCGTCACCCGCTACCTTTCGCTGGAGTTGATTGATATTCCGCTGCGCGCTATATCTAGCCAAGCTAGCTAGTGGCACTGCACAGTGATATTGACCGGTCGGCTCTGTTTGCGTTGGCAGGTGGCATGCGTTGGAGATTGGCCGAAACGCCCATCGCGATCGTCATTCTAGGGCGGAGCAGGAGCGAAGCTCCGTCGCGAAGACTCTGGAATCCATGCCGTTACCTTCGCCAAGGAATGCAACGGAGCAAAATTCTGCACCGCGGCGGCGCTTCCAAGTCACGGAATGGATTCTATGGTCTGCGCGCGTCGCTTCGCTCCTTGCTCCGCCATAGAATGACGAGGTTGAGGCGGCTTCAACCAATCCCCGGCGTTTGTGCTGATTTCACGGAAATGAACGGAAAATCTTGCACCAAGACAAACGGCAACCTTTCAAAATCCCCATGTCGGGGAACCAGGAGCTGCGGATGAACTGGCATCTTCAGGACGCGAAGAACAATTTTTCAAAAGTGGTCCAGCGCGCCCGCACAGAGGGGCCGCAGACCGTGACGCTTCGCGGCGAACGGGCAGCGGTCGTGCTGTCCGCCGAGGACTACGACCGCCTGGCCGGGAAGAAAAAATCGCTCGCCGAATATCTTCTGACCGGCCCAGGCTGGGACGATGAGTTTGATAAGGAAATCACCCGCCGCCCGGATACGATGATCCGGGACGTCGACTTCTAATGTATCTGCTCGATACGAACGTTGTTTCAGACGTACAAAGGCGGCAACCGAAACCAACCGCCTGGCTGGCTTCGGTTGATCCGACCTCGATCAGTCTCAGTGTGATCACCATTGGTGAGATCGAACGTGGGATCGTCAAGCAGCGCAAGACCGACCCCGACAGGGCAGCCCGGCTTGACGTCTGGCTGCGGGAACTGCGCCGAGACAATACGGACCGCATCCTGGCGATCACGGAAGAGATCGCCCTCGCGTGGGGCCGCATCACGGCGGGACGTACGCGAGGGAACGCCGACACCCTTATTGCAGCGACCGCCCTCGTGCACGACCTGATCCTGGTCACTCGAAACGTCGCTGACTTCGAAGACGTGGGCGTGACGGTCGTCAATCCCTGGGAAGTCTGACGTTTCAAGATCCGCTGATTGGCAACTTCACATCAAGTTGACCACCGCGCTTGCGCCAGAACTTGAAACGAAACGGGCCGTTCCTATTTGCTTGGTGCACATTCACTCCTTTCTCGGGGAATCTCACCATGCGTTATAATCAGCTCGGCAACACCGGCCTGTTCGTTTCCGAACTCTGCCTCGGCACCATGACGTTCGGCGCCGCCGGCGAGAATGCCCAATGGGGCCTGATCGCCAGTCTCGACCAGAAGGGCGTCAACGAGATCGTCGGCCGCTCGATTGCCGCCGGCGTCAATTTCTTCGACACGGCGGATGTCTATTCCTTCGGCCAGTCAGAGCAGCTGCTGGGACAGTCGCTCAAGGATCTCGGCGTGAAACGTTCGGATGTTATCATCGCCACCAAGGTGCATGGCGCCATGGGCAGCGGACCCAACGAGCGCGGCTCCTCGCGCGGCCACATCATGGATTCGGTCGACGGCAGTCTGAAGCGGCTGCAGCTCGACCATATCGATTTATACCAGCTCCACGGCACCGACACGGTGACGCCGATCGACGAGACGCTGCGCGCGCTCGACGATCTGGTCGCCAGCGGCAAGGTCCGCTATGTCGGCGTCTCCAACTGGCAGGCCTGGCGCGTCGCCAAGGCGCTGGGCATCGCGGAGCGCAAGGGCTTCGCCCGCTTCGAGACCATCCAGTCCTACTACTCGATCGCCGGCCGCGATCTCGAGCGCGAGATCGTGCCACTGATCAACGAGGAAAAGCTTGGCCTGATGGTCTGGTCGCCGATGGCCGGCGGGCTGCTTTCCGGCAAATACGGCCCCGGCGCGCCCGGCAATGGCGAGGGCCGCCGCGCTTCCTTCAACTTCCCGCCGGTCAATGAGGACCGCGCCTGGGCGGCGGTTGCCGTCATGCGCGAGGTCGCCAGGAAGCACGATGTCAGCGTCGCCACGGTAGCATTGAGCTATGTGCTGGCCAAACCTTTCGTCATGAGCGTCCTCATCGGCGCCAGCCGCATGGACCAGATCGAGCAGAACCTCGCCGCGACCGGCTTGAAGCTCGATGCCGACGACCTCGCCAGGCTCGATGAGGTAAGCGCGCTGCCTGCCGAATATCCCGGCTGGATGCTGGAGCGGCAAGGCGCCGGCCGGCGCCCTGCGCCGTTCGTGCCGAAGGCGTAATTCCGCTCAAGCAGACAGGTCGGAGCCGCGTGCCACTAGCGCGCGGCTCTTTCCTCATTCAGAGACGAACGGTTTCCGCGAGGAAGTCGAGGAAGGCTCGGACGCGGGCCGGCAGATGCTTGCCCTGGCCGACATAGACGGCATGCGTCGGCTCCTCGTCGCCGGGATTGAACTCCTCAAGCAACGGCACGAGCAGCCCGGCGGCGATGTCGGGTTCGACATGCCAGCGCGCCAGCCGCGCTATGCCGGCTCCTGCCAGCGTCGTTCGCCGCATCGCTTCGCCGTCGGTCAGCGACATGTTTCCGACAATAGGCATGATGATCGATTTGCCCGTCGCATCGACAAACGGCCAGCCCTCTATGTGCCTGGCGAAGCCGAAGGCCAGCATGTTGTGGCGAGCGAGGTCGGACAATGCGCGTGGCCTGCCGCGCGCTGCAAGATACGCAGGCGACGCGACCAGGACCATCCGGCTCTGGCCGAGCTTGCGCGCAACCAGACGCGACTCGCGCAGCGGCCCGGCGCGGATAGCGACATCGGCGCGCTCTTCCAGAAGGTCGATGACACTGTCGGTCAGCACGGCTTCGACGAAAATCTCGGGATAATTTTCCAGGAAGCGCGGCAAGAGCGGCATCAGCCGGTGCTGGCCGAACGGCACATAGGAGTTGACCCTGAGTCTGCCGCGCGGCGCAGCGCCCGCCGCCGCTTCACGCTCGGCCGCGTCGAGATCGGCGAGGATGCGCAGGCCGCTGTCATGGAAGGCAGCTCCTTCCGGCGTCAGCTGCAGCTTGCGCGTCGAGCGGCTGATCAGCCGCGCGCCAAGCCGCGCCTCCAGCCGCGCGATCAGCTTGCTCACCGCCGACGGCGTCATGCGCAAAGCCCGCGCCGCGGCCGAGAAGCTGCCCGCCTCGACCACGCGGACGAACACTTCGATCTCGCCGGAGCGGTTGATGTCCGGTCTCGCCATTCGTGAATCTATTTCACAGAAAATATGCCCGATGCAAGGCTGGTTCACAACCTGGCGGATCACGATCTTCCGGTCCGGGCGCGGGACTTATTGCGTCCTTCAGCACAAACGGACGATCGCCATGCCTCTTGCTCTTTATGCCCTTACCGCCGGCGCCTTCGGCATCGGCGTCACCGAATTCGTCATCATGGGCCTGCTGCTCGACGTCAGCGCCGATCTCGGCGTCTCGATCTCGGCCGCGGGCCTGCTCATTACCGGCTATGCGCTGGGCGTCGTCGTCGGCGCGCCGCTGCTTGGCGCCTTGACCGGACGCCTGCCGCGCAAGACCTTGCTGCTTGCCCTGATGGTGGTCTTCACCGTCGGCAACCTCGCCTGTGCGCTGGCGCCCGACTACTGGACGCTGATGGCGGCGCGTGTGCTGACCGCCTTCGCCCATGCCTCCTTCTTCGGCGTCGGCTCCGTCGTGGCCACCAGCCTTGTCGCGCCCAACCGGAAGGCCTCGGCAATCGCACTGATGTTCACCGGCCTTACCGTCGCCAACATCCTCGGCGTGCCCTTCGGCACCTGGCTCGGCCAAGCCTATGGCTGGCGTTCGAGCTTCCTGGCCGTCACGCTTGTCGGCGTCATCGCCTTTGCCGTGATCGCGCTGCTGGTGCCGCGCGACCAGCCCGCAGCCACGGAGGAAGAGGAGACCTCCGAAGGCACGCTCGCGGTGCTCGGCCGCCGGCCGGTGCTGCTCGGCCTTTTGACCACGGTGCTGAGCTGGGTCGGCGTCTTTGCGGCCTTCACCTATCTGGCGCCCAGCCTCACCCGCGTCACCGGCTTTTCCGAGTCAGCTGTCTCGCCGATCCTGCTGGTCTTCGGCGGCGGTCTGGTGGCGGGCAATCTGCTCGGCGGACGCCTCGCCGACCGCCATCTGGTGCCGACGGTTATCGGCACGCTGGTCGCGCTGTCGGCGGTGCTGTTCGTCATGGCCGCTGCGATCCACCAGCCCATTGCAGCGATCGTCGCCGTCGGTCTGCTCGGTGCCGCAGCCTTCGCCACCGTCGCGCCGCTGCAGATGTGGGTGCTGGACAAGGCCGAGGGCGCCGGCCAGGGCCTGGCCTCCTCCTTCAACATCGCCGCCTTCAACCTCGGCAACGCCATCGGCGCCTGGCTTGGCGGCTTCGTCATCGATCACGGCCCCGGCCTCGGCGCCGTCCCTCTCGTTGCCGGCCTGGTGCCGCTCGCCGCGCTCGGCGTCGTGCTCATGGCGCTGCGCCTCGAACGCGGCCGGGCGATCGGCAAGCCGGTCACGGCGCAGTGTTGATCGGCTGAACTCCGCCTTCAACGTCCCAAGGAGAAAAATCATGGAATATAGATCTCTCGGTGCCTCCGGCCTGAAAGTGCCCGCGCTTTCCTTCGGCGCCGGCACTTTCGGTGGCTCCGGCCCGCTGTTCGGCCACTGGGGCAACAGCGACGCGAAGGAAGCGCGCCGGCTGGTCGACATCTGCCTGGAAGCGGGCGTCAACCTCTTCGACACGGCCGATGTCTATTCGAACGGCGCTTCGGAGGAGGTGCTGGGCGAGGCCATCAAGGGCCGCCGCGACGCAGTGCTGATCTCGACCAAGACCGCGCTGCCGATGGGCGATGGCCCGGCCGACTGGGGCTCGTCCCGCTCGCGCCTGATCCGCTCCGTCGACGCGGCGCTGAAGCGCCTCGGCACCGATTATATCGACTTGCTGCAGCTCCACGCCTTCGATGCCTCGACGCCGGTCGAGGAGGTGCTGTTGACGCTGGATCACCTCGTGCGATCCGGCAAGCTGCGCTATGTCGGTGTCTCCAACTTCTCCGGCTGGCAGGTGATGAAGTCGCTCGGTCTGGCCGACAGGCACGGCTACCCGCGCTATGTCGCGCATCAGGTCTACTATTCGCTGGTCGGGCGCGACTATGAATGGGAGCTGATGCCGCTCGGCCGCGACCAGGGCGTCGGCGCATTGGTATGGAGCCCGCTCGGCTGGGGCCGGCTCACCGGCAAGATCCGTCGCGGAAAACCCTTGCCGGAAAAGAGCCGGCTGCACGGCACCGCCGATTTCGGCCCGCCGGTCGAGGACGAGCATCTTTTCAAGGTGGTCGACGCGCTGGAAGCGGTCGCCGCCGAGACCGGCAAGACCGTGCCGCAAACCGCCATCAACTGGCTCCTGCGGCGGCCGACCGTGGCATCGGTGATCATCGGCGCGCGCAACGAGGAGCAGCTCCGCCAGAATCTCGGCGCCGTAGGCTGGGAGCTGACGCCGACGCAGATCAAGGCGCTCGATGAAGCAAGCGCGGTGACGGCGCCTTATCCGTACTTCCCTTATCGCCGCCAGGAAGGTTTCGCCCGGCTGAACCCGCCGGCGGTGTAACTAAGTCGCGGCCGTCCATATCCAGGGCGATCATGAAACTTATGCGATTAGCCGCACCCTTGCGAGCTTCGTCATCCACGGGCGGAGCAGCCGCGCGCTTCGCTCCTTGCTTCGCCGTGGATGACGAAGCGAGGGGCGTTTCCGCCAAACACTCTGCGCCGCCTCAGTGCACCAGAAACTCCCCATCCAGCTTCCGCCACTCGTTCGGCGCGATCAGCTTGTGATGCGTATAGGTGACCGAATGCAGCGGGCCGTCGAGCTTGGTCTTCCAGAACTCGATGAAGCGGATCAGCACCGGGAATTCCGGAGCTAGGTCGTAGTCCTGCCAGACATAGCTCTGCAGCAGATGCGGATGGTCCGGGAAGTGGTAGAGAATCTTGGCCGTGGTCAGCCCATAGCCCCTGAGCATCAGGTCCATTTCGGAATGGTCATGCATCGCAGCCCCTTACGGTCGATCTCCTTTCCTCCCAACGCCGGATTCTGCGCCCGGTTGCTTAACTGTCTATTGATTTTCGCATACCAGACCCGAGTTTTCCATCGAAAAAACAGTTGGTTAGCAGCCTTTGAACGCGAGTGCTGACAGCGCTTCGGCATGCCCCTGCGTCATCCCGCCACGCGAATCCAACGTCTAATGTTGCCGTCGCCGCGGAACTGTTAATAATGCCCGCGAATTCGCGGCCGCTTCGCCGCGATGCCGCCGGCGGCGCAAGCCGGTGGATGGTTCGGGAGGAAAGCAAAGAAATGTCCGATGTGCATGTCCACCGCGTCCAGCCGGCGTGGAAGAAGAACGCGTTGATCGACAACGACACCTATCTCAAATGGTATGCCGACAGCGTGAAAAATCCGGATAAGTTCTGGGGCAAGCACGGCAAGCGCATCGATTGGTTCAAGCCTTTCACCAAGGTCAAGAACACTTCCTTCAACGGCAACGTCTCGATCAAGTGGTACGAGGACGGCCAGACCAATGTCTCCTACAATTGCATCGACCGGCATTTGAAGAAGCGCGGCGACCAGACCGCCATCATCTGGGAAGGCGATAACCCTTACGACGATCGCAAGGTCACCTATAACGAGCTCTACGCACATGTCTGCCGCTTCGCCAACGTGCTGAAGAAGCACGGCGTCAAGAAGGGCGACCGCGTCACCATCTACATGCCGATGATCCCGGAGGCGGCCTATGCCATGCTCGCCTGCACGCGTATCGGCGCGATCCACTCGGTCGTGTTCGGCGGCTTCTCGCCCGATGCGCTGGCCGGCCGTATCGACGACTGCAAATCGACCATCGTAATCACCGCTGACGAGGGCCTGCGCGGCGGCAAGCCGATCCCGCTCAAGGACAACACCGACAAGGCGATCGACGTCGCCGCCAAGGCCGGCACCAAGGTCGAGAAGGTGGTGGTGGTTCGCCGCACCGGCGGCAAGACCGGCTGGGTGCCGGGACGCGATGTCTGGTACCACGAGGAGGTGCAGACCGTTAAGGCCGACTGCAAGCCGGAGAAGATGAAGGCGGAAGACCCGCTTTTCATCCTCTACACCTCCGGCTCGACCGGCAAGCCGAAGGGCGTGCTGCACACCACCGCCGGCTATCTCGTCTATGTCTCGATGACGCACCAATATGTCTTCGACTACCATGACGGCGACATCTACTGGTGCACGGCCGATGTCGGCTGGGTCACCGGCCACAGCTACATCGTCTACGGGCCTTTGGCCAATGGCGCCACGACGCTGATGTTCGAGGGCGTGCCGAACTATCCCTCGCAGTCGCGCTTCTGGGACGTGATTGACAAGCACAAGGTCAACATCTTCTACACCGCGCCGACGGCGCTGCGCGCGCTGATGGGCGCCGGCGATTCCCATGTGAAGAAGACCTCGCGCAAGTCGCTGCGCGTGCTGGGCACGGTCGGCGAGCCGATCAATCCGGAAGCCTGGGAGTGGTATTACAACGTCGTCGGCAACGCCAAGGTGCCGATCGTCGACACCTGGTGGCAGACCGAGACCGGCGGCATCATGATCACGCCGCTGCCCGGCGCCACCGACCTCAAGGCGGGTTCCGCCACGCGCCCCTTCTTCGGCGTCCAGCCGCAGCTGGTCGACGGCGAAGGCAAGGTGCTGGACGGCGCCACCGACGGCAATCTCTGCATCGCCGATTCCTGGCCCGGCCAGATGCGCACCGTCTATGGCGACCACGACCGCTTCGTGCAGACCTATTTCTCGACCTACAAGGGCAAATACTTCACCGGCGACGGCTGCCGGCGCGACGCCGACGGCTATTACTGGATCACCGGCCGCGTCGATGATGTCATCAACGTTTCCGGCCACCGCATGGGCACGGCCGAGGTCGAATCGGCGCTGGTCAGCCACGACAAGGTCTCGGAGGCCGCCGTCGTCGGCTACCCGCACGACATCAAGGGCCAGGGCATCTACTGCTATGTCACGTTGATGGCCGGCACCCAATCGAGCGAGGAATTGCGCAAGGAGCTGGTCGCGCATGTCCGCAAGGAGATCGGCGCCATTGCCACGCCCGACAAGATCCAGTTCGCGCCGGGCCTGCCGAAGACCCGTTCGGGCAAGATCATGCGGCGCATCCTGCGCAAGATCGCCGAGGACGATTTCGGCGCGCTCGGCGACACCTCGACGCTGGCCGATCCGGCCGTGGTCGACGACCTCGTCGCCAACCGGCAGAACAAGAAGGGCTGATGACCGGCGAGGCAATCCTCGGCACCGTCAGCCAGCTCTGGCGTTATCCAGCGAGCTCGCTCGCCGGCGAGCGGCTCGATGCCATCTCCGTCGGGCTGAGGACCGTCGACGGCGACCGGCTGTTCGGACTGGTCGATGCTTCCAACGGCGAGATCGCCAGGCCCGACCGCGAGGCCAGATGGCACAAGGTGCCGCTGATCCGCACCCGGCTGAGCGAGGCCCCGGTGAACAAGGAATGGCGGCTCGAAGTGGCGGTGCCCGGCGGCGAATGGCTGCCCGCGCCGGATCCTGAAAGCGATCGCACGGTATCGGCCTTTCTCGGCTTCGAGGCCTCAATCCGGCCGTTCGGCGCGGAGGACGCGGCACCCGGCTACGCCGGCCCGCTGACCGAGGTCCGCTATCTCAAGGCGCCGATCCATCTGCTCACCACCGCCTCGCTGGCCAGGCTGAAGGCGCTGCATCCCGAAGGCGTGCCCGATCCGCGCCGCTTCCGGCCCAACATCGTCGTCGACATGGACCCGGTCGAAGGCTCCTTTCCGGAGACGGAGTGGATCGGCAGGAAGCTCGCGGTCGGCGATCTCAAGCTCACCGTCTGCGAATCCTGCCGCCGCTGCGGCTTCACCATCATCGCCCAGGACGGCTTCGACACCGACCCCGGTATCCTGCGCAATTTGGTACGCCATAACGCCCATAATCTCGGCGTCTACTGCACCGTCGACCGGCCGGCGCGGATCGAGATCGGCGCGCCGATGCGCTTGATGGACTGAAGCGGGCGGATCTACCGGTACAAATCCGCCCGTGTCGGCGGCAGGCCGCTCGGGCCGCGGGCGCGCCTGGTAGCCACAGTCTGGAAAATCTGCGCCGAACCGCGCTCGAAGGTGATCGAGCAACCCGTCAGATAGAGCAGCCACAGCCGCGCCTTGGGCTCGCCGACCTCGGCGACCGCCTCGTCGAAGCGCGCATGTAGGCGCTCCGCCCACAGGCGGCAGGTTTGCGCATAATGCTCGCGCAGGTTTTCCACGTCATAGACGAGGAAGCCGTGCGCCTCGAGATTGCCGAGCGTCATGCCGATCGTGTCGAGCTCGCCGCCGGGAAAGATGTATTTGATCAGGGCCTTGTATTCCGGCCCCTTGCGCAGGGTCTTCTTCAGGTCGCCCTTGCTGCGCCGGGTGATGGCATGATGCAGATAGAAGCCGCCGGGTTTCAGCAGGCGATGGACAGTCGAGAAATAGGCAGCGTGGTTGGCGATCCCCAAATGCTCGAACATGCCGATCGACGAGATCTTGTCGAAAGTGCCCGAGAGTTCGGCATAGGATTTTATCTCGATGGTGATGCGGTCCTGCAGACCCTCGGCGCGAATGCGCTCGCGGGCAAGCTCCGTCTGGGCTTGCGACAGCGAGACGCCGTGGCCGACGACGCCGTAATGCTTCGCCGCATGGATCAGCATCGCGCCCCAGCCGCAGCCGATGTCGAGCAACGTTTCGCCCGGCTTCAGCCTGAGCTTGCGGCAGATATGGTCGAGCTTGTCGATCTGCGCCTGGCCGATGCCGTTGGCGAAATCCCTGAAATAGCCGCAGCTATAGACCATGCGCTCGTCGAGGAAGAGCCGATAGAAGGCGTTCGAAATGTCGTAATGGTGCTGGATCGCCTCCTTGTTCGACCCGCTGACATAAGGGTTGCGGCCGGAAAGATCGCTGCGCGCCGTCATTTGTTTGCGCGAGAAAAGCACCGCCGGCAGGTCGCGCAAAATCGCCAGCTTCGGCAGCGATCTGAGCTTCGTCTTGAGCTTGCCTTGCGAAGGCAAGGCATAGAAATCGAACAGCGTGCCTTCTTCGATGTCGACGGTCTTGGAGATCCACATCTCGACCAGCGTCGAGAAGCGCGGCCGGCGAAGCAATTGCCAGACGATATCCTGGTCGTTGATGGTGAGCACCGGACCGCCGGCGGGACCGATGCGCTCGCCGGTCCAGAGCTTGACCGCGAAACCCGGTTTCAGCGTCTCGACGACCGTTCGTGCGATCCGCGCGGCTTTGTCGGCGGCGTCCATTCTCACCTCCCGATGAATGCGGACCTTCCCGGGCGCCACTGTCATCCAACTGGCCTGCGTAGCGCAATCCCGATCTGTTGCCCAAAAACACCGCGGGCAGGGATTTCCCGCCTGCCATTCCGTTGCGGCACCTTGCCATTTGCCGCGACGCACCCCATCATCTGTGTGTGTTCAACGAACTGAAAGGAGGTGATCCGATGTCGAGTGATTTCGTTTTCCATAACGTGAGCTCAGCGGATTGCACTTTCGGGAAGCAGTCTTCCCGTTAAGGCGCGAGACGCGCGGCAGGTAGCCCGATGGGGTTGCCGCCGGAAGCCGCGTCATGGACGGAAACACGGAAGGCCGCCGGCTTCGTCAAGAAGCGGCGGCCTTTTCCTTTTGGCGTCGGCGCTGCAGGTCAGCGGCTGATTGTAAGCTTTTCGATATTGCGGCTGATTTCGCCGAAGGCCTGTTTCAGTTCGGCGCCGTTGGCGGCCTCGTAATAATGCTTGAGCGACGAGGTGTCGTCAGTCGCGCAGTCCTTCAACAGGGACTTGGCCTGATCGCGTTCGGTCGCGGACATGCCCGGGTCGTTGAGATCGAAGCCGATGGTGAATATCTCGATGCCGTCGCGCTTCATGTTATCGCAGATGTTTTCGGCATTGGCGCGCGACTTTTGACCTTGATCCTGCGACCGCGACGCGCCGCGTCCGCCGGCAAAGGCAGTGTTGAACTGGCCGTCCGTCATCAGGATGGCGATCTTGGCCACCCTGTTCCGATCGAAGTTGGCGGGGCCGGCACCCAGGCGGGCGCTCGAGATTGCCGTGCGCCAGGATGGCGAGAGCATGTAGTAACCCCATTGCGCGGCAATGCCACCTGCGGTCACGCCCCCAGCCTGAAAATGATCGATCGCCGTCAGCAGCTTGTCCGCATCGGCAGTCAACGGAACCAGCGCAGCCGTAGGGCATAGCTTCATGCGGTAGTCGCGGTTGACTTTGGCCAGATAGATCTTGCCCTGGTTGTCCCGGCGTTGCGTGTAGGGCCCGTCCGATGAATAATCGGCGTAGCCGTCCTTGTCCTTGCGCTCGGTTGCGCAATGGTCGGACACCGTAGCGGAAACCGCAACCGGGGCATCGATCGGCGGAGGCACTTTCGGCCCCGCCTCGGTCTCGACGAAGACGGTATCGGCCAGACCACCGGTGTTGACGGCTTCGGCGTAGGGTATGATCGATACGCGAATCCGGGGATCGTTGGAATCCCGGTTCTGATCCAGGAGATCCTTGACCGTCTGCGATGCGGCCGTCTGCAGGTCGCCGATCTTGTTGGTCTTGGTGCGCCAGTCGGGCCTCATCGAACCGGTGACGTCGAGCATCATCGCCACCTCGACGGTCTTGTCCGAATAGAGCGCCGTGGTCGAGGCAGTCACGCGCCGCATATTGCTGGTGCTGAACAGCGGGAAAAAGAGTCCGACATCGACATGCGCATCCGCCTGCACGGTATTGGCCGTCCTGTTGACCGTGAGCTTGTCGAGCACGATCTTGTTGGCCTGCAGTATGCCGGCCGTGCTGTTGGCGTCGAGAAACGCCTGCACCGTTTTGCTGGCATCGGTTTCCGTAATGACGCCGAGGGTGAGATCGCGGGCCGTCGAGGTGACAGCGGCGTCGACGACGCCCTGCAGGCTCGACCTTGCATTGTAGAGTTGCGAGATATTGACCGCGAATCCCACCCCCAGCGCGAGGACCGATGCGGCAGCTCCGAACAGAACCGCGAAATTGCCTTCGCGATTGCGGGCAAAGCCGTCCACCCCACGAACGACACCTCTGAACTGCCGCATCCCTTCCGCCTCCACTGTCCGCAGCACCGTACCGCTCGGCAAAGGCGTTGCAGGAATTCGGCCAGACGCGGGCGACGGCCGCCGCAAGGCGATCAACAAGAGGTTAATCCATTGTTTTTGCTGGCTTTCGGCAAATCTGAAGGTGAACCGGAAGTAAACGAAAATGCGCTGGCAGGCAGACGTTCATGAAGCCCTTACCATGATGCCGGCGGCTGTCGCGGTCGTTCCCGCTTCGGCACAAACGGCCTGTGCCGAAGCGGACCAGCGATTGTCGTGAAACAGGCCTCTACCCGAGCATCTGTGTGCTGGCCGTGCGATCAACGCCGTGATGCGGGGGATTGAAGCGGTTGCCTTCCTGCTCGTAGGTCCACACCTTGAACAGCGTGAGCCGGTGCGAGCCGAAACTGTGCAGGAGCGGCACGTCGGTGGCGTCGCGGCCGTGGGCGATGACGACCCGGCCGAGAAGTCCATCGGCGCCGCCTTCTCAGGCGGTGCCGGCCGGTCTAAACTGGGCTCTGCGTTTCGCCCCTCCCCGAAAACGATTCTCCAGGACATCCGATGTTTGCAGGCTCGAAATTCGCCGCCTTCCTATTCGACATGGACGGCACGGTGCTCAACTCGATCGCGGCAGCGGAACGGGTGTGGGCAAAATGGGCGGAGCGTCACGGCCTCGACGTGGCGGCTTTCCTGCCCACGATCCACGGCAAGCGCGCGATCGAGACGATCGCGGAACTGAGGCTGCCGGGGGTAGACGCCGTCGCGGAAGCCGATGCGCTGCTCAAGGCCGAGGCGGAGGACCTCGAAGGCATCGTGCCAATTCCCGGCGCCATCGCGTTTCTGCAATCGCTGCCGCCGGAGCGCTGGGCGATCGTCACCTCGGCGCCGCGCGAGCTGGCGCTGCTGCGCATCGAGGCGGCCGGCATTCCGGTTCCCGCCATGATGGTCACGGCCGAAGACGTCACCCATGGCAAGCCGGCGCCGGACTGCTTCCTTTTGGCGGCAAAGCGTCTCGGCGTCGAGGCGCGCGACTGCCTGGTCTTCGAGGATGCGCCGGCGGGCGTCGCGGCAGGCGAGGCCTCCGGCGCGTCGGTAGTGGTGATCAGCGCCACGCATGTCCACCCGCTGGTCACACCACAGCCGACAATCCGTTCCTATGACGAAATCGGCATCGCGGTGGACGATACCGGTTTCATCGCGTTGTCGCCGACACGGGCTGCGGCCTAAGTCGCTCGTACAGGGACCTTGACGGATGCAAGGCTTGTTTTCACCGTTCGTTTCGCCGAATCAGCCAAACCTTCGAGATTGGCCGAAGCCTACGAACTTCGTCATCCACGGGCGGAGCGACGCGCAGCGGCGCGCAGACCCGAGGATCCATTCCGTGACCTTGGCCGAGGAATGCAGCGGAGCAGAATTCTGCTCCGTTGCAACGCCTCAACGTCACGGAATGGATTCTATGGTCTGCGCGCGTCGCTTCGCTCCTTGCTCCGCCATAGAATGACGAAGCGATGGGCATTCGACCAATCGCCAACGCATGCAATCTGCGTGACCACTATCCAACCGGTCAAGATTTCCGCGCTAGGGAACCGGTTCTGGTCAGAAATCGGTGGCGAGCCCCTTCACCTCCCAGTCGCCGTAGCGGCCAGGTTCCTTGCCGCCGCGACCGCCGATTTCCTTCGGCAATTGCGCTTCCGCCGCTCGATACTTTTGACGACGGGCTTCAGCCTCTGCTAACGCCCGCTGCGCTTCGGGCGTCAGCGCCTGCGTGTCGGTCGCGGCAACCGGTCCGGTTTTGTATGGTTCTTCGGTCATTCGATACTCCCGCCGATTGAAACGACGACCGGCGTCTCCCATCATATAGCCATGACGACAGAAGGATCGACCCCTATTCGCCACCAGACCAGACGGATGAAACGATGAACACGCTTCGCACCGCAATGCTTCTTGCCGCGATGACGGCGCTGTTCATGGGCGTCGGATATCTGATCGGCGGCTCGGGCGGCATGGTCATCGCGCTTCTGATCGCCGCCGGCACCAATTTGTTCAGCTATTGGAACGCCGACAAGATGGTGCTGTCGATGAACCGCGCCGTCGAGGTCGACGCGAAGAACGCGCCCGAATATTACGCGATCGTGCAGGCGCTGGCCAAGCAAGCCGGCCTGCCGATGCCGAAGACCTATCTGATCGACAACCCGCAGCCCAACGCCTTCGCCACCGGCCGCAATCCCGAGAATGCCGCCGTGGCGGCATCGACCGGCCTCCTGCAGCAGCTTTCCGACGAAGAGGTCGCGGCGGTGATGGCGCATGAGCTTGCCCATGTGCAGCATCGCGACACGCTGACCATGACGATCGTGGCGACGCTCGCCGGCGCCATCTCGATGCTCGGCAATTTCGCCTTCTTCTTCGGCGGCAGCCGCGAGAACAACAATCCATTCGGCTTTGTCGGCGTGCTTGTAGCGATGATCGTTGCGCCACTCGCCGCGATGATCGTGCAGATGGCGGTGAGCCGCACCCGCGAATACGAAGCCGACCGACGCGGCGCCGAGATCTGCGGCAACCCGTTGTGGCTGGCTTCGGCCCTCGCCAAGATCGCACGCGGCGCCGAACGGATCCCCAATGAGGATGCCGAGCGCAATCCGGCGATGGCGCATCTTTTCATCATCAATCCTCTGCATGGCGAGCGCATGGACAATCTGTTCTCGACCCACCCGAACACCGAGAACCGCATAGCCGCGCTTCAGGAGATGGCGCGCGCGATGGGCGGCGCATCGCCGGCCGCCCGGCGCCAGGCTTCTCCGCCACCCATCCAGCCCGAGGAGCCGTCGGCGGGGCCATGGGGCAAGCCGGCGGACCCGCCGCCGGAGGAGGCTGAGCCGGCGCCGCCAAAGCCCAATCCCTGGGGCCGCAACCCGACCGGACCGCGCAATGTCCGGTCGAAGGGTCCCTGGTCGTGACGCCGCCGAGGCGCGGACATTCAGGCAATCCGCAACACAAGGCTGGTGACGAGAACGTCGCCGGCCTTGCCGCGCGCAAGGCGGCGGCGCGGCTGCTTGCCGCCGTCATCGATGCCCGCACGCCGCTGGACGGGTTGACCGACAACGAGCACGGCCATCCGCAATACAAGGCGCTGGACGGCCGCGACCGAGCGCTGGTGCGCGCCATCCTGGTCACCGCGCTGCGCCACCGCATGACCATTGCCGGGCTGCTGTCCAAGCGCCTGGAAAAGCCGCTGCCGGCCAACGCCACGGCGCTCTCGCATATCCTCAATGTCGCCGCCGCCCAAATCCTGTTCCTCGATGTTCCCGACAGCGCCGCCGTCGACCTTGCCGTCACCCACGCCAAGTCCGATCCGCGAACGCTGCGTTTCTCCGGCCTCGTCAACGGCGTGTTGCGCTCGCTGGCCCGCGCCAAGGAGGCTGAGCTTGCCCCGGCGCCTGCCGCCACCAGCGAGGCGCCGCAATGGTTTTCGGAGCGGCTGACCGCCGCCTACGGAGCCGACAAGGCGCGCGCCATTCTTGCCGCCCATCGCCACGAGGCGCCCGTCGACTTCACCGTCAAGGCCGATCCGGCGCTCTGGGCCGAGCGTCTGGGCGGCATCGTGCTGCCAACCGGCACCGTGCGTGTCGAAAAGCTTGCCGCCAATGTCATCGACCTGCCCGGCTTCGCCGACGGCGCCTGGTGGGTGCAGGATGCCGCCGCAAGCTTGCCGGCACGCCTGTTCGGCGACATCAAGGGCCAGCGCGTCGCCGACCTTTGCGCCGCGCCCGGCGGCAAGACGGCGCAGCTTATCCTGGCCGGCGCCGAGGTGACCGCGGTCGACGCCTCGAAGAACCGGCTGGCGCGGCTCAGCCAGAATCTCGAGCGCCTCGGCCTGGCCGCCGAGCTCGTCCAGGCCGACCTCCTGGATTACCGGCCGGCGCAATTGTTCGACGCCGTCCTGCTCGATGCGCCCTGCTCCTCGACCGGCACGGTGCGCCGCCACCCCGACGTGCCATGGACCAAGACCATGGCCGATGTCGAGAAGCTAGCCGACCTCCAGCGCCGGCTGCTTGCCCATGCCGTTGGCCTCGTCAGGCCCGGCGGCCGGATCGTCTTTTCCAATTGCTCGCTCGACCCGATTGAAGGCGAGGAGCTTTATCGGGATTTCCTCGCCGGGAGCCCCGGCGTCGTCGCCGATCCAGTCCGTCCGGGCGAGTTCGCCGGCATCGATCGATTCCTGACGCCGGAGGGGACGTTGCGCACCACGCCGGCCGACCTGGCGCTGGGAACGCCAGGGATTTCTGGCCTGGACGGCTTCTTCGCCGCACGGATGCGGCGGGTTGGATAGGGTTTTCCTGGCACTGGGGACAGAGGTTTGCTGTGTTCGCGTGAGCCGATCGCACGCTTTCGCGATTAGCCGAGGCTTTCGAACCTCGTCATTCTATGGCGGAGCAAGGAGCGAAGCGACGCGGCGCAGACCATAGAATCCATTCCGTTACGCTGAAGCGTTGCGACGGTGCAGAATTCTGCTCCGCTGCATTCCTCGGCGAAAGTAACGGAATGGATCCTCGGGTCTCCGCTCCGCTTCGCGTCGCTCCGCCCGTGGATGACGAAGTTCGGAAGGCTTCGGCCAATCGCGAGGCTCAGCATCGAAACGAGAGGGAGATCTGACGTGCCGATCGCTCCAGGAAACCCTCGTCCATACTCTCACCTCACCTGAATACCAGCCCACCCTAAAGCATGTCGTCGAGGCTCCAGTGATCCCCCCAGCGGGCGTCGATTTCGTCGTCGACATTCTGGTAGCGGATGTCCGTCGACAGGCGGATCAGGCCATCGACGCTCCGGTTGGTCGTGGAGGCGTGGATCATGTAGGGCGAGTGCAGCACGACGTCGCCCGCCTCGTAATCCGCCATTAGCCAGCGCGCATCGAACCGCTCCGCCATCGCCGGCAGGTCCTTCGACACCCAGCCGCCTTCGCTCATGTTGCGGTTGTAGGCGCTGATGCGCTCCTCCGGGCCGAGCCCGGCATTGTCGCTGCTGAAGCGGGCCTCCATCGTTGCGCCGACGGCGTGCGATCCCTCCAGGTAGACAAGCCCGCCCATGTCGATGGAGGTATCGCCGATCGGAATCCAGACGGTCACCACGCGGTTTGTGCCGCCGCGCAGATAGACGAGGTCGTAGTGCGCCGGCGTGGCGGTGGCGGTTCCAGGCATGGTGAAGCGCATGATCTTTCGCTTGTGCAGGTAGGACAGGCCTCCGACAAACGCATCCATCAGCCGCGACAGGCGGGGCTGCGCGCAAAAGCCTTCATAGGCGCTCGAACGGACCAATGACATCAGCCGGCGATCGGCGAGCTGGCGATCGAACGCGCCGGTGGACGCCATGCCCAGCGAAGCATCGGTCTCCGGCTTCAGCAATCCGCTTGCGGCAAGATGCGAAAGCGCGAAGCCGCGAAAATCGATCACGTCGCGGCGCCGTAAAAGCCCCTTCAGCCAGACATAGCCTTGCGTCGCATAGAGACGGCGAATGGCCTCGACGCCGACCGCCGGATCGGTCGGCGAGAGATGTCCCAGCCTGTCCGGCGCCGTGGACAGCGCCTTGCCGTTGGCCGTCAAGGCGACCGGGGGAAGATCGTTCACGGAAGCTTTCCCGAAGCAAGATACCGACATTTCAATCATCCGGAGTTCTTCAATTGGCGCGGACAATGGCCTAGTCTCGCGGCACTTCCCATGGACAGAAATTCCAACTGGACTTTTCGCTCATGCCGGATTCGTCCTATGCGCTATATCGATCGCCGCCGGCCGCGATGGGCGGGCTGTCGGTGCGGGGAATAGGCCGACATCGTGTCAGCCGGGCCATCATCCGGCGAAAGCTGCCGGACTTCGCGGTCGTTCTCGTTCAAGAAGGCCGGGGCTGGCTGGAAACCAAGACCGCGGGCAGGCACGCGATCGTGGCGCCCAGCCTGTTCTGGTTGTTCCCGGACACGGCCCATTCCTATGGACCCGACGGCCCGGGCTGGAGCGAGCGCTGGGCGCTTTTCGGCGGCGCGCTCACGCGAGACTTCACGCGCATGCGGCTCATCGTCGAGCCGGCCCCGGTCGTTCCCTTGTCCGACCTCGGCGGCATGTGCCTTCTGTTCGACCGGCTCCATGCCGAACTTTCCCGAGACACGCCGCTAAGCCAGGCGGAGGCCGCCGCCACCCTCTATCGTCTGGTCGTGCAGGCTGCCCGGCAGGGAGTGGACCGAAGCAGCGGCGACCTCGATCCGGATTTCCGCGAGGTCGTCGACGACTTGCGCGACCACGCCGCCGAGCCGATCGATTTCAGCGCCTTTGCCTCAAAGTTCGGCATGTCGCCGGCGACGCTGCGGCGCAGGTTCGCGCTGCACACCGGCCTGTCGCCAAAATCGTTCCAGTTGCGCATCCGCCTCGACCTCGCCAAGCAGCTGTTGGCGGCGACCGATTCGCCCGTCGAGGCGGTGGCGCAGGCTGTGGGCTTTGCCGACGCCTTCTACTTTTCCCGGCTTTTCCGCAGCCGGGAGGATTGTTCGCCGAGCGAGTTCCGCCGCCGCCACAGGAGGGCATAAGCCGCCGCGCCGCCGCCGGCATGTCCCGGAAAGCCCGGACTTTTTTAGGGAGGACCCGGCCGCGGCCGCGTGAATTGCTTCACTTCGGCGAAATCCGCCTTCGCATAAGTTCTTGAATCGCATAAGCTTGTGCTCGGGTTATGGGGACATCAGGAGGGCTATTGGCACTTGTTGCCGGCAGCACGACGCGTCTGTGGACGCTTGTCGCGAGGGAGTTCTGGCGCAAAACGCGCCGGCGCCTCCGCGCCGGGCCGGTTTATCGCTGGCGCTATTCCGGCCGCACGCCCGAACGCGTCCTGATCGCGCCGCCGGATCTGCGGCTCGCCGATCCGCAAATCGCGCTGGAGATCTATTACGGTCGCTACCCGCTGTCCGGCCACATGGTCGAGACCGGCGGCAGATCGCCCTTTCAGCTCGACGTGCCCAATCGTGGCTGGCAGAAATCGTTGCATGGCTTCCGCTGGCTGCGCCACATGCGCGCCACCGGCACCGAGCTCGCCGCCGCCAACGCGAGAGCCCTGGTGACCGACTGGATCGCCATGCATGGCAACCAGATCTCCGGCATCGCCTGGGAGCCGGGAACGACGGCCAAGCGGGTGATCGCCTGGCTGCAGCATTCCTCGGTGGTGCTGCAAGGCGCCGAATTTCCTTTCTATCGCGCCTTCCTGAAATCGCTCGCCGTGCAGATCCGCTACCTCCGCTCGATGGTGCGCGAGATGCCGGATGGCGAGGCCAGGCTGCGCGCCCGCATCGCGCTCGCCTTCGCCGCGCTGTCCCTGCCGGCGCCGGCCTCGGCGCTGCGTGCCGCGACACGCAACCTGGCTGAGGAGCTCGAGCATCAGATCCTGCCCGATGGCGGCCATATCTCGCGCAAGCCGATGGCGGTGCTGGAGCTGCTGGCCGACCTTCTGCCGTTGCGCCAGACCTATGCCAACCAGGCCGAGGCGCCACCGTCGGCCTTGATCGGCGCCATCGACCGGATGTTGCCGGCGCTGCGTTTCTTTCGCCATCAGGACGGCAGCCTCGCCCGCTTCAACGGCATGGGCGCCACCATCCACGACCGCATTGCCACCATCATGCGCCATGACGACACGGTGGGCGCGCCGCTGCTGCACGCGCCGCATTCCGGCTACGAGCGGCTGTCGATGGGCGGCGTGACGGTGATCGCCGACACCGGCCTGCCGCCGCCGCTCGACGTCTCCAACGCAGCACATGCCGGCTGCCTCGCCTTCGAGCTCTCCTCCGGGCGCCAGCACTTCATCGTCAATGCCGGCATCGACACCTATGGCGCCCCGGAATTCCGGCCGCTGGCGCGCGCCACCGCCGCGCATTCGACCGCCACGCTCAACGACACCTCGTCGGCGCGCTTCAGCCACTCGCTGCGCGTCAGCGACCTGTTGGGATCGCCGCTGATCGGCGGCCCGCAGCACGTGCCCTGCAAGCGCCTCGACCAGAAGGGCGTGCACGGCTTCGTCGCGCGCCACGACGGCTATGTCGCGCAATTCGGTTTCCTGCACGAGCGCGAGCTGAAGCTGACCGCGAACGGCAACGTGCTTGCCGGCCGCGACCGTTTCCTGCGCCCGGGCAATGCCGCGATCCGCAACAACGGCCGCGACTTCGTCACGGTGCGCTTCCACGTCCACCCCGACATCAGCCTGCTGCAGGACGATCACGACCGCCTGACCCTGGCTGCCGCGCAGGGCGACACCTGGGTTTTCACCTGCGCCGAAATGGCGCCGGAGGTCGAGGAATCGATCTACTTCGCCGGATTGGGCGGCCCGCGCCGCAGCCGGCAGATCGTGCTCGCCTTCAGGGCCTCCGAGATCGCCGAGGTCCATTGGCAGCTGACGCGTACCGATATCGCAGGCTATCCCGAAAGCAATTGAGCTGACGCTTCTCAGCCAGGAATCCCGAAGGCGTCATAGGTGGCGAGCGACGGCGGTTCAGCGAAGGCAAAACGGATCTTGTCGACCATTGCCGCGGCCTGGCCGCTCCGCTCGTAGCGTTCGGCGTCCTCGGCGGTGTCCCAGACGGTGATGGCCATGAAGGCATCCCGCGCCTGGTGCTGCTGCAGCAACAAGGCGCTGATGTTGCCTCGGGCGGCGCGGATGGCAGGGATCGCTTCGGCCTCATAGATAGCGCGCAGTTCCTCGACCCTTGCCGTCAATGCCTTGAACTGGCCTACACGCACGAATGCCATGATTGTTTCCTCCGATGATGAGCGAGCCTAATCCCGTAAACGACGCAGCGCCCTTGGGCAAACTTCACCCTTTCGGGAAGCCGGCGCGCAACTGCCAAGGACGCGGCGCTTGATTTCCGGGGCTCATATGCTAGGGCCGGCCAACGCTCCCAACAGTCGTGAAAGGCCCCCGCATGGCCGTGCCCACAAAAAACATTCCGGCGCCCGACCTCGTTCCGGTGCGCCGCGCGCTGCTTTCCGTCTTCGACAAGACCGGCCTGGTCGATTTCGCCAAGGCGCTCGCCGCCGCCGGCGTCGAGCTGGTTTCGACCGGCGGCACGGCAAGGGCCCTCGCCGGGGCGGGCCTGGCGGTCCGCGACGTCTCCGAGCTCACCGGCTTTCCCGAGATCATGGATGGGCGGGTGAAGACCTTGCATCCGTCGGTGCATGGCGCGCTGCTCGGCATCCGCGACGACGCCGAGCATGCCAAGGCCATGCACGACCACAGCATCGAGCCGATCGACCTCGTCGTCTGCAATCTCTATCCGTTCGAGGACGTCCGCCGCTCCGGCGCCGGCTATGCCTCGATCGTTGAGAACATCGACATCGGCGGGCCGGCGATGATCCGCGCCTCGGCCAAGAACCACGCCTACGTCGCCATCGTCACCGACCCGGCCGACTATGCTTCCGTCGTCAACGCGCTGGAGATGAATCTGGGCTCGCTGTCGCTTGATTTCCGCAAGATGCTGGCGGCCAAGGCCTTTGCCCGCACCGCCACCTATGATGCCGCGATCTCCGGCTGGTTCGCCGAGGCGCTGGAGATCGAGCATCCGACATGGCGCGCATTCGGCGGCCGGCTCGACCAGGTGATGCGCTATGGCGAGAACCCGCATCAGGGCGCAGGCTTCTACCTGTCGGGAGACAGGCGGCCGGGCGTGGCAACGGCAAAACAGTTGCAGGGCAAGCAGCTCTCCTACAACAACATCAATGACACCGACGCCGCTTTCGAGTTGGTCGGCGAGTTCGATCCGGCGCGCTCGGCGGCGGTCGCCATCATCAAACACGCCAATCCCTGCGGCGTTGCCGAAGGCTCATCGCTGAAGGCGGCCTACGGCAAGGCGTTGGCCTGCGATCCGGTCTCGGCCTTCGGCGGCATCGTCGCCATGAACCGCATCCTCGACGCCGAGGCGGCGGAAGAGATCGTCAAGACCTTTACCGAGGCGATCATCGCGCCCGATGCCACCGACGAAGCCGCCGCGATCGTCGCGGCGAAGAAGAATTTGCGCCTGCTGGTCACCGGCGGCCTACCCGATCCCCGCGCCGCGGGCACGACGGTGAAATCCGTGGCCGGCGGGCTGCTTGTGCAAAGCCGCGACAATGCCGTGGTCGACGACCTCGAATTGAAAGTGGTGACGAAGAGGGCGCCGACGCCGGCAGAGATGGCCGACCTCAAATTCGCCTTCCGCGTCGCCAAGCACGTCAAGTCCAACGCCATCGTCTATGCCAGGGACGGCGCGACCGTCGGCATCGGCGCCGGCCAGATGAGCCGCGTCGATTCCTCGCGCATCGCCGCCCGCAAGGCGCTCGACGCTGCCGAAGCGGCCGGCCTCGCCGAACCGCTGACCAGGGGCTCGGTCGTCGCCTCGGACGCCTTCTTCCCCTTCGCCGACGGCCTCTTGTCGGCGATCGAAGCCGGCGCCACGGCGATCATCCAGCCCGGCGGCTCAATGCGCGACGAGGACGTCATCGCCGCCGCCGACGCGCACGGCATCGCCATGGTGTTCACCGGCATAAGGCATTTTAGGCATTAGCGCTTCTTCTTCTCCCCTTGTGGGAGAAGGGAAATACTACCGCTTGTCCGCCGGATATGGCGTCTCCGCCAGGATCGCCATGCCGATGCCGAGGAACAGGATGATGGCCGCCATGCCGAGCCGCGGCGAATCGCTGATGGTGGTGATGGTCGCCACCATGAATGGCGCCAGGAAGCTGGTTGCGCGTCCCGCCAGCGCATAGATGCCGAAATAGCGGCCGGACTCGGCGGCGGTCACGCTGCGCGCCATGTAGGAGCGCGACGAGGCTTGCACCGGACCGAAGGCGAGCCCGATCAGCAGGCCGTAGAGGATATAGGCTTTCTCCGCCGCGGTGCCGAACAGGCCGCCGGAATCGACGGTGGAGAGCGGAATCAGGCCGAGCAGCGTAAAGCCCGGTCCGGTCGAGACGACGCCGATCGTGGCGACCGACAGCATCACCAGCGCGATCATCACCACATGCTTTGAGCCAAGCGCGGTATCGAGCCGCGCCGCGATCCAGCAGCCGAATATGGCGACAATATTGAGGATGATGCCGAACAGGCCGATCTCGGTGATCGACCAGTGAAACATGCCGGCTGCGAACGTGCCACCGAGCGCCAGCAGCGCATTGACGCCGTCCTGATAGATCATGCGGGCCAAGAGGAAGCGCAGGATGCCGCTGCGCTGGCGCACCTCCACCAGGGTGGACTTCAGCTCGGACAGCCCCTCGCGCACTGCCGGCCCGATCGGGATCCCCTTGGTGGCGTCCGGCGTGAAGAAGAACATCGGGAGGATGAACAGCAAATACCAGCCGGCCGACATCGGCCCGGTGAAGCGCGCATCCTCGCCGAGTTTCGGATCGAGTCCGAACAATGGATCAAGGCCGATGAGCGTCTTGCCGGTCTCGAGATTGCCCGCCAGGAACAGCACCACGAAGATCAGCGCGATCATGCCGCCGAGATAGCCAAGGCCCCAGGCCATGTTGGATACCCGGCCGATCTCTTCCTTCGGCACCAGCCGCGGCATCATGGAATCGTTGAACACGGTGGAGAATTCGGCCGCCACCGAAGCCAGCGAGAACAACAGCACGACCAGGAAAAGGTTCGAGCCCGGCGCTGCGAACCACAAAAGCGTGAGGCTGACGATCTTGATGGCCGCGAAGAAGGCGATCCACGGCTTGCGCGGCCCTGTCTGGTCGGCGATCGAGCCGAGCACCGGCGACAGCACCGCGATGACCAGGCCCGCGGCGGCAATGCCGTAACCCCACGCGGCCTGCCCGGCGGTCGGATCGCTCGCCATGCGCGAGACGAAATAGGGCCCGAAGATGAAGGTGGTGACGACGGTGAAGAAAGGCTGCGCCGCCCAGTCGAAAAACATCCACCCCCAGATGCCGCGCCCCGATGCCCGCTGCACTGTCTCTACTGCCACCATGCTGATTCCCCTGGCATCGCTCGCGTCGGGCGCCATGTCTGCATGTTTTCAGCCAGCCATGCAAATGAACAAGCATGGCGACAATTCCTCGCCCCACGAAGTGGGCTACGCGATGCATGCATCTTCTGTGACTGGTGTGACTGATCAGGCCGAGGCTTGATTGCCACGTGGTTCCCCCAATCCGTCGCTGCTTCGCAGCGCCACCTTTCCCCC
>NZ_VFTP01000008.1:0-207291 GCF_006439455.1 Mesorhizobium sp. B2-9-1 | reverse complement strand
ACCGGCACGGCCACGAGTTCCTATCAGGACGATGCCGGTCACAGCGTGCCGGTTACCGCCCATGACGATTCCAGCTATTTCGGCGCCGATCCGCACATCACGCTCGACAAGAAGACGAACGGCGTCGACCACGGCCTCGACATCTTCCAAGGTCAGGCGGTCACCTGGACGTACGATGTGACCAATGACGGCAATGTCGCGCTCACCAACGTGGTTGTGAAGGATGACAATGGTACTCCGCTCAATCCTAGCGACGACTTCAATGCGACGGCGATCACCAGCAGCGGGTTCAACACCGGCGACGGCAATTTGAACGGCGTCTTCGACATCGGCGAAACCTGGCACTACCAAGCCACGGGCACGGCGCAGGTGGGTAGCTATGTCAACAACGCGACGGCCACGACCGACGCATATACAGACACCGCCGAACATTCGCGCACGCCGAGCGCCACGGATAGCAGCGACTATGAGGGCTTCTCCAACAAGGCGCTGACGCAAGGGTTCTGGGGCAGCCACACGGATGTTTGGGACAACGTCGGCGGCAACGAAGGTAATCCATCCAAGAGCGCATACGCTTCGGGCGTGTTGTCCAGCCTCGATGTGAATCCGAGTAAGGACGACCTGACCACAGCGAAGATCGACGAGAGCAAATATCTTCTGCTTGGCGACACCAACTCCGACGGCATAGCCAACGACACGCACGATCTGTGGATCTCAATCTCGCTGGCGAAGTCGATCGAATCCGCCTCGGCTGGCGGTGACGCGCGGCTAATCATGCTGCAGCAGGCGATTGCAACCCAGCTCAACATCAACAACGGCGTCGCTCAGCCCGATAATCTGATCGACGAAGCGGTGATGTGGCTTAAGAGCCAAGGCGCCTGGTCTACGGCTGGCGCTAACCTTGACGCCAACAATGACGGCTTCATCGACACCAACGGCGCCGGCACAGCGTTACTGGGCAACGCGCTCAAGACTAACACCAATGCTTGGACCAAATATGTCGACGTGACTGATCCTGCCGGCATCACCGACTGGAACGGGGGCAAGGAAGCCGACGGCGAAGGCTTGAAGAACGCCCTGATGTGGTTCAACCAGGGCCAGTTGGTGACCTCCGGCCCCGGCCCCGGCGGTCATGTTGCCTGGTTCAACGGCACCAGCATCGTCGACGACCACCCGAATACGCTCGACCAGTTCTGGGTGACGCTGCACGAGGTTGTGGGGCTGACGGGCATCAGCTGAGCGGTGTGATCTAATCGGGCCTAGTGAAAACCGCCATGGCAACAACTGGCATGCTCGGCACAGGGCAGGCGAGGACGACGCTGGCAGGCCTCGTCCTTCTCATCTTTGGCGTGGCGATTGTTGCGCGCGGATCGCTCTCAGGGGGCACGGTGTTGGGCGCAACAGCGGTCGCCGCCTTCGGCGGTCTGGTTCTGTTTCGCGCGCGCTCTGACGACGTCAGTGGGCGCGCGACAGTCGCAAACATCGGCGCCAGCGCTCGCCCGGCAGCAAAACCCGCCAGGCGCCCTCAGCGCTCGGAACTTGCCGAAGCGCTTCGCGCCTGCCGCTCCGCCTTCCTCGCAGTAGGACTGTTCAGCGGCGTGCTCAACGTTCTGATGCTCGCCGGCTCGCTCTATATGCTTGAGGTCTATGATCGCGTGCTGCCGAGCCGCAGCCTGCCGACGCTGGTTGGCCTCTCCATCCTGCTCCTCATTCTCTATAGCGGACAGGGAGTGCTCGAATTCGTGCGCGGACGCGTGCTCGTCCGCATCGGCGGGGCGCTTGACGAAGCGCTCGGCGGCCGAGTCTATCAATCAATCCTGCGTCTGCCCCTCAGGACGGGCCGCGACAGCGACAGCTTGCAGCCGATGCGCGACCTCGACAGCGTCCGCGTCTTCCTGTCGGGCAGCGGGCCAACGGCGCTTTTCGACCTGCCATGGCTGCCGCTCTATCTGTTTATCATCTTCATGTTCCACTGGCTGCTCGGCGTGACGGCGCTGGTCGGCGCGATCGTGCTGGTCGCGCTCACGATCATGGCCGAACGGCTGACGCGAAAGCCGGTTTCGTCCGGAACGTCGAGCGGCATCCGCCGCAACGGCCTGGTCAGCGCCGCCAATCGCAACGCCGAAGTCGTTGCCGCCATGGGGATGGCCGGCGGTCTTACCGCGCGGTGGGAAGACGCCAACCTCGATTACATCGCCGAGCAGCGCAAGGTGAGCGATGTGGCAGGCGGCTTCGGCGCGATATCGAAGGTCCTGCGCATGCTGCTGCAGTCGTCCATGCTCGGTCTCGGCGCCTGGCTGGTCATCGAGGGGCAGGCAACGGCGGGTATCATCATCACCGCCTCGATCCTCAGCGGTCGCGCATTGGCTCCGGTCGATCTTGCGATCGCCAACTGGAAGGGCTTTGTCACCGCGCGCCAGGGCTGGCAGCGGCTGAACAGGGTGCTGGCGGCGCTGCCGGCTGAAACCGAGCCGATGTTGCTGCCGCCGCCGAGCGCGAATGTCGGCATGCAAAACGTCTCGGTCGGCGCCCCGGGCACGCAGAGACTGCTGGTCCACGACGCAAGCTTCGCTCTGGAGGCCGGCCACGGCGTCGGTATCATCGGGCCCAGCGGGTCGGGAAAGTCCACGCTGGTGCGCGCGCTTGTCGGCGCCTGGCAACCGCTCGCCGGCCGCATCAAGCTGGACGGCGCCGACCTCGATCAATGGTCTCAGGCGGAGCGCGGCCGCCATATCGGATACCTACCGCAAGATGTCGAGCTCTTCGCCGGCACCGTGGCCGAGAACATCGCGCGCTTCGAGCCGGACGCGGACGCCGGCGCCATCATCGCCGCGGCGAAGGCGGCGGGCGCGCACGAGCTGATCGTCGGTTTCCGCGAAGGCTACGAGACCGAGATCGGCGAGCATGGCGAGGCGGTCTCGGCCGGTCAGCGCCAGCGCATCGCGCTGGCGCGTGCGCTCTATCGCGATCCGTTCCTCGTGGTCTTGGACGAGCCGAATTCCAACCTCGACATGGACGGCGAGCAGGCCCTGATCAAGGCCATGTTGGGTGTCCGCGAACGGGGCGGGGTTGTCGTGATCGTCGCGCACCGGCCGAACGTGCTGGCGGCCGTCGATTTCGTGCTGGCGATGAACCAGGGACGCGTCCATGCTTTCGGCCCGAAAGACGAGGTGTTCGCCAAGATGTTCCCGACACTGCGGCCGGTGCCGGCCGGCGCCCCGCAACTGAGAGTGGCTTCCGACGGTCCCCATCTGGCCGTTGCCGACGGAACCGAGGCAGGGCGCTGACATGGCTACATCAGGCGCCTCGCATTTATCCATCCGCTTCTACACGCGGCTTGGCGTCGGCGTGGTGATCCTGCTTGCGGGCGGCGTCGGTGGCTGGGCATCGGTCACCGAGATCGCCGGCGCGGTCATCGCCCCCGGCACCCTCGTCGTCGATTCCCACGTCAAGGACGTACAGCATTCCACCGGCGGCATCGTTGCGGAGATCGACGCCCGGGACGGCGACCACGTGAAAGCTGGAGATCTTCTGGTCCGTCTCGACCGCACTGTGCCGGCAGCCAACCTTGGCGTGGTGAGCAAGGCGCTCGACCAGCTCGCCGCGCGCAAGGCGCGCCTCGATTCGGAGCGCCGCGGCAGCGACGCCATCATCTTTCCGAACGAGCTTTTGGACCGCATTGCCGATCCTGACGTCGCCGAGGCGGTGGCCGGCGAGAAGCAGCATTTCGAGACACGGCGCACGTCGCGTGCGGGCCAGAAGAGCCAGCTTGGGGAACGCATCGCCCAGCTCGAGAAGGAGATCGCCGGCGACACGGCGCAGGCTGAGGCCAAGAGCAAGGAGATAGAGCTGGTGCAGAAGGAGCTTGCCTCGGTGCGTACGCTCTGGGCCAAGAAGCTCATCTCCATCGACCGGCTGACCCAGACCGAGCGAGAGGCCACGCGCCTCGACGGCGAACGCGGCCAGCTTATTGCGGCCCAGGCCCAGGCGCAGGGGCGGATCGCCGAGATCAAGCTGCAGATCATCCAGATCGATCTCGACCTCAGCACCGAAGTGAACAAGGACCTGCGCGATGTCGACGGCCGGATGGGCGAGCTTCTGGAACGCAAGGTCGCCGCCGAGGACCAGTTGAAGCGGGTCGACATCCGCGCGCCGCAGGACGGCGTCGTGCAGCAGTCGATCGCCTATACGATCGGCGGCGTGGTGAAGCCGGGCGAGACGATCATGCAGGTCGTGCCCGACAATGACAGCCTTGCGGTGGAAGCCAAGATCGCGCCGAGCGACATCGACCAGCTATGGGTCGGCCAGCCCGCTTCGCTGCGCTTTTCGGCCTTCAACCAGCGCACCACGCCGCAGATCGACGGCGTGGTCGAACGGACCTCGCCCGACATCACCACCGACCAACGCACCGGCGCCAGCTATTACACCGTGCGCATCACCACGACCGCTGCGGAGGTCGCGCGGCTCGGCGAGGTCAAGCTGGTGCCCGGCATGCCGGTGGAATCCTTCATCAGGACCGAGGATCGCTCGGTGATGTCTTATCTGGTCAAGCCGCTGCAGGACCAGATCAGCCGGGCATTTAGACAGTAGGCCACCAGTACGTTTCACCGTTTCACGGAAACGGCGAAACGCCCTATCTCTTTGTTTTGACGCAATTCCGGACGGAAAACCGCCCCTCTAGTCTAAGCTTTCGCGACCGCCCTATATTCCATCGCCACCACGCCATTGCTGAACGGCACGGCCGAGACAAGCTCGAGCGCTGTCGGTTTGTCCGAAGGAAAAAGCCGTTCGCCCTGGCCTGCGGCTGCCGGATAAACGAGCAGTCTGAGGGTATCGACAAGGCCAACGCCGAGCAGTTGCCGGGCGAGATTCACGCTGCCATGCACATAGATGTTGCCGCCGCTTTGTTGCTTCAGCCGGGTGACCGCATCGGTAAGGGGGCCTTCGAGCAGTTCGGCCGGATGCCAATCGACCGCTTTCAAGGTCGTCGAGGCGACATATTTCGGCAGTGCGTTGAAGCGGTCGGCGAAGTCGCCTTTTTCGGCAGGCCAGTGGCCGGCAAAGATTTCGTAGGTCACGCGTCCGAGAAGCATGGCGCCGCTGTCGGCAAGCTCATTCTCCTTGAATGCCTGCATCTCATCGTTCCAAGCTATTTCTGGCAGTTTCTCGTGCTCGGCGATTCCGTCGATGGTGATGAATTCGGTGACGATGAGCTTTCTCATGGCATCCTCCATTGGTTAGGTCTCGCACCATAGGACGGCCACGCCGGCGCGTTCCCGACAAAACAAAAGCCCGCCGGAATGACCGGCGGGCTCTTTCGCTTTGGCTGGAGGCCTTGGCTTAGTTGAACTTGTACTTGGCGTCGATCCGCACGGTGTGGAAGGACGGCGTCGCCATCGCGAGACCGCTCGGGATCGGTAATGCATCCGAGAAGTCTTCCTTCTCGAATTGCGAGTAACGGTATTCGATGCCGACGGTCATCTTGTCCGACAGAGCTGTTTCCAGGCCCGCGCCGACCGAGAAGCCGCTAGAGCCCCAATCGACGTCGAGCGGTGCCGGAGCATCGAGCTTGAAGTGCTGCCAGCTGTAGCCTGCGAGCGCGTAGGCCAGCGTCGCCTCGTTGACCTTCATGCCGATGCGGCCGAGCACGTCGAAACCATAATCGGTATTGAGGCTGATCGAGTCGACACCGCCCAGGATGCCACCCAGATCAAGCTTCGACTTGATGCCGGAGAGACGCGCGTCGACCAGGCCGCCGATCACCCAGCTGCCCATGTCCTGGTCGTAGCCGATGCTGGCTTCGCCGAACACGCCTTCGCCGCCGAGGCCATTGAACTTGGCGCCGGCGAGCGGCGGAATCTCGATCTGGTGCACGACCGCGCCGGCACCGAGCCCACCGCCGACATAGAAGCCGGTCCAGTTGTAGGAAGGCGTCTCGAAGCTGGCGCCGCCGCCGTCATTGGCGTTGAAGCGATAGCTGGCGGCGACCTCGAACGTATGGCGCGAGGTGTCGAGGTTGAGCGTGCCGTCCGGCGCCGGCAATCCGGCATCCGAGAGCAGGCTGTCGTTGGTGCTGAAGCGGGTGTAGCGGTACTCGCCCTTTAGCGTCCAGTTGCTGCTGATAGCCGTTTCAACACCGGCGCCGACAAAGTAGCCGCCCTGGTCCCAATCGAAACCGAAGCCGGCATTGGTGTCGAGCTTGTACTTCTGCCAGGCATAGCCACCCAGGACATAGCCCAGCGTGGTCGGCGTCAACAGGTAGCCGGCGCGAACGCCAACATCGAAGCCGTAAGTTTCCTTGATATCGGCATTGAAGCCACCGGCATCGAGCGAAGTCTTGATCGTGCCGACATGCGCGTCGATCAGGCCGCCGAGCAGGAAGCGCTGCGATACCATGTAATCATAGCCGGCAGTCACCTGGCCGTAGACGCCTTCACCACCGATGCCGTTCAGCGAAAGGCCCGGCACAAAATCGCTGCTGAGCTTGTGAACATTGGCGCCGGCGCCGACGCCGAAGCCGACATAGACGCCGCTCCAGTTGAAGCCCGGAGCAGCCTGCTGCTGGACCACGTCGGCGGCCTGCGCGGCCGACATCAAAGCGACGGCCGAAACGGCGCCCAACAAAACAGATTTCGCGGAAATACGAAGAAGCATGATTCAGAACCCCAAGTTAAAACCCGACGAGGTTCTAGCAGGGGTTGTGGGAATTTGTGGTGGCAAAAATACCACACCCATGGGCAAACTGCCGTTACGACAGGTACAAGCAGGCGATGCTCCCGAAAATGGCCAGCCCGACGGTGGCAATCACTCCAGCGGGGCGATGCGCAGGGCTCTTTAGACCTCGGGATAGGTTTTGCCGGTATCTATCCGGAAAAGAAGCTGGAGAATTATGACCGAGACTTGGCGCTCACTCCTGGCCAATCTTGCCCTCGGCGGCGCGAAGAAATAGGCGCGGCCGGCCCGCTCAGGTCAGCGCCAGTCAAGCCAGCGTCCGTTCGATCTCCGCTACCAGCATCGAGCGCAGCGCGAACGCTTGCGCCATCCGCCTGCTCGACGAGTAACGTCTCCAGCACCGAGGCCCGCGCGCTGATCTCCGCGAAGCCGAATGTGCCCGCGGCGCCGGCCAGCGAATGGGCGAGGCGGATGAGCGCATCGTTGCCGGGCAGGGGAGCAGCTTCATGCGCGATGGCCTTCAGCTCCGCGAGCTGATCGGCGCAGCGGGCGAGGAAGCGCTGGCGCAGAGGGGCGAAGGGTTCGGTGGCGATGGGCGGTGCTCCTGGGTGGTGGAGACGGTATTCAAGCAGAAGGCGGGACGCGGTGGAATGGCGGGCCGGCCGCTGACCGCACGTGGCTTTTTTCGGAGGACAAACTGTGATTGGGCTGTATTGCCTCGGAGACGATGTGCGCTTTCCACGACATGATCGGCAGCTTTGCGCCTCATGTCAGTCATTGCGGACTGTTATGCAGGTTCCCAAAAGCAGACGTCAAAACTCCGTCGAACTGTCCAAGAGTGTGAAACGGGACTTTCACACTGAGACCACGGCGTTGCGATGCAGCCAATATGTCAGTGGACGTGGATCATTTCCTGGACTCGAAGTCCAACACCCACGCATAAACGGCGGAAACCACATGCAGCACCCTTAGGGCTGCTTTTCGTTGTCGGTCCAATATCGATCAGCAGGGCGCTAATTATTCTCAGTCGACTAAGGTCCGCCAGCCGCCACCGCTGCGACCGTAGGCGGGACGACCGTGGTTTTATGGTGATCGATGACTTCCGCGATAGTCGCGAGCAACGGCTTGAAACCACCAAAATCCACAGTTGCCTTGTTCGCAGCGACTACCTTCGTCGCGAACACCTTCTTCCCGTAAAATTTGGTGCCGTCTTTCTCCGCATTGGTCTTATCGAACGTCTTGCCGTCGTAGATCGTTTTTAAAAGCGCAACGTCGAAAAGCCGCTCGATATCGGTATCTTTATTCCCAATCTTAGGGATTGGCACAACGTAGAGATTTGCCCCCATATGGTACCAGGTCTGCGAACCATCCACCTTTTTCCCGGTCTTGGATTCGACAGCAGCGAAGAGCTTTTTCGACCCATCATCGGAGTCACCGATTATAATTAGTGGGTGTTGCCCACCACTTTTGAACTTCCTGATGCGGCTTGGGTACGTATTAGCCAGCTTTCCCAGCTCGCCGGCCCCGCCGCTCAATTGCTGCAGTGCCGCCGATGTTTTCGTATACTTAAACAACTTGATTTTCAGTTCGCCGGCTGGGTTCGTGAGCGTGGGGTAGGCGGGTGCAAGTGCTTGGATGGCAGATTTGATGTAGATGTTGTCCGTCACTCCCTCGCAAAGGACGACCGGCCGTTCGATGCCATAGAGGTCGACGTAGTCCACGAACCTCTCGAAGAGTTTAGAACTCGCCCAGAGCTTCCCACCTTTCGGCTTTTCCTCTTGATCCTCAGGCGCCGCTTTGATGAGCGGGCCTCTACCGCGGACCTGATAAATATAGGCGAGCCGCCCGCGCAGTTTCCGGCGCGGCAGCGGCTGCTTGACACCTGCGACTTTAACGAAGCACTCCCCATCCATGAAAAGGTGATGGCACATGGCAGCGGCTTCTGCGTAGTAGTTGGCCGGAACGTTCACCTTCTGATTGACGACGACGCCGGTCACTTCCTGCCGAGAGTAATCCAGTTGCATACGGGTCTTGGCTGGATTGATCTTGAACCCAGCATTTTTTATTACCTTAGCGAGGCTGGTTCCAGCCTCCCACAGATTGATGCTGCTTACATTCCGCCGTCCAATTGCTGGCGCAAAAATCTTCTCGCTGGTCGAGAATGTGATGTCGTCTGCGTACCGGGTGTAAGTGCAATTATGCCGATGCGCCAATTCGTTGAGCCGGATATCCATAACGCTAGCTATGAGGTTAGAGATGACTGGCGAGCATGGACTTCCTTGGGGTAACTCGTTGTCATGGCAGGCGATCTGCGCAAGCACAGTTGCGACAGCGGGCTTCAGCTCGAAATCCTTATGCTTCAGAAAGAAACCTCGCACCCGACCAAAATTGATGGTGGGAAAAAAGTCCCTCAAGTCCACGTTGAACACGTAGCGTTGTTTACGATGGTTCTCCCCATTTGTCATGACGGAGAGCTTCTTCTTAAAGCCGTGCGCGAGAATGCAATTTGTCTTCTTTACGCGCGACTTTTCCAGAACTTGTTCGATTTCGAGCAAGTCCTTCGCGAGCCGCTTTTGGATCGCTTTCAGCGTTTTATGAGGTGCTTTGATCGTCCGGACACCACCTGTCTTTTTAGGGACCGTGAACTCTTCGTATCTGTCGGCAAGTGGCAAATGGTAAAGCGCATAGGAGATGTGGGCTGGCTTCAGACCAAGAATCTTTGCAAGATCGGTGATGTCCTCCGCTTTCCGATACAGCTCCAGTTTAAGGGATACGACTGTCATGGGGGTGGCTTGCGGATACTCCTAAGCGATTCAGCGTAGTATCGCCCATATCATCATGTTGCTGTCGGCACTCTGCAGGTAGCACTGAGGCCGTCTTGCTTTCACCTGTGAAGATCCCCCACAGAAAAATCTATCCGCAAGCCGCGCCCTGTAGGCACGAGTGCGCGTGATTCTTCAAGTCGTCAGTAAGTAGAACCGGGGGATTACGGCCTGTGCATCACTGCAGCGTGTGGTCTTCGGCCGCACGCCGGTCATCCTGTATTCCACAAACTTCAGGGCGCGGATGAACGTCTTCACGTCCTTCACATAGTCGTCGTCATCTTCGATCTTGTCGGTCGGTCTGACGCTATCCCGCGCGAGCGCCAGTGGAGCACCTGGGAACGTCGAGTTCATCCGGCCAAGATTCTGGACTAGCAGCGATTGATCGCCTCACTTGCCTCTCATCCCCCTTGCCAACCCCGCCACCTTCCCCTAATCTCGTCCCTGAGAAAACCTTTTCCCAACCCGCTCCGCGCTCGCTGACCTCACCCGTCATCACCGCGCAGGGCGGCAAGAGAAAACCTTTTCCCAGCTAAGGGAATTCGCCGCGCCCATGCCTTCCGACGCCGAGCCAGCGCCAGTTTCCGCCAAGCCGCCGGTCACGCTGCGCGAGGTCGCGGCCGCGGCCGGTGTCAGCGTGGCGACGGCCTCGAAGGCGCTGAACGGGCAGGGGCGCATGACGGCGGAAACGCGCGAGCGTATCCGCGAGACGGCGCGGCTGCTCGGCTTTCGGCCGAACAGCCTGGCGCAGAGTCTGTTGCGAAAACGCTCCTTCACCGTCGGGCTGCTCACCAACGATACCTATGGCCGCTTCTCGCTGCCGCTGATGGCCGGTGTTTCAGATGCGCTGGTCGACAAGGGCGTGTCGGTGTTCCTGTGCAATGTCGAGGACGACCAGCGGCTCGGCCAGCTGCATGTCGAGGCCATGCTCGACAAGCGCGTCGATGGCATCGTCGCCACCGGAAAGCGCATCGACCGCCATCTGCCGGTCGATCTCTCCAACCTGCGCATCCCGGTCGTCTACGCCTTCACCCAGCCGGATCCCGGCGCGGTCGGCCTCGTCTCCGACGATGCCGGCGGCGCGCGGCTGGCGGTCGAGCAGTTCTTGCGGCTCGGGCGCCGCCGCATCGCCCATGTCAGCGGCCCGGCGAGCTTCGCCGTGGTGCATACGCGGGCCGAGGCTTATCGCGACGTCCTGAGGGAGAACGGCTTGCCCACAGCCGAGCCGCTGCTGGGCGCCTGGTCGGAAGCCTGGGGCCGCGATGCGGTGGCAAGACTGTTCGGCAAGGCGGGCAGCTGGCCCGACGCCGTCTTCTGCGGCAACGACCAGATCGCGCGCGGCGTCATCGACGCGCTGCGCGAACGCGGCATCCGCGTGCCCGAGGATGTCGGCGTCATCGGCTTCGACAATTGGGAGATCGTGGCCGAGGCGACGCGCCCGCCGCTCACTTCCATCGACATGAACCTGGCAAGCCTCGGCCGCGAGGCCGGGCTTGCCCTGCTTTCGCTCGTCGACGGCCAGCCGGCCGCGCCGGGCATCAGGAAACTGCCGTGCCGGCTGGTGGTGCGTCAGTCATGCGGCAGTCCGCCGCAATGAAGCAACAAGGCTTACGCGCTCGGTTCCGCCGGGCGGCGTGGCCAAAACAGGGAGGAGAACCATGAGGAGGAGTAAGATGAAGACCATGTTTGCCAAGCTGGCCTTAGCCGCGGCCGTCATCGGCGGCGGCCTGCAGGCGGCGTCCGCCGAGACCGCCAACATTTGGGTGCGCGCCGACGGCTCGAACTTCATGCCGCGCATCGTCGACGCCTTCAACAAGGCTAACAAGGACCAGATCAAGCTCGACATCATTCCCAACGCCGAGATCATCCCGAAATATGGCGCGGCCGCCGCCGGCGGCACCGCGCCCGACGCGCTCTCGCTCGACCTGATCTACACGCCGTCCTTCGCCGCCGCCGGCCAGTTGGAGGACATCACCGACTGGGCGAAATCCTTGCCCTATTTCGCCAGCCTGTCGCCGGCGCATGTGAAGACCGGCACCTACAAGGACCGCATCTACGGCCTGCCGTTCTCGGCCGACGCCTCGGTGCTGATCTGGAACAAGAAGCTGTTCAAGCAGGCGGGGCTCGACCCTGAGAAGGGACCGGCCAACTGGGCCGAGATCGAGGCCGACGCCGAAAAGGTCAACGCGCTCGGCGGCGACATCAAGGGCTTCTATTTCTCCGGCAATTGCGGCGGCTGCAACATCTTCACCTTCACGCCGCTGATCTGGGCCTCGGGCGGCGACATCCTGTCCGAGGACGGCTCGAAGGCAACGCTGGACAGCCCGCAGCTGCGCGGCGCGATCGACCTCTACCGCTCGATGGTCAAGAAGGGGCTGGTGCCCGAGGGCGCGCAGACCGACACCGGCGCCAACTTCTTCGCCGCCTTCGCCGGCGGCAAGATCGGCATCTCGCCGTCCGGCGCCTTCGCCATCGGCGCGCTCAACACGCAATACCCGGACGTCGACTACGGCATCACCTTCCTGCCGGGCAAGGATGGCGGCTGGTCGTCCTTCGCCGGCGGCGACAATTTCGTCGTCACCAAGGGCACCAAGAAGATCGCCGTGGTGAAGGAGTTCCTGGACTTCGCCTATTCGCTCGAGGGCCAGACCATCCTCGCCAAATATGGCAGCCTGCCGGTGCGAAACGACATCGCCAAGGACGCGCTGAAGGACCTCGACCCGCGCTACCAGGTGGCGGCCGAGGCGATGGCCAAGGGCAAGACTCCCTATTCGGTGGTGTTCAACGACCTGATCAACTCGGCCAACGGGCCGTGGACGCAGATGATCAACGAGGTGTTCTTCGGCGACGACGTCGATGGCGCCATCAAGAACGCGCAGGAGACGATGCAGTCGATCATCGACCAGGCACCGAACAAGTAGACACCAGGGCCAAACGGCGGCGAGGATAGCGCAACGCCTCGTCGCCAAGGCTCTGACCGGCCGCCCGCCCCGTCTCCCTGGCCGGGCGGCCGGGGACCGTATCGCTGAATGGCAGGAACTGACGCGTTGAGAAAGCACGCTCACCAATTTGCGGCGCAGCAAGGTTCGCTCCCCCTTCTCCCCTTGTGGGAGAAGGTGGATCGGCGCGCAGCGCCGAGACGGATGAGGGGTGTTCCAGGGATAGCCAACGTCTCGCTCCGCTGGAACACCCCTCATCCGGCCGCTTCGCGGCCACCTTCCCCCACAAGGGGGGAAGGGGAGGCGCAGCCATGACCGCCATCACCGCAACCTCCGCGCCCGCCCGCTCACGCATCGGCGTCAGCCGCCGGCAATGGGTGGGCCTACTCTATGTCCTGCCGGCCGTCGCCCTGGTCACCGTCTTCTTCGTCATCCCGCTCGGCATGACCGCCTGGATGTCGCTCCACAACTGGCCGCTGATGGGCGAGCATGCCTTCATCGGCCTCGACAACTACTTTGCCATCCTGCGCGACACGCGCTTCTGGAATGCGCTGAAATTTACGTTCTACTACACCGTGATCGTCACCATCGCGATCTTCGCCGTCGCCTTCCCGCTGGCGATCTTCATCGAAAAACCGCGTCCGCTGACCAACCTCTACCGCACCGCTTTTTTCATGCCGGCGGTGGTGGGCTTCGCTTCGGCGAGCCTGCTCTGGTCCTGGCTGCTCAACGTCGATTCCGGCCTGTTCAGTCCGGCCGCCTTCGACCTCGGCCTGACCGGCAGGAAGATCAATCTTCTTGCCACGTTCCAGCCGGCGTTCTGGTCGATCATCGCCATGGTGGTCTGGAAGGTCGCCGGCTTCACCATGATCATCCTGATGACCGGGCTGCAGTCGATCCCGCAGGATCTGCAGGAGGCGGCCGTCATCGACGGGGCAGGGCCGTTCGCAAGGTTCCGGGCCATCACCTTGCCGCTAATGCGCCGCACGCTGGCGCTGGCGCTGATCCTGTCGGTGGCGGGGTCGATCCTCGCCTTCGACCAGTTTTACATCATCCTGCGCGGCGGTCCGCGCAACCAGACGCTGACGGCGGTCTACTGGATCTTCAACCAGTCCTTCGTCTCGTTCAAGCTCGGCTACGGCGCCGCGCTCTCCATGGTGCTGCTGGTGATCCTGGTGGCGCTCAGCCTCATCCAGCTCTGGCTGCTGCGCAAGCCGGAGGGGCTCGACTGATGGCCGAGGCGATGTCGCAAAACCGCAAAGTCGGCTTCAGCCTGGCCAGGCATTCCACCGGCATCATCGCCTCGGTGCTGTTCCTGGCGCCGATCGTCTGGACCGTGCTGTCGACCTTCAAGCCGGCGCAGGAGGCGCGCCAGCCGCCGCTGCCGCCCTGGCCGACCACCGGCTTCTCGATCGAGAATTATCAGACGCTGAACTCCTTCGGCGACGGGCTCTGGGTCTCGGCGCAGAACAGCATCTATGTCTCGGTTATGACGGTGCTGCTCTCGGTGCTGGTCAGCGTGCTTGCCGGCTACGGTTTCTCGCGCTTCCGCTTTCCGTTCAGGGATTTCTTCTTCGTCCTCATCCTGTCGACGATCATGATCCCGTTCCAGTCGATCCTGACGCCGATCTTCCTGGTGCTGACGAAGCTCGGCCTGCACAACACGCTGACGGGCCTGGTCTGCGTCTATGTCACGCTGCAGCTGCCGTTCTCGATCTTCATGATGCGCAACGCCTTCGACGCCGTGCCGCGCGAGATCGAGGAGGCCGCGCGCATGGACGGCGCCAACAATGTCACCATGCTCGTCAAGGTGATGCTGCCGCTGGTCTGGCCAGGCGTCGTTACCATTGCGCTGTTCGCCTTCCTCGGCGCCTGGAACGAGTTCCTGGCCGCGCTGGTGCTGATGACCGACCAGTCCAAATTCACCCTGCCGGTGATGATGACCGCGCTTCAGTCCGGCCGCTTCGGTGCCATCGACTGGGGCGCCGTGCAGGCCGGCGTGACGGTGATGATGGTGCCTTGCCTGATCCTGTTCCTGGCGCTGCAGCGCTTCTACATCCGCGGCCTGATGGCCGGGGCCGTCAAGTAATTCGAATGGAGTGAAATCATGACCGCAACGCAGCCCGCCGCGCCGACCGGCACCTCCGCCAAGCCGAAGCTCGCCTTCCGCCCGTTGCCAGTGCCGCAGGTCGATGTCCACGGCTTCTGGGGCGACCGTGTCGACGCAGTGGCAGCCAAGACCGCCGGCATCCTCTACGACCGCTGTGTCGAGGCGCACATGCTGGAGCAGATCGATCCGGACGTGCCGTCGCCCGGCGTCGTCATCCCCTTCCATGTCAGCGACGGTTTTACCGCGCGCACCGTGACGACGCAGATGTTCTGGGATTCCGATTGGGGCAAGACCATCGAGACCGCGGCCTATTCGCTCTACCGCCGCCGCAACCCCGATCTGGAAAAGAAGATCGACGCCGTCATCGACATGTACGGCAAGCTGCAGCAGCAGGACGGTTACCTCTCCAGCTGGTACCAGCGCATCCAGCCCGGCCTGCGCTGGACCAACCTGCGCGACTGCCACGAGCTCTACTGCGCCGGGCATCTGATCGAGGGCGCCGTCGCCTACTTTCAGGCGACCGGCAAGCGCAAGCTGCTCGACATCATGAGCCGCTATGCCGACCACATCGCCGACACTTTCGGTCCCGAGCCCGGCAAGCGGAAGGGCTATTGCGGCCATGAGGAGATCGAGCTGGCGCTGGTCAGGCTCGCGCGCGCGACCGGCAACGACAAATATATGAAGCTGGCTAAGTACTTCATCGACCAGCGCGGCCAGCAGCCGCATTATTTCGACGAGGAGGCGCTGGCGCGCGGCGCCGACCCCAAGGATTTCCACTTCAAGACCTATGAATACAACCAGTCGCACAAGCCGGTGCGCGAGCAGGACAAGGTCGTCGGCCATGCGGTGAGGGCGATGTATCTCTATTCCGGCATGGCCGACATCGCGACCGAATATGGCGACGACTCACTCAAGGTCGCGCTCGAGCGGCTCTGGGACGATCTCACGACGAAGAGCCTTTACGTCACCGGCGGCCTCGGGCCGTCGGCCGACAATGAAGGCTTCACCAACGACTACGACCTGCCCAACGAAACCGCCTATGCCGAGACCTGCGCTTCGGTCGGCCTGGTGTTCTGGGCGAGCCGCATGCTCGGCATGGGCCCGAACGCCCGCTACGCCGACATGATGGAACGGGCTTTGTACAACGGCTCGATCTCCGGCCTGTCGCTCGACGGCTCGCTGTTCTTCTACGAGAACCCGCTGGAGAGCCGCGGTGGCCACCATCGCTGGAAATGGCACCGCTGCCCGTGCTGCCCACCCAATATCGGCCGCATGGTGGCGTCGATCGGCAGCTATTTCTACGGCCTCGCCGACGATGCGCTGGCGGTGCACCTCTACGGCGATTCGAGCGCCCGCTTCGAGATCGCCGGCCAGCAGGTCAGCCTCGTCCAGGCCAGCAACTATCCGTGGGATGGCGCGATTGCGATCGAGATCGGGCCGGAGGCGCCCATAGAGTTCACGCTTCACCTGCGCATACCCGCCTGGTGCCGCAAGGCGGCGCTTAGGGTCAACGGCAAGCTCGTCGATCTCGAAGCGGCGACGGTCGACGGCTATGCCGCGATCCGCCGCGAATGGCAAAAGGGCGACAAGGTCGAGCTCGACCTCGAAATGTCGATGGCGCGCCTCTTCGCCAATCCGCAGGTGCGCCAGGACATCGGCCGCGTGGCGCTCGCGCGCGGCCCGCTGATCTATTGCGTCGAGGAAACCGACAATGGCGGCGGGCTGCATCGCATAGCGCTATCGCGCACGGCCAGGATCGAGGCGCACAAGGAACCGAACCTGCTCGGCGGCGTCGTCACCCTCTCGGCCATCGGCAGCAGAGCCGAGACCGAGAACTGGGGCGCCGATCTCTATCGCTCCGAACCGCCGGCGACGCAGGAGACAAAGCTCAAGGCCGTTCCCTATTTCGCCTGGGACAATCGCGATCCCGGCGAGATGCTGGTGTGGCTGCGGGAGGGCTGAACGCGGCCTCTCTCAAAGATGCACGAAGGCCGTCAGCGGCAGGTGGTCGGAGGCGACCCGCGACAGCGGCGTGTCATGCGCCTCGACGCCTGAAACCAGGTCGTGCCGGTTGCCCATGATGCGGTCGAGCGCCAGCACCGGCAGGCCGGACGGGAAAGTCGGCACCGCCGGCGTCGGGCCGAAGGTCGTGTGCAGCGTGTTCAGCGCCGACCGGTTGCCGAGCCGCCATTCGTTGAGGTCGCCCAGCAGCAGCGTCGGCCTCTCGTCGGCGCTGCTCATGATGTCGAGCACGACGCGGGCCTGTTCCGAACGCGAACGACGCAGCAGGCCGAGATGGGCGGCAATGACGCGCAGCGACCGTTTCTCGTCGAGATCGATCTCGGCGACCAGCGCGCCGCGCGGCTCCAGTCCCGGCAGTTTGAGCTGGTGGACGTCGCGCACGGTGCCGCGCTTGAACAACAGCACATTGCCGCGCCAGCCATGGCCCTTGCCGTTGCCGCTGACCGGCACCGGCACCAGCCCCGTTTCCAGCTCCAGGCGGGCCAGGTCGAGCAGCCCGGCCCTGTCGCCGAAGCGGTTGTCGGCCTCCTGCAGCGCGATCACGTCAGGGCTCATTTCGCGGATGACGCGTGCCGTCCGTTCGGGGTCGAATCTGCGGTCGGTGCCGATGCATTTGTGGACGTTGTAGGAGGCAACGACGATTTCAGTGTCGTTGACGCGCTTGCGCGGCGTCGCCTTCGTCTTGCGTGCGCTTCTGCTGCGGATCGAGAGCAGCACGGTCTCGGGCAGGCTGCGTCCTTTGATGTCGTCTATCTCCATGATCCCGATGCTCGATTTCCTGCTCTAAAGATAGGGCGATCCCAGCCACAGCAAACGGTCGAAGACGCGGATTGCGAACGGCCTTGCCTTCAGCGTCTGCAGCGTCACCGGCTGGGCGGTGGAGATGGCGGCGGCGATGCGGGCGTCGATCTCGGCGGCGAAGTTTTCATCCAGGACTTCCATGTCGATCTCGAAATTCAGCCTCAGCGAGCGGGCGTCCAGATTGGACGAGCCGACATAGGCCCACACGCCGTCGATCGCCATCAGCTTCGAATGGTCGAACGCGCCTTCATGGCGCCAGACGCGGCAGTAATGCTTCAAAACCTGGTCGAACTGCGCCGTCATCGCATGATCGACGAGAAAGAGGTTGTTCACCGCCGGCACGACGATGTCGATTTCGACGCCGCGCCGGCCGGCCGTGGTCAGAGCGCTGATGAACTCCCGGTCCGGCAGGAAATAGGGCGACATGATGCGGATCGATTTGCGGGCGACCGAAAACGCCCCCATCAGCAGCTTGAGATTGGTTTCGTTGGACGCGTCCGGCCCGGTCGCGACCGCGCGCACCAGCATCGGCTGCCCCGGCGGCGGCACGACGCGCTCGACCTGCCAGGGTCCGTCCTTCAACGCCTCGTTGCCGGCGAAGCGCCAGTCCTCGGCGGCCACCGAGAACAGATCGGCCACCACCGGCCCGGTGACCTCGAAATGCGTGTCACGCGAACTGTCGGAACCGGCGAATTCGGCCGAGAATCCCTTGCGGATGTTCATGCCTCCCGTGAACGCCACCGTGCCGTCGACGATGAGTATCTTCCTGTGGGTCCTGAGATTGGCATAGGGAAGTCTCAGGCCCATGACGATGTTGCCGTTGAAGAGATCGACCGTGACGTCGGCCTCCCTGAGCTGCTTCAGGATGCTGGGCACGGAATAGCGCACGCCGACGGCGTCGATCAGCACGCGCACGGTGACGCCGCGCTTGACGGCATTGCCGAGCGACTGCACGAAAAGCGCTCCGACCGCGTCATTGTCGAAAATATAGGTTTCCAGAAGCACGCTTCGTTGCGCCGCGTCGATCGCCCGGCACATCGCCATATAGGCCTCGTCGCCGGTCTTGAGCACCGCGATCGTGTTTCCCGAGGTGAGCGGGCGCCGCGCCACCCTGTCGCCCAGCGTCTTCAGCCCGGTAAAACGCTGGCCGAATTCGGCGTTGATCAAGGCTTCCAGCGCGACGTCGCGATCATGCCTGGCGGCGGCGGCCTCGGGCGAGACCGGCCGCATGGCGCTGATCGTCGCGCGGCGGATGCGGTTGATGCCGGCAATGGCGTAGATGATCGCGCCGAGGAAGGGCGACAAGAGCATCACGCCCACCCAGCCGGTGGCCGCGCGCACGTCTTCCTTCGTCATGATGGCATGCACGATGCCCACCGCCGCCATCGCCAGCGACAGGATCAGGATAAGCGTCGACCAGTGACTCGCAATCGCCTCGAACATCGGCCCGACTATTGTGCGAGCCGCCGCGGAAGGCAATGCGGACGGGTTATTCCCGGGCTCATTCGGAAGCCTGGCAGCAAGAACCGCGCTCATCCGCGCGGCCAGTTCCGTGACCGCGATCGAGCGATACGTCGGCAAGGCCGCCGGCCTAAAGCTTCCTGAAGAAGCCTGACAGAATGTTCGGACCTGCTTCGCCTGGCCGCAGCCTGATCCCGTCCTCGAAGCAGTTCAGCGTCACACACTCGAAGCCGTTGGCCGCGAGGAGCGCCACCAGCGAGTCGCGGTCGAAATGGTGCAGGTGCTCGTTGGGCAGACGCATGCGCCATTTGGCGAACCACGCGTCGCCGTCGGCGCCGAGCTCGCGCCAGCGGCAATAGGGGACGGCGACAGCCAGGTGGCGGGCCGGAAGGCGGGAAAGGAAACAGAGATCGGGGATGTGCTCCAGCACGTCGAACATGGCGACGAGGTCCCAGGCGCCGGCGAGCGCCTCATCCCAATCGACAAAGCGGACACCCTTGGGCAGGGGAAACTCGGCGATATCGCAGCCGGCGCAATCGGCAACGCCGGTTATCTTCGCGGCTTCGATGAATGTGCCGGTGCCATATCCGATTTCCAGCACTGAGCGAGGTATCTCGCCGGTGATGCCGAGCACCCAGCCAAGCCGCTGATAGCCGAGCTTGATGGTCCGGTCGCTCAGGTCCTCGTAATAGGAGATGTATTTCTTGTCGTATTTGATCGGTGTGAAGTCGATCTGGTGGATCACGCCGAACCTGTCCACCTCATAATTGTCCAACATTGTCCGCGCGGCCTCCGGATGCCGAATTCCTTATAAGGTCAATTGCACGTAGCCACGGTTCTAAGCGCTTCGGTTCGGGAAGGTGCGGGCAAATTTCCGATCCGTCGAACAGAAGCGTAGAACCTCGGATAGTCGCCGGAGCACAAGTCGAACAAGTGAAGGAACGCCGGAACCTGTTCGCCGTAGACAGCGGTCGCGGCAAGCTTTGCGTTGTTGATAGGGCTATCGAACCAGGCGTCATATCCCCGGTATCCGGCCCATCGCTTGTCGCGCATTTGCCGGTAGCGCATCCGCAGCCTGTCGATGGCGGCTGCTTTGGCGGCCGTCATCTGCTGCGGGCTGCGGGGACTTCCATAGACCTGCCTCAGCTCGGCCCGGGTTTTCGATATCAGTCCGAGAAAATCGGCCTTGCGCTTGCGATCGATCTCGTAGCTGCGCAATCCGGCGCGATTGCCCGTGGCGCGGAGCCATTTCCTCGTACCGGTGGTTTCGACGGAAACCGCGAAAGCCTCGTTGAATGCGGAGTCGCCGTTCACATAGACTTTCTGATGCGCCAGCTCATGGAAAATGAGGCTTGCCAGGTAGGTGTCGTCCTGACGCAGCATGGTGCTGAGCAGCGGATCGCTGAACCAGCCCAGCGTGGAATACGCGGTGACGCCCGACACATAGACGTCCAGCCTCTGCCGCTGCAGTTCAGCGGCACTTTCGAGCGCGTCTTTGCGCGAAAAATAACCCTTGTAGGGAACGCAGCCGAAGACTGGAAAGCACCATGTTATCGGCGCGAGCGAGAATTGCGGCGCGGCAAACACGGCCAAGGTCACATTGTTGCGACCGACGTCGACATAACTGCGGTAGCTGCTGTTATCGGGCAGCGCCAGCTCTTCCGTGGCAAAGCGGCGTATCGCGCTCGCCGACGTCAACTTGGCGCGCAATGTCTGTGGCGTCGAGGGATCAAGGATCAGCTTCGCAACATTCTTGCGCGCCGCCATGATCTCGACATGGCCCTCCAACGACTGCGCGTAATAGGAAATGCTGGTGCATCCGGTCGCGCCGGACGCCAGGATCGCCGCGGCCAGCAATCGAAAAACGCGCTTCACAGCTTGCCCACCGCCTGCCCGTCTCCCATGGAGCAAATGTCTGCTCCCGTGTCTCAGGCGCGCCTGTTTTCGTCAAGACCTGGAGGGGCAGGGACAATGCGACCTTCGCCGCAAGTGACAGCAGGCTTAGGACTTTTCCCGCTAGGTATTGCTGGCTCGTGGGGGTAGCATGAGGCACACTGGGGATGCGGGAGATGACAGACGCCTCGATACGCCGGGCGGACTTCATGATGGTCCTTGCCTATGCTTCGGACCTTGCCACCGGCCATTCGCGTGATTTCGCGCTGAAATCCTGCGTGCTTGCAATGCGGGTCGCCAAGCTCGCGGGCCTTTCAGACGAGGTTCGGCGTAATGCCTATCACCAGTCGATGCTGCGCTATGTCGGCTGCAATGCCGACACCGACCTGCTGGCGGCCACCTTCGGCGACGAGATCGCGCTCCGCCAGGATCTTGTCGGTCTCGACATGGGCAACCGCGCGGAACTGGGCAGGGTCTTCGTGCAGGCCTTCAAGCGGTTCTACTACGATCTCGAGCCTGACGCGCAGGCCAGGGCGATAGAGGCCGCGATGGCGCAGGCGCTGGCGGTGGCCCGCCCGGTGCTGACCGCGCATTGCGAGGTCGCGCAGCGGATCGGCGAGCGGCTCGGCCTGTCCGAGGAGATCCGGCGCAACCTTGGCCAGATCTACGAACGCTGGGACGGCAAAGGTCTGCCGCGCGGGCTGAGCGGCGAGGACGTTCTGCCGGCCGTGCGCCTGATCACATTGGCGCAGGATGTGATTGCGCTCAGCGATGCCCTCGGCATCGACGCGATGGCCGAAACCATCGCCAGTCGCGGCGATGGTCCATACGAAGCGGATCTGGCCCGGCTCGTCTCGGCCAACGCTGCCGCGCTGATGGAGGGCATCGGCGCGACGGTCGACCGCGAGACGATTTTGGCGCTGGAGCCCGATCCGCCGGTGACGCTGGACGAGGCGGCTTGCGACGAGGCGTTCCTCGCCATCGCCGACATGATCGACATGCGCATGCCGTTCACGCAAGGCCATTCGCGGATGGTGTCGGAGCTGGCCGCGGGTGCGGGGAAACGGATCGGGCTGCCCGAACCTGACGTGCGCGCGCTGCGCTGGTCGGGCTGCATCCATGATATCGGCGAACTCGTCGTGCCGGTGGCGACCTGGATGCGCAACGGCCCGCTGTCGGTGCGAGAGCGCGACGCGGCGCAGCTGCACGCGTATTACGGTGAGCGGGCGCTGGCTTCCTTCGGCCACGGCGGCGACGCGATGGGCGCGCTCGTGCTGCGCCATCACGAGCGCCTGGACGGTTCGGGATATCACCGCAAGGTCAGCGGCTCCGATCTGTCTCCGGCGGCCAGGATCCTGGCTGCCGCCGAGGCCTTTCAGACGTCGCGGGAGGAGCGCCCGCACCGCAAGGCGCTGTCCAGCGAGGCGGCGGCGACGCAGTTGCGTGCGGCTGTTCGTGACGGCTGTATCTGCCCCGACGCTGCCGAGGCCGTGTTGTCCTTCGCCGGACAGCAGTCGCGCCGGGCTTTGCCGCAGGCGCTAGCCGGCATGACGCGGCGCGAAATCGAGGTGCTGCGCCTGATCGCCGCTGGCCTTACGGCGAAGGAGACGGCTCGCAAGCTCGGTATCTCGCCCAAGACCGCCGACCACCACATCCAGAGCGTCTACTCCAAGGTCGGCGTGACCACCCGCGCCGGTGCCGCGCTCTATGCGGTCGAGCACGGCCTTGTCCGACCGGGCGAAATGCCGGCATAGGGAATCCACCCCATGTGCGCCCGCTCCGGCGCGCGCATCGTGATCCTGTCGATGGACCAATGGTGGCCGCGACCGACAGGAGGAAATCAGATGCTTCTCGCAACGACCAAGGTGGCGGACGTCGACCACTTCATCCGTATCTTTTCGACCAAGGGCGCCGACAAGCGCCGGCTGCACGGCTCGAACGGCGCAACCGTGTTCCGCGACCCGAGCGAACCTGACCGCGTCTGGGCGATCTTCGACTGGGACGCCGAGGGTTGGAAGAATTTCGTGTCGGACCCGGAGGTTCCCGCGATCCTGCAGGAAGCCGGCCATGTCGGCAAGCCGCAGGCGGCGCTGCTGCTGGGCCACTACGAGGCCTGAGAGTCCATCTTGCGCGCCGCCTGCCTTTGGCGGCGGCGCGCCCAACGAATCCCCCAGAAACGGAGAAATCAGATGGATCCGAAACCCATCAAGATCGGCCTTATCGCCGAGCTCACCGGCCCATTGTCCTTCATGGGCATCGCCAACGCCAACCTCACCACCATGCTTGTCGACGACATCAACGCCAAAGGTGGTCTCCTCGGCCGCCCGGTGGAGCTGGTCGTCGAGGACGGCGAGACCGTCGAAAGCGTCGCCAAGGCAAAGGCTGCGAAACTAGTCGACGTCGACAAGGTCGATGTGGTCGTCGGCGGCATCTACAGTTCGACCCGCCTGGCCATCAAGAGCGAGGCGGTCACCCGGGGCAGGACGCTTTACATCTATACCGAGCAGTATGAGGGGCAGGAAAACGATCCGCTGATTTTCTGCACCGGACCCGTTCCCGCTCAGCAGGTCGAGCCGCTGATACCGTGGCTCATGAACAACACCGGAGCGAAGCGGTTCTATTTTCCGTCAGCCGATTACATCTGGCCGCATTTGCTGAACAAGGCTGCGAGCCGGGCGGTGCTCGCCAATGGCGGCGAGATCGTCGGCGAGGAGTATTTTCCGCTGGACACCGTCGATTTCCGGCGGACGGTGCAGCAGATCATGGCCAGCGGCACCGACGTGGTTTTCAACACCGTCGTCCCGCCGGGGCTGACACCGTTCCTCGAAGAACTGCACAAGGCCGGCTTCGGCAAACGCGGCGGCCGGATCGTCTGCACCTACTTCGATGAGAACTTCTTCAACCTGGTGCCGTCCGAGCAGATCGAGGGCCTCTACAGCTGCCTCGACTATTACCAGGAACTCGACGAACCGTTCGGCCGCGCGCTGTTGCGCCGCTACAGTGAACGGTTCCCCGGCAGCGCTACCTTGACTGCCGGCAGCGGGTGCACTGGGCACTACCGGGCGATCAAGATGTGGGAAGCTGCCGTCAACGAGGCGGGCAGTGTCGAGCGCGACGCGGTCATACGGGCACTCGACCATGCTCGTATCGCCGAAGGCCCAGGAGGTGCGGCCGAGATGGTTCCCGGTCAGCATCACGTTCGCATGAATATGTACATCGCGCAGGCGCAGGGCGGTCAATTCCGGGTCGTGAGAAACTTGGGTCCGATCGATCCCAACGAGCGCGTGATTACCAACGAATTCCAGCCAAGCCAGGTGGGGTGACTGTCGGCACCTTTCTTTCAATTGGCAGGGCCGCCGAACGGTGCCTCCGTCCTGCCATCCATTTGGCCAGCAACGACGTTGCTGGCCAAATGGAGATTGCCAACGGAATTGCACCTTCTGGCCAGCGCATTCCCCGAACCTGATTGACACGGCCGTGCGTCGCGAACTCGCGCGTGGCCGGATATTCAGGGCCGCTCGCCGATGCTCCCGCGGTCCAGTCTTACGCCCGCCGCGCCGCCAGCCGAAGCCACGGCGCCAGATGGAACGCAGCCATCAACAGATACATCGGCACCATGCCGCCGAGCGCCGAGGCGCCCGACATGCACATCATGTCCCGGCCGTCATAGACAGCCGTGAGCAGCGCCATCGTGGCGAAGGTGGGAGCCGCGGCGAGGCAAAGCCAGTCGGCGAGGCCGAAGCCGCTCAGGCCGTTTGGGCGAGGGGCAGGATTGTCGATGCTCATGATATCCATCTTCTGATGCGGGCAGGGTTCGAGCCCGTTGGAACAAGCGTGAGGCGATCGGCTCCGGCGGCGCGTGGTTTGCGCCGCCGGAACCGCTTCACGCTCAGGCGTTCTTGTTGCGGAACGCCGCTTCGCCGGCATCCGACACCTCGACCCATCTCTGGTCGGGGGCGGCGCCTTCCTCGTAATTGTCGTGCCAGTTCCACCATTTGTAGGTCTGGGTCTGCGGATAGCCCTCGGGTGAATCCTCCCACACCTCCTGGCGGCCGAGCGGGGTGACGTCGAGATAGCTCCAGACGGTGCCAAAGGCTTCGTCGCCGCGGTTGTTGACGAAATAAGTTCGGAAGATGCGCTTGCCGTCATGGATGAAGACGTTGTGGCCATGCCATTCGTCGACGCCGAAATCCTTATCCCAGCTATCGGTGATGGTGTACCAGGGCATCTTCCAGTCCATGCGCTGCTTCAGCCGCTGGATGTCGGCCTGCGGCGCGCGCGAGGCATAGGCAAGCGTGGTGTCGCGGGCGTTGAGATGGGCGAGGTTGCCGACCTGGTCGGCGCCGAGCGAGCAGCCGCGGCACGCATGTTCGGGCCAGCCATAGACGCCGGGCTCGAAGAAGGCGCGGTAGACGACGAGCTGCCGGCGGCCTTCGAAGAGGTCGAGCAGGCTCATCTTGCCGTTCGGGCCTTCGAACACATAGTCCTTCTTGACTTCCATCCACGGCATGCGGCGTCGTTCGGCGGCCAAAGCATCGCGGGCGCGGGTGAGGGCCTTTTCCTTCACGAGCATCTCTTCATAGGCGCCTTCCCACGCTTCCTGCGAAACGACCGGCGGTGTCTTCATATGTTGGGTCATTGCTCTTGTCCCGTTCTTGGGTTTGGTTGGGGGTGACGAGGACAGACATAGGGCCGCATCCGGCGATGGTGAGAGTTACAACTGTGACGCGATTTGCTGCGGCGGGCTTTGAGGCGACGGCATGGACTCGCTGATCAACGCCGCCGGCCGCGCGCTCGCGGCAGGCGATCCGCTCGGCGCCTTGAAGCGCGTCGCGCTGCGCGACGACGCGCCGGCGCTGGCGCTGCGCGGCATTGCGATGGCGCAGCTCGGCGATTTCGCCAAGGCCAAGGCGCTGCTGAAGGACGCCGCCCGCGCCTTCAGCCCTAGGGAAGCGGTGGCGCGCGCCCGCTGTGTCGTCGCCGAGGCCGAGATCGCGCTGGTCTCGCGCGACCTCGGCTGGCCGGAGAAGGCGCTGCGGTCCGCCCGCGCGACGCTGGCCGCGCATGGCGACCGGCTGAACGCCGCTTATGCCGGCAGCCTCGAGGCGCGCCGCCTCATCCTGATCGGCCGCCTCGACGAGGCCGAGCGCCTGCTTGCCGACTTCGATCCGACGCCGCTGCCGCCGGTGGCGCGCGTCGCGCATGAACTGGCCGCGGCCGGAATCGCCGTCCGGCGCCTGAGGACAAAGGCGGCGCGCTCGGCATTCGGCCGGGCATCGCTTGCCGCCTATCAAGCCAACATCCCGGCATTGAAGGCCGAAGTCGAAGCGGCGTCCCTGGTGCTGAACACGCCGGTGGGCCGGCTGATCGCGCGCGGCGCGGAGAAAGAGTTGCTGCTCGACAAGGTCGAGGCGCTGCTGGGGTCGGGCGCGCTGGTCATCGATGCCTGCCGCAACGTCGTGCGCGAAGGCGGCACCGTGGTCTCGCTGGCGACCCGGCCGGTGCTGTTTGCGCTGGCGCGCACGCTCGCCGAAACCTGGCCGGCGGATGTCCCGCGCGAGACATTGCTGAGGCGCGCGTTCCGGGCGAGGCACGCCGACGAGTCGCACCGCGCGCGGCTCAGGGTCGAGATGGGGCGGCTCCGCGCCGAGCTCACCGGCTTGGCCGAGATCAATGCGACAACAGGTGGCTTTGCGTTGACGCCGCTGAACGCCGCCGAGATCGTCGTGCTGGCGCCGCCGGTCGAGGATGAGCATGGCGCGGTGCTTGCCTTCCTGACCGATGGCGAGGCCTGGTCGAGCTCGGCGCTGGCGATCGCGCTTGGCGCCAGCGCGCGCACCGTGCAGCGGGCGCTGGAGCAGTTGTCGGCCGAGCACAAGGTGCAGGCGGTCGGCCGCGGCCGGGCGCGCCGCTGGATGATGCCGCCGATGACCGGATTCCCGACTGTCTTGTTACTCCCCGGTCCGCTGCCGAGCGAGTAGTTTGCCGCCATTGTTCGAACGGAGATCGAAAATGAAAAGAGCCGCCGCCGAGATCCTGCGCGAATATGGTCCCTTTCCGGACGCCGAGCGCGTCAATGGTGTCACCTATGACGGCAAGAATGTCTGGTTCGCCACCGGCGACAAGCTGAAGGCCCTCGACCCGGAGAGCGGCACCATCGTGCAATCGGTCGACGTCGCCTCGCATGCCGGAACCGCTTTCGACGGCGAGCACCTCTACCAGATCGCCGAGGACCGCATTCACAAGGTCGACCCAAAGACCGGCGAGGTCGTCGCCACCATTCCCGCGCCGGGCAATGGCGGCGATTCAGGCATGGCCTGGGCCGAAGGTTCGCTCTGGGTCGGCGAATACAGGGCCCATAAGATCCACCAGATCGATCCTGAAACGGGCGAGGTGATCCGTAGCATCGAGTCGAAACGCGTCGTCACCGGCGTCACCTGGATCGACGGCGAACTCTGGCATGCCACTTGGGAAGGTGAGGAGGGCGATCTGCTGCGCATCGATCCCGAGACGGGCGACGTGCTGCAGGAGGTCGCGATGCCCTCCGGTGTATCGGGACTGGAATCAGATGGCGACGGCTGTTTCTTTTGCGGCGGCGGCAGCAGCGGCAAGATCAGGGCCGTGCGCCGGCCGGGATACGGCGCCGGCAAATAACGGATGGCCGGAACGGGCGGCCCGGTCAGGCCGCCTCGCGTGCCGGCCGGCTCATGGGCTTGCCGGAGGCCTTGGCGGCTGTCGGCCTGTCGAAATGCGCCCAGGCCGGCCGCTCGAACAGGAAGGTGCCGAAGCCGACGCGCTGGACGATGAAGTAGAGCACCACCGGGCTTATGACCGAAACCAGCAGCACCGCCAGGCTCAGCACGCCGGTATCGGTCAGCAGGCCGCTCGCCAGCATGACGCCCCGGAAGATCGACATCGGGATGGTGAAGGCGACATAGACGACCAGCGAATGCTCGCCGAGCCAGCGCAGCCATTCCATGGAAGCGAATTTTGACAGGAAACCGCCGGCAACGCAGAGCGCCACGGCGCCGGCGACGGCAAGCGACAGATGCAGCGGCGGCCATGCCGCCAGTCCCATCTGCATGCCGACCGGTTGCATCGCATAGCCCGGCGAATAGACGAGCAGGCCGTTGACGATCGCCCAGGCGAGCAGGCCGAGAACGGCGACCGCCCGCCGATCCTGCGTCCACGCCACCAGCCGGAATATCAGCGGCGCGAGCACGAAGCCGAGATAGAAGAACACGAAATAGGCCGCGAACTGCTCAAGCGCGTAGCTGTCCGGCTTCGGCGCCCACATCTGCAGCGCGGCGGCAGCCAAGATGACGATCCAGTGCGGCACGCGAAGCTCGCGCAGCACGCGTATGACGATCCCGAACACCGCCAGCATGTAGATGAACCACAACACGCCGTATGGCTGGACGGCGGCCATCGCGAGATCATGCAGCATGCCGGCGGGGTCGCGGCTGAAGATGCCGATCTTCAGCCCGATCGAGATGATCGCCCAAAGCACGTAGAAATAGAGGTAGTGGACGACGCGGCGGTCGATATAGCGCCGCCATGGCCGGTCGATCACCTGCGACAGGAACAGGCCCGAGATCAGGAAGAATTCCGGCATGCGGAACGGTGTCGCGAAGCCGATGACATAATGCAGGAAGCCGACGCCGCCGGTGTATTCACCGGTGTTGTAGGCGGCATACATCATCACCACCAGAATGATGGAAAGACCTTTTGCCGTATCCACCCACGGCATGCGGTTCGGGTTGCTCATGCGCGATCTCGAGGAAATGTACCTGTTCAGATTGTAGCTGACCGGCGCATCCCGCGCAGCATCAAGCTTCCATTAACGTAAACGCGGTCCTCGTTTCGCAGGCGGTCTCAACTGTCGCCCGATGTCGGAACCACGGTGGCGGAACGCGGCTCACGCATCGTCACCGCGACGATCGCGCCCGACAGGAAGGTCAATGCGGCAATGGCCGCAATCGCGGCGACGAAGCCGAAGAAGTCGGCGATCAGGCCGGCGGACAGCGCCCCGATCGCGTAGCCGAGATCGCGCCAGAAACGGTAGACGCTGAGCGAGCGCGCCCGCCAGGAGGGATGCGATGCGTCCGACACCGCCGCGATCAGGCACGGATAGACCATCGCGGTGCCGAGACCGAGCAAAAGGCTGGCCAGCAGCCACCAGCCGAAATTGCGGGTCATGGCGGTGGTGAGAAGCCCCGCTGCCTGCACCCACATGCCGGCGACGATCAGCCCCTTGCGGCCCCAGCGGTCGCTTAGCGGCCCGGTGGCGACCTGCAAGATGCCCCACACCGCCGGATAGATCGCCTTGAGGATACCGATGCGCTCGATGCCGAGCCCATTGGCGGCGAAGAAGAGCGGAAACAGCCCCCAGCTCATGCCATCGTTGAGGTTGTTCACCAGGCCGGCTTGCGACGCGGCGAACAGATTGCGATCCCCGAACGAGGTCAGCATGAAAATCTCGCGGAAGCCGAGCGGGGAAGCTTGTCTTGGATGGTTGGCCAGCTCCAGCCGCAGATGCTCGCGCGTGTCGCGCACGAGTAGGATCGACAGCGCCGCACCCAGGATCGCGTAGCCGACGCCGAGATAGATCGGCACGGGACGAAAGCCGTAACGGCTCGCGAGATAGCCGGTAAGGAAAGCGGTGACGCCGACCGCGAGGTAACCGGCGAACTCGTTGAGGCCGACGGCGAGCCCGCGCGACTTCGGTCCGACCAGGTCGACCTTCATGATCACCGTCATCGACCAGGCGAAGCCCTGGTTGATGCCGAGGAGCGCGTTGGCGGCGACGATCCAGCCCCAGCTCGGCGCCCAGATGATGATGAACGGCACCGGCAGGCCGAACAGCCAGCCGAGGATCAGCACGCGCTTGCGGCCCCATCTGTCGGCAAGCTGGCCGGAGACGAGGTTGGCGCAGGCCTTGACCACCCCGAAGCTGACGATGAAGGAGACGACCAGCGTGGTCGACGCTACGCCGAACTCCTCCGCGCCGATCAGCGGCACCACGGTCCGCTCGATGCCGACCATGCCGCCGACAAAGGCGTTGATCAGCACCAGGAGCGAAAACTGCTTCCAGTTGGCCTTGAGGCCGAGCGCGACGACAGACGCCGCTATGTTCAAGATTTCGCTCCGGCGTTGACGGCCCGGGTCCGGGCGGCCTGCGGCGGCGGGGGAGGGATGTCGGCGGTCATGGCGGCGACGAACTCACCCTCGTCCTCGATGCGGAAGGCCTTGTTGAAGCGTCGCTCGAAGCCGATGGTCGATGTCGGCTTGCCGCTCAGCGAGCGGCCGCAAACCGAGCCGGAATAGGCGCCGGGTAGCACCTCGATATGGTCGGCCAACTCCTTCAGGCGGCGCACACTGGCGTAAAGCGCGCGCGCCCCGTCTTCGGCGCTTGAAGCAAGCTCGGTACGGCCGAGATCGCCGACCATCAGCGTGTGCCCGGTGAGCACGAACCAGGGTTCGGCCGACCGCGTCCGGTCGGTGACCAACAGGCTCAGATGCTCCGGCGTGTGGCCCGGTGTATGCAAGATCGTCGCCGTGACATTGCCGAGCTCGAGCACCTCGCCATCCTTGACACGCCGGAACGGGAAGCCTGCTTCGGCCCCTTCGAACAGCACGTATTCCGCGCCCGTCGCCTCGGCCAGCGAGCGTCCGGCCGAGATGTGGTCGGCATGGATATGCGTGTCGACGACATAGAGGATGCGCATGCCTGTCGCGCGCGCCGCCTCGACATAGGGCGCGATGTCGCCGAGCGGATCGACCACGGCCGCGGAAGCCTTGCCGCCGCAGCCGAACAGATAGGAAGCGGCCACCGGGTCGGTGTGCAGGAACTGCCTGAGAATCATCGCTTTTTCCTCCGAACAGGCGAACGTGTCAGGCAGCGTGCCCTTGCTTGACAGTCTGAGCTGAAACTGTCATTCAACAATTCTATTGAATGACGATGCGTTAGCGAAAAGGCTATGTCAATCCGCAATCCGAAACAGGCGCTGTACGAGCAGTTCTCGATCGTCGCCAAGGCGCTCGGCCATCCGCTGCGCCTGGAAATGATCGAGCATCTGGCGCAAGGCGGGCGCAGCGTCGAGGCGCTCGCCGCGAAGCTTAGCCAGCCGGTTGCCAACATCTCCCAGCATCTACAGGCGCTGCGCCGCGCCGGCATCGTCTCGGCCGAGCGCGACGGTAAATTCGTGCATTATTCGCTGGCCGATGACAGCGTGCTTTCCGCCTTCGCCGCTGTGCGCGGCGTCGCCGAGCGGCAGCTCGCCGAGGTCGACCGCATCGTGCGCGGCTATTTCGACGCGCGCGACGACATGCGGCCGGTCACGCGCGACGAGCTTCAGACGCTGATGCGCGACGGACTGGTGACGCTGATCGACGTCCGCCCGAAAGACGAGTTCGCGCTCGGCCATGTGCCGGGCGCCATCAATGTCCCGCTGGGGAAAGTCAGGGCCTGGTCGACCGACGCCGCTATCGGCCGCGAAATCGTCGCCTATTGCCGCGGCCCGTGGTGCGTGATGTCCTTCGAGGCAGTCGCGGCGCTGCGCGCGCTCGGCCATTCCGCGCGCCGGCTGGAGGACGGCATGCCGGAATGGAAAGCCGCCGGCCTGCCGGTGGCAGTGGTTGCCTGATCGTGGCCAATTAGGCTGTGAACCCATAAACGGGGAGGTCCGCACCTAGGTGGAAAGCGGACGCGCGACTTAGTGCCCTGCCGCCTTGGAGAACATATTCATCACAATTACGCCTGCCACTATCAATCCAATTCCCAGCAGTGCGGGCACGTCCAACTTCTGTCCCTGGAACACCCAAGCAATTGCAGTGATGAGCACGATGCCTGACCCCGACCAAACGGCGTACGCGACGCCCGTTGGGATCGTCTTTAACGTCTGTGATAGACAGTAAAATGCGATTGCGTAGGCGACCGTCGTGATGATGGTTGGGACCAGTCTCGAAAAGCCGTCCGACTGCTTCATAAAGCCGGTGCCGACGACTTCGGCTACAATCGCACCCGCTAGGTAAAGGTAGTTCATAGTCGCTCCTGTTGGTGACGGAGCGAACCACGAGGCCACGCGCCATCACCCATCTTGGGATTTTGACGCCGTGGCGGGGAAGAACCCTTACGGGCGCAGGAGACACCACCCTGCTACTCTATTCTCGGCGCACATACTCTACACCACGGTGCTCTCATCGTCACGTCTCCGAAGGGGGCCGACCGGCAGTTTTCAGATCATGTCGACTCTGATTCAGCATCGGCATGAGCCGCTACGCCGAACGCTCGCAAGCGGATAGACCGCTGAGCGCCAGTTGCAGACGCTTGATGACAAACTGGTGAATGCCTTAAGCGGGACCGCGAGCGGATTGGCAGGTCTCCACCCTTTCCGCTACGCCAGACCCTGGCAAACCATCTCGACCGCTTAGTAGGTGATCTTCGGGTACCAGTCGGTCCCGCGACCTTCCGGCGTCCAGTCCAGGACGTTCCACAGCATCATCAAGTCCGGCTCGGTTGTCGGGTCTTTGCCTGGATCGGCTGACTCGAAACCCAATTCCGCGCCCCAGAAGTGCCGGATGGTTCCGTCGCGCCGGGTGAAGACGTTTTCGGCGGCGGTGTCGGTCCCATCGTCCATGATCGCGTGGTAATCCCGGCTAAAATTCCCGTTGACGTCGGCGTAGAAAGGCAGGTTCTTCCAGCCACGCTCTACCTTGAAGGCGATCTGCCGCTCGATGGCCGAAAGGCCGACGACGGCGAGGGCAATTCGCTGGCGGAGGTGGTCGGCATTGCCGTCCAGGCAGCTCAGCAGAGCGGTGCACATGGGGCAAGGGCGCTGGCGCTTGGGGCCATACATCCAGTTGTAGACGAACAGAGTGTCCTTATCGCCGAAGAGCTCCTCGAAGCCGACGGGATTGGCGCCGGCCACGCTACTGGCTTCGCCGATGAATTGATAGTCGCCCTTCACCTCGCCGCCAGGCGGCAAGGCGCGACGCTGGGCGGCGACGCGCGCGATATGGCGGTTGAGTTCGATCTCCTCGATCAACAGGGCCTCGCGCGCCTTGCGGTACTCGACGCTCTCGTTCGGCTGGCGGGCGCGGTTCTTGTGAGCGATCGCAGCAGCGGGTTGCAAGGCGGAACCGTCGGCCATGACGTTGTCTCCTTTCCAATCCCTTTCAACTGGTCACCCGTCTTAGGGTTCCGCCCGGATTGCTGCTGCGCGCGATACGCCGACTGTCGTATCAGACGGTACTTTATTGCGCTTCGTAGAGTTCCAACGGCAATCCATCCGGGTCGCTAAAGAAGGTGAAGCGCCGATCCGTATATGGGTCGATCCGGATTGGCTCTACGGCAACGCCGGCGGCCTCCAGGCGCACAACTACGGCTTCGAGGTTCCCCACAGCAAATGCCAAGTGCCGCAGCCCTGTCGCCTCTGGATAAGACGGCCGCGGCGCTGGGGCAGGGAAGGAAAACAATTCTAGCTGGGCGGATCCGATCCGCAGGTCAGCCTTCCAGGACTGCCGCTCCTCCCGATAGACCTCGCGGATCAGGTCCAGGCCGAGGAGCTCGACATAGAACCGTCGCGACCGATCGTAGTCGGTGCAGATAAGCGCGACGTGGTGAATGGCGTCCAGCATCTTTCGAAGTCTAGCCAAGCGGGGCTTTGGGGCCAAGGTCACCACTTTGTTGCCGCCGTCGCTGACAGACGGCGGACACCGTGCTGACCCGTGGCCCGCTTGGTCGCAGGCGGGCTGATGCCCAGCGCTCCCTGGTCCTCTACCGTACTGATATGGATTTCTGTCGGCACAATGGCAGCGCCTTATCCTCATTGTCCACCCTGCACGTCTACCGGGCAGGACAATCACGCAACCAGCCAGCCTTCTCGATCGGCGTCGGGAGGCCCTCTGTTGTCGGCATTACGCAGCCGCCCCGCCAGAGCACCGCGCTCCAAAAGGGCTGACCTCAGTAACCGAGACTTGGCGCTCGTACTCCACTGCAAGTTTTACAGGCGCAACTTTTCTACGCGAAGAGGAAGTCTGATTCGGTGATGTGAGCTGCCGCCGTCTCGCCCACCGCCACATTTAGGTCGATTGTACCGGCGTCGTCGCTGAAACCGACAATGAGCCCGCTGCTGCCGGTGTCGACTTTCACCACTGCTCCCTCGGCGGATATGTTGTGTGCGTGCAGATAGTCGAGAGCTGCCTGAGACGAGGCGAAAGTTCCGCTACTACCGGAAGCGTCGTTAAGGATCAAAGCGATGTGCCGCGATTCATGCAGATCGATTTTATCCTCGCCATGCTTGAATCCCTGGATGGTGTCCTGCACGGTCGCCGATGAGTCGCCCGAGAAGAAGACAAAGGTGTCCCGGGCGCCGTCCCCGGTGGTGATGCCGTTATTCGCCGACATCCAGTCCGCGCCTGCGCCGCCGAGGATGATGTCGGCGCCCCTGCCGCCATAGATGGTATCGTTCTGGTCTCCACCCAATATCGTGTCATTCCCGGCATCGCCGTATAGGGTGTTGGTACCGTGACTATCTTCTACCACGTCATCGCCGGCACCGCCGTGGATGGTGTCGTTACCGCTGGTGGGGGAGGTGGCGGTGTCGTCGCCGTAGAGGGTATCGTTGCCGGCACCGCCGTCGATATAGTCGTCGCCGGCGTTGCCGAAGATCGTGTCGTTGCCGGCACCGCCGTAGAGTGTGTCGTTCGTGTCGCCGGGAGTGTGATCCTGACCGTCGCTCGGGCGAATCCCGCTGCCGCCGTAGATAGTGTCGTCCCCGGTACCGCCGTAAATCACGTCGCTGTCGATACCGCCTCGGATTGTGTCGTTGTCAGCGCCGCCATTGATCGTGTCGTTGCCGGCGCCGCCGTCGAGAAGATCATCCCCGGCCCCGCCGGTGATAAAATCGTTGCCGTCATCGCCGTTGAGGGCGTCGGCACCGGCGCCGCCGTGGAGGAAATCGTTGCCGGGGCCACCGGAAAATAGGTTGGTGAGATCGTCACCGATCATTCGGTCGGAGAAAGCCGAACCGAACCAGGTGCCGGTGTATGTGAAATCGGTGGTGTATGCGGTCCCGCCGGCGAAATAAGCTGCCTCGTTGGTGACTGTCGCGCTCGGCGGGATGTTCTCTTCTAATTGGACTGTGTGGGTGTGCAGATTCAGATCGACACTCGCCGTCGACTGCGAGAAATCCGGGCCGACTGATACTAAGACTGGCTTTTTAGTCATGGTATTCATCTCCCTGTTGTGCACAAGATTGTGCGCGTTGTGGCGCTACACTGCGGATATGAAATATGTGTCTTTGGTCTAGGTTCTCCTTTGTTGTGAAAAGGACGCGTACGGAGCTGTTTAAGATTTCATTTCTCGCGCAATGAGCGACGGATATTTTGCGTGAGCGGTTCGGCAAGATATGCCAGCACGGTGCGGGTGCCGGTCTTGATCATGGCCTCGCTCGACATACCCGGCAGCAGACTTTGTCCACGCCGCCGAGCCCGTCGGAGATTTGGAAGCCGTCTGTATTATCGCCGCCCGAGGCCGAGGTGTATGGAGGCGGCCAGGTCGGCTCTGATACCGCTTCGGGCACCCCCTGAACCGCGCACTCCCTACCTCTGTCCGCATACGTGTATCTCACTATCAGGTGTTGGGGGGGCGACTTGTGCGCCGCCCCTCACTGTAGGTTACACCAGAGCGCCGAAGAGGAAGTCCGCCTGTGTGATATGCGCCGCCGCCGACGCGCTTACCGACACGTTGAGGTCGAGAGTGCCGGCGTCGTCGCTAAAACTGACGAGGTCGACGGCAGAACCGTCGATGACCTTTACTACTGTACTCTCGACAGAGAGATTGTGCGCGTGGAGATAATCGATAGCCGACTGTGCCGAGTTAAAGTTGGGGCCTTGCAGGAACGCGGTGTCGTGAGTGTCCCTCAGGTCGAACTTATCGTCACCGTGTTTGAAGTCGGTGATGACGTCATGTTGGCCGGCGACGAAGGTGTGGCTGTGGAAGACGAAGGTGTCGCTACCCCCGCCGCCCGTCAGGGTGTCGCTGCCGGAATTGATCGAGAAATTTGCCCTACCCCCTTCGATGGTGTCGTTGCCGGCCCCACCGTTGATGGTGTCGTCACCGATAAACCCGACGATAGTGTCGTTGCCCCCGTCACCGTACAGGAAGTTAGCTCTGCCGGACGGGAGAAACATGACGTCACCTTCGATATAATCATCACCGGCACCGCCGTGGATGGTGTCGGTGCTGTTGCGATTCATAGCGCCGTTGTCGCCGTAGAGGGTGTCGTTGCCGGCCCCGCCGTTGATAGTGTCCTGGCCCTCGCTGCCGGTGATGGTGTCGTTGCCAGCGTCGCCATTGAATATGCCGCCGTCACGGCCGGCCCTGATAAAATCGTTGCCGCCACCGCCATTGACTATGTCGACACCGGGGGAGTAGTGGGCTTGGCTGTCGTCACTGGTATAGATGGCGTCATCACCGGCCCCGCCGTAGATGATATCGTTACCGTCACCGGCTCTGATAAAGTCGTTACCGTCACCACCTTTGATGGTGTCGTCGCCGGCGTTGCCGTAGAGGGAATCGTCGCCGGCGTCACCGGCAATAGAATCGCTGCCGTCACCGCCTTCAATCCAATCGTTACCGCCGCCGCCGTACATGAAATCGTTGCCGCCGCCGCCGAGAAGATGGTTGAGGAGATCGTCGCCGATCATTCGGTCTGAGAATTCCGAGCCGGTGTAAACACGGAGATAATCCCCGGTGGGGTTGGTGAAGTCGGTGGTGTAGGCGATGCCGTTACTGCCGGCGAAGTAAGCGGACTCGTCGACGACTGTCGCGCTCGGGGGGTTCTCTTCGAGCTGCACTGTGTGGTTATGCAAGTTCAGGTCGACGCTGGCCGCTGACAGCGAGAAATCGGGGCCGATTGTTATAATTACTGGATTTTTCGCCACGGTGTTTCCTCCCTACTGCGCACACAATTGTGCGATTTATAACTCTATAGTGTGGGTATGGACATAATGAGTGAGGTGTAGACTTGTGTCTTTAATCTGGATCCTCCCTTGTTGTGACATGGATACGCACGTGAGCCACTGATGTTTGCATTATTTCTCACGCAAAGAGCGACGGATGTTTTGTGTGAGCGGTTCGGCGAGATAAGCCAGGACCGTGCGGGTGCCGGTCTTGATCAAAGCCTCGCTCGACATGCCCGGCAGCAGCCTGCGACCGTCGAGCTTGGCCAGTTCGCTCTTGTTGATGATCACCGTCGCGGAGAAGTAGGGAGCGTTCGTGCGCTCATCCACCAATCGATCGGCCGACACCGTTTCCACAACTCCGCTGAGCTGCGGCAGGTTGTATTTGGTGAAGGCCGGGAAGCTGACATAGGCTGTCTGGCCAGGGGCGATCGTCTCGACGTCTTCGGGCTTGACCATTGTCTCGATAACCAGCTTCTCGCCGAGCGGCACGACCGTCATCAGCGTGTCGCCGGGTTTCACCACTCCGCCCGCCGTGTGAACTTTCACGTCCATCACGATTCCGTCGACGGGGGCGGTGATGTCGGTGCGCTTGAGGACATCCGCGGCCGCGCGCGCTTGCTGCCGGAAGTCGAACAGCTCCGCCTCGACCTTGCTCAATTCGTCAACGGACTCGTTCAATTGTTGAGTTGTAAGGTTGAGGATTTGCATGTCGATTTCGGCGATAGAGCTGCGGGCGCGGGCGATCGATGCGACATTCGTGGCGCGTTCTCCCTCGGTCTGGCGCTGTTGCTGGGTAAGCGTCAGGTTGCGTTCGCGGGTGGTGAGCCCCTTGCTGAGCAAAGTCTCGAGGTCTTTGTTCTCGTTCACGAATGCCGCGATCCGCTTGTCCTCGGTCGCGATAAGCTGTTGCAGTCCGGTAATTTGCTCGGCGGTCTGCTGGCGCCGTTCGTCGAGAATTGCCTTCTCGTCCTTCAGGTTGCGGTGCTTCGCGTTGAAGACGTCACGTTGAGTGGCCACCGCGTCCTTGACGGCAGGGTCCGGGTTGTCGAGCAATGCCTGGTCGAACTCGATCGTGTCCTTGCCATCGCGTTCGGCCCTGAGACGGGCGACGAGTGCCTCGCGTGTGGCGATCTTGTTTTGGATCGAGTCCAGTTGAGCCTTGGCTTGCGTGTTGTCGAGACGGATGAGCACTTTGCCCTTCTTGACGACATCGCCGTTGACCGCGTCGAGTTCGGCGATAATGCCGCCCTCGAGGTGCTGGATGAGTTTGCGGTCGCCGTCGACCTTGACCACTCCGGTCGTCACCGCCGCGCTGTCGAGCGGTGCCAAGGCCGCCCAGCCGCCGGCCACGCCGAAGAACAGGAACATGATTGAGAAACCGGCGTTCGTGACGGCTCTGAGACGGAGCGGTTGCAACGTCGGCGGGGGTGGCAGTGGCTGAGGGAGAGCCACTATGTTCATATCGTTGTCTGCTGGGTTTGCGCGGGTCATGACGTGACCGCCGTGACGTGAGTGGTGTTGGGCAGCTGGGCCACTCTCCTGGCGCGGGCGGCGAGTTCGTTGAAAACCGTGTCACGCGCCCCGAATAATTCTTGTCTGCCCTGATTGAGCACCAGCACCTTGTCGACTTTCTCCATGATGTTTGGGCGGTGTGCGATCAGGATGATTGTGGTGCCCGTTGCCTTGACTGCGCTGATGGCGGCGATCAGCGCGTCTTCGCCATCGCGGTCGAGGTTGGAGTTCGGTTCGTCCAGGATGATGAGGGCCGGATCGCCGTAAAGTGCTCGCGCCAGCCCGATTCGTTGACGCTGTCCGCCCGACAGCGATGCGCCTGAATCCCCGACTTGAGTTTCGTAGCCTTTCGGCAAGCCCTTGATCAATTCGTGAACGCCCGCCAGTTGCGCGGCCTTGACTACGTTGTTGAACACTGCGGGGCTAAGCATCGTGAAGCGAGCGATGTTCTCGGTGATTGTGCCGGCGAACAACTCGATATCCTGAGGCAAATACCCGACGTGCCGACCACGGTCCTCGGCGGGCCACTCGGCGACGTCCATGCCGTCGAGCAAAGCGCGGCCGGCTGATGGTCGCCAAGCGCCGGCGATAACGCGGGCCAGGCTTGTCTTGCCGGATGCGCTCGGGCCGATGAGCGCCATCACTTCGCCGGGCTTGAGTTGGAAACTCACGCCTTTCAAGACAGGCTCACCACCACCCTGCCGGGCGAGGACAATACTCTCTGCCTCGAGCTTTCCTTGTGGGCGTGGCAAAGACCACACTGCTTTGGCCTCGGGTCGCTCGCCGACAAACGCGGTGAGACGCTTGTAAGCGGCGCGTGCCCCGAGTGTCGCCTTCCACGTGCTGATCGCTTGCTCCACCGGGGCCAGCGCGCGGCCCATCAGGATTGAGGATGAAATCATGACGCCGGGAGAGGCCTCGTTCTGCAGCACCAGGTAAGAGCCGAGGCCGAGGATGGCCATTTGCAAGGCCATCCTCCAGAAACGTGCGACAGACGCGATAGCGCTGGCGCGGTTGCCGGCGGCGACTTGTCCGGCGCTCGCTTCATCCTGCTGCTCTTGCCATCTGGCGAGCAATGGCCGCAGCATACCCATGGCCTGGACGACCTCGGCGTTGCGGACTGTCGAGTCAGCTCGGATGAAGGCCCTCACCTGTGCGTTGCCGGCCTCTGTGAGCGGTTTGCGGGTAGCGAGTTCGTTGAGCAATGCCAGCGCGAACAACACACACCCGCCGGCCAGCGCCAACCAACCGAGCCACGGATGCATGAAGAAGATGGCGATGAAGAAGATTGGTGCCCACGGTGCGTCAAGGATCGGGAAGATGCTCGGGCTGGTGAAGAAACTCCGCACTTGGTCGAGATCGCGCAGAGACCGCGTGCTGCCTTGACCCGGCGCGGCGGCCGACTGCTCCACTGACGCGGTCAACAGCACTGGAGCCAGCCTCGAGTTCATCCAGGCGCCTACGGTTGACAGCAGGCGGGCGCGTACCATTTCGAGCCCTGCCATTGTCAGGATCGCGGCGCAGGCCATCAACGACAATGCTGCTAAAGTTTCCACGCTGTGGCTGGATAGCACCCGGTGGTAGACTTGAAGCATGTAGAACGAGCTGGTGAGCATCAGTATATTGATGCCGCCGCTGAACCAGATCAGCGGCGTTATGGCGCGTTTGGCCTCTTTCATCACTGCCTGCAGAGCAGGAGCCTGTTTGTTGCTTATTTGCATGACGGCGACCGCGCCCGTTCCGCGCGCCGCACGCTATCTTGCTTTTTGGCCTCTGAAATCCATCAAAGGAATGATGCGGTGCTACAAGCGTCCTCGCCTTTCGCTAACCGTTCAGGGTGTAACTGCCTTTGATAAAAGCAGCGTGCGCTGGGCATTGGGCAATCAGCAAATGCACATGAGCCGGCGCCCGCCTTTGGTGCCAACAATATTTCAGCTTTCAGGTGTCGGCATTCGTGGTCGCGCGGCTGAAGGAGGCGTAAAGCGATCGTCCGCAGGCGAAACTGGCGGATACGGGTCAAAAAAGCCAACTATGCGTGATTGCAGGCCCGCCTGTGCTCAGGCGAGCCATTACAAATCGACCTAAAATCTCAGTCCTTGGCGCGTTCGACGTAAGAGCCGTCGGCGGTCATCACCACGACGCGCGTGCCGGCCGAAATGTGCGGCGGCACGGCCGTGCGCACGCCGTTGGAGAGCATCGCCGGCTTGTAGGACGAAGACGCCGTCTGGCCCTTGGTGACCGGCTCGGTGTCGACCACCTCGAAGGTGGCGCGCTGCGGCAGCACCAGCGAGATCGGCACGCCGTTGAACTGCGCGAGCTGCACGGCCATGCCTTCCTGCAGATAGGGCGCCATGTCGCCGACCACGGCTTCCGAGGCCACGACCTGGTCGTAGCTTTCCGGGTTCATGAAGTGAAAACCTTCGCCGTCGGAATAGAGGAAGGTGTGCTCGCGCTCCTCGACATAGGCGCGCTCGACCATTTCGGTCGTACGGTAGCGCTCCGAAACCTTCACCCCGTCGCCGATGCGGCGCATATCGAGCTGGGTCACCGGCGTGCCCTTGCCAGGGTGGATGTTTTCGGCAAAGAGGATGACATAAAGCTTGCCGTCCTTATCGACGACGTTGCCTTTGCGTAAGGAACTGGCGATGACCTTGACCACGATATTCGATCCCGTTCGAGTTTTTCGGCCTGCAAGCATCGATTTCCGCGAAGCGGCGACGGCGGCCATCGCGTGCGCCCTAGCGCATCTTGCGCCGAACCGCCAGCCTGTCGGGCGATTTTCCTGCCCATGACCGCCGCTTCGCCCTGGTGGATGCCGCATATCCATGCCGACCGCCGGCCCCGGCTGATGGCGCGCAATGCCATCGCCGCCGCCCTGCGCGGCTGGTTCGCGCAGCGCGATTTCGTCGAGGTGACGACCTCGGCGCTGCAGGTCTCGCCGGGTAACGAGGCGCATCTCGCCGCCTTCGCCACCGAGGCGATCGGGCCCGATGCATCGCGCCGGCAGCTCTATCTCCACACCTCGCCGGAATTCGCCTGCAAGAAGCTGCTCGCCGCCGGCGAGAAACGCATCTTCAGCCTCGGCCCGGTCTGGCGCAACCGCGAGCGCGGCCCATTGCACCACCCCGAGTTCACCATGCTCGAATGGTATCGCGTCGGCGATACAGTTGAGCGCCTGATGGATGACTGCGCCGAATTCCTGGCGCTCGCCGCGGAAAAGGCCGGCGCGAAGAGTTTCCGTTTTCGCGGTTGCGAGGCCGATCCCTTCGCCGAACCGGAGCGGCTGAGCGTGGCGGAGGCTTTCCTGCGCCATGCCGGCATCGACCTGCTCGCGACCGTATCGGCCGACGGCAGCACGGACCGCGACGCCCTTCACGCGGCACTGGTCCGCGCCGGCCTGCGCACTGCGCCCGACGACAACTGGGCCGACCTGTTCAGCCGGGTCATGGTCGAAAAAATCGAGCCGGTGCTGGGGCAGGGGCGGGCCACTATCTTATACGGCTATCCGATTTCGGAAGCGGCGCTCGCCCGGCCGAGCGCCCAGGATCCGCGCGTTGCCGAGCGCTTCGAGCTCTATTGCTGCGGGGTCGAGCTTGCCAACGCCTTCGGCGAGCTGACCGACGCAGCCGAGCAGCGCCGCCGCTTCGCCGCCGAGATGGATGAGAAAGAGCGCGTCTATGGCGAGCGCTATCCGCTGGACGAGGATTTCCTCGCCGCTTTGGCCATCATGCCGCAAGCCAGCGGCTCGGCCCTCGGCTTCGATCGGTTGGTGATGCTGGCGACGGGGGCCGCAAGGGTCGATGACGTGATCTGGGCACCGGTAGCCAGCACCTGAGCTGCAAGCACTTTATTGCGCTATCCTGTTGGCTGCGGCATTTCCATCGCGCACCCTGGCCATGAACACGTCGTAGCCCTTTCGCCCCATGCGCGCACTCAATTCCTTGCTGGTTTGTGTTTTGCCGCACGCAGCGACGAGTTCGTCAAAATGTTCGCGCAAAATGTCCTGGATAACTGGATCGTTGAAATAGTCATGCCGGGAAACCCCGTCGGGGACGGGGGCGGCGTCCATTATCATCCAGAACGTCTCGGCGTGCGTGGAAACAAAATCGCGGGCACGCGACGCCAGAGTCCGGACCATTGCCTTCCTGTCTGCATAGGTACGCGCGGCGGATTGTTTGCTGGTCGGCCTTAAGCCCGGGCCTGCCGGAACGACGCTGTAGCGATTCCTGCCGTGTATCCGATAGGCCGAAAGCGGTATGTCGATGCAAGCCGAGCCGCTCAACGCGCTCAGGAACGGCATGAAATAGTTGTCCGTGGACGTTGAGTTGACCACGTTCAACATTGGCCGTGCCCGTTTCAGGAACGATAGTTTGTACATGTTCGCCGTACCTGGCGACCAATGCCACCCATGTTCGTGTGGCGCGATGAGTGTCGATTGTCGCCACAACAGCTCCCGGTCAGACTGGCTTAACAAACGCGGCACACCCTCGGCGTCGCCGGGACACATCGCCGTGCCGGCCTTGCTATGCAAAAAGAATGCGTAGCTTGGCGTCAGCATGGCGCCGGTTCCATCAACCTCACAAACGCCGCCCGATGTCACCGCGATACGATCGCCGCAATCGAGGTGAAGCTGGACGTGAAACGCGGCGAAGTTCGCAAAAAGGAAATCGTCGGCATCGACGATACAGGCCAACTCGCCCGACAGCCGGTCGATGACATGTAGGAAGCCACCCATTTGATTTAGGTTTCTATCCAGATATTCGATCCGCAACCTGTCGTCCGCGTTTTCGAATTGCCTGATCGCATCCCGACTTGAATCGGTCGAGGCGTTGTCGAGGACAAGGCATTCGAACTCGGCGTAATCCTGCGACAGAACGCTCGATATCGCCTGGCCGACATACTGGCCGTAATTGTGGTTGATGATGACGAAGCTGATCTTTGGCGCGGTCATTATCGCTTCCGTCCGATCCTCAGAGAGATGCGGGCATCGCGGAACAGCGATTTCGAGAGGACGCGCATCGGAATTCGGCCTCCGAAACCGGCTCTGAGGATGGATCTTGCCTGGGCTCCGGCAAACCGGGCCAGGACCTCTCTGCCGAACCTCCTGGCACCGAAAACAGACCTTAATTGCGGCGCGTTGCGCTTGAATATCTCGACCGCGATCTCGTCGCTGAAATAGTCGCGCAACCTGTCGGGGTTTTCTCGCGTGACCCGGTCCACGACCGGCCAGAACTCGCCCCCTAAGAGCCAGTCGAACCTTTCGCTTCCTTCGATCAGATAATTGACGCTTTCATATGTGAATTTCCGCAATTTGGCCGCGTATTCTCTGGTTCCGGTGCGAATGCCCTCCATGCTTTCGCCCGTGGCGAAATAATTGCTTGAATGCAGGCGATAGCCGGACAAGGGCATGTCGATCAGCGCGCTGCCGGCAACCGCATGGCATATCGTATTGAAATAGCCGTCGGCCGACGTCATCCAACGGTTGCCGCCATCGTCCAGCCGCAACAGACGCAGGACCGAGGTGCGGAACATGTTGGCGCTGCCCGGCGCCCAGAGCCAGCCGACGTGCCCACGCGGTATGGTCGCCGTGCTGGTGTCGAGGAGCCGGTATTGCGACGGGGAGACGGTCGGCAGCCGCAGCACGGTCCGCTCACCTCGCAGGCCTCGCTGCGCGCCCGGTCTGTTCAGCCGGAGTTGCTGGTACGAGGCCGTCAGGGCTGTGCCTGTCGAGTCCATCTCTGCGACGTTGGCCGAAGTGAAGCCGACGCTTCGTTGCAATGCCATATGCACCTGGATGTGCGTCGAAGCGTAGTTGTCGAACAGCACGTCGTCCGCGTCCACGAAGGTGACGAATCCGCCGTTCACCTTCTCCAGAGCCCACAGCGCGGCGCCGAGCTGGCCGTGGTTCTGCGCCAGCGTCTCGACCCGGAAACGCGGATCGCCTTCGACATGCCGGGCAATCACCTGCGCGCTGTCATCGGTCGAGCCGTTGTTGATGACGATGCATTCGAAATGCGGATAGTCCTGTCTGCGTATGGAATCGATCGTCGCGCCGACATAGCCGCCGTAATTCCAGTTGATGACGACGAAGCTGACCAGCGGCGGCGACAGCGCGCCGCCGGCGAGCCCGTCAATGTCGCGGCCGGCGATCGTGAATGATTTGGCCGCGACGATCTCGCTCTTGCGAATGACGATCTGCTGGCCCCGGTGCAACAGCTCGCATTCTCCGGCGACCTGGCTCAGAAAGGCTTCGATCCCTGCCTGGGGACGCCTGGCCAGCGGCAGATCCGGCCCCCACCGGTAGTCGTCCAGGATCATGACACCGTCATTGTCGAGCAGGTCCCAGGCCAGTCGGGCATCGCTGTAGGCGGACGTGGCGCAATGGTCGCCGTCGACATAGACCACGTCATACAGCCGTCCTTCGCCGGCAAGGCCGGGCAGGATCGTTAACGAATGGCCTTTGCGTTTCTCGACCCGGCCGGCGAAGGGCTTGAGGTTGCGGTCGAAGCGTCGTTCGACCTCGGCCATATCCGATTCATGCTTCGAGCCAGGCTCGAGATGCTCTTCGCTGCCCTGGAAGCTGTCCACGCAGGTAATGCGGGATTTTGGCAGGAATTGCAGGAAAAATAGCGCGGAACGCCCCTCGAACGAGCCGATTTCGAGCACAGCCGTCGCCGTGCCGGCCTTGTCGCCGAGAAACTCCTCCCAAAGCTTCAGGTGATGGGAGGTCCAGTCATGGGTAAACTCTCCGTCGACAAAATAATCCATCCTTCCCCCATTGGCCCGGCGCTGAAGCGCGCGCGGCCAAGCCCACGTCGTCAGAACGTGACACTGTTCCAGCGATCGGAACCCCTTCCGGTCGCTTTGGACGGTTTGGCCGCGGTATCCTGATTGTCCTGAGCCCATTGCACAAGCGGCAATGGAACAATAGATGGTGCGTGAGCATCCAGCAGATGGTGCGTGAGCATCCACAGACGGTGCGTGAGCATCGATGGATGGGCGCGGGCGTGATCCCGACCTGACAGACCGCGTGAACAGACAGGAACAACCGCATGACCGATAAGCTCGACGCAGCGAAATTGACCGATCGCGTCGCGGCGCTCGTCGAGGCCGCCAGGCGCGCCGGCGCCGATGCGGCCGACGCGGTGGCGGTGCGCGGCCGTTCGGCCGGCGTGTCGGTTCGGCTGGGCAAGGTCGAAGGCACCGAATCGTCGGAGAGCGAGGACGTGTCGCTGCGCGTCTTCGTCGGCCAGCGTGTGGCGAGCGTCTCGGCCACCGCCGCATCCGACCCGAAAGCGCTCGCCGAGCGTGCCGTGGCGATGGCCAGGGTTTCGCCCGAAGATCCGTTCCAAGGCCTCGCCGATCCCGCGCTGCTCGCACGCAATTTGCGCGATCTCGACCTCTTTGACCCGACAGAGGTATCGGCAGACGAGCTGAAGGAAGCAGCACTTGCCGCCGAAGCGGCCGCGCTGGCCGTCAAGGGCGTCACCAATTCCGCCGGCAGCAACGCCGGCGCCGGCTTGGGCGGCATGGTTCTCGCCACCTCGCATGGCTTTGTCGGCCAGTATGTTGCCTCGCGTTTCTCGCGCTCGACCAGCGTCATTGCGGGTGAGGGAACCGCGATGGAACGCGACTACGAATTCTCGTCGCGCCAGCATTTCGCCGATCTCGACACGCCGCAGGACATCGGTCGCAAGGCGGGCGAACGTACCGTTCGTCGCCTCGGCGCCCGCAAGGCGAAGACCGGCCCGGTCGACGTAGTGTTCGATCCGCGCGTCGCGCGCGGCATTGCCGGCCATCTCGCCGGCGCCATCAACGGCGCCGCGGTCGCCCGCAAGACCAGCTTCCTGCGCGACATGATGGGCAAGCAGGTGGCGTCGGCTGCGATCACCGTCACCGACGAGCCTTTGCGGCGGCGCGGCCAGGCCTCGCGCCCCTTCGATGGCGAGGGCATCGAGGGCGAGAAGCTGCTGATGGTCGAGAAGGGCGTCTTGAATCACTGGTTCCTGTCCACCTCGGCCGCGCGCGAGCTCGGCCTTGTCACCAACGGGCGCGGCTCGCGCAGCGGCTCGTCGGTTTCGCCGTCCTCGACCAACCTTGCCATCGAGCCCGGCGAGCGCTCGCCGGAAGATCTGATCGCGTCGTTGAAGAGCGGCTTCTATGTCACCGAGGTGTTCGGCCAGGGCGTCGACATGGTGACCGGCGAATACAGCCGCGGCGCTTCCGGCTACTGGATCGAGAACGGCGCATTGGCCTATCCGGTCGCCGAGGTGACGATCGCCTCGAACCTGAAGGCCATGTTCCTCAACATGGTTCCGGCGAACGATCTCGACCGCAATTTCGGCACCGCGGCGCCGACGCTCTTGATCGAAGGGATGACCCTTGCCGGCGCTTGACCAATTGACCTCGAGCGACGCCCGCGACGACCTCGCTTTGCTGCGCGACGCCGCCCGCGAGGCCGGCGCTATCGCCATGGGCTATTTCGGCAAGAACCCGCAGGTGTGGATGAAGGGCGGCACCTCGCCGGTGAGCGAGGCCGATCACGCCGCCGACGCCTACCTGCGCGAGACCTTGCTCCGGCTGCGTCCGGATTATGGCTGGCTGTCGGAGGAGACCGCCGATGACCATGCCAGGCTGTCGGCCCGCCGCACCTTCGTGGTCGACCCGATCGACGGCACGCGCGGCTTTCTCGACGGCCTGCATTCGTGGTGCGTCAGCGTCGCCGTGGTCGAGAACGGGCGCTCGCTCGCCGGCGTGCTCGAATGCCCGGCCAAACGCGAGACCTATTGGGCGCTGCCGGGCGAGGGCGCCTATCTCAACGACAAGCGCATCCATGTGCGCCCGCTGGGCGAAAGCGTCGATATCGGGGGGCCTAAGCCGCTGGTCGACTTGATGCCGCCGGCATGGCAGGACAGGCTGCGGCGGACGGCCTACATCCCTTCGCTTGCCTATAGGCTGGCGATGATCGCCGCCGGAAAGCTCGATGCGACCTTCGTCAAGCCGAGCGCGCATGACTGGGACATCGCTGCCGCCGACCTCATCCTTGCCGAGGCGGGCGGAGCATTGCTCGACCGCACCGGCAACCCGCCGCGCTATGCGGGCGAGGTGATCAACCATGGCGCGCTCGCCGCGGGCAGCGGCGAACTGCTCGGCGTGCTCGCCAGGGTCATCGCCGGGGTTGACCAAGGGTGAGTCGGCCCGCAGTTCCAAAATCGGCTGCTTTGGGCTAAACGTTTCACAAAACTCATGAATCTACGAAGGATCGGCATGGCCGTGGAAGACGGAAAGAAGCAGCTTTTGCACCTGGTGTTCGGTGGCGAGCTGAAAAAGCTGGGTGGAACCGAGTTTCGCGACCTGGACGCGCTCGACATTGTCGGCATCTATCCCGACTATCAATCGGCGCACGCCGCCTGGAAGGCGAAGGCGCAGGCAAGTGTCGACAATGCTCATATGCGCTATTTCGTTGTTCATCTGCACCGCTTGCTCGATCCAGAATCGAAGGTCGGCGGTTGACGTCGATGGAGCATGAAGCGGTGAAAGGGGCGACCCGGCCGCGCGCCGCCAGACGCGGCGGAACGCGCACGTTGTGGCGGCGCATCCGTGAGCCGTTGGCGCAGTCGAGTTTCGTCAAGAACTTCATCGCCAACCTGTTCGCCTGGTTCTTGCGGTTGATTCGGGTTACCAGCCCGCTCGTCGACGGCTCGACTCGAGTAGCCGGCGGCGCTTATGCGCATCTTGAGCCGGGCATCATCGCGCTCTGGCACGGCCAGCATCTTTTGACTCCTGCCTATTATCCCGAGGGCCGGCCGCTGGTCGCCATGGTTTCGCGCAGCGCCGACGCCGAGCTCCAGGCGCTGATGATCGAGAAATTCGGCATCGAGGCGGTGCGCGGCTCCGGCGGCCGCAACAATTCGAGGCATTTGGACAAGGGCGGCGCCAAGGCCTTGATCGCGCTGAGGAAGGCGCTCGCCACCGGCAAGAACGTCGCCATGATCGCCGACATTCCGAATGGCACGCCGCGCGACGCTGGGCTTGGCATCGTTCTCCTGGCAAGGCTTTCCGGCCGGCCGATCCTGCCATCGGCCATCGCCACCAGCCGCCGCAAGGTGCTGGAGAAGAGCTGGGACAAGACCACCATCAACCTGCCGTTCGGCCGCTCCGCGGTCATCGTGGGCCAGCCTGTCTTCGTGCCCGCCGATGCCGATGATGCCGAGATGGAGCGCAAGCGCCAGGAGGTCACGGCCTCCCTCAACGCCGCGACGGCTGAGGCTTATCGCCTCGTGGACGGCGGCAAATGAGCGAGCGCTGGGCGCGTGCGGCCCTGACTGCCTATCGCTATGCGGGGGCGGTCGCCTATCCGCTGATCGGCCCCTATGTCGCCTGGCGCGCCTCGCGCGGCAAGGAGGATCGTGTCCGCCGCCGAGAACGCTATGGCGTCGCCGGCCGTCCCCGTCCGGAAGGGCCGGTGATCTGGATCCATGCGGCAAGCGTGGGGGAGACGATCGCGGTGGTGCCGCTGGTCGAGAGCATCCTCGACTATGGCGTCAACATCGTCTTGACCACGGGCACGGTGACCTCGGCCAAGGTCGCCGAAGAGCGCCTCGGCAGCCGCATCATCCACCAATATGTGCCGCTCGATCTGAAGCCCGCGGTAAGCCGTTTTCTTGATCACTGGCGGCCGGAACTGGCGATCATCGCCGAATCGGAAATCTGGCCGATGACCATCCTGGAACTTGGCGCCCGCAACGTGCCGCAGGTTCTGGTCAACGGCCGGCTGTCGGACCGCTCCTTCATGTCCTGGAAGAAGCGCGCCGGCGTTGCCGAGGCGCTGTTCGAGAATCTTGCCCACGTCATCGCCCAGTCGGATGTCGACGGCGAGCGGTTCCGCGCGCTGGGTGCCCGGCCGGTCACCGTTTCCGGCAACCTCAAGGTGGACACCAACCCGCCGCCGGTCGACGAGCGGGCCTTGGCCACCCTGCAGCGGCAGATCGGCGGCCGTCCGACCTGGGCTGCGATCTCGACCCATGACGGCGAGGAGGTCGTGGCCGCGGAGGTCCATGCCAGCCTGCACAAGCGTCATCACGGGCTCTTGACCATCATCGTGCCGCGTCACCCCGATCGCGCCGATGCGCTGGCCGCGCAGATTTCCGGCATGGGCCTGTCCGTGGCAAGGCGCAGCAAGGGTGACCGCATCTCCCACGATACCGACATCCTGCTCGGCGATACGATCGGCGAAATGGGCCTTTATCTGAGGCTGACCGAGATCGCTTTTGTCGGCCGTTCGCTGACTTCGCAAGGCGGCCAGAACCCGCTCGAGCCGGCGATGCTCGAAACCGCCGTGCTGGCCGGGCGTAACGTGCAGAATTTCCGCGAAGCCTATCAGCGCCTGCTCGACAGTGGCGGCGCCAAGCTGGTGCGCGACCGCGACATGCTGGCCGGCGCCGTCAATTTCCTTTTGACCAACGAAGCGGCGCGCCACGAGATGATGGCGGCGGGTGCCGCCACCGTCGACGAAATGCGCGGCGCGCTTGCCCGCACGCTGAAATCGCTGGAGCCCTATATCCAACCTCTGGTCGTCAAGGCGCGCCTGAAAGGCGCAAACGGGCGCTAGATCATGACCCCAGAAATCGGATCCGATTTTTGGAAAAGTCCATGCGCGAAGCCGAGACGCATGGGGCGGGCGCGATGACCAGCGAAGCGCCACCCTTCTGGTGGGAAAAGCCGGACTGGCGCGTGCTTGCGCTGTCGCCGGCATCGGCGATCTATGGGCTGGTCGCCGGCCGCCGCATGCGCCACGCGCCGCGCGAGAAGGCCGCAGCGCCGGTCCTATGCGTCGGCAACCTTACCGTCGGCGGCAGCGGCAAGACACCGGTCGCCATCGCCCTGGCCAAGCAGGCCAAGCGCATGCAGCTCACGCCAGGCTTCCTGTCGCGCGGCCATGGCGGCTCGTTCGCGAAGCCGCATGTCGTCGATGCGCATCACGACGCCGCCAAGCATGTCGGTGACGAGCCGCTGCTCCTGGCCGAACATGCGCCCGTCGCGGTGACGGCGAACCGCGCCGCCGGTGCGAAGCTGCTCATCGAAGAACATGGCTGCGATTTCCTGATCATGGATGACGGGTTCCAGTCGGCGCGCATCCATATCGACTATGCGCTGGTCGTGGTCGACGCCCGCTTCGGCATCGGCAACGGCCGCGTCATCCCGGGCGGGCCGCTCCGCGCCAAGGTCATCGACCAGCTGGTCTTCACCAGCGGCTTGCTGAAGATGGGCGAGGGGGCCGCCGCCGACGGCGTCGTACGCCAGGCGGCGCGCGCCGGCCGGCCGATCTTCCTGGCGCATGTCGAGCCGGCCGACCCGTCGCGCTTCGCCGGCGGCCGCTTCCTGGCCTTTGCCGGCATCGGCCATCCGGAGAAATTCTTCGACACGGTGCGTGGCGCGGGCGGCGAAGTCGCGCTGTCGCGCGCCTTTCCGGACCATCATTTCTACGCCCAGGATGAGCTTGCCGATCTCCTGGCGCTAGCCCGGCAGGAGGGGTTGCGCCTCGTCACCACGGCAAAGGACGCCGCGCGGCTGCGCCACGGCGAGACGCCCGCCGGTTTCCTCGATCGACTGGATGTGCTCGATATCGAGGCCGTCTTCGAGCTCGGTCATGTGCCCGAACGCATCGTCGACGAGACGCTCGACGCCTGGCGTCAGCGCAAGATGCGGGGCTGAGCTTCGAGCTTGATGAGGGGAGGCGAACAGGTGGCTACGGCTATCCTGCGCGCCGCATCGCCTGCAGGATCGACTCGTCGCGCTCGACATTGAGCTTGCTTTCGAAGTCGAAATGCCAATCCCTGTCGCGCAGCGCGGAAGTCGAGGCGTCGCCGCGCCGGATTTTCTGGTCGAGGTCGGAAAGCGATCGCGACCAGTAGTGATTGATCCTCAGGATATCGAACTGGGGAGGCATGCCGGGCACGATGGTCCGTCGACGGGTGTCCATCCCCTCACCGGACAGGAATTTCGACTGATGGACGCCCACCCTGTAGACCATGCGCGGGTTGAGGATTGTCTTGACCGTCGTGATGTCCGGCCCGGCTCGCATCGTATAGGCCTCGACCACCGGCCGTTCCGGTCGCTCGACCTGGCCGGAGGAGCCATAGAAAGCTTGCCAGACGCAAACGCCTGGCAGGTCGCGATAATCCTTCAGAACCGAGGCTACGTCACATCCGTCGGGCGCGAAAAGAAACTCATCGATGTCGAAGAATCCGATCCACAACGCTTCGCGCCAGCGCCTGCGGATACAGTCCCCATAAGCCGACAACTGCCCCACCGGCCGCGGCCAGTCGACCAGCGTAACCAGGCCCTCCTGGATGAACGGGTTCAATACGGCTTTGAAGTCGTCGGTCGAGAAGTTGTTGTAGAGATAGAAATGCTCGAATCCCACATTCTGATGGAACCTGATCCATTCGGCCAGGAACGGCGCTTCCTCGCGGAAGATGGCGCAGGCCGTCAGCTTGAATCGGGGCGCCCTCGACACCGCCCGATCGCGCCATCTCGCACGCATGACAAGCGGCATGCGAACAAGTGTCTTGAGAGATTTCCTGAAGTTTTTCAATGTAGTACCCTGAGCGGTCGAGCTTGGCTGCCAAGGCGCCATGGGCTCGCAAGGGTTATCCCCGCTTGCGCAATTCCGGGTGCATCTCGATCTCGCGGGCAAGCGACACCGCAGCGTTCACATAGGGCTCCTGCCGGGCGACGCTCCAATATTTGAGCTCGTCGAGCGGAATGTTCTCGCCCGTCACTGCACAGCGCACGAAAGAGCCCGGACTGGTGACTTGGAAGTCGCCGTCGAGATAACGGATCCGGGCTTCCCTGCCGCCCGGGCCTTCGAAACGGTTCATCATGAAAGGACGCTGCAGTTCATCGGGTTTCAATCGCCATAAATCGCAAGCAACGTCAAGCTTGACGCAATGCTCATCCGGTATGGCTGCGGCGACAAATGGTTCCCGGAGCCCCCGCATGGACATCACTCCGACCCGCTTGAACACGTTGATCAATGAGGCGCTCACCCCGCAGGCGGTGCCGTCGCCGAAGGCCGATCCGGCGACGGCGGCTTTGATCAGGACGCTGGTCCAGCCGCCGGTGCCATCAATGGTGCAGGCGGCGCAAATTGCGGCCCAGTCGCTGCAAAGCGCGCTGCCGCGCCCTGCCGCCCAGGCATCGCCACGCCTGTCGTCCTCCGAGGTCGAGGACGCTTACCGGGCCGTCATGGAGCCCGATGCCGCCTCAGGCGATGCGCCGGCAAGACCTTCGACAGGCAGGGCGGCGACGGATACAGATCAGGCACCGCGCGGCTTCGCCCCGCCACCGGCAGCGGTCATCGACACCACGCCGAGCCCCGCGGTCACTCCGCCATTGTCCACATTTTCGCCGACCGTCGCTTCCGCCGCGATGCTGGTCGCGGCCAATGCCAATGCACCGCAGCCTCGCGGCGCCGCGGTTCGTCCGGCTGGTCACGCGCCGCGATCCGATTCTGTTGCGGTATCGCTCTGGACAATTTCGGTCGTCACGGCGATCGTCTCGGCCGTGACCGCCACCATCATGGTTCTGTTGCTTCGATAAGCCCGCTCAGACGCCGTCCTGAAGGAAAGCCTCGAGCTTTTCCGGAGCAAGCCCAGCCTGTTCGGCAATGCGCCTGGCAAGGTCCGCCGCCGCCGCGCGCGGCCGGCCGACCGGGCGGTCCATCCAATAAGACACCGGATTGAGCGCAGAGCGCTCGTCGACGGCAACGATGCGGCCGGATTGGAGCTGGTCTGCCGTCAGCGGCGGCCGCGCCAGCGCGATGCCCAACCCATGCGCGGCCGCATCGAGCACCAGATTATAGTCCTCGAAACGCCGGTCCTGCGGACGCGGGCGATAGTCCATGTCCTGCGCCGCGAGCCAGGCGCGCCAGGCGGATGCGTCGGAATCGTTGATCAGCGGGAATTTCAGCAGCCGGGCAGGGTCGCCTCGTCCGATCTCCTTCGCCAGCTCCGGCGAGGCGATCGGGAAAATATGTTCCTCGAACAGCTGCACCGAGACGCGGCCCGGAATGCGGCCGCGCCCGCAGCGCACCGAAAGGTCGATGCCTTCGTCGGCGAGATCGGCCTGGCGGTTGTCGACGTCGAGCACGATGCGCAGCTTGGTCGGATGGTTCTCCAGCGCGGCCATGCGCGGCATTAGCCATAGCCCGCTCACCGACGGGATCGAGGCCAGCCGCACCACGGCGGTGCCGCGCGGCTCGACCCAGCGGTCGGAGTTGAACGAGATCAGCGCGAAGGCCTCGGCAGTCCTCAAATGCAGCCGGTTGCCCTCGATCGTCAGCGTCACGCCGCGCGCGTTGCGCTCGAACACTTTCAAGCCAAGCCAGTCCTCCAGCTTGGCGATCTGCCGGCTGACCGCGCCATGGGTGAGGTTGAGCTTTTCAGCCGCCGCGGAAAAACTCCCCATGCGCGCCGCCGCATCGAAAGCACGCAGGGTTTCCAGCGGCAATATCTGGTCAGAGCTGTGATCCATGGTCACAGCTGACCCTCGAATTGGTCGTTTGTCAATCGGCCGGCAATAGCGTTTTCTGCATCCATGACGCAGAAGGACGAGGCTACGGCAATGAGCGCTTACACCGGCACGTTGAATGAGACACAGCGCATGGACACCGCCGCCGCAATAGCGGTGACGCTGACGGTCATCGGCTGGGCCTCGGCTTTCCCGGCGATTCGCGCTGGCCTTGCCGCCTTCCAGCCGCTGGAGCTCGGCGCGCTGCGCTTTGCCATCGCGGCGGTTCCGGCCGCCATCTTCCTCGCGGTGAAGCGCCCGGCACTGCCCCGGATGGGCGAGCTGTGGCGCTTCGGCTTCGGCGGCGCCATCTTCGTCGCGCTCTACACCGCCATGCTCAATTTCGGCGAGCTCACCGTCTCGGCGGGCGCGGCCGGCTTCATCATCAATGTCAGCCCGATCTTCACCGCCATCATGGCGATGGCGCTGCTCGGCGAGCGCTTCTCGCGTCTGGCGTGGCTCGGCACGGTCATTTCTTTCGCCGGCATCGGCATCATCGCGGTGGCCGACGGGCACGGCTTGCATTTCAACGCCGGCGCGCTGCTGGTGCTGGGCTCCGCGCTCTGCTCCGCCGTCAACACCATCGTCCAGAAGCCGCTCTTTGCCCGCCATCATCCTCTGACGATATCCGCTTCCAACATGGTGCTCGGCGCGCTCTGTCTGTCACCCTTCCTGCCGGAAGCGTTTTCGCAGGCGGCGGTCGCCGACACCGCCGGTCTCGGCGCCGTCATTTATCTTGGCATCGTGCCCTCGCTGATCGCCTATGCTGCATGGGCGACCGCGCTGTCCCGCCTGCCTGCCGCGCGCGCCTCGAACTTCCTCTACCTCGTCTCGCCGACCTCCGCCTTGATCGGCTTCTTCTGGCTGGGCGAAGTGCCGTCGCTGCTCGGCATCCTGGGCGGCGCGCTGGCGCTGGGTGGCGTGATCGTTGTGAATTTGAAGCGGTAGACCGGTGAATTGAAGAATTTTCCTGACTCAAGAAAAGAGCCGCTTCGAGCGGCTCTTTTCTTGCCCCCCATCCGGCGGCTACGCGGCCACCTTCTCCCCGTCGGGGAGAAGAGATTGGCGCCGGCGCCGAAAGTCTCCTCTCCCCACCGGGGAGAGGTCAGCCGAGCGAAGCGGAGGCTGGGTGAGGGGCCTTGGCGTACGCTCACCGCCGCCCGAACAGCCGCTCGATATCGGCGAGCTTGAGCTCGATATAGGTCGGGCGGCCGTGGTTGCAGGTGCCGGATCCGGGCGTCGCCTCCATCTGGCGCAGCAGCGCGTTCATCTCCTCGGCCTTGAGCAGCCGGCCCGAGCGCACCGAACCATGGCAGGCCATGGTGGCGGCTATTCTGTCCAGCCGCTCCTTCAGCGTCTCGACGGTGTCGTTGTCGGCGATCTCGTCGGCAAGGTCGCGCACCAGCTGCTGCACATTGGTTTCGCCCAGCATCGACGGCGTTTCGCGCACCGCCACCGCGCCTGGGCCGAAGCGTTCGAGGCCTAGGCCGAACTTGGCGAGCGTCTCGGAATGCATCGCCAGCCGCTCCGCATCCTCTTCCGGCAGGTCGACGATCTCGGGCAAAAGCAGCATCTGCGACGGCACGGCGCGCGAATGCAGCGCATTCTTCAGCGCCTCGTAGACCAGCCGCTCATGCGCGGCATGCTGGTCGACGATGACGAGCGAATCCCTGGTCTGGGCGACGATATAGTTCTCATGCACCTGCGCGCGCGCCGCGCCCAGCACCATGCCGAGCAGCGCCTCAGTCGGCTCGGCCATGCCGGCGCGGACATCGGCGCTGGCGAGCGGCCCGGTGTCGAAGGCCGCCTGCTCGTTCTCGGCGAAGCCGTTTCGTGGCGTCCGTGCCTCGTCCATGTCGAGCGGCCGCTGCGCCGAGCGCAACGGGTCGAAGCCTCCGGAAGCGCGATAAGCGGCCTCGTAGCTGCGATGGCCGTTGGCCGGGCCGGGATGCGAGTAGGGCGCCGCGCCCGGCCGGAATGCCGCCATCATGCCGGCGGCGCCCGTCGTCGCCGCGCGGATGCCGGCGCCGGCCAGCGCCTCGCGGATGGCGCCGACGATCAGCCCGCGCACCAGGCCGGGATCGCGGAAACGCACATCGGCCTTGGCGGGATGGACGTTGACGTCGACGGTCGAGGGATCGAGCGACAGGAAGAGCACCGTCACCGCGTGCCGATCTCGCGGCAGCACGTCGGCGAAGGCGCCGCGGATCGCGCCGGCGATCAGCTTGTCGCGAACCGGCCGTCCATTGACATAGGCATATTGCTGCAGCGCATTGGCACGCGTGTAGGACGGGATCGAGACGTGGCCGGCAAGGTGAACTCCCTCCCGCGCGGCATCGATGGCAATGGCATTGTCCGGGAAATCCTTGCCCATCACCTGCGCGACGCGGGCAAGCCGGCCCTCCGGCGTGTCGCTGGTTGCCGGCAGTTCCAGCGTCGAGCGGTCGGCGCCGGCCAGCGTGAAGCGGACAGCGGGAAAGGCGATGGCGATGCGCTTCACCACGTCGCTGGTGGCCGAGCTTTCGGCGCGCTCGCCCTTCATGAATTTCAGCCTGGCCGGGGTGGCGAAGAAAAGGTCGCGCACCTCGACCGTGGTGCCGCGGTTCGCCGCCGCCGGCTTCACCGCCGAGACGCGACCACCGTCGATGCCGATCTCGGCCGCGCTGTCGCCGCCAGCCGTGCGCGAGCGGATCGACAGCCGCGCCACCGAGCCGATCGAAGGCAGCGCCTCGCCGCGGAAGCCGAGCGAGCGGATGTCATGGATGCTGTCGGAAAGCTTGGAGGTGCAGTGGCGCGCGATCGCCAGAGCGAGTTCCTGTTCAGGAATGCCCGAACCGTCATCGGTGACGCGGATGAGATTGAGCCCGCCGCCGGCGGTGACGATCTCCACGCGCGAGGCTCCTGCGTCGAGCGCATTCTCGACCAGTTCCTTCACCACGCTCGCCGGACGCTCGATGACCTCGCCGGCGGCGATCTGGTTGATCATCGTTTCGGAAAGCTGGCGGATGGGCATCAGGCGATTATAGGCGGATTCGAACGGCGTAGGGGAGAGTCGATTTTCCTGCCTTAGGCTAATTCGTCCTCGTTCCAACGGTATTTCATGATCCACTCAAGCACAGCTTTTCCGTCGTGAACTTTCATCTCTTCTGGCTTTATCTCGGCAAAGGTCTTCGCCTCTTGACTATAGGTTGATCCTGAAACGACGATACCCCCTTTCATATCCCAAGCTTTTGCAGCACCATATATCTGTTGGACAACGGGCCTCCCCACAGAGCGTCTGGCCTTTCCGGCCCGCTCTTGCGGTTGTTTCACTTGGACAGCAAAGATAGTCGGATCAGTGCGTTCATCCTGGACCGCGAGGAAATCAATGCCGCCGTCACCTGTGCGGCGAAACAGGTCTACCTTAAAACCTCGTCGCGCGAAAATCTCAGCGCAAAGTTGTTCGAAATCGTCGCTGCTCACAGATGGCAATGCCTCAGGGTTTTCTGCAAGCGCGTCTATCAATTGCTGAGAGCAAAACTCTTGTACCGGAACAAATTGCCCGTTTTCCTCCTTCAACCTTCTTAGGTATCGATCGCCGATCATGATGCCAGCCTCTTCCAAGGCCGTTATACCGACAAGGCGTTCACCTTTACCCACGATTGAGTCACCAAAATCGAGTGAGTATTCGGAAATGATTTGAGACCATATTCTCGCCCAGCAAAGGTGACTATGGTCGTCATCCGTTGTAGGAACATAAAGCATATTAGATCCAAGGCAGTAACGCATCGGGGACGCGCGTATTCGACGAACTCCTTCCGGTGATAATTCGAGCTTGCGGGCCAATCTATAGAAGCGTTGGTCGCGTTCGGAGTATGTCGCAATTACCGTTCCCATTTTTCCCTAGGCAATGACATAAACAACCAAAAACCTCTGGGTATAAGTTCTATCCAAAAATCATAGAGTTGCACAACGACAAATTGATAGCTTCACGCCTGCGCCACCAGCCAGTCCCTGACCCTGCGCGCATTCTCGCTGAGGTCGCGGTTCTTCGGCCAGATGACGTGGAAGCCGATGCCGGTCCGCATGACATGATCGGTCACCGGCACCAGCAGCCCTGATGCCACCAGCCGCTCAACCAGATGCCGCCACCCGAGCGAGATGCCTTGTCCCTCCATCACCGCTTGGATCACCAACGCATAATCGTTGATGCGCAGGCCGCGTTCGGCGTTGCGCAGGCTGGTTCCGGCCGAGGCGAACCATTCGTCCCAATTCGGCGCCTCGCGATAGGGTTCCTCGAGATGGATCAGCCGGTGCGTTGCCAATTCCTCGACCGTCTTCGGCTTGCCGAATTTGGCGAGATAGCTCGGGCCGGCGACCGGGAAGATCTCTTCGTCGGAGAGCGACAGCGAGTGATAGTCCGGCCAGTCGCGCGGGACGCCGCCGCGCACGCCGAGCGGAATCCCCTCGGCGATGATATCGAGGTCGCGGTCGGCGGTCTGGATACGCAGGTCGATACCCGGCAGTTCGTCGCGGAACTGCTGCAGGCGCGGCATCATCCAGAACGAGCCGAAAGCCGTCGAGGCGGCTAACGTCACGTGCCCGCCGGTCGCCTGCAGGCGCAGATCCTCCGCCGACTTGCGGATATGCGACAGGCCGAGCGAGACGTCGGCATGGAAGCGCTCGCCGGCTTCCGTCAGAAGCACCTGGCGGTGGCGCCGCTGGAAGAGCTTGGCGCCGAGCTGCTCCTCCAGCCCGCGCACGGCATAGGAAACGGCGGCCTGCGTCATGCCGAGCTCGCGCCCAGCGGCGGTGAAGCTCGACAGCCGCCCGGCGGCTTCGAAGACGATGAGGCTGCCGGCCGAGGGCAGGAGGTGGCGCAGGCTTCGCATAAGGTGAACTTATACAGAAGATCAGGATTTTCCAGCGTCACAGCCATATTTTGCCTCGCTAACGTGAGTGGCGGGAAGAAGGAGCCTCCATGAACGCACCGGCCGTTGAATTGACCGAACAGACCCACCGCCGCGGCGGTGGCCGTCTTGGCCGCAAGGCGCTGAGAAGCGCGCCGATCGCGTCCTTCCCGACCCTTGTGCGCAAGATCCCCGTCTATGAGATCGTGCCCGACGAGGCGGTGGAGCTGATCCACGAGGAATCGCTCAAGATCCTCGAGGAGGTGGGCTGCGAATTCCGCGACGACGGGGCGATAGAGCTCTGGAAAGCGGCCGGCGCCGATGTCAGGCAAACGCGCGTCCGCATCGACCGCGCGCTCTTGATGGAACTCGTCTCGAAAGTTCCGCCTGAGTTCACGCTCAACGCGCGCAATCCGGAGCGCACCGTGCGCGTCGGCGGCAAGAACTCGATCTTCGTGCCGATGTATGGCGCTCCCTATATCCGCGACGTCGACAACAAGCGCCGCTACGGCACGCTCGCCGACCTCAACAATTTCCACAAGATGGCCTACATGGCGCCGGCGCTGCATTCGTCGAGCTCGGTCATCTGCGAGCCGATGGAAATCGCGGTGCCGAAGCGGCATCTCCACATCATCCATTCGGCGCTGAAACATTCCGACAAGCCGTTTATGGGCATCGTGACGTCGAAGGAGCGCGCCGAGGACACGATGGCGATGGCTGGCATCGTCTTCGGCGAGGACTTCGTGCGCGACAACCCGGTGCTGGTGGCGATCACCAACTGCAATTCGCCGCTGGTCTGGGACGCCACCATGATCGACGCCATGCGGGTCTATGCGAGCCACAACCAGCCGCTGATCCTGGCGCCTTTCGCGCTGTGCGGCGCCTCGACCTCGGCCTCCGCCGTCGGCGCGGTGGCGCAGGTCAACGCCGAGGCGCTCGCCGGCGTGGCGCTCACTCAGCTCATCCGGCCCGGCTCGCCGCAGCTCTACGGCCAGTTCATGGTCACAGTCGACATGAAGACCGGCGCGCCGATGGGCGGCACGCCGGAAGCGGCGCAGATGATGTATCTGATGGGCGCCCTGGCCAGGAAATACAAGCTGCCGTGGCGCACCTCCGGCTTCCATGTCGGCTCCAAGCTCAACGACGCCCAGGCCGGCTATGAAGCGAACATGCTGATGCATGCCGCGATCCTTTCCGGCGCCAATTACATCTGGCATTCCGCCGGTTGGCTGGAGGCGGGCCTCACCTGTGGCTATTCGAAATTCGCCACCGACTGCGAGCAGCTCGTCGGCTGGTATAAATATGCCGGCGGCGTTCCCTTCGACGATTTCAAGGAAGCGATGGCGGCAATCCGCGAGGTCGGCCCGCAAGGGCATTTCCTCGGCACGCAGCACACGCTCGAGCATTTCGAGAGCGCCTTCTTCATGCCCAACATCATGGACTTCAATTCGTTCGAGCAGTGGAGCGCCGAAGGCGCCAAGGACCACGATACGCGCGGCCGCGAAAAGGCGCGCGCCATGCTGGCCGACTACCAGGAGCCGAAACTCGACGAGGGCATCGCCGAGGGTCTCGCGGATTTGATCGCGCGGCGTGAGGAAAAGCTGCCGGACAGCGTTAGTTGATGCAGATCAACGACAGTTGAAACCAACCGGGCGAAGACCTGAAGAAATCAATGGGAGAACGAGAATGACACTTTTCAGAAGCAATGGCGACCGGGTCCCGGCCGCTATCGAGGCGATGGCGAAGGAGGCGCGGGCGGGCCGCGTCGACCGGCGCGAATTCCTGGCCCTGGCAAGCGCCTTCGGCGCATCGACGGCTTTCGCCTATGGCATGCTCGGCCTTGCCGCGCCGACCAAGGCCCTAGCCGACGAGCCCAAGAAGGGCGGTACGCTGCATGTCGCGATGTCGGTCAAGGCGCAGAAGGATCCGCGCACCTATGATTGGACGGAGATGGCAAACGTCACCCGCACGTGGCTGGAACCGCTGGTGCGCTACACGCACCAGTTCACTTTCGAGCCGGTGCTGCTCGAAAGCTGGGACGTCAATGACGACGCCACCGAATACACGCTGCATCTGCGCAAGGGCGTGACCTGGAACAATGGCGATGCCTTCAACGCCGATGATGTGGTTTTCAATCTGAATCGCTGGTGCGAGAAGGGGGCGTCCGGCAATTCCATGGCGGCTCGTGTCGGCGCGCTGATCGATGCCAAGACCGGCAAGGCCAAGGACGGCGCGATCACCAAGGTCGATGACCATACGGTCAAGCTGAAGCTCAACGAAGCCGACATCGCGATCATTCCCGGCCTCACCGACTATCCCGCCTTGGTCGTGCACCGCGACTTCGACAAGGACGGCGCCGATCCGATCAAGAAGCCGATCGGCACCGGAGCTTTCGAGCTGGTGTCCTATTCGGTTGGTCAGAAGGCGGTGGTCAAGCGCCGCGAGAACGGCAAGTGGTGGGGCGGCGAAGCGCCGCTCGACGGGGTGGAATTCATCGACTACGGCACCGACTTCAACGCCACGCTCAACGCCTTCGATTCCGGCGAGATCGACCTCGACTTCGAAACGCCGGCCGATTTCATCGACCCGCTCGACAAGATGGACCTGGTGAAGTCGGAGGTCGCGACGGCGACCACGCTGGTCGCCCGCACCAACATCACGCACAAGCCCTATGACGACAAGCGGGTGCGCAACGCGCTGCAGATGGCGGTCGACAACAACCAGGTGATGCAGCTCGGCTACAATGGCCGCGGCACGGTCGGTGAGAACCATCATGTCGCCCCGATCCATCCCGAATACTACCCGCTGCCCAAGAAGGAGCGCGACGCCGCCGGCGCCAAGAAGCTGATGGCCGACGCTGGCCAGGCCGATTTCGAGCATGAGCTGATCACGGTCGAGGACGAATGGCAGAAGAACACCGGCGATGCGATTGCCGGCCAGCTGCGCGACGCCGGCATCAAGGTGAAGCGCACGGTGCTGCCCGGCTCGACCTTCTGGAACGACTGGACGAAATATCCCTATTCGATGACCATCTGGTACATGCGCCCGCTCGGCGTGCAGGTGCTGGCGCTCGGCTACCGCACCGGCGAGGCCTGGAACGAGACGGCCTATTCCAACCCCGAGTTCGACGCCAAGCTCAAGGAGGCGCTGTCGCAGATCGACGTCGCCAAGCGCAAGGAGGTGATGAAGGATGTCGAGCAGATCCTGCAGGATTCCGGCGTCATCATCCAGCCTTTCTGGCAGAAGCTCTACTGCCACATGAACAAGAAGGTGAAGAACTATTCGATGCACCAGACCTACGAAATGGACTTCCAGAACGTCTGGCTGGATGCCTGAGCGCGCCTGGACTTCATGAGCCGCAAAAAAGCCGGTATGCAGGATGCGTGGTGGCTATCTCGCCGCCACGCACCGAACCTCGGAGATCCTGCATGAAGCCGATAGTGCTTGCCGCTGCCATGTCGATTGCCTTGCCCGGCGCCGTGCTTGCCGGGCCGGCTTCCAACACTGTGAAGTTCTTCTATGTGCCGGAAGTGAGGTTCGAGGCGGACGCCAAATACCGCGACCGCTTCACCGAGCCGGTGACCAAGCTGTTCGAAGCCAACGACAAGGCGCAGAAGGAGAAGCCCGACGAGGTGTCCTGCATCGACTTCGACCCCGGCCTCGACGCCCAGGACTTCGATCAGAAGACCCTGTCGAAGACGCTGAAGCTCACCGAGGCCGTCAATGGCGACACCGCCGAGGTGACGGCAAGCTTCAATCTTTTTCCGGAAGGCGATGACTCCAAACGCGAAATGGTGTGGTCGCTGAAGAAAGTGGACGGCAAGTGGAAGATCGCCGATATCACCTCAAAGACCAGCGACTGGAAGCTCAGCGCGCTGGAATGCGGCGCCTCGACGGAGTGACGCCGTGCTTCGCTGGTTCGTCCTCGTGCTGTCGAGCTTGTCGATGCTGGCCGCGGGGCTGAATGGCGGAGCCTCGGCGCAGGCGCTCTTCGGCTCGCCGCCCCCGAACGCGTCTTCAGGCGACAAAGCGCCAGCGGATAATAGTTCGCCGCCAGCGGTCGACAAGTCGCCGCCTGCCGCGGCGCCGGAAAGCAAGCCGGCCGAACCGGCGCCCGTCGCACCTGTCCTGCCCGGATCGCCGACCGCGGTGGTGAAGCCGTTCTACGAACATGTCGGGCTGGAACTCGACCCTTCTCAGCGCAAGAACTTCATCGATCCGGCGAAAACCGTGCTCGACAAGAGCGATGCGCTACGCGTCTCGGGGCAGGGCGAGTGCCTCGACCCCAACATGGCGCTCGACAATGCAGATTACGACAAGCTCGCCATCGACCGGAGCCTGCGCACCATCGAAGCCGTCAATGGCGACGAGGCCAAGGTGGTCGTCGCCTTCGTCGTCGAAGGCCATCAGCATCGCTTGGAATGGAAGCTGAAGAAGGTCGGCGGCGCCTGGAAGGTCTCCGACCTTCTGTCGGTCACCGGCGAATGGGCGCTCAGCCAATATCAGTGCGAATGATAATGGTTATTGAAGATCAGGGCTGGCGTTCCTTCGCGCGCTGTCTCGCCAGCCTTTCGCAACAAATTTCAGCCCCTTCCGCGATAAGGCGCAACGCCGGTATCCGGCAGCCATACGTCCTTCGGCGGCGCGCCGGTCTGCCAGAAGACGTCGATCGGAATGCCGCCGCGCGGGAACCAATAGCCGCCGACGCGCAGCCAGAGCGGCTTGGTCGCCTCCACGATGCGGCGGCCGATCATCACCGTGCACTCCTCATGGAAGGCGCCGTGGTTGCGGAACGAGGTCATGAACAATTTCAGCGACTTCGATTCCACCAGTGTCCGGTCGGGCGCGTAGTCGATGACGATGTGGGCGAAGTCGGGCTGGCCGGTGACCGGGCACAGCGAGGTGAATTCGGGGCAGGTGAAGCGCACGATCGCCGGCGGGCCGTCGCCGCGCTGGAACGGCACGGTCTCCAGGACCGCCTGTTCGGGGCTCTGTGGCGTCTCGACGTGCTTGCCGAGCTGGGTGAGGTTCTTGGCGTCGGTCATGGTGGCTCCTTGCTGCCGCAAGCCAATCGGGCGCGGCTGTTGGCGGCTCCTTAACACAATTGAAATGGCAGGAAGAAGATGACCAGCAACGACCCGCTTCTCCAACCCTATCAGCTCAAGCACCTGACGCTGAAGAACCGGGTGATGTCGACCAGCCATGAGCCGGCCTATTCCGAGGACGGCATGCCGAAGGAGCGCTACCGGCTTTATCATGCCGAGAAAGCCAAGGGTGGCATGGCGCTGACCATGACGGCGGGCTCGGCGATCGTCTCGCGCGACAGCCCGGCCGCCTTCGGCAACCTGCATGTCTATGACGACAGGATCGTGCCGTGGTTGGCCGAACTCGCCGATGCCTGCCATGAACATGACTGCAAGGTGATGATCCAGATCACTCATCTCGGCCGTCGCACCGGCTGGAACAAGGCCGACTGGCTGCCGGTGCTGTCGGCCTCGCCGGTGCGCGAGCCGGCGCATCGCGCCTTCCCGAAGACCATCGAGGAGTGGGACATCGAGCGCATCGTCGCCGACTATGCCGCGGCCGCGCAGCGCTGCCAGGCAGCCGGGCTCGACGGCATCGAGTTCGAATCCTACGGACATCTGATGGACGGCTTCTGGTCGCCGCTCACCAACCATCGCGACGACGAGTTCGGCGGCTCGCTCGACAACCGGCTGCGCTTCACCGACATGGTGCTCGACGCCGTGCGCGCCGCGGTCGGTAAAGAATTCATCGTCGGCATCCGCATGGTCGCCGACGAGGACGTCGAAAAGGGCATTTCGAAGGAAGTTGGCGTCGAGATCGCCAGGCGCTTGGCCTCATCCGGCAAGGTCGATTTTCTCAACATCATCCGCGGCACGATCGAGACCGACGCGTCGCTGACCAAGGTCATCCCGGTGGCCGGCATGCGGTCCTCGCCGCATCTCGATTTCGCCGGCGAGGTGAGGGCAGCGACGAAGTTCCCGACCTTCCATGCGGCGCGCATTTCCGATGTCGCCACGGCCCGCCACGCCATCGCCACCGGCAAGCTCGACATGGTCGGCATGACCCGCGCCCATATCGCCGATCCGCATATCGTCCTGAAGGTGATGGAGGGTCGCGAGCACGAGATCCGGCCTTGCGTCGGCGCCACCTATTGCCTCGACCGCATCTATGAGGGCGGCGAGGCGCTTTGCGTCCACAATGCGGCGACCGGCCGCGAGGCGACCATTCCGCATATCATCGCGAAGAGCGAAGGACCGAAGAAGATTGTTGTGGTGGTGGGCGCTGGCGCCGGCGGTCTGGAGGCCGCCCGCGTCGCGGCCGAACGCGGTCATCAGGTGACGGTGCTCGAGGCCTCCAGCCAGGCAGGCGGCCAGGTGAGGCTCGCAACCCAGAATCCACGCCGCAAGGAACTGATCGGCATTATCGACTGGCGATTGGCCGAGCTCGACCGCCTTGGTGTCGAGATCCGCTACGACACCTGGGCCGAGAAGGACGATGTGCTGGCGCTGGCGCCGGATGTGGTGATCGTGGCGACCGGTGGGATGCCGCAGAACCCGCCGCTGACGGCCGGCGACAATCTGGTGACCTCGAGCTGGGACATCATGGCTGGGAGCGTCAAGCCGGCCGAGAATGTGCTGCTTTACGACGACAATGGCGGCCATCAGGGCATGGGCGCCGCCGAGCTCATCGCCAACAGCGGCTCGAAGCTGGAACTGGTTTCGCCCGAGCGCTTCTTCGCGCCGGAAATGGGCGGCATGAACCACGTGCCCTATATGCGCGCCTTCCACGAAAAAGGCGTCACCGTCACCATCAACACCCGCCTGCGCTCGGTGCGGCGCGAGGGCAATCAGCTCGTCGCCGAGCTGGCATCGGACTTCGCCGAAGGCTGGCGCGGCGAGCGGCGCGTCGACCAGGTGGTGGTCGAGCATGGCACCGTACCGCTCGATGATCTTTATCTGTCGCTCAAACCCCTGTCGAAGAATTGCGGTGCCGTCGATTATGAGCGGCTGGTGAGCGGCGGCGACATCTTCCCCGCTCGCAATGCCGAAGGCGGCTTCGTGCTGTTTCGCATCGGCGACGCTGTCGCCTCGCGCAACATCCACGCCGCCATCTATGACGGCATCCGGTTCGGGATCAGGATCTGAGGGTTGTGACGCGCAACGGACCTTTGCAAGGAGAGCCACCTGCCGCTTTGGTCCGTTGCGCGCCGCGCCCGGTCGGTTTTGCCGGCCGTGCGATTTCAAAACAGCTTGGCAGACGCCATGCAAAACACGGTGATGACCAGCAGCCCGCCGGCAATGCGTTCGCCTCTGGTCATCTTCGCCCGCAGCTGGGTTTGCGTCGCCTGATCGGCACCGGCCAGCTGTCTGCTGGCGGAGGCGACAAGCGCGCCCTGCACGCCGGCGGCGACCAGCGCCGTCAAAATGCCCAGCGCCAGCACCTTCTCCATCGAGCCGAAAGCCCCCTCGTGGAAGAAATACCAAAGCAGTATGCCGGTCAGGAACGCCAGGCCGGAGGCGCCGAGCTGCGGTCGGATGAAGCGCTCCGCCTTGATCTCCGGATCGCGCGCAACCGCAATGGTTGTGCCGGCCCAGAACACGCCGGCCATGACGTGCAGACCGATGGTGACGATATAGACATATTGCATGACCGCATTCCTCTCTGCCGCCCGCCGCGCGTCGCAGCATGTCGACGCCATCAATAAGACAAAGTTAGATATCTAACGGTTAGATGTCAATCATGAAGCCAGGTTTCATGTTCCAATCGCTTTGCTCTACTGTCAGGTCATGACACCGTTTGACCGTCCGCCCGTCGGCATGACTCTGGCTCGCACCTCGAAAGTGGTGGCGCAGGCTTTCGACGCCGCGATGGTCGAGGCCGGCGGAACGCTGCCGGTCTGGGTGACCTTGCTATCGGTCAAGTCGAAGGAACTGGCGAACCAGCGCGAGCTTGCCGGCATGATCGGTATCCAGGGCGCGACTCTCACCCACCACCTCAACGGCATGGAGGCGCAAGGGTTGCTGACGCGCCGTCGCGATCCGGAAAACCGCAGGGTCCATCAAGTGGCGCTGACGGAAGCCGGCGAAGCGCTGTTCGAGAAACTACGGCTTGCGGCGGTCGCCTTCGACAAGCGTCTGCGGGCTGGCATCCCCGATGACAAGCTCGCCGAATTCACTGAGGTGCTTGCGGCGCTTAGGCGCAACGCCGAGCTGCCTCAGTCGTAACCCGTGATCGCGCCGAAGGCGTAGTGGCGCAGCTTGAGCGCCGCGATCAGCGCCGTCAGTTTCGTCTTGCCGTCAAAAGCGTCCTGGAACATTTCGTCATGCATGAGCAGGATCAGCTTGTTCGGCTTGGCGAAATGGCCATAGCCGAACAGATGGTCGATCTCGCTGACCAGATGGTCGATGCTCTGCACCGGCTTGCCGCTGTCTTCATGCACCCATTCGTGGTCCCAGCCGTAGAGCCAGAAGCCGGAGGCCGCGACGAATTCGTAGTCCGGATCCTCGCGCCCCGCCTCCGCCAGCCCGAGCGAATTGTCGTCCTTCGAGTAATTGGGCAGCCGGAACACGTCGCGTCCCGGCAGCCGCGCATGCACGGCCGGCTTGAGGCCGAGCACGGCATTGGCCCTGAGCATATCGGCGACAACACCTTCGGTATCGCCGTAAAAATGCCGGTAGTGATTGTAGGCATGGCTGTAGCTGTGATTGCCGATCGTCACCAGCGGCACCGATTTTGCTCGTTGCAGCAACGCCCGGTTGGTTGCGTTCGCCTCGGCGTGCATGCCGACCATGAACAGCGTCGCCGGCACCTGCTCGGCCTGCAGCACGTCGAGGATGTTGCTGGTGCCGTTCAGCGGACCGTCATCGAAGGTGAGATAAATGGTGCGATCGGCGGCCACTGCCGGCGATGCGATCGACAACAGCAGCGGCAGGATAAGACGAAGCGGCATCCGCGAGATCCGGTTGCGGTCTCTCAGGCCGCCATGGCTGAACCGACGTGTCAAGCTGGTTGAAGACTGGGCTAGTTAGGCCAAGCTGCCGTGCAGCACCTTCAGCTTCGCCTTCTTCGGGCTGCGCGCCAAAAGCCATTCGCGCGCTTTGTCCTGCGGCATCGGAAAGGCGATGGAATAACCTTGCACCTGGTCGCACCCGATCGCCATCAGCGAGTCGAGCTCGGCCTCGGTTTCGGCGCCCTCGGCGACGATCGAGATGCCCAGCCCCCGCGCAAGCTCGGTGATGGCGCGTACGATCTTGGAGTTGTCGCCGTTCTCGTTGATGTTCTGGACGAAGCGGCGGTCGATCTTGAGCCGGTCGATCTCGTTGGGGTTGACGTGGCTGAGCGAGGCATAGCCGGTGCCGAAGTCGTCAAGCTCGAGATGCACGCCGGCGGCGCGGATGTGGCGCAGCTTCGCGGCGATCCCGGTCTTCTCGTCATCGAGGATGACGGATTCCACGATCTCCAGCGCCAGCTTCTGTGGGGGCAGCCCGGCCCGCTCCAGCGTGCCGAACAGGAAGGCGTCGAAATCGGGCTCGCGCAGCTCCGTGCCCGAGACGTTGACGGCGAGGCGCCCGAAATCGATGCCGGCGCGGTTCCATTCGGCGGCTTCCTCGATCGCTTTGGCGATGACGATGCGGCCGATATCCGGCATGAAGCCGCATTTCTCGGCGACGGGGATGAATTCGCCGGGCGAGATCATGCCGCGCGTCGCGTGCTTCCAGCGCACCAGCGCCTCGATGCCGCTGATCTTGCCGCTGGTCAGCGATACCTGCGGTTGGAAATAGACCTCAAAACTCTTGTTGGCGATCGCCGTGCGGATGTCCTGTTCGAGCTGTTTGCGGTAGTCGAGCTCGCGGCGCAGTTCCTCGGAGAAGAAGGAGAAGTTGCCGCCGCCGAGCTTCTTGGCGGAATAAAGCGCGAGATCGGCATGGACGAGCAGGTCCTGCGCGTTGTCGGCGTCGACCGGATAGACGGCGATGCCGGCGCTGGCGCCGGGCATGATGGTCGTGCCCTGGAACGTGATCGGCTCGTTGATCTCGCCGAGAATGCGCTTGGCCAGCGCATGAATGTCCTCGGTGCTGCCGGCGCCGTTGAGGATCATGACGAACTCGTCGCCGCCGAGCCGCGCGCACAGATCCGACGCGCGGCAGGAATCGCGCATGCGCTGCGCGGTCACCACCAGCACGTAGTCGCCGGCGGCATGGCCAAGCGTGTCATTGATCTGCTTGAAGCGATCGAGATCGAGCTGGATCACCGCTAGCCGCTCGCGGCGGCGGTGCGCGCCCTTGATCAGCGTTTCGAAATGGTCGGTGAGGAAGGTGCGATTGTGCAGCCCGGTCAGGCCGTCATGCACGGCGATGAAAGCCATCGAGTTGCGCGCGTCGACCAGCTCGCGCGTCTTGCGCAGGATAGCGTTGGACATCGGCCGGAAGATGAACAGCGCGACCAGCACGATGACGCCGAGGGTGGCGAAGAACAGCGTGCGGTGCAGGTTGAGCAATTGACCGGAGCGTTCGTCGGCAAAGGCGCTGATGCGCTGGCCGAGCGCGGCATAGCCGGACAAGGTCGCATTGGCGACGGAGGCGTCGAGGCCGGCGCGCTCGGTGCCGCCCTTGTAGCCGTCGCTTTGCATGCCGAGTTGGGATCCGAAAGACGAGGCCAGTCGCTCGCCGTTGGCCACCAGGCCGACGGAGAAATAGTCGAGATGGAACGGCTTGCTGAACAGCACATATTCGATCGACTTGGGATCGTTGCGCGCCGGCGACAGCGGGTCGGCGCCGGTCTCGGTGAGCAGCCGGTCGTAGTTGGTCTCGAACTCGCCGGTCGCCTGCTTGAGCGCGGTCACCAGCGCCGGCTGCTTGTCGCGCGAGGCAGCACCCGTGGCGCTGGCCAGGAACACGATGCGCTGCGACAGCGCCTTCTGCGTCGAGACGATGTCGAGCAGTGCGTCGTTATGTTGCTGCTGCGCCATCAACTGCTGCAGAAGAATGAAGGACGCCACCACCATGGCGGCGATGATCGTCAGCGCCAGCCAGTAGCCGGTCTTGATGAGCAGGATCAGCGTGCGTGAAACGCTCTGCACTGGCTGCTGCGACATAACTGGGTGACCCCTCCGGTCGACGGATTCCTGCCAAGGATTCGTGGCGGGTAAATGCTTGCCTTGAAAGGGTTAACAGGTCGGCAAGGGGGAGCGGCGGCTGTCATGGCGGTTCGACAATGCTTGCAAGATGGTTATCACGTCCTTTCCCGCACCCCGTTTTTTTATCGTATTGCCGCCCCGCCATCGCAGGGATTGCGACCGGGCTTTCGCAGCGCCACCGAAGCGGTCGCTTTTGCGATGGATTTTTCGTGCCCGTAGCGCGACAGTCCGGCCTCGAACCGAACAGGGCCGGACTATGAGCAAAGCATTCCTTTCCTATATCGACAGCGAGCTTCAAGGCCTGAAATCGGCCGGACTCTACAAGTCCGAGCGGGTGATCTCCTCGATGCAATCCGCCGAGATCGAGGTCGGCGGCGAAAAGGTGCTGAATTTCTGCGCCAACAACTATCTCGGCCTCGCCGACAGCCCGGATTTGCGCGATGCGGCAAAGCACGCGCTCGACCGCTACGGCTACGGCATGGCCTCGGTGCGCTTCATTTGCGGCACGCAGGAGGAACACAAGCAACTCGAAGCGACGATCTCCTCCTTTCTCGGCATGGACGACACCATCCTCTATTCTTCCTGCTTCGACGCCAATGGCGGCCTGTTCGAAACGCTGCTCGGCGAGGAGGACGCCATCATCTCGGATGCGCTGAACCACGCCTCGATCATCGACGGTGTGCGGCTCTCGAAGGCCAAGCGTTTCCGCTACGCCAACAATGACATGGCCGATCTCGAGGCCCGGCTGAAGGAGGCCAAGGACTGCCGCTTCCGGCTGATCGCCACAGACGGCGTGTTCTCGATGGACGGCATCATCGCCAATCTCAAGGGCGTCTGCGACCTCGCCGAGAAATACGACGCCATGGTCATGGTCGACGACAGCCATGCGGTCGGCTTCGTTGGCAAGAACGGCCGTGGCTCGGCCGAGCATTGCGGCGTCGAGGGCAGGGTGGATATCATCACGGGCACGCTCGGCAAGGCGCTGGGCGGTGCCTCGGGCGGTTACACGTCGGGCAAAAGCCAGGTGGTCGACTGGCTGCGCCAGCGCTCGCGCCCCTATCTGTTCTCCAACACGCTGATGCCGGCGATCGCCGGCGCCTCGATCAAAGTCTTCGACCTGATCCGCCATGGCGACGCGTTGCGCGAGCGCCTATATGCCAATGCGGACCGGTTCCGCTCCAGGATGGGCAAACTCGGCTTCACGCTGGCTGGCGCCGATCATCCGATCATCCCGGTGATGCTGGGCGACGCGGCACTGGCGCAGGAGATGGCGCAGCGCATGCTGAAGCGCGGCATCTATGTCATCGGCTTCTCCTTCCCGGTGGTGCCGAAAGGCCAGGCGCGCATCCGCACGCAGATGTCTGCCGCCCATTCCAGCGCCGACATCGACCGCGCGGTCGAAGCGTTCGGGGCGATCGGCAAGGAACTGGGCATAATTGGATAATCGCGAATGTTTACGCTCTACGGCGCCCCTTTGTGGGGGAGATGTCCGGCGGGACAGAGGGGGGCGAGAAGGAACGCAAGCCTCCGCATTGTTTGGAGAGACGCATGTCGAACATGATGAAGGCGCTGGTGAAGGCCAAGGCCGAGCCGGGCATCTGGATGGAAGAGGTGCCGGTGCCGGAGATCGGCCCCAACGACGTGCTGATCAAGGTCAAGAAGACCGCGATCTGCGGCACCGACGTCCATATCTACAATTGGGACCAGTGGGCGCAGAAGACGGTGCCTGTGCCGATGGTGACCGGCCACGAATTCGTCGGCACGGTCGCTGATTTCGGCGCAGCGGTCACCGAATACAAGGTTGGCCAGCGCGTCTCGGGCGAGGGCCACATCGTCTGCGGCCATTGCCGCAACTGCCGCGCCGGGCGAGGACATCTCTGCCGCAACACGCTCGGCGTCGGCGTCAACCGTCCCGGCGCCTTCGGCGAGTATCTGGCGATCCCACAGCACAATGTCGTGCCGATCCCCGACGACGTGCCGGACGAGATCGCCGCCATCTTCGATCCCTTGGGCAATGCGGTCCACACCGCCTTGTCCTTCGATCTGGTCGGCGAGGACGTGCTGGTCACCGGCGCAGGCCCGATCGGCATCATGGGCGCGCTGGTGGCGCAATGCGTCGGCGCCAGAAAGGTCGTCATCACCGACATCAATCCGGTCCGGCTGGATCTGGCGCGAAAACTCGGCGTGCAGCACGTCGTCGACGCCTCGAAGGAAAAGCTGCGCGACGTGATGCCGTCGATTGGCATGAGCGAAGGTTTCGACGTCGGGCTGGAGATGTCGGGCGCGGCTCCCGCTTTCCGCGACATGATCGACACCATGAACAATGGCGGCAAGATCGCCATCCTCGGCATCGCGCCGACCGGCTTCGAGATCGACTGGAACAAGGTCATTTTCAAGATGCTGCATCTCAAAGGCATCTACGGCCGCGAGATGTTCGAGACCTGGTACAAGATGATCGCCCTGGTGCAAGGCCCGCTGGATGTCTCGGGGCTGATCACCCATCGCATCGGGATCGACGATTTCCAGGTGGGGTTCGATGCGATGAGGAGCGGAAATTCCGGCAAGGTGGTGATGGACTGGTGAGGGGCTGAAGAGACGTCGAGTTCCTTCGCCCCCTCTGTCCGGCAGGACAGAGGGGGGCGCTGTCCCGCCGGCCTCTCATCTACTTTCCCTCCAAAGCCCCTTCCAGCGCAGCCACCCCTCTCGCAATCGCCACCCGCTCGTCCACACTCAGCCTCCCCAGCAACTCCCTTTCAAACGCCTTCGCCAGCGGCACCATCTCGCGATAGGCCGCGAGCCCAGCCCTGGTCAGCGCCAGGCGCTCTACGCGGCGGTCGTTCTCATCCGGCGTGCGCGTCAACCACCGCCGCCGTTCCAACTCGGCTACCGCGCGCGACACCTTGGTCTTGTGCATGGCCGACTGTTCGCCGAGTTCGGTCGCCGTCATCGTGCCCCGCTCGCCAAGTCCCGACAGCGTGCGCCATTCCGGCCGCGTCAGACCGTGGCGCTCCTTGTAGATGCGCGAAAATTCGCGGCTGACGGTATCCGCCAACCGATAGAGTCGGTAGGGCAGGAAGCTTTCCAGCTCGAGGATTTCCATGGTCGCACCGCGAAAGCGTCAGCCGTTGATAGTTACATTTTCAATGGTTACAAATGAAACCAGTTTGGTCAACATCGCCGGCAGGCCAGGTTCTTGAAGCTTGCAAGTCGGGATCAGGGAGGATCGGATGGGCTTTTCCTACATGCCGGGTTTCGGCAATGATTTCGAGACCGAGACGCTGCCCGGGTCGCTGCCGCAGGGCCGCAACTCGCCGCAGCGGCCGGCCTACGGCCTCTATGCCGAGCAGCTTTCGGGCTCGCCCTTCACCGCGCCGCGCGGCACCAACGAGCGCTCCTGGCTCTACCGCATCCGTCCGAGCGTAAAGCACACCGGCCGATTCAAGGGCGCCAGCTACCCCTTGTGGAAGACCGGGCCCAATATCGGCGACCACGAGCTGGCGCTCGGCCAATACCGCTGGAACCCGACGCCGATGCCGACCGAGCCGACCGACTTCATATCCGGCATGCGTACCTTTACCACGGCCGGCGATGCGGTTGGCCAGTCGGGCATGGCCGCGCATGTCTATGTCGCCAACCGGTCGATGGTTGACGATCATTTCTTCAACGCCGACGGCGAGTTGCTGGTCGTGCCGCAGGTGGGCGCGCTGCGCTTCGTCACCGAAATGGGCGTGATCGAGCTTCGCCCCGGCGAGATCGCGGTGCTGCCGCGCGGTCTCGTCTTCAAGGTCGAGCTCGCCGACGAGGAGGCACGCGGCTATGTCTGCGAGAATTACGGCGCCAAGTTCACCATGCCCGACCGCGGCCCGATCGGCGCCAATTGCCTGGCCAATCCGCGCGACTTCAAGACGCCCTGCGCCTGGTTCGAGGAGAAGGAGACGCCCTGCCGGCTGATCGTCAAGTGGTGCGGCGCCTTCCACGTCACCGAACTCGGCCATTCGCCGCTCGACGTCGTCGCCTGGCATGGCAACTACGCGCCCTACAAATATGATCTGGCGACGTTTTCGCCCGTCGGCGCCATCCTGTTCGACCACCCCGATCCATCGATCTTCACCGTGCTGACGGCGCCGAGCGGCGAGGAGGGCACGGCTAATGTCGACTTCGTCATCTTCCCGCCGCGCTGGCTGGTGGCCGAAAATACGTTCCGTCCGCCCTGGTACCACCGCAACATCATGAGCGAGTTCATGGGCCTGATCCACGGCCAGTACGACGCCAAGGAGGAAGGTTTCGTGCCCGGCGGCATCAGCCTGCACAACCAGATGCTGGCGCATGGCCCGGACGCTTCCGGCTTCGAGAAGGCGACGCGCGCCGACCTGAAGCCGGTCAAGCTCGACAACACCATGGCCTTCATGTTCGAGACGCGCTTTCCGCAGATGCTGACGCGCTACGCCGCCGAGCTCGGCACCTTGCAGGAGAACTATATCGACTGCTGGGCCGACCTGAAGAAGCGTTTCAACGGCACCCCGGAAGGCGACTGGTCTTGAGGCACGCCCGATGAATGACCGGCTGGTGCTTCTGGGCTCCAAGGGCGGCCCGGCGTTGCGGCCGGGCGGTCCATGGCCGACCTCCTCGCTGCTGGAACTCGGTGGACGAACCATTGTTGTCGATTGCGGGCTGGGCGTCACGCGCGGCCTGGTCGATGCCGGCCTAAACCTGAAGGCGCTCGACCTGATCTTCGTCACGCACCTGCATTCGGACCACGTTCTGGAACTCGGGCCACTGATCCACACCGCCTGGACGGCGGGGCTGGCGACGCCGGTGACCGTTTTTGGCCCACCCGGCACGGGGCATTATTGGCAATGCTTCTGCCAGGCGATGGAGTTCGACATCGAGATCCGCATCATCGACGAAGGCAGGCCGGACATCCGCGACCTGATCACGGTCGGGGAGTTCGGCGAAGGGTCGGTTCTGGACGAGCGAGGTCTGACGGTGACTGCGTTGCGCGTCGACCATCCGCCGGTCACCGACTGTTTTGCGTTGCGTTTCGAGCAGGGCGGCAAGAGCGTGGTATTTTCCGCCGACACTGCCTTCTTTCCGCCACTGGCTGAGTTTGCCAAAGGAGCCGACATCCTTGTCCATGAGGCCATGCTGGAGGAGGGCGTGGAGCGACTGGTCGCCCGCACCGGCAACGGCGCGCGGCTGCGCGAGCATCTCCTAGCCAGCCACAGTTTTGCCGACGAAGCAGGCCGCATCGCCAGCGAGGCCGGGGTGAAGCGGCTGGTGCTCAACCATCTGATACCAGCCGATGATCCGGCAATCGGCGAGGCCGACTGGACCGCCGCCGTCAGGAAAACTTGGTCCGGCGACTTGACGATTGCCCGCGACGGCCTTGTTGTGGGGCTAAGCGGTCAGAAGGCCGCATCAGGAGAGGAAACCGCATGAAGCTTGCCACATTGAAGAACGGGACGCGCGACGGAAAACTGGTCGTGGTCTCGCGCGATCTGACGCGGTTCACCGACGCTTCCTTCCTGGTGCCGACGCTGCAGGCCGCGCTCGACGATTGGCGCCGCATTGCGCCGCATCTGGCGGCCATGGCCGAATCGCTTGAGACCAACGCAGTTCCCTCGGCGCGTTTCCACGAGCACGACGCGCATTCGCCGCTGCCGCGCGCCTATCAATGGGCGGACGGCTCGGCCTATGTGAACCATGTCGAGCTGGTGCGGAAGGCGCGCGGCGCCGAGATGCCGGCAAGCTTCTGGACCGACCCGCTGATCTACCAGGGCGGTTCGGACTCCTTCATTGCGCCGCGCGATCCGATCCGCATGGCGGACGAAACCTTCGGCATCGACATGGAGGCCGAGGTCGCCGTCGTCGTCGACGATGTGCCGATGGGCGCCAGTCTGGAACAAGCGAAGCAGGCAATCCGCCTCATTATGCTGGTCAACGACGTCACGCTGCGCGCCATCACCGGGCCGGAACTGGCCAAAGGCTTCGGTTTCTTCCAGTCGAAACCCTCGTCGGCCTTCTCTCCGGTCGCGGTCACGCCCGACGAGCTGGGCGATGCCTGGGACGGCGGCAAGGTCAATCTCTCGCTGTTGGTCGACGTTAACGGCAAGCCGTTCGGCCGCGCCAATGCCGGCGTCGACATGACCTTCGATTTCCCGACGCTGATCGCGCATGCCGCGAAAACCCGGCCGCTCGCCGCCGGCAGCATCATCGGCTCGGGCACCGTCTCCAACAAGCTCGACGGCGGCCCGGGCAAGCCGGTTTCGGCGGGCGGTGCCGGCTATTCCTGCATTGCGGAACTGCGCATGATCGAGACCATCGAAGGCGGCGAGCCGAAGACGCCCTTCCTGCGTTTCGGCGACACGGTGCGCATCGAGATGAAGGACAGAACCGGCCATTCGATCTTCGGCGCCATCGAGCAGAAGGTCGAGAAATACGAGGAGTGAGGGGAGCATTGACCCGGTGACCATGCTGGAGCACCTGCGCCGCATGGCGCGCAACAATCTCTGGTCGAACGACCGGCTCTATCGTGCCGTGCTGGCGCTTCAGCCCGGCGAGTTCGAGGCCGGGCGCACCAGCTTCTTTCCGTCGATCGGGGAGACGCTTAACCACATCCTGGCAGTCGACCTTCTCTATCTCGACTTCCTGACCAACGGTGGCCTCGGAGCCTCGGCTTATGATGATTTCGTGCCCTTCAACGACGCAGTCGGGCTGTCCGAGGCACAGGCCGATTTCGACCGCAAGCTGATCGCCTTTTGCGACGGTCTGTCCGAGGCCGATCTCGATCGTCGCGTCATCACCGACCGGCGCGAGGACGGCATGATCCCCGAGCGGATCGGCGACATCCTCGCGCATGTCTTCTTGCACGACATCCACCACCGCGGGCAGGTGCATGCCATGCTTTCCGGCACCTCGGTCGCGCCCCCGCAGCTCGACGAATTCCTGCTCGACTATGACCTGAAGCTCAGAAAGGATGAAGTCGAGCGACTGGGGTTGTGAACGAGACGACCTGAAGAGGGCATTTCGATAATTTCGATGCGGCCGGCCAACCAGGCGGAAAGGAGATTGTTCGATGGCAAAGTCTAAGCTGAACATCACGAAGCCAGACAAGGAATTCCAGCCAGGCAAGGGCTTCACGAAGGAAGACTGGGACACCGTTTCCGACAATCCCGAGTGGACTGAGGAGGACTTTCGAAACGCTCGTCCCTTCACCGAGGTCTTTCCCGACCTTGCCGAAAGCATTCGCCGATCGCGTGGCCGACCGGCGCTCGACAATCCGAAGAAGCAGGTGACGCTGCGGCTCGATAGCGACGTGATTGCCCGCTTTCGCGCCGGCGGACCCGGCTGGCAGAGCCGGATCAACGATATCCTGCGCAAAGCCGCCGGCCTCCAAAAGTAGCTCGATCGCATGGCGTCAGGCCAATGCGACCTCATAACGGGCGAAATGCGGGTCCGATGTCAGGATTGCAAGCTTCTCCATTTGCGCTTGTGCAATCAGCAGCCGGTCGAATGGATCGCCGTGGTGCAGAGGTAAGTCGCCGACTGCGTGCGCGTGCTGCAAGGTAACGGCCAGGGGCTGAAACCGCATCCTCGGCAGCAACACCGGCAGATCGTCTGACGCTTGAAGCTTTCCAATTGACCGTTTGATGGCGATCTCCCAAACGCTTGCCGCGCTGGCGAAGACCACTGCCTCCGATGCGAGGATAGCGCGATGGTGGCCGCTGAGGCGTCGATCGTCCGAAATAGACCAGAGGATGATATGCGTATCGGCGAGAAACGCGCCGGTCGTCATTTGACGTACTCGTCCCATTCGGGACCGAGTTCGTCAAAGTCGTCCGCAATCCAGATCTTGCCCTTCAAGGCGCCGATACGCGGCAGCGGTTCCACGACTGCCGGGGGTACAATACGCGCGGCCACCTTGCCGTGGCGCGTCAGCACGATCTCCTCACCGGCTTCCGCGCGGCTTACGAGCTCCGACAATTTGGCCTTAGCTTCGGCGATGGACACATTCATGGACGCGATCCTTTATGACCATAATTTAGGTCATAATTGATCGCGCCGCAACAATCTGAATCGAGCGGCTTAGGCCGCCTTGCCGTCCAGCTTGATCACGCCGCGCTTGATCTGGTCCTGCTCGATCGATTCGAAGAGCGCGCGGAAATTGCCTTCGCCAAAACCTTCGTCGCCCTTGCGCTGGATGAACTCGAAGAAGATCGGGCCGATCACGGTTTTGGAAAAGATCTGCAGCAGGATCTTGGTCGTGCCGCCGTCAACGACGCCTTCGCCGTCGATCAGGATGCCGTGCTTCTTCATGCGCTCGATCGGCTCGTCGTGGCCGTGCACGCGCTCATGCGACATCTCGTAATAAGTGTCGGGCGGGCCGGGCATGAATTTCAGCCCGTTGGCGGCGAGCTTGTCGGTGGCCTCGTAGATCGCATCGGTGCCGACCGCGATATGCTGGATGCCCTCGCCATTGTACTTCTTCAGATACTCGGCGATCTGGCTGGTCTCGTCCTTGGACTCGTTCAGCGGAATGCGGATCTTGCCGCAGGGCGAGGTGATGGCGCGGCTGACAAGGCCGGTGATCTTGCCGTCGATGTCGAAGAAATGGATCTGCTTGAAGCCGAACAGGTCGCGATAAAAATCCCACCATTTGTCCATGTTGCCGCGATAGACATTGTGGGTGAGGTGGTCGAGATAATAGAAGCCGACGCCTTCGGGCTTCGGGTCGCGCTCGCCCAACCACTCGAACTCGGCGTCATAGGCCGAGCCTTTCTCGCCATGGGCTTCGATGAAATAAAGCAGCGAGCCGCCGATGCCGACGATGGCCGGCACGTCGAGCGCCTTGTCGGTTCCCTCATAGGGCGTGGCACCCTTCGACACGGCATGGTCGAAGGCATGTTTGGCATCGACCACGCGCCACGCCATCGAGGCGGCGCAGGGGCCGTGCTTTTCGACGAACTTCATCGCATGCGAGCCGGGCTCGGCATTGACGACATAATTGATGTCGCCCTGGCGCCAGACTGTGATGTCCTTGCTGCGGTGCCTTGCGACCGCGACATAGCCCATGCGGGTGAACAAATCCGCGAGCTTTTCGGGCTCCGAATGCGCGAACTCGACGAATTCGAAACCGTCGGTGCCGGCCGGGTTTTGCTTGTTGATCTTGGCTGGCGGGGCGTCGTGCGGGAAGGGGCCCATGGCAGTCCTCCGAAAGCTGTTGCGGCCGTGCTTGGCCGATTTTCGCGATGATAGCGCGCAGTATCCGCACGGTGCTTGCATTCAACCGCTTGAAATGCTCATCATGTGCGCAATTTGTGCATGAATGGAGAGAAATTCATGGATGATGCGCGTCTCGATCAATTTGATCGCAAGATAATGGCGCTTCTGCAGGATGATGCGCGATTCACCAACAGCGATCTGGCGGAGCGCGTGAACCTGTCGCCCTCGCAATGCTCGCGCCGCCGTCTGCGGCTGGAAGAGGACGGCTATATCAAGGGCTACCGCGCCGTGCTCGACCGCGACCGTCTGGGTTTTTCGCTGGTCAACGTCATCTCGGTGACTTTAGCCACCCACAACCGCGATAACGCCCGCCGCTTCGGCGAGTTGGTCGCCCGCCTGCCCGAAGTGCAGGAGGCGCACGCGCTGACCGGCGAGATGGACTACATACTGAAGGTGGTGACGCCCGATCTCAAATCGTTGTCCGAATTCGTCAACGGCGTGCTCCTGCCGCACGAATCCGTGCAGCACGTGAAGACGGCGATCGTGCTGGAGACGCTTAAGGAAACCGGTGCGCTGCCGATTTAAATTTTCGCAAATTTATCGGATACGACGGCGCGAAGGATCGCCAGCCTGCGGAGTTGGCCTATCGCGCTAAGCCGTCACCCCCGCTGCTGCTGGATCAGCCCATAAAGATTGGTGCAGCGCGCGCCTGAGCGGCAATAGGCGAACACCGGGCCTTCCAGCTCGTCGAGCGCAGCCGCTTGGTCCTCGACATTGTCCATGGTGATCTGGCCGCTGATGACCGGGATGTAGCGGAAGCCGAGGCCGGCCGCCTCGGCCGCCGCCTTGACGGCATCGGCCGAAGGCTGGCCCGGCTGTTCGTCGTCCGGCCGGTTGCAGATCACGCTTTTGAAGCCGGCGTCCTTGATGGCGGCGATGTCCTGCGGCTGGATCTGGCCGGAGACCGAATAGTCGTCGCTGATCTGGCGGTATTCCATGGTGTGGTCCTCGCAATCTCTTTGGCGCAGTCATGCCACCCCGGGACATGAGCGGCAATCCGTACGAGCGGATTTCTCTGCCAAATAGAGAATGTGGGCCGGAAAATCCAACCGGGCTCCCGCAGCGCCGCGTACCTCTTGGACACGCAATGGACGCTGCGGCAACCCAAAATGCCGGCCCGGTTGGATGCCTCGCCGCTCAGCTGCCGAGGATGCCGCTCAGCTGCCGAGGATAGCGCCTTTGATCTGCGTGATGTTGTTGTGCATCATGTCGATATAGGTCGATGCCGGTCCATCGGACCCCGACAGCGCATCCGAATAGAGCGTGCCGCCGACCTTGATGCCGGTCTCGCCGGCGATCTGCTCGATCAGCCGCGGATTGGTGATGTTTTCCACGAAGATCGCCGCCGCCTTGTCCTGCTTGACTTGGCCAACCAGCTTGGCGACATCGGCCGCCGACGGTTCGGAATCGGTCGAGATGCCCTGCGGCGCCAGGAAGGTCAGGCCGTAGTCGTGCTCGAAATAGCCGAAGGCGTCATGCGAGGTGATGACGACGCGCTTGGCTTGGGGGATCGACTGGATCGCCGCCTTCACTTCGCCGTCCAGCGCATCGAGCTTGGCGGTGTAGGCGGCGGCATTGGCCTTGTAGCTGTCGCAGCCTGCGCTATCGGCCGTGCAGAACGCCTCGGCGATGTTCTTCACATAGATCTTGGCGTTGGCGATCGACTGGAAGGCGTGCGGATCGGTGACGGTCTTGCCGCCGCCAGTGCCAGCACCTTCGGCGGCGTCCGCATCGGCGAATTCCGGCTTGAAGTCGATCGGCGTCACGCCCTTGGTCAGCGTCACGATCGCGGCCTTGGTGGCGCTGGCGTCGACCAGGCGCTGGAGAAAACCTTCGAAATGCAGGCCGTTGACCAGCACCACGTCTGCTTTGGCCATCGCCACCGCGTCCGCCGGGCTCGGCTCATAGACATGGGCGTCGCCGTCCGGCCCGACGATGGTGGTGATGTTCACCCGGTCGCCGCCGACATTTTTCGCAAAGTCGGCAATCACGGTGAAGCTCGCTACGACCTTGAGCGGCGCCGCGAAAGCGGACGATGTTGCGAAAGCGCTTAATGTTATAACACTCAACGTCAGCGCGGCACGGAAGGATTTCAGCATTGGGTGGTCTCCTTGCTTGAGGATTGCGGTCAGGCGGTTCGGTGTCGGTGATGCACGATGCGGGCACGCAGCACGCCGCGCGTGCCGAACAGGATCGAGCAGAAATAGACGACGCCGGCCGAAAGGATGATCGCCGGGCCGGAGGGCAGCGAGGCGTGGTAGGACAGGAGCAGTCCGGCGATGCAGGAGGCGAAGCCGATCAGCACCGCCAGCGCGCACATCGGCTCCACGCGCGCCGTCCAGAAGCGGGCCGCGGCGGCCGGTAGCATCATCAGCCCGACCGACAGCAGCGTGCCCAAAGCCTGGAAGCCGCCGACGAGGTTGAGCACGACGAGGCCTAAGAAGATGAAATGCACCGGGCTGCCCATGCGGCTCACCGAGCGCAGGAACAGCGGGTCGAGGCATTCGGCGACAAGCGCGCGCCAGAAGATGGCGAGACAGGCGAGCGTCACCGCCACGATGCCGCCGATCAGGATGAGCGCCTCGTCGTTGAGCGCCAGCACCGTGCCGAACAGCACATGCATCAGGTCGACGCTGGAGCCGCGGATCGACACCATCAGCACGCCGACGGCCAGCGAGATGAGATAGAAGGCCGCCATCGAGGCGTCCTCGCGCTGGATGGTGAAGCGAGAGACGGCGCCAGCGCCGAGCGCGACGATGATGCCGGCGATCAGCCCGCCGATGGTCATCGGCAGGATTTCGAGGCCATAAAGCAGGAAGCCGGCGGCAGCGCCGGGCAGGATGGCATGCGCCATCGCGTCGCCCGACAGGCTCATGCGCCTGAGCATCAGGAAGACGCCGACCGGGCAGGCGCCGAGCGACAGCATCAGCGAGCCGAACAGCGCCCGCTGCATGAAGGCGAAGTCGGCGAAGGGCGCGATGAACAGGCCGTAGAGGAAATCCATCACGCCGCCCTCGGCCCGGAGCCGTGATGATGGTCGTGTCGGGGGTCATGCGCATGATCATGATCTTCGTGATCATGGCTGTGCTCATGCCCACTCGGCTCGCACCAGGGCGCGTTTTCTTCCCACGCCTCGTGGAAGCGCCTTGCCTTGAGCAGGTTTTCGGGCCGCAGCGTGTCCTTGGTCTCGCCCCAGGCGACGGGCTGACGGGCAAGCAGCAGCGTCTCAGGGAAATTCTGCCGCACCAGATCGAGATCGTGAATCACGACCATGATCGTGCGCTCCTCGCCATGCCAGCGCTTTATCAACTGGATGAGATCGCCGACCGTCTTGGCGTCGACCGCATTGAACGGCTCGTCGAGCAGGATAAGATCGGCGTCCTGCAGAAGCACGCGAGCAAACAGCGTGCGCTGCAACTGGCCGCCGGACAGCGTGTCGATCGGCCGCTTCTCGAAGCCGCCGAGCCCGACCGCCATCAGCGCCCTGCTGACGGAGTCGCGGTCTTCCCCGGTGTAGCGGCCGAGCATGCCGCGCTTCGGCCACAGGCCGAGCGAGACCAGGTCGACGACGCGCGCCGGAAAGGAGCGGTCGAGCTCCGACTGCTGTGGCAGATAGGCGGTACGGACGCCCGGCATGCGGACCACCGCGCCTTCCATCGGCTTCAGCACGCCCACAATGCCCTTCATCAGCGTCGATTTGCCCGAGCCGTTGGCGCCCACCACCGCGGTCAGCGAACCTTTGCGGACGGTGCCGTTCAAATGATGGATGGCCGCGTGGCTGTTGTAGCCCAGCGTCAGGTCGCGGAAGGTCAGGCAGGCATTGGTCATCGGGCGGCGGTCCGCGAAATCGAGTGCGCTGTCGATATGTGATGTTATTACATTAGTCAACACGCCAGGCTGGCGCAATTGTGTCACGACCGGTCAACTCGCCGTGTAGGTGGGCGGCAGAGACCGGACAATTGGCTCAATTGGTTTCGTGTCCGCCGGCCTTGCCCCGCGCCGGCCCGGACTCTAAAGAGCAGCGACTCCCATAACGAAGGAACCTCCAATGAGCATTCGTCGCATCGATGTCGGCCCGCGCATGAGCCAGATCGTCATCCATGGCAACACCGTCTATCTGGCCGGCCAGGTCGGCGAGCCCGGCGGCAACGTCGCTTCGCAGACCCGCGACATCCTCAAGACCATCGACGAATTGCTGGCCAAGGCCGGCACCGACAAGACCAAGATCGTCCAGGCGATCATCTGGCTGGCCGACATAGGCACCTTCGCCGAAATGAATTCGGAATGGGACAAGTGGGTGCCGCAGGGCCACACCCCGGCGCGCGCCACCGGTGAAGCCAAGCTCGCCGCCCCGGAGTATCTGGTCGAGATCATTGTGACGGCGGCGATTTAAGCGCCCGCTTTTCCTTCTCCCCTTGTGGGAGAAGGTGGCCGCGAAGCGGCCGGATGAGGGGTGCTCCAGGGAATGCCAGCGTCTCACTCCGCTGGAACACCCCTCATCCGTCTCGGCGCTGAAGCGCCGATCCACCTTCTCCCGCAAGGGGAGAAGGGACCGCTGGCACTCACCCCTGCGATGGCGTGAATCTTGCCACCAGCGTGTGGCTTTCCGCCGGATAGACGAACCGAACATGTGTCACCGGATGCTCGGCGCTCCAGGTGCGGCGTTCGACCACCAGGCAGGGCGCGCTCGCGTCGATATCCAGCGCATCGGCGATCGTCTCGTCGGCGGCCATGGCGCGGATGCGGTGCTCGGCCTCGCTCCATGGCACGCGGCCGATCAGCCAGGGGCCCGGCGCGATATCGAGAAATTCCTCCTCGCCGGCCTCGGCCACCGCTGAAAGATTGATCAGCCGCTGCTCGAGCGCGAACGGCCGTTCGCCGGCAAAATGCAGACCCTCCAGCGCCAGCACCGGACCCGGCGCGGAAAGTCCGAGCAGCGCTCGGTCCTCGGCGCCGCTGCGCCGCTTGACACGTTCCAGCCGCTCATAGCGATAGGGCAGGCCGAGCGCCTCGACCTCTATCCTGATGTCGTGCAGCTCCAGCACCGCCGCCTGCGACTGCGGCTGGCGCACGAAACTACCGGAGCGGCGGCGGCGCTCGATCAACCCGGCCTTGGCAAGTTGCGACAGCGCCTTGTTCACCGTCATGCGCGAGCAATTATAGTGAGCCGTCAGCTCGTGCTCGAAGGGGATGCGATGGCCCGGCGCCCAGGCGCCCGACAGGATCTTTTCGCGGATATCCGACAGGATGCGTTGATGCAGCGAGAGGATCTCGCCGCCTTCGATGTCATCTATCTCGACAAGGCTCATCGGATGTTCCTGTTCAGCGCTGCGACAATGCGGTCATGACATCGCGGAACCGCTTGGCAACCGCCTCGCGCTTGGCATGCCTGCCGCCGCTGACCTGCTTTTTGCCATGCACCCACACGCAATCGACCTTGCTGCCATTGGCAAAGATCCAGGCGTCGAGGACCGCGTCGCCCGCCTTGCCGGCAAGCGAAGCATGGCCGCCGTCGAGCGAGACCAAATCGGCAGGGCCGCCGGCGGCAATCCGCGACTGGCCTGCGCCGAGCGCCTGGCTGCCGCCGTCGAACGAGGCGTCGAACAGCGCGCGCCCCGTCGAGCCTCCGGCGCGGGCCAGCACATTGCGGGCACGATGGGCGAGGCGCTGCGAATATTCGAGCTGCCGAAGCTCGTCCGGCAGGCCGATCAGCACGTTGGAGTCGGAGCCGACCCCAAAGCGGCCACCATGCTCGATGAACAGTGGCGCCGCGAACGTACCGTCGCCGAGATTGGCTTCGGTGATCGGACAGAGCCCGGCGATGGCGCCGGTCCGGGCCATGGCGATCGTCTCGACCTCGGTCATATGGGTGGCATGGATCAGGCACCAGCGCTTGTCGACTTTGGCGTTGGCGAGAAGGAATTCGACTGGACGCATTCCCGACCAGGCGACGCAGTCCTCGACTTCCTTCACCTGTTCGGCGACGTGGATATGGATCGGTCCGTCCGGCGCCATCGCGGCGATCGCATCGAGCTCGTCCGGTGTTGCGGCGCGCAGGCTGTGCGGCGCAACGCCGACGACGGCCTGCTCCAGCGAATGAACCCCCTCGCGGCTTTTCTCAAGCAGACGCCCGAAGCGCTCGACATCATTTATGAATCGCCGCTGGCCCTGGTTGGGTGCGGCGCCGCCGAAGGACGAATGGGCGTAAAAGACAGGCAGCAGCGTCAGGCCAATGCCGGTGTCTGAGGCGGCAGCCGAGATCCGCTCTGCCATCTCAGCGATATTGGCGTAAGGCTGTCCGTCGCGATCGTGGTGCAGGTAGTGGAACTCGCCGACGCGCGAAAAGCCGGCCTCCAGCATTTCGACATAAAGCTGCGCCGCCACAGCCTCGACCTGGTCCGGCGTCATCGACAGCGCGAAGCGGTACATCACTTCGCGCCAGCTCCAGAAACTGTCGGCCGAAGGTCCGCGCAATTCGGCCAGACCCGCCATGCCGCGCTGGAAGGCGTGGCTGTGCAAATTGGGCATGCCGGGCATGACGATGGCGTGGCGCTCGTCGCCTGCTTGCGCGGAAGCGCCGGCCTCGACCTTCGAGATGCGGCCGCCGTCGAAAGCGATCCTCACATTGCTTTGCCAGCCCTCGGGCAGAAGCGCCTGTTCCGCAAAGATCGCCGTCACCTGCGTCTCCAAATCTTGATGCGTGAGCGACGATATTGCTTGCGTCGCGTTTCAATATGTATATACATAATCGCCGTCCTTTCAAATGGAAAAGATGATGGGTGGAGCAAACAACAGGAGCGGCCATCGGGTCTGGCGCAATGCGCGCCTGGCGACCATGGCCGAGGGTGCGGCCGGCCTCGGCATCGTCGAGAAAGGCGCGGTCGCCGCGCGTGACGGGCTTATCGTCTATGCCGGCCCCGAAGCCGACATGCCGGCTGCGGCCGGGCAGGGCGCCGAGACTGTCGATTGCGCTGGACGCTGGATCACCCCCGGCCTGATCGACTGTCACACGCATCTTGTCTATGCGGGAAATCGCGCCAACGAGTTCGAGATGCGGCTGGCCGGCGCCACATATGAGGAAGTGGCACGCGCAGGGGGTGGCATCGTCTCCTCGGTCAGGTCGCTGCGCGCCGCGAGCGAGGACGAGCTGGTCACCCAGACCCTGCCGCGGCTCGACGCGCTGATCGCCGAAGGCGTCACCACCGTCGAGGTCAAGTCCGGCTATGGCCTTGATGCCGACAATGAGAAGAAGTCGCTGCGCGCCGCCCGCCGGCTGGCCAGTGAGCGGCCGGTGACGATCCGCACCACTTGTCTCGCCGCCCACGCCCTGCCGCCGGAAGCCAAGGGCGACAGGGACGCGTTCATCGATCTCGTCGCCGGCACGATCCTCCCCGAGGTCGCCGCCGAAAAGCTCGCCGACGCGGTCGATGGTTTTTGCGAGGGCATCGCCTTCTCGCCGGAGCAAATGGCGCGCGTGTTCGATAAGGCAAAGGCGCTCGGCCTGCCCGTAAAACTCCACGCCGACCAACTCTCCAATCTGCATGGCGCGGCGCTTGCCGCCCGCTATGGCGCACTATCGGCCGACCATCTCGAATATACGGACGAGGAAGGCGCCGCCGCGATGGCCAAGGCCGGCACTGTGGCGACGATCCTGCCCGGCGCTTACTACTTCATCCGCGAGACGAAGAAGCCGCCGCTCGATCTCTTCCGCCGCCACGGCGTGAAAATGGCTGTCGCCACCGACTCCAATCCCGGCACCTCGCCGCTTACTTCGCTGCTGCTCACCATGAACATGGCCGCGACGCTGTTCGGCATGACCGTCGACGAATGCCTCGCCGGTGTCACTCGCGAAGCCGCGCGGGCGTTGGGCTTGCTTGAAAGCACCGGCACGCTGGAAGCCGGCAAATTGGCCGATCTCGCCATCTGGGACATCGTGCGCCCAGCCGAACTCGTCTACCGCATGGGCTTCAACCCGCTCCATGCCCGTATCTGGAGAGGACAATGACCGAACTTACCCTGACGCCCGGCAACGCGACGCTTGCCGACTGGCGCGACATCTATCGCGGCGCCGTGCCGCGGCTTGACGCCGCCTGCCGGCCGAAGATCCGGGACAGCGCCGAGGCCGTCGCCCGCATCGTCGCCAAGGGCGAGCCGGTCTATGGCATCAACACCGGCTTCGGCAAGCTGGCCAGTGTCCGCATCCCGGCTGACGATCTCGAAACGCTCCAGCGCAACATCGTGCTGTCCCATGCCGCCGGCGTCGGCGAGCCGATGCCCGTCGCCGTGGTGCGGCTGATGATGGCGCTGAAGCTCGCCAGCCTGGCCCAAGGCGCATCCGGCGTGCGGCCCCAGACTATCGAATTGCTTGAAGCGATGCTCGCCAACGACGTCATTCCGGTTGTGCCGGCGCAAGGCTCGGTCGGCGCTTCCGGCGACCTCGCGCCGCTTTCGCATATGACCGCCGTCATGATCGGCGTCGGCGAATGCTTTACCCCGCATGGCCGGTTCCCGGCCAAGGTCGCCTTCGTCTCGCATGGACTGGAGCCGGTGACATTAGGCGCCAAGGAGGGTCTCGCGCTGCTCAACGGCACGCAGTTCTCGACCGCCTTCGCGCTGGCCGGCCTGTTCGAAGCGGAGGTGCTTTACCAGTCGGCGCTGGTCGCCGGCGCGCTGTCGACCGATGCCGCCAAAGGTTCGGACGCCCCCTTCGACCCGCGCATCCATCTGTTGCGCAAGCATCGCGGCCAGATCGAGACGGCGGACGCGCTGCGCAATCTCATGGCCGGCAGCGCCATTCGTGAATCGCACCGTGTCGGCGACGAGCGCGTGCAGGATCCGTACTGCCTGCGCTGCCAGCCGCAGGTGATGGGCGCCGCGCTCGACGTGCTTCGCAAGGCCGCCGATACGCTCGAGACGGAGGCCAACGGCGTCACCGATAACCCGCTGATCTTCGCCGAGGACGACACCGCGCTTTCAGGCGGCAATTTCCACGCCGAGCCGGTGGCCTTCGCCGCCGACATGATTGCGCTCGCCGTCTGCGAGATCGGCTCGCTGTCGGAGCGTCGCATTGCCATGCTGGTCGACCCGGCACTGTCCGGCATGCCGGCCTTCCTCACACCGAAGCCGGGTTTGAACTCCGGTTTCATGATCCCGCAGGTGACGGCGGCAGCGCTCGTTTCCGAAAACAAGCAGAAGGCCTATCCGGCGAGCGTCGATTCCATTCCGACTTCGGCCAACCAGGAAGATCATGTCTCGATGGCCGCCCACGGCGCGCGCCGGCTGCTCGGCATGATCGAGAATGCGACCGCCGTCATCGGCATCGAATTGCTGGCCGCCGCGCAAGGCTGCGATTTTCACGCGCCGCTTGCGTCCAGCGATGCGCTGGAGGCGGTGCGCAAATTGGTCCGGGCCGAAGTCCCGCATCTCGACAATGACCGCCATTTCCATCCCGACATGGAGAAGGCGATCGCCATGGTCCGCAGCGGCGCCGCGGTGAATGCGGCGGGTGCCGTGAAGCTGCCGGGGATTGCGTCGTGAGAGCGCTCTCCAGGATAGGTCGCGTTCCGTCGCGCCCCCCTCTGGCCTGCCGGCCATCTCCCCCTCTAGGGGGGAGATCAGCAGCGGCTTTGGCGCCGCTCTTCCTTCAACGCAGGCGATTGGCGAAGGCCGGCGCGACAGCCAATCTCCCCCCAAGAGGGGGAGATGCCCGGCAGGGCAGAGGGGGGCGCCGTAGAGTTCCAGCTTGCGGAGGTCTCTCATGACCTCACCCAATTGGCTCACCGTCACCCAGGGCACCGCGCCGCTGCTGGTTTCGATCCCGCACACCGGCATCGACCTTGCCGGCCTCGACTCGCGCCTCGTCTCGACCTGGCTCGGCCGGCGCGACTGCGACTGGTGGATCGACAAGCTCTATGATTTCGCGACCGACCTCGGCGCCACGGTCGTGCACACCGCCATCTCGCGTACCGTGATCGACGTCAATCGCGATCCGTCGGGCGTTTCGCTCTATCCCGGGCAGGCGACGACCACCCTTTGCCCGACAGACACTTTTGACGGCGATCCGCTCTACCGCATGGGTGAGGAGCCGAGCCCATCCGAGATCGATCAGCGCCGCGCGGCCTATTTCGAGCCTTACCATGCCGCCCTGCAGGCCGAGATCGACCGGCTACGCGGCATGCATGACAAGATCGTGCTCTATGACTGCCATTCGATCCGCTCGGTGCTGCCGCGCCTGTTCGACGGCACGCTGCCGGTCTTCAACCTCGGTACGAATGATGGCAAGAGCGCCGATCCCGTGCTGCAGGAAAAAGTGGCCGCCATCCTGGCCGCGACCGGCGAGACCTGGGTGGCCAACGGCCGCTTCAAGGGCGGCTGGATCACCAGAAGCTTCGGCCAGCCCGGGAACGGCGTGCATGCGCTGCAGATGGAGCTCTCCAACCGCGGCTACATGCGCGAGCCTGCGGAAAAAGGTTCGCCGGAAAACTGGCCGGTACCTTACGACCCAAGCTACGCCGCGCCGATCCGCGCCACGCTGAAAACAATCCTCGAAACCGCCATTGACTGGGCCGGGCGCTGACCCGCGCCGCCCGCCTTGCTTGAAAGGGACAATGATGACCGATCCTCGTCACAACATCCGTGAAGTGCGCGCCCCCCGCGGCGACAAGCTCAATGCTCGCTACTGGACGACGGAAGCGCCGCTGCGCATGCTGATGAACAATCTCGACCCGGAGGTCGCCGAGAACCCGAACGAGCTCGTCGTCTATGGCGGCATCGGCAGGGCGGCGCGCACCTGGAACGATTTCGACCGCATCGTCGCTTCGCTGAAGACGCTGGGCGAGGACGAGACGCTGCTAGTGCAGTCGGGCAAGCCGGTCGGTGTTTTCAAGACCCACGCCAACGCGCCGCGCGTGCTCATCGCCAACTCCAACATCGTGCCGCACTGGGCAACCTGGGAGAAGTTCAACGAGCTCGATAGGAAGGGCCTGATGATGTACGGCCAGATGACGGCCGGCTCCTGGATCTATATCGGCACGCAGGGCATCGTTCAGGGCACCTACGAGACTTTCGTGGAAGCCGGCCGCCAGCACTATAATGGCGACCTCAAGGGCAAGTGGATCCTGACCGGCGGCCTTGGCGGCATGGGCGGCGCCCAACCCCTGGCAGCCGTCATGGCCGGCGCTTGCTGCCTTGCCATCGAGTGCAACCCGGACTCGATCGATTTCCGCCTGCGCACCCGCTATGTCGACGAGAAGGCCGAGACGCTCGACGAAGCGATGGAGATGATTAATCGCTGGACCAAGGCCGGCGAAGCAAGATCGGTCGGCCTGCTCGGCAACGCCGCCGAGATCGTGCCGGAGATGTTCAGGCGCGGCATCCGCCCCGACATCCTCACCGACCAGACCTCGGCGCATGACCCGATCAACGGCTATCTGCCGAAGGGCTGGTCGATGGCCGAGTGGCGCGAGAAGCGCACCTCGGATCCGAAGGCCGTCGAGAAGGCCGCCCGCGCCTCGATGCGCGAGCATGTCGAGGCGATGGTGGCGTTCTGGAACGCCGGCGTGCCGACGCTCGACTACGGCAACAACATCCGCCAGGTCGCCAAGGACGAGGGTTTCGAGAACGCCTTTGCATTCCCGGGCTTCGTGCCGGCCTATATCCGGCCGCTGTTCTGCCGTGGCATCGGCCCGTTCCGCTGGGCCGCTCTCTCGGGCGATCCGGAAGATATCTACAAGACCGACGCCAAGGTGCGCGAGCTCACCCCCGGCAACACCCATCTGCACAACTGGCTCGACATGGCGCGCGAGCGCATCTCGTTCCAGGGATTGCCGGCGCGCATCTGCTGGGTCGGCCTCGGCGACCGCCACCAGCTCGGTCTCGCCTTCAACGAAATGGTCGCCAAGGGCGAGCTCAAGGCGCCGGTCGTCATCGGCCGCGACCATCTCGATTCCGGCTCGGTCGCCTCGCCGAACCGCGAGACCGAAGCGATGAAGGACGGCTCCGACGCCGTTTCCGACTGGCCGCTGCTCAACGCGCTGCTCAACACCGCGTCCGGCGCGACCTGGGTGTCGCTGCACCATGGCGGCGGCGTCGGCATGGGCTTCTCGCAGCATGCCGGCATGGTCATCGTCGCCGACGGCACGGCTGACGCGGCTAAGCGCCTGGAACGTGTGCTGTGGAACGACCCGGCGACCGGCGTCATGCGCCATGCCGACGCCGGCTACGACATCGCCATCGAATGCGCCAAGGAGCACCAGCTTAACCTGCCGGGCATCCTGGGCTGAGCATGATGCCGAAAAGTGTGAGGCGGTTTTCGGGCAACATCATGCTCCTAACCAAAAAGACAGAGCTGGATGATTTCAGGTCGAATCGACTTGAAATCGTCCGGGTCTGAGCCGAATGCGCATCCTTCGTGCCGCCGATTACCGCGTTATGCCGTGGAAGAATGGCGGCGGCACCACCACCGAGATCGCCGTTTCGCCCGACGGCGCCGGGTTCGAGGATTTCGACTGGCGCGTCTCGATGGCCCGGGTCGAGACGAGCGGGCCGTTCTCAAGCTTCGCGGGCATAGATCGAACACTGTCGGTGCTGGAAGGCGAGGGGATCATTCTCGACATTGCCGGCCAGGCGCCGGCGCGGTTGACCACCGCCTCAGCGCCGCTCGCCTTTCCGGGCGACGTGCCGACCGGCGCGGCGCTGATCGGCGGCCCGATCACCGATCTCAACATCATGACCCGCCGTGGCCGCATGGCCCATGATGTCGAGCGCCGGTCTTTCACCGCCGAGATTCGGATCGCGCCGCGCGCCGACACCACCCTCGTTCTTGCCGTCGGTGCCGGCGCCACACTCATCACGGACGCTCGGCCGAGCCTCGGACCGCTCGACACGCTGATCCTCGACCGCGACAGCCCGGAATCGCGGCTTCAGCCCAAGGGGCGGGGCCTGCTTTTCGTGATCGGGCTCCACCGCCTCGCGGCCAACCATTAACGGCTGTTGCCAAACATGATCGCGGCTTGGGCGAATTATCGCCCGGCCCCTTGCATGTACCACGAAAAAGCCTGAATCCTTGCCCTGATCCAACCGGGGGCGGAGAGCGAGGGGCGTTCGCCCAAAAGCTGTCGAAAGGGCACGCCCCTGTTGTGGTGCGCAGAACAAACTTTCGGCCAACCAGTCATGCAACCAATTGCAATTGAACCGGTTTTAGGGGCATTGCCGTGGCGGTGACGCCGCATTGCGCCCGCCTTACGGAATTTTCAATGAACATTCAGACGAACCCGAACAAGATTGAACTGACAAGCGCCGGTTTCCCGGCGGCGACGGAAGCGCCGATACGCTCCAATTTCCTGCCTGAGGACCGGCTGCGCGCCTTGGGCGTCGGGCTCGCCAACGGTGAAGTCAAGGAATTGTTCGGCCTCGCCCCGTTCGAGTTCCACGCCCGCATCCGCGACAGCGCCAAGAAGATTCTCGAAGTCTACCGCTCGACCAATGCCGCCCAGGCCAAGGGCGAGACCATCACGCCGGCCGCGCAATGGCTGCTCGACAACAACTACCTTGTCGAGGAGACCATCTTCCAGGTCAAGCGCGACCTGCCGCGCCGCTTCTATCGGCAGTTGCCGACGCTCACGCTCGGCAACGGCACCGTCTTGCCGCGCGCCTTCGTCGTTGCCTGGAGCTATGTCGAGCATTCCGACAGCTCGGTCTCCGCCAGCATGTTCAAGGCAATCGTCGAGGGCTTCCAGTCGGTCGAGCCGATGAAGATCGGCGAACTCTGGGCGCTGCCGTCGCTGCTGCGTTTCGTGCTGATCGAGAACCTGCGCCGCATCGCCGTTCGCGTCGACCGCACCAGGCAGATGCGCCATGTCGCCAACGAGGTCGCCGACCGGGTTCTCGCGACCGACGACAATGCCGACCGCACCAGGATCCTGTCCAACTACAGCGCGCATGCGCAGGACACCACCTTCGCCACCCAGCTGCTCTACCGCCTGCGCGACGGGTCGCAGAACGCCGGCCGCGCGCTGGAATGGCTGGAAGGCGAGCTGGAAAAGACCGGTTCCGATGCCGAGGAGATCATCATCTCCGAGCATCAGACGCTCTCTAGCGGCAATGTCACCACCGGCAACATCATTCGCGGTCTGCGCCTCATCAATGACGTCGACTGGACGGTCTGGTTCGAGGGCGTCAGCCGCATCGACACGCTGCTGCGCGAAAAGACCGATTTCGCCAACCTCGATTTCTTCTCGCGCGACCAGTACCGCACCGCGATCGAACAGCTGGCGCGCCGCTCGCATCTCTCCGAATACCGCGTCGCCGAAAAGGCGATCGAGCTTGCCGGCCACACGCCCGGCCTCACCGATGCGTCCGGCGTGCCGGAAACCGCCGACCCCGCCGTGCACACCGATGTCGGCTTCTTCCTGGTCGGGCCGCGCCGGCAGGAACTGGAAAGGGCGATCGGCTACCGGCCGCCTTTCTATGTGACCTTCAAGCGAGGCTTTGCCAGCGCCGGCTGGCTGGGCATCGTCGTGCCGGTTTTCCTTTTGACGGCGCTGCTGCTGGTGCTGTCGGGCAAAGCGCTCGTCAATCTCGGCCTGTCGGTGGAATCGATCACGCTGATGCTGGCGCTGTTTGCCGTTCCGGCCAGCGAAGGCGCGCTGGCCTTCTTCAACACCGTGGTGGCGCTGTTCCTGAAGCCGACCAGGCTTGTCGGCTACGATTACAACAAGCACGGCATTCCGGCCGAATCGCGCACCTTGGTCGTGGTGCCTTCGCTGATCGGCTCGCGCGACGACGTGGAGGAAAACATCCGCAACATCGAGGTGCACCACCTCGCCAACACGGCGGACGAGATCCGTTTCGCGCTGTTGTCCGACTGGCCGGATTCCAAGACCGAGATCGACGTCGCCGACATCGAGATCCTGCAATACGCCCGCGACGAGATCGCCAGGCTCAACGCCCGCTATCCGTCCGAAGGTTCGCCGCGCTTCTACCTCCTGCATCGCCGCCGGCTCTATAACCAGGCGCAGGGCTGCTGGATGGGCTGGGAGCGCAAGCGCGGCAAGCTGCATGAGCTGAACCTTCTTTTGCGCGGCGACAGCGATACCACCTTCCTGCCGCTCGACGTGCCGCTGCCGGAAAACGTCGTCTATGTGATGACGCTCGACGCCGACACGCGCACCACGCGCGACGCGGTTTCGGACCTGGTCGGCAAGCTCGCCCATCCGCTGAACCGCCCGCATTTCGATCCGGTCAAGCGCATCGTCACCGCCGGCTACACCATCCTGCAGCCGCGCATCACCGCTTCGCTCACCAGCGGCGACGACGCCTCCTTCTTCCAGCGCGTCTTCTCGGCCAATCGCGGCCTCGACCCCTATGTCTTCGCGGTCTCCGACCTCTACCAGGACGTCTTCGGCGACGGCTCCTTCACCGGCAAGGGCCTCTACCATGTCGACGCCTTCGAAGCGGCTCTGAAGAACCGCATCGACGAAAACACCATCCTCAGCCATGACCTGCTCGAAGGCGCGCTGGCGCGCGCCGCGCTGGTCACCGACGTTGAGCTGGTCGAGGACTATCCGACCCGCTACTCGGTCGACGCCTCGCGCCACCACCGCTGGGCGCGCGGCGACTGGCAGCTGCTCGGCTACATCTTCGATCCGCGGTCCGGCGTGCCTGCGCTGTCGCGCTGGAAGATGGTCGACAATCTGCGCCGCTCGGTCACCCCGATCTTCTGGGTCATGGCCTGCGTCGCCGGCTGGACGCTGCTGCCCTTCACCCAGGCGGCGCAGTGGCAGGCTCTTATGATCCTCAGCCTGTTCATGGCGCCGACCTTCGACATCGTGAACGGCATCCTGCCGAAGAGCGGCGACCAGACGCCGCGCGGCCATTTCTCCGCCTTGGCCCGCGATACCGTGTTCGGCACAGCGCTTGTGGCGCTCAAGGTGCTTCTGATGGCGCATCTCGCCTGGATGATGGGCGATGCCATCATCCGCACCATCTATCGGCTCTTCGTCAGCCGGCAAAATCTTTTGGAATGGCGTACCGCCTCGCAAGCCGCCAAGGGCGGCAACGATCTCGGCGCCTATTACGGCATGATGTACGGCGCTGTGATCATCGGCGTCGTCGGCCTGGCGATTCCGGTGCTGGCCGATTCCACCGGCGCCTTCGTCGCCTTCTTCTTCGCCATCTTCTGGATCGCTTCGCCCGCCGTCGCCTGCTGGATCAGCCGCTCGGCCGAGACCGAGGACAGGCTGCGTATCTCGACCGCCGACATCCACGCGCTGCGCACCTTCGCGCGCCGCACCTGGCACTATTTCGAGACCTTCGTGACGGCCGAGCAGCATCACCTGCCGCCGGATAATTTCCAGGAAAGCCCGGCGCCGGTTGTGGCGCCGCGCACCTCGCCGACCAATATCGGCGTCTATCTGCTCTCGGTTGTATCGGCGCGCGATTTCGGCTGGATCAGCCTGTCGGACGCCATCACCCGCATCGACGCCACGATGACGACCATCGAGAACATGCCGCGCGATCGCGGCCATCTCTATAACTGGTATGACACCACGACACTGAAGCCGCTCTATCCGCTCTACATCTCGGCGGTCGACAGCGGCAATCTCGCTGGACATCTCGTCGCGGTGGCGGCGTCCTGCGCCGAATGGGCCGAAGCGCCTTCCGTGCATCTGCAAGGAGATTTCGAAGGCATCATCGACACCGTCACTATCCTTGACGAGAACCTGGACGAGCTGCCGGACGACCGCCGGCAACTGCGGCCGCTGCGCCAGCGCCTTGCCGACCGTCTCGACGGCATGCGCCGCGCGGTGGCGACCATCAAGGCGCAGCCTGAGATGGCGTCGATCCGCACCATCAATCTTGCGGTGCTGGCCGGCGAGATACGCAAGCTCGCCACCGCCATCCACACCGAGGCGGCATCGCCGAAGAGCGATGTCATCGCCGACTGGGCGGCCAGGCTGGAAGCGACCTGCGAGGCGCATGTGCACGATTCGCACAATGACGATAGCGCGGTCGCCGCTCTGCGCGCCAAGCTGCTCGCCTTGCGCGAGCGCTGTCGCCGCTATGCCTTCGAGATGGATTTCTCCTTCCTGATGCGGCAGGAGCGCAAGCTGCTGTCGATCGGTTACCGCGTCGAGGACCGCCAGCTCGACGAGAGCTGCTACGACCTGCTTGCTTCCGAAGCGCGGCTCACCAGCCTGTTCGCCATCGCCAAGGGCGACCTGCCGACCGAGCACTGGTTCCGTCTGGGACGGCCGATCGTCGAGATCGGCTTCCAGGGCGCGCTGATGTCCTGGTCGGGCTCGATGTTCGAGTATCTGATGCCGCCGCTGGTGATGAAGGAGCCGCAGGGCTCGATCCTCAACCAGACCAGCAAGCTCATCATCAAGCGCCAGATCCAGTATGCGCGTTCCAAGAACGTGCCCTGGGGCATTTCGGAAGCGGCCTACAACGCTCGCGACCGCGAACTCACCTACCAGTACACCAATTTCGGCGTACCCGGGCTCGGCCTCAAGCGCGGCCTTGGCCAAAACACCGTGATCGCGCCCTATGCGACGATCCTGGCCGCACAGTTCAGTCCGCGCGAGGCGGTGCAGAACCTGCAGCGGCTGCGTTCGATCGGCGCGCTCGGCCGCCACGGCTTCTACGACGCGGTCGATTTCACGCCGCAACGCGTGCCCGAAGGCACCGACCACGCCGTGGTGCAGAACTATATGGCGCACCATTCCGGCATGACGATCGCGGCGGTGGCCGACGCCATTTTCGAGGGCCGGCTGCGCGAGCGTTTCCACAGCGACCCGGTGATCGAATCGGCCGAGCTTCTGTTGCAGGAGAAGGCGCCGCGCGACATTCCGACGGCGACCGTCAGGACGGAGGCCGACGAGCGCTCCAAGGACGAGACCGAGGCCGAGAGCCCGGACAGCCGTGTCGTGCTCGATCCGATCAAGGCGCTGCGGGCGACCAACGTCATGTCCAACGGCCGCTATTCGGTCATGGTCACCGCCACCGGCTCCGGCTACAGCCGCTTCGGCGAGCTTGCCGTCACCCGCTGGCAGCCGGATCCGAGCGAGGATCGCCTCGGCTCCTATATTTTCCTGCGCGACGCGGCGACCGGCGACTGGTGGTCGGCCACCGCGGAGCCGAAGCGCGCCGAGGGCGAGCGCGTCCAGACGCTGTTTGGCGACGACAAGGCGAGCTTCACCAAGACGGTGGGTTCGCTGCGTTCGGAAGTCGAATGCATCGTCATTTCAGAAGGCAATGGCGAGGGCCGCCGCATCACGCTCTACAATGACGGCGCCACCGACCGGCACATCGAAGTGACCTCCTTCGCCGAGCTGGTGCTCGGCAACGAGACTTCGGACAACGCGCATCCGGCGTTCTCCAAGATGTTCGTCGAGACCGAGATCGCGCCGAACAACAGCGCGATCTTCGCCACAAGGCGCAAGCGCGACAACAACGATCCCGACCTCACCATGGTGCATTTCGTCACCGACCCGTCCGGCCCGTCGCGCGATGCCGAGGCCGAGACCGACCGGCGCGCCTTCATCGGCCGTGGCCGCACCATCGCCGATGCCGTCGCCTTCGACCCCGGCGTCAGGCTTTCGGGCAGCCAGGGCTTCACGCTCGACCCGGTAGCGGCGCTGCGTCGCCAGGTGCGCGTGCCGGCCAACAAGAAGATATCGCTGACCTTCTGGACCGCCGTCGGCGCCAATCGCGGCGAGCTCGACGAGGCGATAGCCCGTCTCGACCACCAGGAGAGCTTCGCCCGCCAGGCCATGCTTGCCTGGACGCGCAGCCAGGTGCAGACGCGCCATCTGGGGCTCAGCCTCACCGACGCCGCCAATGTGCAGAAGCTGGCGCGCTATTTGATCTATCCCGATCCGTTCCTGCGCCTGCCGGCGGAATCTATCGCGTCGGGCCTCGGCCGCCAGTCGAGCCTGTGGCCGACCAGCATCTCCGGCGATTTCCCGATCTTCCTCGTGCGCATCGGCGACGTCGCCGATCTCGAGATCGTCGCCCAGGCGCTCCGCTTCCAGGAATATATGCGGGCGCGGGGCATGATGATCGACTTCGTCGTCGTCAACGAGCAGGCCTCGTCCTATGTGCAGGACCTGCAGCGCGCGGTGGAGACGCTGTGCGAGAACAGCCGCCTGCGCGGCCGTGAGCTCGGGCCCCGCCAGCATATCTTCGCGGTGCGCCGCGACCTGATGGACGAGCCGACCTACAAGACTTTGCTGTCGGTGGCGCGGGTCGTGCTGCACACCCGCAACGGCACGATCTTCGATCAGCTCGAACGTGCCGAGACGGCGGCGCTCCAGGCACGCGACGCCTTGATGCAGGCCGAGGGCGGCACGCCGCGCGAGCCCGTTCCGCCGCTGCCCTTGCCGGTGCCGGCAAGCCGAAGCGGAGCCGACATTGCCGCCGACGGCAGCGGTCTCAGCCTCTGGAACGGCTTTGGCGGCTTCGACGGCGACGGCCGCCACTATGTGACGCGGCTGACCGGGCGGCGTTCGACGCCGCAGCCCTGGATCAACGTGATCTCCAACGCCTCCTTCGGCTTCCACGTCTCGGCCGAAGGCGCCGGTTTCACCTGGAGCCGCAACAGCCGCGACTATCAGCTGACGCCGTGGTCGAACGACCCGGTGTCGAACCGGCCGGGCGAAGGCTTCTATATTTTCGACCAATTGAGCGGCAAGGCCTTCTCGCCGATGGCCGCGACGGTGCGCGATCCGTCGATGACCTATGAGACCTGGCACGGCCAGGGCTTCTCGACCTTCCGCTCCAGGCGCGGTTCGCTGTCGATGGACCTGACGCAGGTGGTCGATCCCACCGATCCTGTGAAGATCACCCGGCTGCGCATCCAGAATGCCGGCCCGGCGCCGGCGCGGTTGCGCATTTATGCCTATGCCGAATGGGTGCTGGGCGGCCATCGCTCGCGCACGGCGGCGACCATCGTACCGTCGCGCGACGCCGCCACCGGCGCCATGCTGGCGCAGAATCCGTATGGCCTCGACTTCGGCGAGCGTGTCGCTTTCCTGGCGGCCAGCCATCCTGTCCATTCGGTAACCGCCGACCGCAGCGAGTTCATCGGCAGGCACGGCACGACCGAATATCCGCAGGCCGTGCTTGGCGGGCTTGCGCTTTCCGGCCGCATCGAGGCGGGCGACGATCCTTGCGCTGTCGTCGCCAGCGACATCGACATTCCCGCCGGCGGCGACGTGACACTGTCCTGGCTGCTTGGCGACGCGGCCACGCCCGCCGAGGCGAGCGCGCTGGTGCAGACCCATCGCGGCAAGGATTTCGATCAGCGCCTGGCCGATAACGAGCGCGTCTGGCGCGGCTTCCTCGACACCATCCAGGTCGAGACGCCCGACGAAGCGATGAACGCCATGGTCAACCATTGGCTGCCTTACCAGAGCCTGGCCTGCCGCATCCGCGCGCGCTCGGCCTTCTACCAGGCGAGCGGCGCGTTCGGCTTCCGCGACCAGTTGCAGGACACGCTCTCGCTTCTGGCGCATGACTCCAAGCTGGCGCGCGACCAGATCCTCAACGCGGCGCGCCGGCAATTCCCGGAAGGCGACGTGCAGCATTGGTGGCTGCCGCGCACCGATGCCGGGGTGCGCACGATGATCTCGGACGACGTAGTCTGGCTGGCGCATGCGACGGCCCGCTACATCGAGGTGACGGGCGATGCCGGTATCCTGAAGGAGCAGTTGCCCTTCATCGACGGACAGCAGCTCGGCGAAGGCGAGCATGACGCCTTCTTCACGCCGGAGATCACCAAGAACACCGCGCCGCTCTATGAACATTGCGCGCGGGCGCTCGATCTCGCGATCAAGCGCAGCAGCCCCGCCGGCCTGCCGCTCATCCTTGGCGGCGACTGGAACGACGGCATGAACCGTGTCGGCGAGGGCGGCAAGGGCGAGAGCGTGTGGCTGGGCTGGTTCCTGCTGAAGACGCTCATCGACTTCGCGCCTGTCGCCAAGGGGCAGGGCGACACCAAGCGGGCACAGGCCTGGACCAAGCACGCGGACGCGCTGAAGCGGGCCCTGGAAAGCACCGCCTGGGACGGCCAATGGTACCGGCGCGGCAGCTTCGACGACGGTACGCCGCTCGGCTCGCACAATTCGGACGAGTGCAGGATCGACTCGATCGCCCAGTCCTGGAGCGTGCTGTCGGGCGAGGGCGACCCCGCGCGCTCGACGACGGCTATGGAACAGGCGACCGAGATACTGGTCGACGACAAGCTCAAGATCGTCAAGCTGTTCACGCCGCCCTTCTCCAAGAGCGAGAAGGACCCGGGCTATATCAAGAGCTATCCGCCGGGGGTGCGTGAGAATGGCGGCCAGTACACCCATGCTGCCACCTGGTTCGTGATCGCGCTGGCTGAAATGGGCCGCACCGACGAAGCTTATCGCTGCTTCTCGATGCTGAACCCGGTCAACCACGCTTCGGACGAGGTGGCGGCCGAGCACTATCGCGTGGAACCCTATGTCGTGGCCGCCGACATCTATGCCGGCGAAGGCAAGGGCGGCCGCGGCGGCTGGACCTGGTACACGGGCTCGGCCGGCTGGCTTTACCGCGCCGCGGTGGAGGGCATTCTCGGTATCGAGCGGCGCGGCAAGGAGATCACGTTTAGGCCGAAGCTGCCCGGGCACTGGGACGGCTACGCCGCGACGCTCAAGATGTTCGACGGCGAGATCAAGCTTCGTGTTATCCGCGACAAAAAGACCAAGTCGATCTCGCTAGAAGTCGATGGTTCGAAGAAAAAATCGGCCTCTTTCGAGCCGAAATCCGGCGGCAAGACCGAAGTCGTCGTCAGGATACCTGCGTAAAATCAAAGGTTTGGTTCGTCGGCCGCGCATCCCTCGGGGTGCGCGGCCGATCGCCGTTTTTTACTTGGCGCGGCTCTCGCGTCCGATCGCGCGCCTTCCTTTAGGGCAGCCTAAGCAAGCAGCTTGTGATTAAAAATGTGGCAGCGCGAGGCAGGTGCCATTATTTTGCCGCAAGCCTGACATTTCACCTTTTATCTCAAACCGTTAGGTGATCACGTCAGATTTCGTACCGTCGTCATCTTTTGTTCGCTAAATGGGAACGGAAGCGATAGACGACGCATTGTTTCGCGACACGTTAACCGATACGTGTCAGAAAATGGTGCGGTGCACAATTCGGGCATTGAGCACAGACAAGAGTTTGGCGGAGTAGCTGAAGTGTCACTTCTGCAGATCTACTTTAGAGCGCTGGGTTATCTGGCGTCCGACAAGAAGCGCGTTGCGCTGATTTGCGGCGCCAACGTCGCGCTCGCGGCGATCGCGATCCTCGAGCCCATCCTGCTGGGCCGGGTGATCGGTGCCATCTCCGAAAAAGGCGCGGTGTTTTCGACGCTCGCCGTCTGGGCCGCTCTTGGTGCCTTCAACGTCGTCGCCTTCGTGCTGGTGGCGCGCGGCGCCGACCGCTTCGCTCATGCCCGTCGCTCCGAAGTGCTGTGCCAGTCCTTCGAGCGCGTCATCACCATGCCGCTTGCCTGGCACCATCAGCGCGGCACATCCAATTCGCTGCACACGCTGCTGCGCGCGGTCGAGACCCTGTTCAGCCTGTGGCTCGAATTCATGCGCGTGCATCTCTCGACGGCCATCGCGCTGGTGCTGCTGGTTCCGACCGCGCTGTCCATGGACATCCGCATGTCCGTCGTATTGCTGGGCCTCGGCGTGCTTTACGTTGGCATCGGCCGGCTCGTCATGCGCCGCACCAAGTCGGGGCAGACTGCCGTCGAACGCCACTACCACACCGTGTTTGCCCACGTGACCGACAGCGTCAGCAACGTTGCCGTGCTGCAGAGCTACAACCGCATTGGCCACGAGACCGCGACGCTGAAGCGCTATGTGAAGGATCTGCTCGACGCGCAGAACCCGGTGCTCGACTGGTGGGCGATTGCCAATGCGCTGAACCGCCTGTCGTCGACCATCTCGATGATGATCGTGCTCTCGATCGGCGCTTATCTCGTCACCCGTGGCCAGCTCCGCGTCGGCGATGTCGTTGCCTTCACCGGCTTTGCCGGAATGCTGATCGCCCGTCTCGACCAGATGTCGGCCTTCACCACCCAGATTTCCGAGGCTCGTGCCAAGCTCGAGGAGTTCTATCGCCTCGAGGATTCGGCTGCCGAGACCGCCGAGCCGGACGGATTGCGCGAGTTGACCAACGTCACCGGCCACGTCCGCTTCGAGGATGTCAGCTTCGAGTTCGCCAATTCGGGCCACGGCATCGAGGACGTCTCCTTCGAGGTCCAGGCCGGCCAGACGGTCGCCATCGTCGGCCCGACCGGCGCTGGCAAGACGACGCTCATCAATCTCTTGCAGCGCGTCTTCACGCCCGCCAGCGGCCGCATCCTGATCGACGGCATCGACACCCGCACGGTGACCCGCAAGTCGCTGCGCCATTCGATCGCCACCGTCTTCCAGGACGCCGGCCTGCTCAACCGCTCGATCGAGGACAACATCCGTGTCGGCCGTGCCGATGCCAGCAATGACGAGGTTCACGCCGCCGCCAATGCCGCCGCCGCCCAGGACTTCATCCTGGCCAAGAGCGGCGGCTACGACACCGTCGTCGGCGAGCGCGGCGGCCAGCTCTCGGGCGGCGAGCGCCAGCGTATCGCCATCGCCCGCGCCGTGCTCAAGGATGCGCCGATCCTGGTGCTCGACGAGGCGACCAGCGCGCTCGACGTCGAAACCGAGGATCGCGTCAAGGATGCCATCGACGAGCTGCGCCGCAACCGCACGACCTTCATCATCGCCCACCGCCTGACCACGGTCCGCGACGCCGACCTCGTCGTCTTCATGGACAAGGGCAGGGTGGTCGAGATGGGCGGCTTCACCGAGCTGTCGCTGCGCAACGGCCGCTTCGCTGCCCTGCTGCGCGCCGGCGGCCTGCTCAACGACGAGGAAGTCCGCCGCCTCAGCCGTGCGGTGACGGAAGCGGCGTAAGTTCTCTCCTTCTCCCCTTGTGGGAGAAGGTGGCCGCGAAGCGGCCGATGAGGGGTGCTCCAGCTTGACACCAGCATCCGATCGACAGCCGGGCGCATTGCTGGCGCCTCACTCCGCTGGAACACCCCTCATCCGTCTCGGCGCTGCGCGCCGATCCACCTTCTCCCACAAGGGGAGAAGGGGAAGGCGCTTCTACCTGCGACGCCTTCCCCCGATTGCCCCAGACCAATCTCCGGTCTATTTAGGTCGGCATGAGTGACATCACCTCACGCCTGAGCGCCTGGGCCGATCTCGCCAATCCGACGCGCTTCGTCGGCTTGGCGGACAAGGTGATCCCGTGGCTGGCGTCGGTTGCCGCGATCCTGCTCGCCGTCGGCCTCTATATGAGCTTCACCGCGCCGGAGGATTTCCAGCAGGGCATCACCGTGCGCATCATGTATATCCACGTGCCTTTCGCCTGGCTCGCCATGATGTGTTACACGATCATGACGATTTCGGCGCTGGGCACGCTGGTCTGGCGCCATCCGCTGGCCGATGTGGCACTGAAATCGGCGGCCCCGATCGGCGCCACCTTCACCGCGCTGGCGCTGATCACCGGCTCTATCTGGGGCAAGCCGATGTGGGGCACCTGGTGGGTATGGGACGCGCGGCTGACCTCGGTCTTCGTGCTCTTCCTGATGTATCTCGGCATCATCGCGCTGACGCGCGCGCTGGATGATGCCGGCCGTGCGGCCTGGGCCGCCGCCATCATCACGCTGGTCGGCTTCATCAACATCCCGATCATCAAATTCTCGGTCGATTGGTGGAACACGCTGCACCAGCCGGCCTCTGTGTTCCGGCTCGGCGGTCCAACCATCGACCCCTCGATGCTGTGGCCGTTGGCCGTGATGGCGCTCGGCTTCACCGTGCTGTTCTTCGCCCTGCACCTGATGGCGATGCGCACGGAGATATTCCGCCGCCGCGTGACCGCGATGCGCAGGGTTGCGGCGAGGCAGGCGGAGCGGGCTCCCCCTTCTCCCCCTGTGGGAGAAGGTGGCCGCGAAGCGGCCGGATGAGGGGTGTTCCAGGGAAAGCCAGCGTCTCATTTCGCTGGAGCACCCCTCATCCGTCTCGGCGCTAACGCGCCGATCCACCTTCTCCCGCAAGGGGAGAAGGAAAGGCCGCTCACCCCATCCGTCCCCTTGCTGCCACCGGCAGCGTTTCCAGCACCTTGTCGCCGTCGATCAGATGCACCTGGTCGAACAAATTCGTCACCACGCAGCAATGATCGGGAACGACCCGCACGCGCTCGCCGATGCGCAGCTTGGCGCCGCCCGAAAGCGTGACGGTGCCGTGCTCTTCGCTGAGACCCGTGACGCGGGCGCCCGGCACGCCGAGCAACTCGCCGAAGTCAGGCAGGCCGAGTGTATCCGACGACAGCGCCTTGCTTCCGCTGTCGAGGATGACGCGCGTCGCCGTCGGATGGCTGACCACCGTGGCGAGCACCGTCAGCGCGCAGTCGTCCAGCGTGCCGACGCCTTTGGCGACCTGGTAGCGGTCGAGATAGATGTAGGTGCCGGGCCGGTATTCGGTGACCACGCTGTCCTCGCCGGAGCGCCACATATCCGGCGTGCCGCCGCTGGAGATGCGGTCACATTCAAGCCCGGCCGCTGTTAGCGCAGAGCGTGCATTGCTCAGCCATGCCTCCGCCTCGGCGGCGCGCCCCGCCGCCGGATAGGTCATCAGCCCGCCAAAGACGAGGCCCTTGGCCTGGTCGATCACTTTCGCCAGTGTCAGCGCTTCGTTGGCGCTCTGCACGCCGCAGCGGCCCATGCCGGTGTCGCACTCGACCAGAACGGACAACGGATGGCCGGCATCGGTGAATGTGGCGGCAAGCCCTTCCAGCGTGTCGTGGCTGTCCGCCGTGACCGAAAGTGTCACGCGCCCATGCAGCGCCTTCAGGCGCCCCAGCTTGGCGCGGCCAAGGATGTTGTAGGGCAGGAAAATATCCTCAAGCCCGGCATCGGCCATCACTTCGGCCTCGCCGATCTTCTGGCAGGTGATGCCGACGGCGCCCGCCGCCACCTGCTTCTTCGCCCAGTAAGGCAGCTTGTGCGTCTTGATATGCGGGCGGAGCTTCAGCCGGTGAGCGTCCGCATGGACCTGCGCTTTCTTGATGTTCGCCTCGGCGCGGGCGGCATCGATGAGGATCGCCGGTGTGTCGAGATCGTCTATGCTTGCCATGAGATCACCCGTCCGAGCATGTCTTCCGAGCGGCGATCCGCTGTGGGACAAAGACATTGCGTTAAAACAAATCAGTTGGGTTTATGGGCCCGAATGCGGCCTATGTCACGGGGCCAGACCCATCGGTTTGCGTCGACAGAGGACCGGCATTGGGCTATTCGGAAGGACGGATTTCAGCAGGCGGCGGCCGGAAGGAAGAGAACCCATGAAGCGCTCCAAGATCAACGACATCATCCGCGAAGCCGACGCCTTCATCCGCTCCTTCGGCTATATCATGCCGCCCTTCGCCTATTGGTCGCCGGAAGAGATGAAGGCGCATAAGGGCGACTCCCCGGCCATCTTCACCTCCCGTCTCGGCTGGGACATCACCGACTACGGCCAGGAGAAGTTCGACGAGCTCGGTCTGTTCCTGTTCACAGTGCGCAACGGCCGCTACGAGGACATGAAGCTCGGCATGGGCATGCTGTACGCCGAAAAAATCATGATCTCGCGCAAGGACCAGCTGTCGCCGATGCACCGCCACAACATCAAGGCCGAGGACATCATCAACCGCGGCGGCGGCAAGCTGGTGCTGGAATTGTTCATGCACGACCGCGACGGCGGCATCGACCCCAAGGCCGAAGTCTCGGTGCCGGTCGACGGCACCATGACCAGATTGCCGGCAGGCGGCCTGCTGAAGCTCGATCCGGGCCAGAGCGTGACGCTGCTGCCCGGCGTCTGGCACGCCTTCTGGGCCGAGGGCAAGGACGTGCTGATCGGCGAGGTCTCGACCGTCAATGACGACCTCACCGACAATGTCTTCCGCGATCCGATCGGCCGCTTCTCCAACATCGACGAGGACGTCGCGCCGCTGCACCTGCTGGTGTCGGATTACGAGAAGTGGGTGGGGTAGGCTAGGGACGCTCCGCTACCGCGCGTACTTATCCGCCTTGCGGTTCCCGAGCAGCAGCTTGCGCTCCAGATGCGCCCGGAGCTCGCCGTAATAGGCGGTGAGAAAAGCCTTTGAATCGATCGGCTCGACCCGGGCGCCGATCTTGCGCGCGATGGTCTCGGCCACGGCCTTCAGCGCGGAATAGTCGTCGCGGCGCAGCACTTCCTCCAGTTTCTGCAACTCGGCGATGCCATAGGCGTCGAGCTGTGCGGGGCTGAACTGGAAGCGGGCCGCGACCGGATCCTTGCGCTGCGAAAGGTCTTCGACCAGCGCCACTTTCGGCGCCTCGACCACCCAGGTGCCGGCGAGCAGGTCGCCGATCCTCAACCGGTCGCGGTTGAACAGCGGAAACAGCGAGAACAGCAACGCCCAGACCAGGCCGAAGATGGTCGACAGCGTGTCGGCGACATCGGCGCTGGCGCGCGCGGCGAGGATCGACAGCGGCAGAAAAACTTCGATCTCGCGCATCAGATTGCGCGCGATGACCTGGTCGATGGTGAGGCCGGCGCCGCTGCGCGACGCGACCCTCACGCCAACCATGCGCTTGCCCGGCGTGGCTGCCCGTCGGCCCGCCTCGAAGGCGATGAAATAGACGTTGCGCAGGAAGAAGATGAAAATGATCCAGACGATGAACAGCGGCTGCGCATCCTGGATGCCAAGCCCTGCAAGGCCGAAGATCATCACCAGCGAGACGATCACGGCCGCGACGACGATGATCACCACGTCGAGCAGGAATCCGGAAGCGCGGGTGCCGGCATCCGCCAGCTTGACCCGCAGGTCCACGCCTTCGGGCGTCACCAGCGGACGTATCAGCGCGGCAGGGTTCTTTGTCCTGGCTGTCCTAGCGGTCGCCATGCCGCACCATCCGCAACAGGTAGAAATATGAGATCCAGAGCGCCAGCATGCCGCCGCCGATCGAATAGCGGGCGAGGTCGCTGGTGATCGTCTGCCGGCCGATGCCTTCCAACAGTCCGGCAAGAAGCAGCATCACCGTGACGCCGATCATGGCGGTCGCCGCCACGCGCCCGGCTTGGGCGGCGGCGGCCATGCGGGTGAGTTCGCCGGGAAAGGCGATGCTGGTGCCGATGCGCATGCCGGCGGCACCCGCGATGGCGATGGCGAACAATTCCGTCGTGCCGTGGATCGAAAGCCAGCCGCCGAGCTCGAAGCCGAGGCCCTTGGCGGCATAAATCTGGAAAATGGCGCCGAGCATGCAGCCATTCATCAGGATGATCAGCACGCTCGGCACGGCGAAGGCGAAGCCCAGCGCGAAAGCCAGGATCGAGACCTGTGTGTTGTGCGTGAAGAGATAGGCGGCGAACCCCGACAGGAAATGGTCGCCGCCGCCGTAAAGCACGCTGCGCAGCGCCTCGGCCGACGAATCCGGGTTGCGCCCGCCCGCCAGGCTAGGCGCGATGATGGCGTCGTACCAGCGCTTGTCGGAAGCGACCAGCCAGTAGCCAGCAATGGCACCGATGAGGGTCAGCCCGACCGACGTCCATACTTCGCGCCACAGGTCGCGGATCGCCGCCGGCCAGTCGTGCAGGAAGAAGTCGCCGATGCGCGTTCTCAAGCTTCGCCGCGCGCCATAGAGATAGAAATAACCGCGCAGGCACAGCGCCTCGAGATAGGCGATCAGCGCGCTGTCGAGCGAGGTCGCGCGCGCCACCGAGAGCGAGGACAGCGCCGAGCGGTAGAGCAGGGGCAGCGACAGGAGCTCGTCTTCCGAGAGCGCGCGCGGCGCGCGTTTTTCGACGCGCGCAAGCAGCGCCTCGAAGGCTTTCCAGTCGGCCTCGCGCTCCTGGCGGAAGCTTGCCAGCGACTGGCGCACGGCGTCGGTGCCGGCGGGCAGCGTCATAAGAGGTTCTCCTCCTTGAGCTGGATATAGCGCTCGACCAGCGCCGGACCGAGCCGCTGGTGGTCGGCCTCGATGACATGCGCGCCAAGCAGCCTGAGCCTGCCGATTACCACCTGCCGCTGCCGCAACAGATCGCCGGCGGTGACGGAGCGGGCGACATCCTCGGGCGCCGCCGGCGCCATGTCGGCCAGCGTTTCGAGCTCCACATCCTTCATCAGCATGAACAGCACCAGATGCCGCTCGGTCAGCCGGCCCACGGTGCGCAGCATCAATTCGGCGCTGATCGGGTCGACGAAATCGGTGAAGACGATGACCAGCGAGCGCCGGTCGAGCCTCGCCGAAAGCGTGGTCAGCGCTAGGGTGAAGTTGGTCTCCTCGGTCGAATAGTCGATCTCGGCGGCGCGCTTCTGGATCATGGTGAAGCTCGGCGAGCCGCGCACCGCGCCGCTCGACACGCGCGGCCTGGCGTCGAAGGAAAACAGGCTGACGAGGTCGCCGCCCTTGAGCGCGATGAACGCCGACAGAAGCGCCGCCGTCACCGCACGGTCGACCTTCGGCACCCCGTCGACCGGCTCGCACATCAGCCGGCCGCTGTCGATGGCCAAAACGATGTTGTTGTTCTCCTCGATCCGGAACTCGCGCGCCAGAAGCTTGCCGTGCCGGGCGCTGCGCTTCCAGTCGATCATGCGGCGGCCCATTCCGGGCTGGTAATCCTTCAGCGCCTCGAACTCGCGGCCCTGGCCGGCGCGCTTCTGCGTATGGCCGTCGGCAAGGGCGGAACGCTGCAAGAGCGTGATCGCCTCGTCGCGCGCGCTGTTGACATTGGGCAGCACCGCGACCTTGCGGTCGACCGGCAACACGACCTGGTTCCAGATCAGCCCGAATGGACCCTGCCAGCGCAGCCAGAGACGGTCGAAGCCGGCGATGCCGCGGCGGATGGCCTCGAATTCGAGATCGAGCGTGCCGCCACTGGCCGGTAGCGCGCCGCCGGTGCCGGCCATTGGCTGGACCCGCTGGTCATGCCCGACACGCGCCTGCAGGCGGCGCAGCCTTGCCCCGGCACCGGCCGCGACGTGCAGCGTGAAGCGTCCGCCGACGCCGACCTGCGGCGGCGCCGTCAGCGTGGCGTTGAGCGAGGCGCGGCCCCGGCCTGCGGCTGCGTCCACCGCCACGAATGCAAGCAGCAGGCAGATCCACAACAGGCCGAGATACCAGACATGCGGCAAGGCGAGCGCGATCAGGAAGGCGGGGATCGCCCCCGCCGCCGCTGCCCAGACCGCTCGGCCGCTCGGATAGATCAACGCGGCGCTTCCGTATGGTCGACGAGGTCGGAGACGATCTGCTCGACCAGCCGCCCGTCGATCTGCGCCGCCGGCGAGAGAACGACACGGTGACGCAGCGCCGGCACGGCCAGCGCCTTGACGTCGTCGGGGATGACATAGTTGCGGCCGTCGAGCGCCGCCCTGGCGCGCGCGGCTCTCGCCAGCATGGCGCCCGCGCGTGGACTCGCTCCCACCTCCAGGTCAGGGCTTTCGCGCGTGCCGCGCACAAGTGCCGCGATATAGCCGACGACATCGTCGACCAGCGTGACGCTGCCGACGGTGGCTAGCGCAGCCTGCAGCGTCTCCCGGTCGGTCCGCGCCTTGATGCCGTATTGCTCGATATCGTGCGAGGCGGAGCCGCCGCCGTGATGGACGATGATGGCGCGCTCTTCCGTGAGATCCGGATAGCTCACCCGATGCTTGAACAGGAAGCGGTCGAGCTGCGCTTCGGGCAGCGGATAGACGCCCTGATGCTCGATGGGGTTCTGCGTCGCCACCACCATGAAATTCCGGCCGAGCGAATGGGTGGTGCCGTCGAAGGTGACGGCATGCTCCTGCATGGCCTCGAGCAGCGCGGCTTGCGTCTTCGGCGGCGTGCGGTTGATTTCGTCTGCGAGCAAAAGGTCGCAGAAGATCGGGCCGCGCGTCAGCGTGAACTGCCCGGTCTGGAAATTATAGATGTTGGCGCCGACGATATCGCCGGGCATCAAGTCGGGCGTGAACTGGATGCGCCCATAGGCGACGCCGAGCGCCTGCGCGAAGCAGCGCGCCGTCATCGTCTTGGCGGTGCCGGGCGGGCCTTCGAGCAGGATATGCCCGCCGGCAAACAGCGCCGTCAGCATCAGGTCGACCGTATCGCGCTGCCCGGTTATTGCTTTTGCCACTTCTTCCCTGATCGCGCTCGCCAGGGTCTTCACTTCATCGACGTTCAATGAGCCTCCTTGCCGTCCAGTCATGCAGCTTTTCGGCTGCTTCGTGCATTGCGGCCAGATTGTTGGAATCATGTACTGCCCTGAAGCGGGCGGTGAAGCCGTGCTGTTCTTCCTTGTCGCGGGAGTCGAGCCAGTGGTCGAGCGCCTCGCCCTGCAGCCCGTGCGGCGCGCCGAGCAGGACGGCCGCGCGCTGGCGCATCAGCGCTGCATAACGGTCGCCAAGCTCCTGCAGCCGTCCGGCGCGCTTCAAAAGCATCGCCGTGGTGTCGACCAGCGCCCGCTTGCCGAAGGCGATGGCGCGCCCCTCCGCGCGCGGTGGGCCGAAGCGGCCGAGCCCGTGCAGGAAGGCGAGCGCGGCCGCCACAAGCACCGACAGCGTCAGCGCCAGGAAGGGCGGTTCGATCAGCAGCTTGGCGAGATCGTAGTTACCGCCGATGCCGTGCAGCGTCAGGTCGAACATGACGGCGCCTTTGGCGGGCTCCAGCATGGCGATGATGTCGAGCGCGGCGGCCGCCCTCTGCTCGTCCTTCAGCGCGGCATTGTTGAGGAAATCGGGATCGGTGAGGATGTAGAAGGGCTCGTTGTCGAGCTCGGTCAGGATAGCCCTGCCGTCGCCCGCCGCGATCAGCGGATGGTCGTCCGCCACCCATTGCAGTTCGTCTGGCGCGGCCACCATGCGGCCGGCGATGTTGATCTGCGAGAGCGTGTTCTTGGCCTCGCCGAGCTTGGCCTTGGCGATGCGGCCGAGCCAGTCGTTGACGACGTTGTTGGGCAGCCGCTCGACCTTTTCCTCCCAGCCTTCATGGCTGAACAAGGGAAAGGTCTGCCATTTCGGCAAGACAAAGAGCGTGTCCTTGCCCGCGCGCAGCTTGATGAGACGATCGAGCGCGGCCGGGTCGCTGCCCGGCGCGATGGTGACGACCAGCAGGAAGGTCGATGCCAGGGGAGACGCGAGGTCCTTCTCGCCGCGCTCCATCGGCGGCGCCTGTCCGTTGGTGAGCTTCAGCCATTCGACAAGCCCGGCATAGCCGGTGCCGCCCTTCGAGAACGGCGTGCCGCCGCCAGCAGGCTGGCGAAAATCCGGCGCATAGGTGGACAGCAGAAAAAACCCGGCCGCCGCCAGCAGGCTGGCGAAAATGCCCCAGAACAGGGTCTTGCGGCTGAACGGTTCTTGCGCTGCGCCTGTCATCTGCGCGGTCATGCCCAGGCGTCCCGGAAGGCGAAACGCTCATAGGCGCCCCGCGCCTGCCGCCAGCCCTCGGCGCCGACCGGACGCCGGGCAAACAAGGCCGCCTCGACGATGCGGGCGATCTCGCTGAAGGCGGCGCGGGGCCGGGTGGGGATGGAACCGGCGGCGGCGATGTCGCGTGCGGTGAGCGATGGGCGCAGGAAATCGGGCAGCCGGGTGGCGATGTCTGAGACGCTGCGGCGCAACAGTAGATGCACTGCCTCGTCGTACTCGCCGCGCGCGGCGAGCGCATCGGCCTCGGAGAGCAGGACCTGGGCAGCCCCCACGTCAGGGCGCCACTCTTCCTTCGTTTCGGTCTCTTCGCGTTTCCGCCGCCATGGCAGGCGCCAGACAATGCCTTTCGCCTCGAGGAAAAGCAGAAAAGCAATGATCGCGACGCCGATGATGACCGCGCCCCAGAAGAGATAGATCATGTAGGGACCGAGCTTTGCCAAGCCGTCCAGAAACGGCTTCAGCCACTCCGGGGGCTCGGGCCGCACGTAGGTCGGCAAGGCGAACTGGATCGAATCGTCCCCGAGCAGTTGCTTGTGCAGCTGCGCCAGCCGTCCGGCCTCTTCCGTCCCTGCGGCTGTCACCCGCTCGTTCCCCCTGCAACCTGCGGTTCGGGGCCGACACTGGCAATACGCCATGACAATTGCAAGCGCACTGGACGTAGCCTTTCAATCTTGGCAAATTTACTTTGAAGTCGCCGATGAACGCAGCGGCGACTCGGGGGAAAATTATCATGACGACTGCAGCATTGGGACGACCCGGTCGATTCGAGATCGGCAGGGTATTCAGCAACACCTTCGGAGTGATTGGCCGAAACCTCGGACTTTGCGTGGGGTTGGCGGCTTTGTTTTCGGGCCTGCCGGCATTGCTCATCAGGCTGTGGACCCAGCCGCAGATCGACGCCATGATGCAGCGCTACCCCGGCACCATGGCCGACCCAGGCGCCATGTTTCGCAATTCCTACATCACCATCATCGCCGGATTGATTTCGTTCGTGTGCGCGCTGCTGCTGCAGTCGGCGCTGGTGCGGGCGACCATCGAGGACCTCAATGGCAAGCGTCCGTCATTTGGCGACTGCATCCAGATTGCGATCCGCTTTCTGCTGCCGACGCTTGGCATCGGCCTGCTCGTCGGTCTCGGTGCGGGTATCGGCCTGATGCTGTTGATCGTGCCGGGCATTATCCTCTGGCTCGGCTGGTCGATGTCGGTGCCGGTGCTGATCCAGGAGCGGCGGGGCGTGTTCGGCTCGATGTCGCGCAGTCGGGTCCTCACCAAGGGCAGTCGCTGGGGGCTTTTCGGCCTGTTCCTCATTCTCATCATCATTGCGATGATCATCCAATGGGGGATGCTGCTCGTTCTGGTGCTGTTCGGCGGCATCATCGCCGAGATCGGCGCCGCGCTGGTGCAGACGGTGGTCTCGATGGTGCTCTCGATCGCAACCGCGGTGAGCTATGTCGAGCTGCGCCAGGCCAAGGAGGGCGCAAGCATCGACGAACTGGCGGAGATCTTCTCGTAGGCAGCCGAGATCAACCCGATGGCTTTGGAAAGCCCAGGTGCAGCCGGTAAATTCCGGCTGGGCGGGGTAGTCGGCAATGCGCTCTCGTTCATCGGAATGAGCGCTCGGCCGGCGCGACGGGAAGGTCGCGCCGGCCGCTCGCTCCTGGGAGGATCAGGACTCCAGCCACACTGTCTCGAAATGCTGCTCAAGCGCCTGGTGCTGTTCGCAGCCCTGCACGCCCTTGCGATAGGTGCGGTAGACCGAGCGCCAGTAGGGCTGGACGATGATGCCGGCATCGCGCAGGTTGGTCTCGATCTTGGCCATGATCTCCTTGCGCTGGGCGGCATCCGGCGTGGCAAGCGCCTTGTCGAGAAGCTCGTCGAACTCCTTGTTCGAATAGGCGCTTTCGTTCCAGGCGCCGCCCGATTTGTAGGCCAGCGCCAGTACCTGGACGCCAAGCGGGCGTCCGAGCCATTCGGTGCAGGAATAGGGGAACTTGGCCCAGTCGTTCCAGAAGGTCGCGGCCGGTAGCACGGTGCGCTTGATCTTCAGGCCGGCCTCGCGGATTTGCGCGGCGATCGCGTCGGCGGTGCTCTTCTGCCATTCGACGTCGACCGAGATCAGCTCATATTCGTGGTCGGCCTTGCCGGATTCCATAATCAGCTTCTTGGCCTGTTCGACATCGCGTTTGGCCGGGCCGATATCGGCGAATTCCGGATGCATCGGGCCGACATGGTGGTTGTCGGCGGGTTTGCCGCGGCCATCGAGCCCGAGCTTCAGCACGGCCGCATTGTCGACGGCAAGCTGGGCGGCGCGGCGCACCTTGACGTCGTCATAGGGCGCGTTGGAGATATTGAAGCGCGCGACGATGGTCGAGCCGGTGGCGATCTCGGAATTCTGCAGGCCCATCTGCTCGGTTTGCGACACGGCATCCGCCGTGGTCTCGTGGTCGGTGTCGATCTCGCCGGATTCGAAGGCCGACAGCGTGGCGTTGGGATCGGAGCCGTAGTCGACCCATTTTATGCCGTCGAGATAGAACTCGCCCTTCCACCACGGCTTGTCCTTGCGCTTCACCTCGGCGCCTGTTTCGGCGTCCCAGCTGACCAGCTCGCAAGGGCCGGTGGTGATGGCCAAAGCCTTCTTCGGATCGGCGTCGCCTTCATAGGAGCGGTGCATGATCAGCGCCGGATAGTCGGCCATGCCGGCGATCAGCGAGATGTCGGGCTTCGGCAGGTTGATCTTGACGGTGTAGTCGTCGACCTTCTGGATGCCGCCGTCGACCGGCTTCTTGGTGTCGGCGTTGACCAGCGCGCCCATGCGCGCCGCGACCGAATTGCCGGCTACCGAGGCATCGCACCAGCGGTTGAGGTTGTGGATCACGTCGTCGGCGTTGAAAATGTCGCCGTTCGACCATGTGACGCCTTTGCGCACGTGCAGCGTGATCGTCTTGGCGTCGTCGCTGGTCTCCCAACTTTCCAGCAGCCAGGGCTCGAAGGAGAAGTCGGTTTTCCAGCGCACCAGATATTCGTTGCACTGGCGCGCGACATTGGACATCTCGACGCCGTCGAAGGTGCGCGGGTCTTTAAAGCCCTTGACGTTCATAGCCACGCGCAGCACGCCGCCCTTTTTCGGCTCGGCGGCGCGGGCAGGCGAGGGAGCGATCCCGCCCAGCGCCATCGCTCCGGCGGCGCTGACGCCGAAGCCGGCCATCAAGGCCAGATATTCGCGCCGACTGATCGCGCCCTTCTTGAAATCGTCGGCGATCGGCTTGGCTTGCGGATGCAGTTTTCTGTCGGTCAGCATGAATTTCATCGTCGTTCCCTCTGTTGTTGGGCGCTCCGGGCCGCCATGCGGGGCGGATGCGTCCGCCGGAGCGCCGTTGCCTGCGAGGGAATGATAGGTCCGCTTTCCGCCGCGAAATGGTTGGGTTTCCGCAGTTCTTGTGCGCTGTTCCGCAGGTTAAAGTTGGCCAGGGCGCCGCCGCCCCCTCATCCGGCCGCTTCGCGGCCACCTCTCCCCGACGGGGAGAAGAGACTGGCGCCGGCGCTGACCGATTCCTCTCCCCTCGGGGAGAGGTCGGCCGAGCGAAGCGGAGGCTGGGTGAGGGGGAGCGGCCTCAATACGGCCACTTGCCCCGCCCAAGCGCACTGATGTCCGCAACAATCCTCTGAAACGCCTCCGCCGCGCGCGGCACCGTCATCCTTGCCCGCAGAAAGCTGTGCACCAGCCGCGGCTCCTCGCGCCACCAGGCGTGGCCGCCGGCGGCGAGGATGCGGTCGCGATAGGTCTCGCCGTCGGACGATAGCGGGTCGCATTCGGCGGTGACGATGATCGTCGGCGGCAGGCCGGAGAAATCGTGGTCTCGAATCGGCGAGAAGGTTGGATCGTCCTGTGACTGTCCAGGCGCGGACCGGATGCGACGGTAGAACTCGATGTCGCTTACGCTGAGCAGCGGCGCTTCGGCATGCTCGACATAAGAGCGCCCGGTCTCGTCGCTGCTTAGCCCCGGATAGATCAACATCTGGCCAACAGCCTGCCGTTCATGGCGCCGCGTTGCCTGCGCCACCGCAGCGGCGAGATTGCCGCCGGCGCTTTCGCCGCAAAGCACGATCGGCAGTGTGCTCGTCGCGGCGACCCACTCGAACACTGCCAACGCATCGTCGTAGGAGGCGGGGTGCAGATGCTCCGGCGCCAGCCGGTAGTCGGCCGAGACCACCTCGAAACCGGTGCCGGCGCAGATTTCGGCGCAGACGTCGTCATGGCTATCGAGGTCGCCAAGCACAAAACCGCCGCCATGGTAATAGACGACGGTCGCCGCCGCGTTGCCCGCCATGCGATAGTGCCGCACCGGGATCGGATGCGTCGCCGTCGCGACGAGGCCGTCGCTGGTCGTCACGCCTTCTGGACGAGCCTGATGAAAAGCTGCGCACATCCGATTGTAGACCGCGCGCTGCTTCGCGATCGGCGCAGCGACGATCTCCGGCGGGTACCAGCTGTTGACCTCGTCGATATACTTCCAGAGTTCCACATCGAGCCGGTCGGCATATCTGCTGCGCCTTACCGGAATGGCTGGCTCACTCGTCATCGCCGTCAGAGCTCGGCGTAAAGCCGCGCCGCGTTCTCGAAGGTGAAGCGCAGCGGTACCGAGCCCTCGACCTGCCACACCTTCACGGTGTCTCCCGCCAACAGCCGGCAGGCGTCGAGCGTGTTGGCAACGGCGCCGCCATAGAGACGGTTGGAGAGATTGAGGATGCCGGTCTGGTGCATGGCGGCACTTGCGCTGCCGCAGGCATCCTTGACCAAAAGCACGCGAAACCCGCGCGCTACCGCGTCCTTCACCGTCGCGTCGATGCAGGCCTCGGTCCAAACGCCCGCAATCACCAGCCATTCGATGCCGGAGGCCTTGAGCTTGTCGCCAAAATCGTTCCTGGCGAAGGCGCTGGCTTCCTGCTTGATCAGGATGGCTTCGCCATTTTGCGGCGCCACTTCATGGCAGATCGCGGTCAGCGGATCGTCCTTGTCGGAAAAGGCCGACTTGCCGCTTTCATCGACTGGGTGGAACGGCCGCGCCGCGGCAAGATCGACGATATACGCCCAGTGGTAGAGCGGCACGAAGTTGCGCCGCGCCGCCTCCTGCAGGCGCTGCACGTTGGCGAGGATATCGGCAAAACCCTCGACCAGATAGCGTTTGTCCCTGCGATGCTCCTCCTGGAGATCGATGAACACCGCGGCCACCGTGCCGCGTCGGATGGAAATGGGTGCTTTCATGCGTATGCTCTCGAGGGGTGCCGTGGGGCATCGGAATGTGCCGCAGCCTATCAACTTCGTCATTCCAGGGCGAAGCAGCCGCGAAGCGGCGTCGCGAAGACCCTGGAATCCATGCCGTTAGGTTCATCGGAAGAGTGCGGACTAACAGAATTCTGCACCGTTGCAACGCTTCGTCGTAACGGCATGGATTCTAGGGTCTGCGCCGCGTCGCTCCGCTCCTTGCTCCGCCCTAGAATGACGACGGCAGGTACGCAACGGATATTCTCTAAGCTTTGCGATATCGCACCGCAGATAGCAGTGGACGCCGGCATCACTTCGCTCATTCCAGAAACTCGTCCTCATACGGGAAGCGCGAGAGCAGTTCGGTGCCGGTCTCGGTGATCAGGACCTCGTCCTCCAGCTTGACGCCCTCGCGGCCGCCTTTCTCGCCGATATAGCTTTCCACGCTCACCACCATGCCGGGCATGATGATGCCGTCGCGGCCATAGGTCTCGTAGTCCATCGCGTGCGCGATGAAAGGCGTTTCGCCATGCATGCCGACGCCGTGCATGACCGAGGTGTAGCGCTGGTCGACGAAGCGGTCGGGGATCTTCCAGGCCTTCTCGGCGATCTCGCGGAACGCCATGCCGGGCTTCACGATCGAGATGTTGTGCTGCACCTGGTCATGCGCCATGCGGTAGAGCGATTTCTGATAGGGCGTCGGTTTGCCCGGGCCGCAGCGGAAGGTGCGCGAGAAGTCGGAATAATAGCCGTAGCAGCCGATCGTGTCGGTATCGAGCGCCAGCAACTCGCCCGGCCTGATCTTGCGCCCGCTCGCCTCGTTGAACCACGGGTTGGTGCGCTGTCCCGAGGTGAGCAGCCGGGTCTCGATGAACTCGCCGCCTTGGCGGATCACCTCGCCATACATGATGGCGAACAACTCGTTCTCGGAAACGCCCGGCTTGATCGCCTCGCGCACGGCCGCCACCGCGGCCTCGGCGCCCGCCATCGAGGCCAGCAGGCATTTCACTTCCTCTGGCGTCTTGACCGCGCGCACCGCCAGGATCTCGCCCTGGCAGTCCTTCACCTCGCAGCCGCGCTTTTCCAGCGCCAGCGCCTGCAAATGGCTGCAGCGGTCGAGCCCAAGCTTCATCGAGCCGCCGCCATGCTTCCTCAGAAGCTCGGCGATCTCGTCGGCGAACGGCCCCGCGGTCTCGTCGTCGCGGCCCGACACCGATGACCAAACGAGCTTGGACGGCCGCGCCTCGTCGATCGTGTCGAGCACCATCGAGACATGGTAGCTCTGCGGATATTCGAACAGCACGATCGGCCCTTCGGTGGGCACGAAGAAATAGCGGGTCGAGTTGCGCAGGAAATAGCCGAACATATTGCGCGAACCGGTGGCGTAGCGCTGGTTGTATGGATCGAACAAAACGACGCCGCCATAACCCGCCTCGCGCATCCAGGCGCGCAGCTTGGCCAGCCGCCCCTTGCGCAGCGCGTCGGCATCGATGAAGGACGGCTCGGTGTCTGAAAGCCACATGCCGCCGGCCGGATCGGCCGCGACGGGGTGGCGCATGCGATCCTTGAAGTCTACATCCTCGGTGCTGTCGGGGTCGAATACGACGATGCTCATGTACGGCCTCCTGTTGCGGAGAACATGATCTATACGTCACACGAAGTATGTGCGGATTCCCGCAGATGTCGTGCCGGACGCCGCAGGCTAACGGGCAACGCCGTGATCCGCCCCGCCAGCGATTCATCGGGTCAGCGCGCACAAATACACTAGTGCCGCCGCATCGCCTTAGGCGCGTGCCCGTGCTCCTCGCGAAACGCCCTTGCAAAGCTCGACATCGACGCAAAGCCGCAGGCCAGCGCCACGTCGCGCACCATCAGCGTCGAATGCGCCAGCAGATCGGCGGCGCGCTTCAGCCGCAGCCGCCGGTAATATCCGTTCGGCGAGATATCCAGCTCGGCGCGGAAACTGCGCTCGAGCTTGTCGGGCGAGACGCCGAGCCGTTCGGCCAGTTCCGCCATGCCGAGCCTTTCCTCGACCGCATCCTCCATGATGGCGATGGCCGACAGAACCAGCTCGTTCTGGACGCCGGTGCGCAGCCTGAGCGGCATCAGCTTGCGGTCGACGCTCGACCGCAATGGCGAGTGCACGAACCATTCGGCGACACCAGCCGCAAGCTCGGCGCCATAATCGCGCGTGATGATCTCCAGCATCATGTCGAGGCTGCCGACGCCGCCGGCCGAGGTGAAACGCTTGCGGTCGATGACGAAGAGATCGCGCCGAAGCTCGATATCCGGAAAAGCCTCGGTGAAGGCTGCCTGGCTGGTCCAGTGCAAGGTGCAGGCATGGCCGTCGAGCAGGCCGGCGCGGGCGAGGAAGAATGCGGCGTCGGCGACAGCGCCGATATGCGCGCCGCCGCGCAGGCTTTTGCGGATCCAGCTCATCGCCTCATCGGCCACGACATGATCGGCGTCGCCACCGGAACACACCACGATGCGGTCGACCTTCGGCGCGTCGGCGGCCGAGAAGCCGGGCTGAATGACGACGCCGTTCGATGCCTCCACGCTACCCGCATCGGCGCCGACGATCACCCATCGATAGCAGTCGCGCTTGGCAAGAATGTTGACGGCGCGTAAGGGCTCGATGACGGATGAAAATGCCATCATCGGAAAGCCGGGAAAAACCAGCACCGCGAAGCTAAGGGGCGCTTCGCCCGCCGCCTGCTTTGCCTGACTGCGCCCGCTCATGGCCGGCGGCCGTAGCGCGGCAGCACGATATCGGCTGTGAGCGGCGCGAGATCTATGCCGCTTGCCAGCTCCGGGTTCAGCCAGATCATCTCTTCGATCTCGGCCGCCGGGACCGGCTCGCCGGTGATGGAGAGTTCGAACAGCTCGGCCTCGACGCAGGCGTCCGGCTCATTGGCGGCGGGCGCCGAGAAGGAGCCGAGATGGAAGGCCGCGGCCGGATCGACGGCAACGCCCAGCTCCTCGCGCAATTCGCGCGCAAGGGCGGCGGTGGGCAATTCACCCTGCCCGATCTTGCCGCCGGCCTGCATGAAGGCGGTCGTGCCGCGCTTGCGCACCAGAAACAGCCTGCCGCCGTCGTCGCGGATGACAGCGGCGGCGATGCGGATCGTCCTGGCCCTCGCTGTCTTGGAATGGCTGGAGGTCACGATGGGCTGTTTCCCGGCGGCTGGTGGCAGAGAGGAGGGACCTTATCGGGCACGTCAGCGCTCTTGCAACGGAGAAACGACCAAGAATGCCAGCGGCAACCGCCGCAACTCGCCCTTATGCAGCTTTCTTGACCTGTACGCCGATGCGACGTACATAGATGTGCGAAGGAGCAAGAACATGGAAAATTTCCATGATGAAATTCGAGAGATCGAGGAGCGCAGCAGCGAGCGGATGAACTTCCGCACAAAACCGCGTATCAAGAAAGCCATTCAGCAAGCCGCGGCTCTTGCCGGTGTCGATGACTCGGTTTTCACAATGAATGCCGCATACAGGGCCGCCATGGAAACGATAGAAGCCCATGAGCGCACCGCTCTGCGGCCTGTCGATCATGCTATCTTCTTTGCGGCTATCGACAATTCTCCACCGCCAACGGACCGACTGCGGGCGTCGTTTGCCCGCTATGCCAAAACCGTCATTTCCAAGTGACGCGGCAGCCCGAAGTCGCCAATGTCATAGAGCCGTTCGATCCTGAAAAGCATGATCGAACGGCTTTTTTCTGTGGCGTGGATCAGGTCGACAATTTCTTCAAAAGGACAGCCAACAAACTGTCCAAAGCCGACAATCTTCGTGTCTTTGTCATGCTCAGTCCAGCCGAAGACCTGATCGGCTTTTACGCCATCAATTCACACTCGGTGGATTACAGCGAGTTGCCACACAAATATGCGAGAACCCGGCCAGGACATGGGAGCATCCCCGCGGCCTATCTGTCCATGATGGGTGTTGACCTGCGATTCGCAGGCAATGGATATGGCGGCGATCTTCTGCTTGACGCGCTGGCGCGCATAGCGACGGTTGCCGAGCAAATCGGAATTGCCGTTGTCATGTTGGATGTGTTGGATTGCGGCGATCCGGCCAAGATAGCGCGCAGGATGAAGCTCTACGTCGATCATGGTTTCACCGCATTGCCATCCAACGAATTTCGACTGTTCCTGCCGATCAAAACCGTTCAGGATCTGATGATGATGCATAGCAACCAGTAGGCCAAATCACTCGGCTTGCAACGGAGACGACTCGAATGTTTGCGGCAACCGCCATCGACACCAAGGACAAGCCGGCCTTCTACAAGGAGTTGGCCACGCAATTGAAAGCGCTGCTCGAAGGCGAGGGCGATTCCGTTGCCAACGCCGCCAACACCGCGGCGCTGATCTATCAGATGGTGCCCGACCTCAACTGGGCCGGCTTCTATTTCCTCGCCTCTGACGACGAGCTGGTGCTTGGGCCCTTCCAGGGCAAGCCCGCCTGCGTTCGCATCGCCGTCGGCAAGGGTGTCTGCGGCAAGGCCATCGAGCTCGACATGTCGATGCTGGTCAAGGACGTCAACGAATTTCCCGGCCACATCGCCTGCGATGCCGATTCGCGCTCGGAGCTGGTCGTGCTTCTGCGCGATGCCGAAGGCGCGTTCGGCGTGCTCGACCTCGACAGCCCGATGCCTGGGCGCTTCGACAAGGAAGACCAGGCAGGCATCGAGAAGCTCGCCGCGATTTATGTCGCGGCGTGTGAGTTCGAGGACGAAGACTAAAAGGTGAGGCTGGTCTCGGTCTGCCTCAGACGAGCTTCACCAGTGTCAGACTGAAGACTGCGATGAACAGGAAGGCCGAGAAGGCCAGCATCAGCGGCCGCAGGCCGCGCGAGCGCAACTGGGAAATATCGGCCTGAAGGCCCATGGCGGCGAGTCCCATGGTCAGCATGACCTGGGCGGCCAGAGCGATCGCGGCATGAACCTGAACCGGGATCGCGATCAGGCTGTTCAGCGCCACCACCGCGACGAAGGCGACGACGAACCAGGGTAGCGGCGGCCTGGCGCCGGAAATGTCTGAGCTGCCGTGGCGCGCCATCAGGCCGAGCGCGATCACCATCGGCGCCAGCATCGCGACACGCGTCAGCTTGGCGACGGTTGCCGTCTCGCCGGCAAGCGTGCCGTTCTGGAAGCCGGCGCCGATCACCTGCGCCACCTCATGGATCGAGGCTCCGGCCCACAGACCGAAGGCGTGCTGGTCGAGCCCGAAGACCGGCGCCAGCAGCGGAAAGCCGAGCATGGCGACGGTGCCGAACAGCGTGATCGCGGCAACCGCGTAGGTCACGTCCTCGTCGCGCGCGTCGGTGACAATGTTGGTGGCGACGATTGCCGAAGCCCCGCAAATCGAGGTGCCGGCGGCGATCAGCTGCGCCAGCTTGGCCTCGACGCCGATCAGCTTGCCGAGCGCGACGGTGAAGAGGAAGGTGGCACCGAGCGTGGCCGCGACAATGCCGACCCCACCGAGGCCGATGCCCGCCACCTGGCCGAACGTGAGCTGGAAGCCGAGCAGCACGATGGCGAAGCGCAGCAGGCGCTTTTGCGAAAAGGCGATGCCGGCCTTGGCATGGGCGGGCAGGCCGAGCACGTTGGAATAGATCATGCCGGCCACCACGGCCAGGATCATCGGGCTCAACAAGGTGAGGCCGGACAAACCGCGCGCCGAATAGGCGACGCTGGCGATCATCGCCACCAGGACCAGTCCCGGTACCACGCCGGCTGAGATAGAGGTCAGGGCAGGGCGCTTGCGCTCGGCGTTGACCGGGTTCAGGTCAATTGGAAGATCATTCGCGGTGACGGGTAGGAATGACAATCGAATTCTCCAGGCGCGCTCGTCGCCGAAATGCCATTCCAGAACCAATCTTTCCAACGAATTATTTGAGTTATAATGATCGCCTTTAACGAACGATCATCGCCGACCAGTGGGCTCAACAAGCGCTTGCGTTTGACAGGGCATATGCCGCCCCGTTATCTCTGGCGGTATACGACGACAATCCACCACAATCGAGCACCCACGGCTGGCCGAGGAGAAACCATGTCACACAATCTGCAGTTCTATATCGACGGCGCCTGGGTCGATCCTGTTGTGCCGAACACACTCGATGTCATCGACCCCTCCAACGAGGACGCGTTCGCGCAGATTTCGCTCGGCTCCAAGGCCGATGTCGACAAGGCGGTGGCGGCGGCCAAGCGCGCCTTCGCCACTTTCGGCTTCACTTCGGTCGAGGAACGGCTCGACATCCTCAACCGCGTCATCGAAATCTATAAGAAGCGCAGCAAGGACCTTGCGCTCGCCGTCTCGCGCGAGATGGGCGCGCCGCGCCAGATGGCGCTGGACAGCCAGGTCGGCGTCGGCCAGGCGCATCTGGAGAAGATGGCCGAGGTGCTGAGGACCTTCCAGTTCCGCCACATCAAGGGCTCCTCGCTCATCGTCAAGGAGCCGATCGGCGTCGTCGGCTTGATCACGCCGTGGAACTGGCCGCTGAACCAGATCACCTGCAAGGTCGGTCCCGCGCTTGCCGCCGGCTGCACCATGGTGCTGAAGCCGTCCGAGATCGCGCCGCTCGACGCTATCATCTTCGCCGAGATCATCGACGAGGCCGGCGTGCCGAAAGGCGTCTTCAACCTCGTCAACGGCGACGGCCCGGGCGTCGGCCAGGCGCTGGCCAGCCACCCGGATGTCGACATGATGTCCTTCACCGGCTCGACCCGCGCCGGCATCCTGGTCGCCAAGGCGGCGGCCGACACGGTCAAGCGCGTGCATCAGGAGCTCGGCGGCAAGTCGGCCAACATCCTGTTCCCCGATGTTGATCTGGAGCGGGCCGTCACCAAGGGCGTCGCCGGCTGCTTCGGCAACAGCGGCCAGTCCTGCAACGCGCCGACTCGCATGTTCGTGCCGCGCGACCGCCATGACGAGGCCGCCGGCTATGCGAAGAAGGCGACGGAGAAATTCACCGTCGGCCCGGCCGACGCGCCCGCGTCGAAGCTCGGTCCGGTGGTGAGCCAACTGCAGTTCGACAAGATCCAGGACCTGATCCAAAGCGGCATCGAGGAAGGCGCCACGCTGGTCGCCGGCGGTCCCGGCCGCCCGGCCGAGCTCAACCGCGGCTACTATGTCCGCCCGACGGTCTTCGCCAACGTGACGCACGACATGCGCATCGCCAGGGAAGAAATCTTTGGGCCGGTGCTGTCGATCATGCCCTACGACACAGTCGAGCAGGCGATCGAGCAGGCCAACGACACCGTCTTCGGCCTTGCCTCCTATATCCAGGCCAAGGACATCGAGAAGGCGCGCCAGGCGGCCGCCCGCATGCGCTCGGGCACTGTCTACATCAACTACCCTGCCTGGGACGCGGGCCTGCCCTTCGGCGGCTACAAGCAGTCCGGCAACGGCCGCGAATATGCCGAATACGGTCTTGAGGATTTCCTCGAGACCAAGGGCATCGCGGGGTATGCGGCGGCGAAGTAGGGCACTGTAGCCAGTGATCGTCGGCGCTAAAAAGGCGCGGTTCAACCGCGTTATTAATGTTTGAAAACAAGTCGGCCAGGGACGGCCACTATACTCAAAGATTGATCCACCGGAGACATCGCCTGGTCGGGATGAGATGACACGTATTAGGCTTGGCTGATGCGATTAGGGCTGGCTGACTGCCTGTGTTTTTCGAACAATCGGAGCTTTGCCGGATATCCAAGCCGTATCGACGTTTGGCAGCCCCCGCATTTGAATGTAGCCACGGACTTGAACCAGGAGCCTTTCCGGATAATCGGATGCCGGCATCTTGGACATTCGAATCTGAGATCTGTCTCATTCAGGTTTTGAGGAATCGACATTTTGCCACACGCTCCCTATGCACCTACCGATAGCACGTTAAAGTAGCAATGTTTCAGGCCTGCGACCGCCAGACTACCGCGTTGTAACGAGAGTGATTCCTGGCAACGGAACTGCGCTCAGGGCCAAGCGTCGTGCTCGACCGACCGAGCATTTGGTTGCAAGGTGACCTTTCCGCGAAACACACCAGAAAGGATATTTGGTAAGAATTAATTCAACCGGGCCGAGTATGGTGAGGGTGGCGGCTCCAGCTGGGTGGGGGGTGCGTTTGGCCAGAGCCGCCTGCACGGTCATTGTGTGGCAGTAGACCGCGCTGTGTCAGAATAGAACAGCGCGATCTATAATTAGTTAATGCTAATTAAATGCGGCGGCTACCCTAACGGCCGCCGACTCGCCGTGGTTCATTGTGGGATGGCCTGCCGGCGTACAAGCTGGGCGTGGTTGCCAGCGTGGTTCACCAACGTCGCAATTTGAAAATGCCGCTCTTTCCGAATTTCGAGCAATTGACCTGGCAACCCGAGGGCATAGGTCTTCCGGTAGGGTGTGGTGAAGCGCGAAAAAGCCCCGCCGGCGAGATGCCTGCGGAGCTTTTTTCAGCGGATAGTCGATTAACGACGATCGCTTCCGCGGCTATCATGGTGGCCGCCGTTGTTCGCGCCCAGGCACATGGCATAGTAATCGTCATGGTTGCTGCACGAATTGAGGGTCGCCTGCTGAGCATAAGCCGAACCAGCAAAGCCGGCGACAGCAACAATGGCGAGAATTGCATTGCGAACAATCTTGGACATTTCGATTTTTCCTTCGTTTAAATTCCGGTCGAGCCGGTCGATGGCGGTTTTCCTGCAGTTTGGTTTCGGTTTGATGGCGCTTGAACGTTAATTCGTTTCGAAACGGCAACGGCAGTAGCCGAGCCGGCCAGACGCCTCGCAAGCCATGGCGGCTCGTTTGCATACAAATGTTTCAAACCCTGTCCTTCTCGTTACGAGCCTTGCGCTTGCGTGCAACGCGGCGGAAACGATCGTCGGTCATCTAAGGCGCCATCATGAAGGCGGCGGGATTCCCCCGTTACAGCCATGGCGAATTGAGGATAAACTTTATGTCGATCCTGAAGACATTGAACCGCATGGGCGCGGCCTTGAAGTATGCACAGGATGCCCGCAACCCAACGCGGATGCGGAACGGCATGCCGTCCGACAATCAGCTGGATATTTGCTGGCCGGTGATGCCGACAACCAAGCATCTGTCTTCGAACATCTGGGGCGGGATCTGAGATCTCGATCGCTCGGAAGCCCGACCGTCGACCTGCGCATGGCAATCGTCACCGCGCGAGCCGCAGGCAACGCGCCGTAGCCGCGCTTCTCGGCACCTCCCGAGCTCGTCGCGAGCGTGTTGACGCGCGATTTATCCGCGCCCCGCCTCGATGATGCCGACCATCGCCCGGGTAAATTCGACCATGCTGTTTGCGGTGATGGCGGCATTGTCGGGGGATTGACCGATGTGCTCGGCCGCTCCGCAACAGGACCGGCGGATGCTGTCGTAGTATGGATCTCTCTCATCGTCCGGTAGTGCAGCCAAATTCAGGGCGCGACGGTGGATCATGCGCAGTAGCTGCGCCAATGCTGTTTCGACACTCATGCGTTTTGCTCCGCATCGGTCGAGCGTCTCGGCACACCGAGTGCCGGATCGTCGATCGGGAGATTTCCCGATTCGAACAGGCTGCACAGTAGCCATTAATATATCGTTGATTGCTAACGTAAGAAGCGCATCGAGCATCACAACGTTCAGATGCGAAGGGTGCCGATCCGAGGTGCGCGAGCGTGTTGACGTGCGATTTATCCGTGCCCCGCCTCTGGAACGACATCGGGCAAATGGCCATGATGTCGGAGCGGTCCGTCCCCCGAGCGAGGTTCACCAGCCGTCGCAATTCGAGAATGCAGTTCTTTCAAAAGCTTCGTGAAATGACCTGGCCGTTCTAGGGCATCGAGCATGTTTGAAGAGCGACGGAACATCCCTTCAATACCTAAGCATGCGATCAAGTCAGCACACGCTTCTGCATATTAGAAAGCGCTATAGTTCATGTTGTTGCGTTAAAAGAGTAACCGCCGCGAAGAATTCAGTAAAACTCGAACAATCAGTTTGCGCCGATGTTAACGGCGCACGATGCATTCTTGCCGCATTAAGCGGGTGGGAACGACATGCGTCTCTTGACAGCCAAAACGTGGGTTGCGTCTTTTCTGGCATCCGCTCTGATGTTGGGCGCCCAGTTGGGTGTCGCCTGGGCAGCGCAGCCATGGCTGGATAAGCTCGGCGAGCCGGACCGGCAAAAGTTCGCGCAGCTGGTGGGCACGGTCGATGGCTGGACAGCAGACAAGGCCGACAAGATCAAGGCCGACCTTAAAGCATTCGTGGATGCACACCCGGATTTCGTTCCCGCCCGGGTCGAAGCCACCAGGGCGGAGTGGATGAGGATTGCCAGCCGCATGGGGATAGCCTTGTCGAGCAAATCCTTCTTCATCGTCTTCGAGGAGCTGGAACGTCTCGACCCTTCCTATCCGCCGGCTTACGTCTACGGAGCGCGGACATATATTTATTCCGGCTATCCGGCCGGCGCGCGCAAGCAGCTCGATAAGGCACTTGCCCTGGATGCCGCGAACCCCTGGGTCGACATGACCTGGTCCCTGATGCTCGAGCGGTTGGATCGACGCCAGGATGCGCTGGGATGGGCCAAGACGGCGCTACCAAAGACGGCCGGAAACACCAAGGCGATGGTCGGCGCAATCCTCGCGATCACCAACCTGCAAGGTGTAACCGGCCACGATGCCGCGATTGCCTTGGCCGATCAAATACTGGCGCTTGAACCGGACATGGACAAGCTCGCCGAGGTCATCGACGGTTGCCTGTCCGGCTACAGCTACCAGCCGGGTCTGCTGGATGCTCTGACGGAGATCACCAAACGACTTCAAGCCAAGCAAGCCTTGTCGAATGCTCTCTGGTACGAAATCGCGCGCCTCGATCTGACCATCGGCTATATGTACAATGACGGCGTCAGGCCCCAATACCGGCCGGACTACGCCGCAGCCGCGATCGTGATCCTCGACAAGATCGGCAATGATCCGCAACTTGCGGAGAAAATATGGGGTACCCGATTTGATCTGGCCCTCAGTCTCGGCGACGTCGCGGCCATGACCAGGCTTCTCGATGAAGCCGGCCTCAAAGGCTACGACGCCACGTCGATCGGCTATCACGAAGCGCAGCTGCTGTTTGCACAGGGCAGATATGTCGACGTGATGAAGCTCTACCAGAGGCGCAATCTTCCCGAGGACACCCTGCTGGCGCTCGCCTATGACTGGGGAGGCGACCGCAATGTCGCCGATAGGATCTACCTGCGCGACCTGGAAGTGAATGCGACCTCCGGCCCGGCCAATGCCACCTATGCGGGGTTAAGGCTGTTCCGCTTTCGCGACATCGACGGCGCCATCAAATACGGAGAGAAAGCGTATTCGCTTTATCCATCCGGCTGGAGCCGTTCGCTGGTGACGACCGCCTGGCTGGTCAAATCGTCCGACTACCTGAAAGCCAACAAGACCAAAGAGGCGAAGGAGGCATTCGCGCGTGCCCGTCAGATCGGGATAGACCGCGCCTCCCTTCAAAGCCTGTGCAGCAATCTGTGCAATGACATCAGCTTGCCGCTGAGCGAGTTCCAGTAGCGTTCAGATGCCATGGAAGTCCCCGCAATTCCCCGGGGGGCGCGATCAATGCCTGCGCCGCCTCAGGAATTCATCCGCCGTGCAAAATGCTCATAGGTCACCCGCCATGGATCGCTTTCGGCAGCTCTTTCCTCGCCGATCCAATGGAAGCTGTCGGCCGTGATCTCGGTGAATCGCCAACGCGCTTGCAGGCCGCGCGAGTCATGGCCGATCTGGACGATGTCGTTGCCCTCGGCCCGCCCGATCTGGCGTGAGTAATTCTGGTTGAGCGGATCGCTCCAGAGGATGTGCCAGCCGTCGATGCCGGGATCGAAGACGCGCAAGGTGGTGCCGTACATGGTCGACGGGGCAGGGCGCCTCGGCCTGATCCAGAGGTCCTGGATGGCGCGGCCTTCGAGCACCCAGCCGAAATGGCATTCGCCATCCGATTTGCGGATAGCGCCATCGTCGAGATGCTGGACCGTGTCCATGTCCCAGCTGCCGATCAGCCAAGCGTACAGGTCCATGTCTTTCGCCCAATCGGCGGAAGGGCCATCGCAGGTGAGGGCGGTGAGAAACGGGGACATTGTGGTCGTCATCACTTTCTCCAAGGCGAGCAGGGAGCTGGAACATCGCCGCAGTAACTTGCGGCGTTGTGGTTTCTGGGTCTTGGGAAAAATTGCTGTGTTGCCGCTATCGATCGTCCCCCACAGCATCCTTGATGCAGCGGATTCATCCACTAGTTAACTCCGTGGGCACCGTATTCGCCAGTTTTTGCCTTGGGGCAGCGGCGGTTTAGACGTTCTGACCGCATGCCGCGCAAGGACGGCTGGGCACATTTGGAGACTACCGTGCGTCAATCCCTTGGATTCAGCTTGGCTTGTTTTGCATTCGCTTGCTCGATCGCGGTAGCTTGCGCTGGAACTGCAGCTGCCGGCCCGCACGGCGGAGGGCATCATGGTGGCGGCCATCAGGGTGATGATGGAGGTCAGGGCAGCCATGACAACGGCGGCAAAGGCAAGGGCAAAGGACCTGCCGGCGATCCCGGCGATCCCGCTGATCGCGGCGATCCCGTCGGCAACAGCGGCAGTCCGCCGTCGAACGATGACGGGATCAGCACCACTCCAACGGCCTCAATACCGTCAACTCCAGCTGCCATTGTCGACCTGTCCACAGACGGCGGACATTCGCTCGGCCTCCCGCCCGCCCTGCAGCCTCTCGAAGACAACACTGTTCTATCAGCGGTCCACCCGATCGAAGCGCTGCCCGGTGTCCCGGATAAGGTCGTTCGCGCCTGTCAGGACGCAATCGAGCAGGCCGCCGCCAAGTTTGGTGCGGCCAGTGTGCGCGTCAGCAGCGCAGGTTCCATACGTCGGTTGAGCAAACGCAAGATCTCGGCCCCCATTCAGGTCAGCATCGACTATATGCATCAGGGACGGGTGGAGACGCGTCAGGCGCCGGTCGGGTGCGAATTGAACGCGAAAGGCAGCGTGATCGGTCTGACATAGCGCAGAGCGCGGAACTCCTTGCGAAAATTCATCCTCTTTTCCGAGCCTCCGTGTGTTGCGAATGGTGCAGGCCAATGACTGGAGCCTTCACCGTCGTCGCTATCGTTTTGAATTCAATCCGACGTCGGGTGTATTGGTCGGAGGGCAAAGGGAAGCGCGATAGTACGCACGCGGATCACCCGCGAGGAGTTGCGAAGCTTGCTGCGCGTAGTCGTCTTCTGGCTGACAGCATTCATCTGACCGGTGCCGGCCGATGCGCGGCCAGAGCGAGGCTGCAGCGGCGGCTCAATTTGCGCGCTGCGGCGCTCAGCCCTGTCCGCGCGCGCGGCGGCCAAGTCGCGGGCCAGAGCAACGGTGGCCTCACGTTGCTCGTCCAGAGCCTCTTTCAATCTGAGGGCGGCCTGGCCCAAAAGTGTTCGGGACGCGTCGCGCTCGAGGCGGGCCTTGTCGAGATCCTCTTGGGCCGAGACTGCTGAAGCGCGTTCTCGTGTCAGAGCCTGCGTCGCTTCGGCTGCAGTCTGCTCCGCACGCTCTCTTGCCGAGACAGCCTTGGCTCGTTCCTGTTCAGCCGCGTCGCGCTCGAGGCGGGCTTTGTCGAGGTCCTCACGGGTCGATGCTGCGGAAACGCGTTCTCGTGTCAGAGCCTGCGCCGTCTCGGCTGCGGTCTGCTCCGCACGCTCTTTTGCTGAGACAGCCTTGGCTCGTTCCTGTTCAGCCGCGTCGCGCTCGAGGCGGGCTTTATCGAGGTCCTCACGGGTCGATGCTGCGGAAGCGCGTGCTCGTGTCAGAGCCTGCGCCGTCTCGGCTGCGGTCTGCTCCACCCGTCCTCTCGCTGTGGCTGCACCGGTTCGATCCCGCTCAGCCTTATCCGCGATCGCGGCCTTGGACAGTTCCATTGCGGCGAGGTCGCCACGAAGGTCCTTCGACTTCCGGCGCTCGTCGTCAAGCACTCCGTTCACTTGCGCAAGCGAGGCCTTGGCGCTGGCGCGGTCCTCGGCGGCCGTGGCCTGAAGCTGTGAAATTTGCGCCCGCGCTTGGGATAGGTCGCGCGCCATCAATTCAGTTCGCTGACGCTCCTGATGAGCAGCCGGCATCTGCGTAACGACATAGTTGATGCTCTCGCCCAGCAGCCTGCGAGCGTCTCCCGCAATGCGCTGCAATGCGTCATACGTGCGGGCTGCCGCGAGTTCGTTGCGCAAACGCTCCCCGTATGCGTTGTCGGCTGCTGCCATGCTTGTCCTCAGCGCGTCGACCTGCTTGCGCGATTCCAAGAGCGCACTCTGCAGAGAGGCGCTTCTGGCGCGCTCTTCTTCCACAGTTCGGCGCTCCTGGCCGGCCAGATCCTTCGCAGCGGATGCCTGAGCACGAGCAGCCTCGACTTCAGCCTTGGCAGCCGCGAGATCCGGGCCAGGCGATTCGGCATTCGTACGTCCGTCGCCCTGGGCTGGTCCCTCCATATCCAATGCAGCACTCGCCGGAACCGTGAAGGATCGCGAATGATCGGGCTGGGAGGGATTCTGGGCCCGCGAAATGGCGGGGGCGCTTTCGACCCGATTTTGTCTCGTCATCGTATAGCCAAGCGGCACGGCCAGGCAGATCGTGGCGATGCCCAGGCGTGATACAAGACCGATAGGCCAGCGAACACGGGGGGCCGTAGCGATGTTTGTCGGGGAAGCGAAGGGCAGGTCGCCTGGCGAACTCTCATCAGCTTCGGAGATCATCTCGAAATGCTCGATTCGCACCCCGAACTGACGGTAGTTTGCATCCTGAGGCCGGGCATCCGCATCCGAGGACACGACAGCCTGAGAAGAACCAGGTCCGGTTGCAAGATCGACCGGGCGTTCCCAGACCCAAGGAACCTCCTCGAGAGGAACAGGCTTGCATTCCTTCAGGTAGGCATTTGGTTTCGGGCGACTCCGCAGCACTGCGACAAGCGCATGCCGGAGCACAAGAAAGACGCCCGCCAGTACGAGTATCGCAATCCCGCCCTGGATGGCGAGATCTGTGTTATTTGTGTAAATTTCGGCAAGATGATTTGGCATCGTCGTGCCCATGTGGTGTTGGGTGCAACTTAAGTTCGCGAAGCGGTGTTTGGGTCTTCTCCCCGATGCCGGCTAAAGCTGCTGCTGCTCTCGAAAGCTGTCACTGCTTCGGGCCCTGCAGTGCCGTGCGAATGTATTTGTTGCGTTGCGGAGCGCGGTCAAGCGCCGGCAGAAGATGCCGGCGCAGAAGATGTGCGCTCGAACCGAAGCTCGAAGATACCGTGGCCGCCGGTTGTCGCCCGCCGTCAATGTTCCGAAAAGCCGACTCGCACCTCTCCATCGTCAATATCCCAAAAGTTCTCCCACGGTGCGTTCCAATCCGCTTTTTGGGGAGTCCGGACGGTCCATTCTGAACTCTAAGCTAGGTCACAGACCCCCACGGTCAACCACCTCGGCAGTACTTCCGGCCATGCAGAACGGCCATGGTGATGCCCGGTCTTCGCGCGGGTCTGAGTCTCCGTTCAAACTCGATAAGCGCGTCGACAACGCCTTCTATGATCGAATGTCTGCGCATTGGTCGAACAGACGCGTCTCCTGCGTGAAATCGCGGCACGGCGAAGCCGGAGAATCGTAGATGGGGAACGGCGAAAGAAGCTTGTGGAACCAAGTCGTCCACAGGACATCCAGTTTGGCTGGGGAACCTGGATTCGAACCAGGACTAACGGAGTCAGAGTCCGTGGGTCTACCGTTAACCTATTCCCCAGCAGGCGCGTCTGGTATCGCGCGATGCGGGCGGCTCATGTGCCGCGAGCGCTGCCTTGTAGCCGCCATCGGAAAATAGTCAAGCCCGCAGCTGAGATCAACGCAGGCTTTTTGAGCCTTTGCCCGATGCCTGTCGTTCTCCCAAAGCCGTTCCACGCTTTGGGCGACATGCATTGGCTCTGCCGCCAGGCGCCGAAGGCTCAGCTCTCGCCTTTGCTGTATTGGGAATGCTCGAAATAGAGCACCACGCCAAGGCCGATCAGCAGCGGAATGATGAGATAGAACAGGCGGAACACCAGAAGTGCGGCGAGCACGCCGACCGGATCCATGTCCGAAAGCCCGGTGAGGAAGACGAATTCGAACACGCCGAGCGCGCCAGGCGCGTGCGACAGGAGCCCGATCGAGAACGACACCATGAACACGCCGAGCACCACGAAATAGCCCGGATTGCCGATCTCGGGCAGGGCAAAATAGATGATCGCGGCGGCCCCCAGCAGTTCGACCGGTCCGATCAGCAATTGCCGCGCCACGATCGGCAGCGCCGGATAGTGCAGCTGGAAGCTGCCTATCTTCAGCGATCTCAGCCGCAGCCAACTGCCGAAGGCGTAGGCGCCGGCAAGAATGAGCATGGCGAGCCCCGCGGCGAATGCGGCGCCGTGATGCGGCGCACCCGTAAAACGATCGATAATCTGGGGTTCCAGCAACAGCACGAGGCCGCCGAGGAAAACGCTGGACAGGATGAAGGTGAACCAGCAGATCGCCACCAGCACGCCGACCTCCTGGCCGGTCAGCCCTCGCGTGCCGTAGGCGCGGTAACGGATGAGCGCGCCGGAAAACACCGAGCCGCCGATATTGTGCGACACCGCGTAAGTGGTGAAGGAGCACAGCGTGACGAACAGCCACGATACTTTCTTGCCGATATGCAGCAGCGCGATGTGGTCGTAGCCGGCGAGCGAGGCATAGGCGACGACCGCGCTCAGTGCCGCGAGCACCCAGCCGCGCGGCGGGATGGCGGCAATGCCGGCCCAGACGTCGTCGAGCGAAACGCCGCGCAGTTCGTGGATGAGCAGCCACAGCGAGAACGCCACGGCCGCGATGCCTATGACCGGCCAGAAATAGCGCCTCCAATTCATGGCGTCGTCATCATGCGTTGCAACTCATTGATTTTGATGTTGCCCACCCTTCGAACCTTCATTTCAGACATGCCTGATTGACGCCGGCTATTCAACCGGCAAGACATTGCCCCAACGTGATCCGGCAAAATGCGACGTTAGCGAAATTCGGCCTCGCGCTCTTGGTGATTGTGAACTGCGCTGCTACTCTGTTGCCAACTTGAAACAAATCGAGGTGCCTGCTGCGTCCGCTAACGGTTCGCGCGGCGCCGGAAGGAACTAAAGTGGAAGACCACGATACCGGCGCGGGCGCGTCGGCAGTGGGCATGTCCGGGGCATCGCCGACGCAATCGGCGGGTCCGCACACGGCGCGATTCAGCCGCCACGCGGGTGCGCACCAAAGACATGCCGGCCAGCGACAGATTGGCCTAAGCCAGGCCGACCAGCATGGCGATCAACCGAAAGGCAAGACGCGCAAGCGACGCAAGCGCAAGCGCGGCCGCAAGGTGTTCGCGCGCGACGAGAATGTCGCCGTGTCGCATGCCGCGCCTGCCGCCGCGGCGGCAAGGCAGCCTCCGAGCGGGCTTTCGCCGGTTGAGCCAAGGCTGGCGGCCCCGCAGCGACCGCCGCAACAGGAATTGCCTGTCTTCGCCGCGCTCGACCTCGGCACCAACAATTGCCGGCTGCTGGTCGCGGTGCCTGGCCGTCACGGCCAGTTCCGCGTCATCGACGCTTTCTCGCGCATCGTCAGGCTGGGCGAGGGGCTGACCGCCAGCGGCCGGCTCGGCCAGGCCGCGATGGACCGCGCGGTCGAGGCGCTGAAGATCTGCGGTGAGAAGCTGCGCAACCGCAAGATCAGGAAAGCCAGGCTGATCGCCACCGAAGCCTGCCGTTCGGCCGCAAACGGTGTCGAGTTCCTGGATCGGGTCGAGCGCGAGGCCGGACTGAAGCTCGAGATCATCGACCGCCAGACCGAGGCCCGCCTTGCCGTTTCCGGTTGTGGCTCGCTGGTCGAGCGCGACACGCAAGGCGTGGTGCTGTTCGACATCGGCGGCGGCTCGTCGGAAATCGCGCTGATCGACCTGACCGGGCGGCGCTCTCCGCGGCTCGCCAACCACATTGTCTCCTGGACGTCGCTGCCCGTCGGCGTGGTGTCGCTCGCCGAGCGCTTCGGCGGCCGCATGGTCACGCGCGAGACCTTTGCCGCCATGGTCGACGACGTGGCCGCGCGGCTGAAGGTCTTCGACGGCCGCGACCGGCTGGCACATGTGCTGGCAAGTCCCAACTTCCACCTGCTCGGTACCTCCGGCACGGTGACGACGCTGGCCGGCGTGCATCTCGATCTCGATCGCTACGACCGCCGCCGCGTCGACGGCCTGTGGATGGACCGCGACAGCGTCGACCGCATGATCGAGCGGCTGATCGGCTGGGATTTCCAGCAGCGCTGCGCCAACCCCTGCATCGGCGCCGACCGCGCCGATCTCGTGCTCGCCGGCTGCGCCATCTTGGAAGCGATCCGCGGCGTCTGGCCGTCCGAACGCTTGCGCGTCGCCGACCGCGGCCTGCGCGAAGGGATTTTGAGCGAGCTGATGGCTGATGACGGTGTCTGGCGCGATGGCGGGCGAGGCCGTTGATGGCTAGAAAACCAGATAAGCCAGGATCTGCCGGCATTCGAGTCCTCAAGACCAGGATCAAGAAGAAGAGCGGCTTGAAGGAATCCTCGCGCCGCTGGCTCGAGCGCCATATGAACGATCCCTATGTGCAGCGCTCCAAGGCCGACGGCTACCGCTCGCGCGCCGCTTATAAGCTGATCGAGATCGACGACAAGCATCATCTGCTGAAGCCCGGCATGAAGGTCATTGACCTCGGCGCAGCGCCCGGCGGCTGGTGCCAGGTGGCGGCCGCGCGGACGAAGTCGACGGCGGAAAACCCACATGTCGTCGGCATCGACTATCTCGAAATGGCCGCGGTTCCGGGCGCCGTCATCCTGCAGATGGATTTCCTCGATCCCGACGCGCCGCAAAAACTTGCCGAGGCGCTCGGTGCCCAGCCGGACCTGGTGCTGTCCGATATGGCCGCACCCACGACCGGTCACCGGCGCACCGATCATCTGCGCACCATGCATTTGTGCGAAGTCGCGGCCGATTTCGCGCTGCACGTCCTGAAGCCCGGCGGACATTTCCTCGCCAAGGCGTTTCAGGGCGGCGCCGAGAACGAGCTTTTGTCACTGCTGAAGCAGAATTTCCGCTCCGTCCATCATGTGAAGCCGCCGGCCTCGCGCGATGAATCGGTGGAGCTGTATTTGCTGGCGAAGGAGTTTAAAGGCTAGCGCCTTTTCCTTCTCCCCTTGTGGGAGAAGGTGGATCGGCGCGATAGCGCCGAGACGGATGAGGGGTGTTCCAGCGGAGCGAGACGCTGGCTTTCCCTGGAGCACCCCTCATCCGGCCGCTTCGCGGCCACCTTCTCCCACAAGGGGAGAAGGACAGGGCGATCACTTCCCGGCGGTCCCGACCGTTTCCAGCGTCTTCGGCTTAGCCAGCCGGCCATGGCCCGAGACCGCGTTGCCGGCCTCCGGCGCAAGCCGCATGAAAGTGATCGATGCCGCCGCCGAGACGGCTGCCACGATGAAGAAGGCGATGTGGAAATCCCGTAGGGTTAGCGGCCCGCCATGGATCGAGGTCGACACTTCGAGGATGCCGCCAGCTAGCGCCACGCCGAGCGCGATCGACAATTGCTGGAAAACCGCCGTGATCGGCGTCGCCTTGCTGGTGTCGGCGGGCATGATCTCGGCATAGGAAAGCGCATTGACGCCGGTGAAGAACATCGAGCGGATGAAGCCGCCGACCAAAAGGATCGCCAGCATCAGCGCATAAGGCGTCTGCGGCGTGAACAGGCCGTAGATGGCGATCGATGCGGCCGCGACAAGCGAGCCCCAGATCAGCACGCGGCGGAAGCCGGCGAGCCTGAAGATCAGCGCGGTCACGAACTTCATGCCGATGGCGCCGATCGCCGAGACGAAGGTGATCATGCCGGACTGGAAGGGCGTCAGCCCGAAGCCGATCTGGAACATCAGCGGCAAAAGGAACGGCACCGCGCCGATGCCGATGCGAAACAGCGAGCCGCCGAGCACCGAGGACCGGAAAACCTGGTTGCGGAACAGCTCCAGCGCCAGCAGCGGGTTCCCGGCGCGGCGGGCATGGAGGAGATAGAGCGCGCCCGAGATTACGCCGACGACAATGGTGACGAAGCCGGCCGTCGGCGGCAGCGCCGGCAAGCTGACGACGGAAAGGCCGAAGACGACGCCGGAAGCGGCAAGGCCGGAGAGCACGAAGCCCGGGAAATCGAGCGGCGGCGTCTCGGCGGGCTCCGTCCTGGGCAAATAGCGGGTGGCGAGCCACATGCCGATGAAGCCGATCGGCACGTTGATCAGAAAAATCCAGTGCCAGGTGAAGTATGTGGTGATGAAGCCGCCGATCGGCGGGCCGACGAGCGGGCCGACCAGCGCCGGCACGGTCAGCCAGGACATCGCCGCGACCAGCTCGCTCTTGGGCGTGGCGCGCACCAGCACCAGGCGGCCGACCGGCGTCATCATCGCCCCGCCCATGCCCTGCAGGAAGCGCGACACCACGAAAGCCGGCAGTGAATTGGAAAACGCGCAGGCAACCGAGCCGGCGATGAAGACGCCGATCGCAGCGCGAAAGACGTTTTTGGCGCCGAACCGGTCGGCCATCCAGCCGCTGATCGGAATGAAGATCGCCAACGACACCAGATAAGCCGTCAGCGCCAGCTTCAGCGCGATCGGGCTGGTGTGGATGTCGACAGCGATCGCCGGCAGCGACGTCGCGATCACGGTCGAATCCATGTTCTCCATGAACAATGCGACCGCCAGGATAAGCGGGATGATGCGGTTCAAGGGAAACGCCCTGATCTGTCTTCGCGATTCTAGGCCCGGCTTGGGGGCGAACCGGTGCGACCGGGCGGTTATCACGCCTCGGCCCGGATGTCGCATTAAATTGCTGTCACTTTTGCGGGAGCGCAACCAGTGGTAGGGCAATTTCTCGGCGGAATGTCGTTGTACCGGGCGTACCGTCATACTACCGATGCTGCATGGAGTGCTGACATGGACAACACCGTTTCCATAGCTGACGTCGAACGCAAACTCTCCTTCATCCTGCGCGGAGCCAGTGAAGGACGGAGCTATGTCGTCGTAAGCAATGGGCGGCCTATGGCGCGGATCGTCCCTGCCGACGCGCATGACTTATTTCCCCGCTCGCGCGCAGCGTTGTTGTCTCGGCTCAAACAACAGCCGGTTGTCGCTGTCGGAAACTGGACACGCGACGACACTTACGACGACTAACGATAAGGTTCTTGGCGCGAAACAGGAACGCGTCCCATCCCGCAACGATCGGCTTTTCAACCGCCCCAGGACGTGGTACCAGCCAGCGCCAATCCTGAAAGGGAAGATGAGAGTCGGCGCTGGCCAATCGGCCTGGCGCCTTTTCCGCATTCAAAAGGACTGGCCATGGCAAAAATCATCGAAACGTCCACCGGCGCGCTGGCGCTGACCTTCGACGACGTGCTTTTGCAGCCCGGCCATTCCGAAGTCATGCCTGGCGAAACCGACATCCGCACCCGCATTGCCGGCGACATAGATCTCAACGTGCCGATCCTGTCGGCGGCCATGGACACCGTCACCGAGGCGCGGCTGGCGATCGCCATGGCGCAGGCCGGCGGCATCGGCGTCATCCACCGCAATTTCTCGCCGTCCGAACAGGCCGAGCAGGTCAGGCAGGTGAAGAAATTCGAATCCGGCATGGTGGTGAACCCGGTCACCATCGGCCCCGACGCAACGCTGGCCGATGCGCTGGCGCTGATGCGCGCCTATTCGATTTCCGGCATTCCGGTGGTCGAAAATGGCGGCACCGGCGGCCATACGGTCGGCCGTCTGGTCGGCATCCTCACCAACCGCGACGTGCGCTTCGCCTCCGACCCGGCGCAGAAGGTCTACGAGCTGATGACGCGTGAGAACCTGATCACGGTCAAGGAGAATGTCGACCAGGACGAAGCCAAACGTCTCCTTCACAAGCACCGCATCGAGAAGCTGGTGGTGGTCGACAGGAATGGCAATTGCGTCGGCCTGATCACCGTCAAGGACATCGAGAAGTCGCAGCTCAACCCGCACGCCACCAAGGACGCGCAAGGTCGCCTGCGTGCCGCCGCCGCCACCAGCGTCGGCGATGACGGCTTCGAGCGCGCCGAGCGCCTGATCGACGCCGGCGTCGACCTTTTGGTCATCGACACCGCGCATGGCCATTCGCAGCGCGTGCTGGATGCGGTGACGCGGGCGAAGAAACTGTCGAACTCCGTGCGCATCCTGGCCGGCAATGTCGCCACGGCCGACGGCACGCAGGCGCTGATCGATGCCGGCGCCGACGCCGTCAAGGTCGGCATCGGCCCGGGTTCGATCTGCACAACCAGAATCGTGGCCGGTGTCGGCGTCCCGCAGCTGTCGGCGATCATGTCGGCGGTCGAGACGGCCAGCAGGGCCGGAGTCAGTGTCATTGCCGATGGCGGCATCAAATATTCTGGCGATCTCGCCAAGGCGCTTGCCGCGGGAGCAAGTGCGGCCATGATCGGCTCGCTGCTTGCCGGCACCGACGAGAGCCCAGGCGAGGTCTATCTGCACCAGGGCCGCTCCTTCAAGGCCTATCGCGGCATGGGTTCGGTCGGCGCGATGGCGCGCGGCTCGGCCGACCGCTACTTCCAGGCGGAGGTCCGCGACACTCTGAAGCTGGTTCCGGAGGGCATTGAAGGGCAGGTTCCCTACAAAGGACCTGTGGCTGGCGTGCTGCACCAGCTTGCAGGCGGCCTGAAAGCCGCTATGGGTTATGTGGGTGGACGTGACCTTGCAGATTTCCGCGAGCGCGCCACTTTTGTGCGCATATCCAACGCCGGACTTCGTGAAAGCCATGCCCATGACGTCACGATCACCCGCGAAAGCCCCAATTACCCGGGCGGAATTTGATCGGGAGGCCGATCGGCCCGACCGCCGGGGACTGTGGCGTGACTTGAGCGTGGCGGTGCTGCGGCTGTCGCGTCACGCGGCGGCGCTCTCCATTGCCTCGATTGCGCTTTTCCTCGTCATGACGGCGCTGGAGTTTCTCTATTTCCAGCGCTTGAGCGGCGGCCTGGCCTCGCTCGACATGCGCATCGCCGGCTTCACGCCTGACGAAGGCATGGCGTGGCTCACCGCGCTCGGCCGGCGCGGCGGCGAGATCATCATCGTCTGGCACTATTTGACCTTCGATCTTTTGTTCCCGGCGCTGCTGTCGCTGACGCTGGTGAGCCTCGTCCTTGCTTTCGGGCGCCGGCTCAGCACCTTCCGCGCCATGCCGGCGCAGCTGCAGGCCTTGTTCTCGCTGGTGCTGGTGGCGCCCTATGCGGTCGCAGACTACGCCCAGAATTTTGCCATGGCGCGGCTGCTCTCCGATTTCCAGCTGGCCAATCCCGATTCGCTGGCCTTCGCCTCTTCGCTGACGGTCACCAAATTCGCGCTGCTGGCGATTCCGGTCTTCGTCATCGCGGTCTTCGCGCTGGCCGGGCGGCGACGCTGAGGACACGCAGATGCGCCAGACAGCCATCTTCTGGCCGATGCTGGCGCATGTTCTTCTGGTCTATGTCGTCTATCTGGTGATGTTCAAGCGGCGCTATCTCGCCGTGAAGTCCGGCGAGGCCAGGACCGGTCAGTACAAGGTCCGCTCAACCGAGCCGGCTTCGAGCGTCACCGTCGCCAACAACCTGATCAACCAGTTCGAGCTGCCGGTTCTCTTCCACGTGCTGTGCCTGGCGCTGTTCGTCACCAACGGCGTGAACTACCTGACGCTGGTGTTGATGTGGCTGTTCATAGTCACGCGCTATGTCCACGCCTGGGTGCATCTCGACAGAAACCATGTGCTGCACCGCAGCCGCGCCTTCTTCCTTGGCGCCGGCATACTTCTCATCGCCTGGATATGGTTCGCGCTCCACCTGCTGGGCGTGGTGTGAGGCTGGCTGGCCTTTCCCTTCTCCCCTTGTGGGAGAAGGTGGCCGCGCAGCGGCCGGATGAGGGGTGTTCCAGCTTGACACGGACGTAAGCCAGCGTTGGATGCCGCGATAGGAAGACGCCAGCGTCTCACTCCGCTGGAACACCCCTCATCCGTCTCGGCGCTGCGCGCCGATCCACCTTCTCCCGCAAGGGGAGAAGGGGGAGGCGCTACAACTCGAACAACGCGATCCGGCGCTTGTCGAACTTGATGCCGATCTCGCCGCGTACCAGCCTTAGCGCCTGCTCGCCGAAAACGGCGCGCCGCCAGCCCTGCAACGCCGCCACGTCAGCTTCGTCGCCCTCGGCGGCGATGCGGTCAATATCGTCGCTGGAGGCAAGCACCTTGGTGGCCACGCCTTCCTTCTCCGCGACGATCCTGAGCAGCACCTTGAGCAGTTCCGCCGCCGCGCTCGACCCCTCCGGCGGCTGCACGCTTTTCGGCAGTTTCGGCATCGCGTCCTTGGGCAGCGCCAGCGCCGCGTTGACCGCGCCGAGCAGCGCGGTTGCCGTCGCGGAGCGTTCCCAACCTTTCGGCGTGGTGCGCAGCTTGCCGAGCGCGGCCGCATCGCGCGGCGCCTGCTGGGCGATCTCGTAGATCGCGTCGTCCTTGAGCACGCGGCCGCGCGGCACGTCGCGCTCGCGCGCCTCGCGCTCGCGCCAGGCCGCCACCGTCTGCACGATCGCCAGCTCCTGCGGTTTGCGCAGCCGCATCTTCAGCCGTTTCCAGGCATCCTCGGGATGCGGATCGTAGGTGTCGCGCGAGGTGAGGACATCCATCTCCTCGTTCAGCCAGTGGCCGCGATTCTCGCGCTTCAGCTCGGCGCTGAGATGCTGGTAGACCTCGATCAGGTGGGTGACGTCGGCAAGCGCGTATTCGAGCTGCTTGTCGGAGAGCGGCCGGTGCCGCCAGTCGGTGAAGCGCGAGGACTTGTCCAGCCGGGCTCCGGTGACCTTCTGCACGAGCTGGTCGTAGGAAACGCTGTCGCCGAAGCCGCAGACCATCGCCGCCACCTGCGTGTCGAACACCGGATGCGGCACCAGATCGCCGAGATGGACGATGATTTCGATGTCCTGGCGCGCCGCGTGAAAGACCTTCAGCACCGCTTCGTTGGCCATGAGCCGGAAAAACGGTTTCAGGTCGATGCCGGGCGACAACGGATCGATAAGCGCCTCAATCCCAGGCGCGGCGATCTGGATCAGGCAAAGGATCGGCCAGAAGGTCGTCTCGCGGATGAATTCGGTATCGACGGTAACGAATTCCGATTTTTCGAACGCCGCGACAACGCTCTCGAGTTCTTCTTGTGTGGTGATGACCTGCATCAAATCGCTTTTGGCACAATATTAGGCCTCTTTCAATTTCAGCCGCGCGCGCATTCGTCAAGCGCCGCGACGTCGTCACGCACCGCTAGTTTCGCGCGATGCGATGGCCCGGCGGGGCGGTTCAGGCCTCGCCGGCCTGCGCCTCCACGCTTTGCCTTGCGGTATCCGCGGCTTCGGCCGATGGCCGTCGGCCAAGCGCGCCGGCTGTGGCCAGGCTGAGCAGGATGAAGGGGATACCGATGCCATAGGCCGAGCGGATGCCCCAGTGGTCCGACACGAAGCCGAGCAGCGGCGGGCCAAGCAGAAAGGCGACGAATGAGATCTGCGACAGGGCCGCGACATTGATCGCCGCCGGACGGTCTGTGCGCTGCGCCGCAGCCGAGATCGCCAGCGGAAAGATGGCGCTGCTGCCGATGCCCAGAAGCGCAAAGCCCAGCATCGAGATGAAGGGCAGGGGCGAGAAGAAGACGATGAACACGCCGACCGCCATTGTTGCAAGCAGCACGCGCGCTACGCCGCTCGGCGAGTGGCGGTCGACAAAGCTGTCGGCGAAGAAGCGTGTCGTCGCCTGCGAGAAGGCGAACAGCGCCACGGTGAAGCCGGCAACGAAGGGGCCTGAGTCGAACACTGTGCGCATATAGATGGCGGACCAGTCCATACTGGCGCCTTCCATAAGCATTGCCGACAGTGTCACCGCGACGAGGATGAGGATCGGCAGCGTCGGGCGGGCGAATATCGGCGGCTTGTCGCCGGTCGCGGCGAAACGGGCAGGTGCGGGTTCGAAGCCGCCCAGGAACAGCGCCATCGCAACCGCCACGGTCGGCACCACCAGCGCCAGATGCAGTTGCGGCGACAGGCCGAGATGCGCCAGCGCGCCGCCGAACAGGCCGGCGCCGAAGAAGCCGATGCTCCAGAACGAATGCGCCCGGTTCATGATGCGGCGCTTGAGCAGGAACTCGGTCCTGTCCGCCTCGACATTCAAAATGATCTCGATGCTGCCGATCATCAATCCGACCGGGAGCAGCATCAGGAACAGGGCCGCGGGGCCCGACGCATGCACCGCGACGGCATAGGCGAAGCCAAGCAGCGGCACCAGCCACAGCAGTGCGCGGCGGAAGCCGACGCGCTCCAGGATCGGCGTCGCCAGCGTCAGCGCGATCAGAGTGCCGATCGGCGTCCCGATCAGGGCGAGGCCGAGCGTGCCGTCCTCGATCTGCATGGCCCGCTTGATATCGGGCAGCCGCGGAAAGATATTGCCCATGGCAAAGGAATAGATCGCGAAGCCGGCATAGACGCGGTGCTGGGGGGCGAGTTTCAGGCCAAGGGTCATCAGGCAAATCCGATAAGGAGTTTTTGGCGGCGGCTCTCAGGCTGCCGGTGACGTTGTTTCTTGCATGAACAGGCAAAACATGCAATAACGTGCACAAATAAATAGGATCGTGCATGCTTACCGAAGAACGCCACCAACTCATTCGCGACCGGCTTGCGGCCGACGGAAAGGTGCTGGCGGGCGAGCTCGCCAGCCGTTTCGGCGTGTCGGAGGACACTGTGCGCCGCGATCTGAGGGAACTGGCGAAGGCCGGGCAGCTGCGTCGCGTTTATGGCGGCGCTGTCCCATCGGGGCCCTTTGCAGCCGCGCCGCTCAGCCAGCGCAGCCGTCATGCGGTCGAGGAGAAAACTCGGCTCGCCAAGGCGGCTGTTGCGCTGCTCGGCGCGGGGCAGTCGCTGTTCATCGACGGCGGCACGACCAACGAGGCGATCGCCCGGGCGATCCCGCGCGACATGGAGCTGACCGTCGCCACCAATTCGCTGGGCGTCGCCTCGGCTCTGACGGACCTTCCGCTGGTCGAGCTGATCGTGCTCGGCGGCCGCTATATGCCCGATCTCGGAACCTGCGTCGGGACCGATACGCTCGCCGCTGTGGCGCAGCTCGGCGCCGATCTGTTCTTTCTGGGCTCCTGCGGGCTGGATATCACGCGGGGCGTCACCGCTTTCGATTCGGCCGAAGCCGAGGTGAAACGCGCCATGGCGAGAAACAGCGCCGGCATCGTCATTGCCGTCACCAACGACAAGCTCGCCACCGCCGCGCCCTATCGCGTGGCGGAAGCGGACGCGATCCGCCATCTCGTGGTGGAAAGGAGCGCGCCTCCTGCAACGCTCGCCGATTTCCAAAGCCGGGGTGTGCAAGTCCACTTTGCCTGAACGGTCGCAGCGGCGCGTCTATGTGACCGCTTGCCTTGACAAAGCCGGCCTCTCATGCGCTTTTCGCGCCAATTTTCGAGCCGGGCCGGCGCCCGCAATTTCCGGACTTTACCCCATGACCATGCATCGTTACCGCAGCCACACCTGTGCCCAGTTGAGAAAGAGCGACGTCGGCAATTCCGTCCGCCTGTCGGGCTGGGTGCATCGCGTGCGCGACCATGGCGGGCTGCTCTTCATCGATCTTCGCGACCATTACGGCCTGACCCAGATCGTCGCCGATCCGGATTCGCCGGCCTTCAAGGTCGCCGAGACCTTGCGCGGCGAATGGGTGATCCGCGTCGACGGCGAGGTCAAGGCGCGGCTGCCGGAAACCGTCAATCCGAACCTGCCGACCGGCGAAATCGAGATTTTCGCGCGCGAGATCGAAGTGCTGTCGGCCGCCAAGGAACTGCCGCTGCCGGTGTTCGGCGAGCCGGACTACCCGGAAGACATCCGTCTGAAATACCGCTTCCTCGATCTGCGTCGCGAGACGCTGCACAAGAACATCGTCGCGCGCACCAAGATCATCGCCGAGATGCGCAAGCGCATGGGGGAGGTCGGCTTCACCGAGTTTTCGACGCCGATCCTCACCGCGTCGTCGCCCGAAGGCGCGCGCGACTTCCTGGTGCCGTCGCGCATCCATCCCGGCACCTTCTACGCGCTGCCGCAGGCGCCGCAGCAGTACAAGCAACTGATCATGGTCTCCGGCTTCGACCGCTATTTCCAGATCGCACCCTGCTTCCGCGACGAGGATCCGCGGGCCGACCGCCTGCCGGGCGAATTCTACCAGCTCGACCTCGAGATGAGCTTCGTCGAGCAGGATGATGTGCTCTCCACCCTAGCGCCGGTGATGACGTCCGTCTTCGAGGCTTTCGCCAATGGCAAGCCCGTCACCAAGGAATGGCCGCGCATCCCCTATGATGTTGCCATGCGCAAATACGGCACCGACAAGCCGGACCTGCGCAACCCGATCGTGATGCAGGCGGTTTCCGATCATTTCCGCGATTCCGGCTTCAAGGTCTTCGCCAACATCCTGGCCAACGATCCGAAAGCCGAGGTGTGGGCGATCCCGGCCAAGACCGGTGGCAGCCGCGCCTTCTGCGACCGCATGAATTCCTGGGCGCAGGGCGAGGGGCAGCCTGGCCTCGGCTACATCTTCTGGCGCAAGGAAGGCGAAAAACTCGAAGGCGCCGGTCCGCTCGCCAAGAACATCGGTGAGGAGCGCACCGAGGCGATCCGCCTCCAGCTCGGCCTTGCCGACGGAGACGCTGCCTTCTTCGTCGCCGGCGACCCGAAGAAGTTCGTCTCCTTTGCCGGTGCGGCGCGCACCCGAGCCGGCGAGGAATTGAACCTCGTCGACCGCGACCGCTTCGAGCTCTGCTGGATCGTCGACTTCCCGTTCTTCGAATGGAACGAGGACGAGAAGAAGATCGACTTCGCCCACAATCCGTTCTCGATGCCGCAGGGCGGCATTGACGCCCTGACCAACCAGGAGCCGCTCGGCATCAAGGCCTTCCAGTACGATGCGGTCTGCAACGGCTTCGAGATCGCCTCGGGCGGCATCCGCAACCATCTGCCGGAAACCATGGTCAAGGCCTTCGAGATGGTCGGTCTGGATCGGCAGACGGTCGAGGATCGCTTTGGCGGCCTCTACCGTGCCTTCCAGTATGGCGCGCCGCCGCATGGCGGAGCGGCATTCGGCATCGACCGCGTCGTCATGCTTTTGGTCGGCGCCAAGAACCTGCGCGAAATCACCATGTTCCCGATGAACCAGCAGGCCTACGACCTGCTGATGAGCGCGCCGTCCGAAGCGACCCCGCAGCAGCTGCGCGAGCTGTCGCTGCGCGTGGCGGTGCCGAAGAAGGAAGGCTAAAAGCCGTAGCCAGGATATTCTTTTCGCTACAAGAATCGCCTTCAACAATAAAAGCCCGGCATCGCTGCCGGGCTTTTCTTTGGAGCTGACCGTCCGATCAGTCCTGGTTCGCCTTGACCTTGACGCCAAGCGTCTTCGGCAGGTCGAGCGGGTTGGACATGGCGCCGGCCATGATCAGCGCGAACGGTACCGACGACGGCGGCTCGGCCGAGATTTCCAGGCTCTTTGGATTGTCGAGGAAGGTGTTGACCGCCGCCGAGACTTCCGCCGTCAGCTCGGGATTGTTGAGCTGCGCCATGCCGAACGGCACGATCGCCTTGGCCTGGTTGGCGACATCCTTGGCCGACATGCCCTGCTGCTTGCCGACATAGTCGAGCACCTTGCCGGTGAGCGAATCGTCCTCGAAGCGCACCGATGCGCCGTTGAACGAAAGCTGCTGCATCAGGCCGAGCATGGCCATGCCTTGCGCGGAATTGTCGGCGCCTTCCGGCTGGGCGGCGAGCTTCTTCTGCATCTCCTGCATCGACTTGATGAAGTCGAGCGTGTAGCCGCCGAGGTTGAAGGTCATGCCGAGCGTGCCGGCATTTTCGACCGATACGTCATATTTCGACAGCTCCATCTTGCCGTCGCTCGGCTGCCAGGTGCCGGCCATCGCAATGTTGCCCGAGATGTTCTGGTAGCCGAGTGCGTCGATCGCTTCCTTGGACTTCGGATCGTCGACCAGCGACAGGTCGGCGGTGAATTTTTCGGTGTTGGCGATGAAGTCCATCGCCTTGCCGTCGGCCGGCGGGGTGATCTGCACGGCAAGCCCGTCCATCGCGAAAGCCGTCTTGTCGCCGACCTTGACCGTCATGTTGGAGAGTTCCGCCGACTTGTACATCATCAGCGAGCCGAGCGGATCGGTGCTGCCTTCGGCCGGGACCTTCATGTCGTGGACGACCACCGGGCTGAGATTGAGCGTCACGCCGTCCTTGCTGTGCTCGAAAGGCGAGGTCGAGAGGGTTGCGATCTCATAGCCGCCATTGGCTTCGCTGACCCCTTCCAGTTTCACGTCGCCTATCGGCAGCGCTTCCTTCTCGGCCGCCGGCTTGATGGAAACACCTTGCAGGACGGCGTTCGAATCGTCGCCGGAGACGCCTGTCCAGGAAATCTCGACGCCCTGGGCGGCAAGGGCCGCCTTGATGCGCTCGGCCACCGCCGGATCGGCGGCGAAGGCCGAATTGAGCGGCAGCGTCAGCAGAAAGGTCGAAAAGGCCAGCTTCTTGAGTGTTGAGCGTTGGATTGTCATGGCGAGTTCCCTGTCCTGGATTGGCTATTGTGAAATTATTTTTGACATCTGCTCCATCACCATTCCGTGACGAACGGGACGGGAAAAAGGCATTTCGGGGCCCATTTGTCGAAAACGGCGATGAAAAGCAAACGCCGGTCGGCAGCTATTGCCCGATGGGGTGAATTTGTCATGAAGACCGCGGCTTTCCTCCGCCAGCGCGTTGCATTGCCAGATAGCGGCCGCATGTAACGGATTGATGTTGGCCGGCGTTGTATTGCCGACTAAGCCTGTTGCAGATCGGCGGCAAATTGCAGCCGCCGCGGCGCCGCTTCCGTGAAATTCTTCACACCGCCGGTTGCGCATCTATGGCCGCGGCGAATGCGCCGACGTTCACGCGGCGCTTGCCGCGAATCACCCGCTCGGCTAGTCCAAATCCATGGGAAAAAGGCTTTTGCCGCCTGATGACAATGGCGGCGGCGATAAAATCGAACCGGTCGATCTGAAGGAAGCGCTCGAGCGGCGCTATCTCGCTTACGCGCTGTCGACCATCATGCACCGGGCGCTGCCGGATGTGCGCGACGGACTGAAGCCGGTCCATCGCCGCATCATGCATGCCATGCGGCTGCTCAGGCTCAACCCCGATCAGGGCTTCGCCAAATGCGCCCGCATCGTCGGCGACGTGATGGGCAAGTTCCATCCGCATGGCGACCAATCGATCTACGACGCCTTGGTGCGCCTCGCGCAGGATTTCTCGATGCGCTACCCGCTGGTCGACGGGCAGGGCAATTTCGGCAACATCGACGGCGATAACGCCGCGGCGATGCGCTACACCGAAGCCCGCATGACCGAGGTGGCGAGCGAGCTGCTTGCCGGTATCACCGAGGACGCGGTCGATTTTCGGCCGACCTACAATGAAGAGGACGAGGAGCCGTCCGTCCTGCCGGGCGCTTTCCCCAACCTGCTCGCCAACGGCTCGTCGGGCATTGCCGTCGGCATGGCGACCTCGATCCCGCCGCACAACGCCGCCGAGCTTTGCGACGCAGCACTCCATCTGATCGAGCATCCCGAAGCGCCGGTGGTGAAGTTGATGGATTTCGTCCAGGGGCCGGATTTTCCGACCGGCGGCATCATCGTCGACAGCCGCGCCTCGATCCTCGAAGCCTATGAGACGGGCCGCGGCGGTTTCCGGGTGCGCTCCAAATGGGGCCAGGAGGACCAGGGCAGGGGCACCTGGAGCATCGTCGTCACCGAGATCCCCTATGGCGTGCAGAAGGCCAGGCTGATCGAGAAGATCGCCGAGCTTTTGATGGCGCGTAAGCTGCCGCTGCTCGAAGACATCCGCGACGAGAGCGCGGAAGACATCCGCATCGTCCTGGTGCCGAAGAGCCGCACGGTCGATCCCGGCATCCTGATGGAATCGCTGTTCAAGCTCACCGAGCTTGAAAGCCGCTTCCCGCTCAACATGAACGTGCTGTCGCGCGGCAAGGTGCCGAACGTCCTGTCGTTGAAGGGCGTGCTGAAGGAGTGGCTCGACCACCGCCGCGAGGTTTTGATCCGCCGTTCGAAATACCGGCTCAACGAGATCGAGAAGCGGCTGGAAATCCTCGCCGGCTATCTGATCGCCTATCTCAATATCGACGAGGTCATCAGGATCATCCGCGAGGAGGATGAGCCCAAGCAGGTGATGATGGCCCGCTGGTCGCTCACCGACAACCAGGCCGAAGCCATCCTCAACATGCGCCTGCGCGCCTTGCGCAAGCTCGAAGAGATCGAGATCCGCAAGGAATTCGACGGCCTCACCGCCGAGAAGAAGCAGATCGAGGCCCTGCTGGCGTCCGACGCCAAGCAATGGTCGACGATCAAGTGGGAAGTCGCCAAGGTCCGCGACACATTCGGTCCGCAGACCGAGCTCGGCAAGCGTCGCACCCAGTTTGCCGATGCGCCCGAGCACGACCTGACCGACATCGCGCATGCGATGATCGAGCGCGAGCCGGTCACCGTCGTTGTGTCGGAAAAGGGCTGGCTGCGCGCCATGAAGGGCCACCTGACCGACCATTCGCAGCTCACCTTCAAGGAAGGCGACAGCCTGAAGCTTGCCTTCCATGCCCAGACCACGGACAAGATCCTGGTCTTCACCACCGGCGGCAAGTTCTATACCATCGGCGCCGATCGGCTGCCGGGCGGGCGCGGCCATGGCGAGCCGATCCGCATCATCGTCGACATGGAGAACGACCAGGACATCGTCACTGCCTTTGTCCATGATCCGAAGCGCAAGCTGCTGCTCGTCTCATACGACGCCAACGGCTTCGTCGTTTCGGAGGAGGAGGTCGTCGCCAACACCCGCAAGGGCAAGCAGGTGATGAACGTCAAGGCGCCGGACGAGGCCAAGCGCTGCATTCCGGTTTCGGGCGACCATCTCGCCATCGTCGGCGAGAACCGCAAGTTGCTGGTCTTCCCGCTGGCCGAAATCCCGGAGATGGCGCGCGGCAAGGGCGTGCGGCTGCAGAAGTACAAGGACGGCGGCGTGCTGGACCTGAAGACCTTCACCCTGCAGACGGGGCTCTCCTGGCAGGATTCGGCCGATCGCACTTTCACCAAGTCGCGCGAGGAGCTGGCCGAGTGGATCGGAGCCCGCGCCGCCGCCGGCCGCATGGTGCCGAAGGGTTTCCCCAGGACGGGGAAATTCGGGTAGCGAGGCCTTTTCCTTCTCCCCTTGTGGGAGAAGGTGGACGAGCGAAGCTCGGCCGGATGAGGGGTGTTCCAGGGAAAGCAGACGTCTCACGCCGCTGGAGCACCCCTCATCCGTCTCGGCGCTGCGCGCCGAGCCACCTTCTCCCACAAGGGGAGAAGGAGAAGTCGCTATTTGGACTATCGTCACGATTGCTGCACTATGATGGTGCATAAGCATCCCATTGAACCACTGGGCACGGGAGAGACGCCGGATTGAAGCGCGCCGAAATCCAGAAGCCGGGGCAGCGACTGTTCGGCTTGTCGACGCCGCTCAGGGCGGCCGTCATCCCGCCGCTGTCGGCGGCGCGCTGGCTCCTGGTGCTGATCGTCGCCGCCGGCGTCTATTTCTTTCACGGCTTCCTGTTCCCGGTGCTGGCGGCGCTCGTCATCGCCTTCGCCAGTTGGCCGCTCTACCGCCGGTTGCTCGTTGGCGTTGGTGGCAACCGCACGGTCGGCGCGACCTTGGCGATCCTTTTCATCCTCACCTTCCTGGTGGTGCCGATCGCGCTTGCCGGCACCTATGCCATCAATGAGCTGCGCGAGTGGGTTACCTGGGCTATCGAGACCAATCGCCACGGCGCGGTGACACCGGGTTGGATCGCCACCATGCCGGTGGTCGGCGAATGGCTGAACGAGCAGTGGACGGCCTATCTCGGCCACCCCGGCGGTATCGGCGAGTTGATCCAGCTGATCAGCGGCTCTAATATCGGCAGCATCTATCGCGGTGCCCTGGCCGCCGGCGGCAGCGCCTTCAGCCTGATGCTGACGCTTCTGTTCATGATGATCGCGCTGTTCTTCGCCTATCGCGACGGCGAGGCTTTCGCGGCCCAGATCGATCGTCTCGGCGAACGCATCCTGCCGACGCGCTGGGAGCGGATCTCGCGCGTCGTGCCGGCAACCATTTCCTCGACCGTGACGGGCATGACCATCATCGCCATCGGCGAGGGCCTGGTGCTCGGCATCGCCTATTGGCTTGCCGGCGTGCCGTCGCCGGTGACACTCGGCGCGCTCACCGGCATCATGGCGCTGATCCCGGGCGGGGCGCCGCTCTCCTTCACCCTGGTGTCGATCTACCTCGCCGCCAGCGGCAAGCTTTTTGCCGGCGCGGCCCTGTTCATCTGGGGCGCGGTCGAGCTCTTCATCGTCGACAAGACCCTGCGGCCCAAGCTGGTCGGAGGCCCGATCAAGCTGCCTTTCCTGCCGACCTTTTTCGGCCTGATCGGCGGCGTCAAGACGATGGGTTTTCTTGGCCTGTTCATCGGCCCGGTGTTGATGGCGCTGCTCGTCGCCATCTGGCGCGAATGGCTACGCGAGGTCGAGATCATGGACGAGCTTGCGCCTGACGCCGACGAGGCCGGCGCGCCGCCGCAGATCGAAGCGGCGGCCGAGCCGAGGAAAGTTCAGGCCGGGTGAACCACGGCAAGCGCGGCACGGCGCTTGCGGCCCTCATGCAATTGCCACAGCGAATGCGCCACCAAAGTCACGGTCAGGATCGTGCCGCCGATCAGGCTGTTGCGCGTGGGCGCCTCGGCGAAGATCAGCCAGACCCAGACCGGTGCCAGCACCGTCTCCAGCAGATAGAACATCGCCACCTCCGGGCCTGAAATGTATTTCGGTCCGTTGGCAAGGCAGAAGAACGAGATCGGCATGATCACGGCGCCGTTGAAGACGATCCACCACGGCGCGTTCACGTGAATGCCTTCGCCTGAAACCATGAACACGGCGAGCGCCAGCGGCAGGATGACGCCGACCAGCGCGGTGAAGCCCATGTCCTTGCCGCTAGCGCGCGAAATGGTGATCGCCAGGGCGACGAAGAAGGTCGAGCAAAGCGCCATGAAATCGCCGAACAGATGCCCGGTGCCGACGGAGCCGCCGACGATGATCAGCACGCCGAAGATCATTGCCAGCATGGCGATGACGGTTGCAGGCTGCGGTTTTTCCTTGAGGAAGAGCCATGACAGCAGCGCCGCGAACACGGTGTTGAAGGCCAGGATGAAGACAAGGTCGGCTGTCGAGGTGTGATAGACCGCCGTGACGAAGCATATCCCGGTCATGCCGTAGCAAAAGGCCACGGCAAGTCCCGACCAGCCCGGAATGAGCCGGGGTGCGTTCCGGTCGAACGATCGCCAGACGGCCCACACCACCAGCCCGGCCAGCAAGGTGGTGGCGGTGCGCAACATCATGATCGTCCAGGGCGTGCCGTCGGCGAGCCGGATCAGCGGTATGTCGACGGTCAATGTGAGGCCGCCTACGGCGGTGATCAGGAGGCCTTTTTGGTGGTCGGTATGGGTGGACACTTGGGCATCTCGCAAAGCAGTCTTGAGGAGGCGCACAGCGGCCACGCCGCACTCGTTCCAGCCTGAGGGCCGAAAGACCGGCGTCCTCCTCCTTGAAACATTTATGGATGAAGCGTGGGGCGGTTCAGCGACTAACCGCTTCGTGGTCGTAGCGTTCCCAGCCTTTAGGGCCGAGATGCTCCTGCGGCATGAAGCGCATCTTATAATTCATCTTGCGCGAGCCGTTGACCCAGTAGCCGAGATAGACGTGGGGCAGTCCCATCGCCTTGGCGCGGGCGATGTGATCGAGGATCATGAAGGTGCCGAGCGAGCGGTCCTCGAAGTCGGGATTGAAGTAGGAATAGACCATCGACAGGCCATCGGCCATCTTGTCGGTGAGCGCGACGGCTATCAGCTCGCCATGGCCCTTGCCGGTGATAAACGTGTCGGGGCCGCGACGCCGGTATTCGATGATCTTGGTGTCGACATGCGTGTCTTCCACCATCATCGCATAGTCGAGCACGGTCATGTCCGACATGCCGCCGCGGCGATGCCGGGCGTCGAGATAGCTGCGGAAGAGGGAGTATTGCTCCGTCGAAGGCTGCGCGTCATGCATGGCGCCGACGAGGTCGGCATTGTGCTGGATGACGCGACGCATGTTGCGGCTGGGGCTGAATTCCTGTGCCAGGATGCGGACCGACACGCAGGCGCGGCACGACTCGCAGGCCGGACGGTAGGCGATGTTCTGCGAGCGCCGAAAGCCGCCTTGCGTCAAGAGGTCGTTCATCTCTGGCGCTTTGTCGCCGACAAGGTGCGTGAACACCTTGCGCTCGAACTGTCCCTCTAAGTAGGGGCACGGCGACGGCGCGGTCAGGAAGAACTGCGGCGACTGGGTCGGATGCTGCGTCATCTAATCTTGGAAACGCTCCTGCGAATCGCCCTACCTTTGGCCCGGTCGCCGAAAAATTCAACAGGATTATGCTGCCGCGATGGCCTTGGCCTGTTCATTTTTAAGCACAGGCGACGCGGCGGTTTGATGCGCGCGGCCGTGAATCCGTCAGATATCGGTGCGGGTTACCACGGTGCCGAGCAGCAGGTCGTGCAGCGTGCGCTTGCGGTCGGAGAACAGCGTGACCAGAAGCACCAGCGGCGTCAGGATAACGTTGCCGGCCCAAAACAGCACAGAGTGCACCACGGCCGTCATGCCGTCGATGCGGCTGCCGTCGAGCTTCTCCAGGCGGATGCCCATGATCTTCATGCCGGTCGTCGCCTGGTCGCGGCTGCCCAGCGTGTTCCAGATGTAGAGGATGGCGACCATCGGCACCAGCACCGAAAACAGCGCCCAGCCGAGGCCGAAGGTCAACAGGCCGAGAATGGCGACCAGGATGGCGAAGGGAATGGTCAGCAGCGCGACGAAGAAATAGTCGAGCAGGAAGGCGAAAATGCGCCTTGTCCGCACCCCGCGATAGGCGCGGGTGTCCTCGAACCTGGTCGTGATGATCTCGCCGTCCAATACGCGTGCGTTCATATCCGTTCCTCGATCGCAGCACCCCCATGGGAATGCCTGCCGCCTTTCAAATGGTGAGGGCGGCCTGGAATTCAAGGAATGTGCCCGCCACCGCCGGGCGCGACGTCAGAAGATGCCGGGACAGAGCCTGTAGCGAACCTGCCCAAGATAGTCGCGATACTCCTCGGTCAGCGCCAGGATGCGCTCCTCGCGCAGGATGCGATGGACCTGGAACAGGGTGATGATCGCGTAGACGGCGAAATTGTAGAGCGAGAAGCTCGACAGCAGGAACAGGATGTGCCCTGCCAGATAACCGGCATAGATTGGGTGTCGCACGAACCGGTAAGCGCCGCCGGTGACGACGCCGCGGTTGGCCGGCAGGATGGCAAAGGAGCGGCCGAGCGACATCTTCCCCCAGATCACCAGCCACAGCGCCAGGAATTGCAGCGGCGCCGCGATATAGAGCGGGATGACGGCGATGCCGTCCTGGAGCGATACGAAACCCGAACCGAAAGCGGCCGTCACCGAGATGAATACCGTGAAAGGGCTCCAGTCGCGGACAATCGGTCGGCGCGCCAGCAGCAGCCAGGTAAAAGTCAGAACGTCGGAGATCATGAGCAGCAGGATGTTCAGCCGGCCCGGATCGATGACGAGGTGACGCGCACCGCGATAGACGAAGACCGCGGCGACCACCAGCGCGATGAAACGGAACAGGCCCTCGCGCAGGTCGGTGAGAACCGCGCTGCTCTGAAGGCCGGACCAGAAACCGGTCTCTGCGCCAGGCAGCGCATCGCTTTTGGAAATCGCCAACTCTGTTGCCCCGGTGGTCCCCTCGACATGGACCATTGCACGCAAGCCTTGCCGTCCGGTTAAGGTTTCGCATGCTTTTGGTTGCGTCGGCGGATTCGCCAGCCGAGGGAATGGTGTTGCCTGTTGAACATGACATTCTTCCCGGTCTAGCTTGCTGCGGCGCACAAAGGGGACGGGACATGGACTACGACATGCTGGTCATCGGCAGCGGCCCTTCGGGGCGCCGCGCCGCAGTGCAATCGGCCAAGCTCGGCAAGTCGGTGCTGGTGGTCGACAGGGGCCGGCGCCTGGGCGGCGTCTCGGTGCACACCGGCACCATCCCGTCGAAGACGCTGCGCGAGACGGTGCTCAACCTCTCGGGCTGGCGCGAACGCGGTTTCTACGGACGCGGCTACCGGGTCAAGCAGGACATTTCGATCTCGGACCTGGTCGACCGGCTGCACAAGACGCTGGACCATGAGGTCGAGGTGCTGCAGCACCAGTTCATGCGCAACACGGTGAAGAGCGCGCGCGCCGCGGTGAAGTTCCTCACGCCGAACAAGGTCAGCCTGACCGCCGACAATGGCGACTACAGCGAAGTCGGATTCGCCAACGCGCTGATCGCCGTCGGCACCAGGCCGCACCGCCCGGCCGACGTGCCCTTCGACAAGAAGCGCGTCTTCGACAGCGACGAGATGCTGGAGCTCCATCATCTGCCGCGCACGCTGACGGTGATCGGCGCCGGCGTCATCGGCGTCGAATACGCCACCATCTTTTCCGCCCTCGACGTGCCGGTGACACTGGTCGAACCGCGCAACACCATCCTCGACTTCATCGATCGCGAAATCGTCGACGACTTCATCCACCAGATGCGCGACCGCGGCATGACCATTCGGCTGGGCAGCACGGTGAAGGAGATCGCCTCGAAACCCGACCACGCCGAAGTGACGCTGGCCGACGGCCGCACCATCCGCTCGGAGATGGTGCTCTACGCCGCCGGCCGCACCGGCAATGTCGCCAGCCTCGGCCTCGACACGGTCGGCATCGAGGCCGACGCCCGCGGCCGCATCAAGGTCGATCCGCATACCTTCCAGACCACGGTTTCAAACATCTATGCTTCCGGCGATGTCATCGGCTTCCCGAGCCTGGCTTCGACGTCGATGGAGCAGGGCCGGGTGGCGGCTTGCCACGCCTTCGGGGTTCACCTGCCGCCGCCGCCGGAAAGCTTTCCCTATGGCATCTACGCCGTGCCCGAGATTTCGACGGTCGGCCTGTCGGAAGAGCAGGTGCGCGACAGCGGCGCCGCCTATGAGGTCGGCCTGGCGCGTTTTCGCGAGACCTCGCGCGGCCACATCATGGGCGTCTCTAGCGGGTTCCTGAAGCTGTTGTTCTCGGTCGAGACGCGCCGTCTGCTCGGCGCCCACATCGTCGGCGAAGGCGCCACCGAGCTCATCCATATCGGCCAGGCGGTGATCAATCTCGGCGGCACGGTCGACTTCTTCGTCAACAACACCTTCAACTACCCGACGCTGGCCGAGGCCTACAAGATCGCCGGTCTGGATGCCTGGAACAGGATGGGGCAGGGGTGAGGGGATTGGCGCTGCGGAATCCGGCCAGGCCGGCCGGCTAACCTTCCATCTGCGACAGCAGCGAAAGCATCACGTCGGCCGAAGGCATCGGCAGCACCGCCTCGATCTCGGCTGGACGCACGCCGGCGATGGCGTCTGCATCGCCCGCCACGGTGCCGAGCGGCCCGCGGAACCCATGCTTCGACCAGGCAAGCTGCTGCAGCTTCGGGCTGCTCAGCGCTTCGAGCAGCGGATCGACCGCCGGATCGATGACGATCAGCGGATGCGCCGAATAGACGGTAGGACGCGGGTAGAGGATTTCCGGCTTGGCGCCGGCGCCGGCCTGCACGCGCTGCCAGCGCGCCGGGTCGGCGAGCGCCCATTCCACCAACTGGTTCTCGTAGCCCACCGCCATCGGCTCGGCGCCGAGGCCGCCGGCTATATACTGGTCGAACAGCTTGCCCGACGAGGATGATTTCAGGCCCATGCTGCGGAAGATCGACTTTGCCTCCTCGCCATGCTGGGCAAACAGCTCCTGCGTCGCCACGTCGCCGCTCAGCAGGCTGAGCACCAGCCCTGCGAACATGAAGCCGGAATTGGAGCGGTTGGGATCGGTGGACACGACACGGGCGCGGCCGTAGAGCTCGGAGATGCCCAGATCCGACCAGTTCTTGCCGGCAAGAATGGCATCGAGCAACGCCTTGAGGTCGAGCTGGTTGTAGCCGCCCTTGGCCGCGACGGTGACCAGGCCGCTCTTCTTCAGACCTTCGACCACCGGTCCCCAAGTGTAGACGACGATCGGCGAATTGAGAACGACCTGGTCGTTGCGGATCGAGACGCCGCTCTTACGTGCGAGATCGACCATGATCGACGAGGAGGGCCATAGGAATTGCGGCTTCTGCGTCAAGAGCGCCGGCTCGCGCACCATCTCGACCGAACCAGCGACACGCGCGTCGAGCTCCAGCCCATAGCCAGCCAGCGCGCTGACGACATCGGGGTCGGAAAGGAAAGCCTGCTTCTCGCCGCCGACGAAGCCGAACAGATGCGCGCGGTTGCCGAGATAACCGCGGAATTCCGGCCGGTCCTTGAGCGTCAGATAGCCGCCCGTTCCGGCCGCGGCGGCGGCAAGCAGTCCCAGTCCGAAAGCGCGACGAGAAAGGGCCATCAGCGACCGATATCCTCTTTCAGCGACTCCTGGATGAGCCGAAGGTCAACGTCGAGCGTGCCAAGCTCGGAATCGGCCTGGCTGTCGGCATAATGCACGAAAGCATCCTGCAGCTTGGTGATCACCGCGCCGATAGTGGCAAGGCGCTGCTGACTTGGCGCGCGGCGATCGGCAAGCGCGGCATAGCCTTCCGCGACTTCCGCCGCCTGCGGCACGTAATAGGTCAGGAAGCGCCGGACGGAAGCAGCGCTCGCCGGCTTCGCCTCGACCTTGGATATGACGTCGGTGGCAATGTCGGACAGGTTTCTCACCTTGGCCTTCATATCCTTGTCGGCGATCGAGCCGGCTGCCGCCGCCAGGCGGTCGGCCGCCGGTTGCGCCTGCGCCAGCAATTCGCGCGCGAACGCCACCTGGCCGCCGCCGATCGAGCCGAGGTCGAGCCCTTCGAAAAGCTGGCGCGGCGCCAGCACGAAGATCAATCCGGCAAAGACCAGAACCGAGATCACGGCCGAGACCAGGAAGGGGAAGTGGGTGAGCGTGCTGAGACCAATCAGCAGCGCGGCCGACACCAGCCCCGCCACGATCCAGTTCCAGTCATTGCCAAACAAACCGCGCATCGTTGGCCTTAGTTGTAGCCGCGCGCGGCGCGGAAGGCACCGGCAAGGTCGCCGCCGCCGTCGAAGACGCGCGCCGAGGTCGCTTTGGCCAAGCTGTCGAGCTGGCTCTTGTCGGCGTCGCCGAAAGTGATGCCGAACACCGGCACCCGTACCGGCGCCTGGCGCCACTCAGCCAAAAACGGCTCGGCGCTGCCGTCGGTGCGGCCGTCGGTCATGATGACGATGGCCGGCAGGTATTTCGGCAGATCCGGGGTGGCCAGGATCTTCTGCAGCGCTTGCGAGGCGCAGGCGTACATGTCCGTGCCGCCGCCGGCGCGCTGCTGCGCCACGTCACCGAGCAGCTGGTTCTGGCCCGCCGGATCGCCCGTCGCGTCGAAAATGTCGCGCACGGTGCTGTCGAAAGGCAGCACGAAGATGTGATCGGACCGCGTCCATTGCACCAGCACTTCGCTCGACTTTTCCGGCGTGAACAGGAACTGCGCGGCCGTCTGCAGCTGCTTTTCGCCCTGGTCCTCCATCGAGCCGGAGAAATCGAAGCACAGCGCCGTCAGCGACGGCTTGCGCAGCGCCTCCTGATAGAGGTTTAGCGCCGTCCGGATTACCGCCGGCTCCGGCATGCGGATCGAGGTCACTAGCTTGGCGGGGTCGAAATTCCAGTCGGGTTCGGCCGTCGCCTGGGCCGCGGCGCCGCCCAGCGGCAGCCGCCGGCCGGTGTCGGCGATGCGCTTGCGCACCGCATCCGACTGCAGATAGGCGAGCAGGTTGGTGAAGAATTTTTCGACGTCGGCGCCGCGCCCGTGATCGATGAAGCCGAGTGGGGAATCGCCGACCGCCACACCGTCGGCCGGATAGACCGCATAGAGCGGCTCGTCGCCCATCTGCTTCAGTTTGTCGTTGGTTTCTTTCAGCGTCGCCTCGTAATTCCACATCGCGTCATAGAGCGTCCCCTTGCGCGCGGAATCTACATAGAGGTCGGCCAGCCAGCCCGAAGAACCCGAAGAGCGCTCGACGCCTTGCAACAGCGCGCCGACGGTGTCTTGGACAGCGGGACTGTCGAGGTCGCCGGGCTGGATCACTTCCTTGCCGCCAAGCGCGCTGGAGAGCATCGCCAGATAGGCGCTGGCGCCGGAATTGGACTGCGTGGCCGAGGTCATCAGGAATTTGAGCTTGCCGTCCTTCACCGCGGCAAGAATGTCCTTCATGAACACGTCCTTGCCGATCCAGCCGAGTTCGGCGGCCTTGGATTTGCGCACGCCGAGGATGACCGGCATCTGCGCGATCGAAGTGAGGTTGCGGACCTTGCGGCCGGAATCGAACAGGTCGACCCAGACGCTCGATGCCGGCCAGACCGCGTCCTGATCGAGCCCGCTGGCCTTCTGCAGGCCGAGGCCGATGTCGAGCGAGCCCTGGTAGGAGATGGTACAGGTCGCGCCCTGCTTGGCGCAGAATTCCTGCACGATCGGCTCCAGCACCGTGTTTTCGGAACCGGAGACGATCGAGAATTTGACGTTGCTCGAATTGCAGGCCGCCAGCAGCAGTGCGGCCGCCAGCGCAAGAACGGACGAAAGCTTCATTGGCATCGAGGCTCCGTCAGCCCTCGAGCCGGACGATTCAGGTCCACTCGACCTGAAATCGTCCGGCTCCAAATCAAAGAGATTGAGCATGATGTCGTCCGAAACCGCTTCACACTTTTCGGCATCATGCTCCGGTGAGCGCTTTCTTGAGGTCGGCCGTCATCTGGTCCATCTGCTTTTCGGCATCGGCCCGCCTCTGCCGGCCTTGCTCCTGCACCTTGAGCACGCCTTGCACCGTGTCGATCAGGTCGCGGTTGGCCTGGGCCAGCGTCTCGACATCGACGATGCCGCGCTGCGCCTGCTCCTCGATGGAGATGGCCTGATCCTTCATCATCTTCGATGTTTGGCGGATCATCTCGTTGGTGGCATCGGTCACGGTCTTTTGCAGTTCCAGCGCCGACTTCTGGTTGGTCAGCCCAAGCAGGATGACCATTTTTTGCTTCCAGGCCGGCACGGTCAGCGCCGAGGTCGCCTGCAGGTTCTCGATCAGCGTCTCGTCGCCCGACTGCACGATGCGGATCTGCGGCAATTGCTGGATGCCGAGCTGGCGCGCCTGCACCAGATAGAAGATGCGCTTTTCCAGCCGGTCGAGTGCCTGCACGGCGTCCTGATAGGTCTGCGCCTCCAGCGCTCCGGCAGAATCGCTGGCCTTGGCGTCGGCCGCGGCTTTCAGCTTCGGCAACTCGTTGGTGCGGTATTCATCGACGAATTTCTTGCCGGCCTGCACATAGGCGTCGAGATTGAGGATGGAATCCTTGGTCTGCTCATGCAGGTCGTCGAGCACGGCGATGTCGCGGCGCAGCGTGTCCTTGTGGCGGTCGAGCTCGAGGCCGATGCGGTCGATCTGCCCGGCGACATCCTCATACTTTTCCTTGAAGCGCTCGAGCCGTGCCTTGAACGAGGAGAACAGGTTGCTCAAAAACCCTGCTTCCTTCAGCGAAGCCGGATCGAGGTTCTTGGCCTTCATGATGATGTCTGTCAGCAGCGTGCCGGTGTCGCCGAGATCGCGGTTGCGAATCTGCGACAGGATCTTGTCGGCATAGTCGCTGACCGCCTGCTGGGCGCGGTCGCCGAAGACCGAAATCGCCGCGCGGTCGCGAATATCGATGCCGCCTTCAATCCTGGCGACCTCGCCTGGGCTGGCGGCAATGGCGGGCAACTTCGAAGTGTCGTCGAGCAGAGTGATGCTGTTCTCGTCGGCCATTGAGACCTCCCCCTCGGTGAACAGTATCTCGATAGACAGTGTGTGACAGACATATGACAGTAGGGCGGTATGCCGCCTTGGAGTGTGAAGTGCCTCACATTTTCAGCTCTTACCTGCGAGAGGCTGGCGCACGATTCAGGCAGCCGGCGCGGGCGCTGCCAGCCACTGCCGCAGGATCGCGGCGTCCGCATCGCCGAATTCGTGGCCCGAGGCAACAATGCGCGCGTCGACCTCGGCGCGGCGCTCGCTGAACAGTGTCACAAGGGCAGGGGCGAAAGGGCCATAGGTCTGGTCGGCGGCGCCGGCGACGATCAAGACACGCGTTCCGCCGAGGTCGGTCATCGGGGAGGCGTCGAGAACAGGCATCGCCCGTAGAAGCGCCGCCTGTCGGACCAGGCCGGGATGGAGCAGCATTAGGCTGGAGACGACATTGGCGCCGTTCGAATAGCCAAGGAAGGTCGCGCGTTGCAGATCGAGCCCATGTTGGCGCGACACTTCCGTTGCGAACTGGGCATAAGCGGCCGTCTCGGCACGGATGGAGGTTTGCTCGAAACTGGTCGGCGTGATTCGCTCGAACCAGCGAAATCCGTCCTCCTGTGGAATGCGGCCGCGCGCCGCGACGATCATCGAACGCGGCGCGATCTGCCTTGCCAGCGGCAGCATTGTGGTCTCATCGACACCCGAGCCGTGCAGCACGAACAGGCACTGGCCGCTTGCGTTTGCCGGCCTCAGCAGACGGTAAGGGAAGGTGAGGTCCTTGCGCAGGATACTGTTTTTCTCGATATATTCGGGAGCGCTCATATCCATTTGATTCCATGAGAGATTCGTTGATTTGCCGGCTTCAAAACGGAATATTTTCGCGCTCCGCGAAAGTTGATTGAACCAGGCGCAATTCGGGCCGTTTTTCCGCCGATACACTCCCCGTGGCAGGAATCGAAGCGGTGCGCCCCGGGGGTCGCATTTGCTGGCTATGAACAACCAGCTTTGAGGCCTTTTGTCGATGACCACCCCTGTCCCTAACGACCGCGACAAGCGTGTCGGAGAGCGCGATACGCGCATCAACGATCGTGACACACGTATCAACGATCGTGACACGCGTATCGACGTGCTGCGCGCGCTCGCGTTGCTCACCATTTTCGTCGACCATGTGCCTGGCACCGTCTTCGAGAACTGGACCTACAAGAATTTCGGCTTCTCCGACGCGGCGGAAGCCTTCGTGCTGATTTCCGGCATCTCGGTGGCGCTGGCCTACGGCACGAAGTTCAAGCCGGGCGGCCGATTGCTCGCGACCTTGAAGATGTGGCGGCGCGCCGGGGTGCTCTACATCTCTCATATCGTCATCACCATGGCGGTGATTGCGCTGTTTTGCGCCGCCGCGCTGTTCGCGCACCGGCCGGAAATGCTGGCGATGATCAACATAGAACCCTTGATGCGCAACACGCCGCAGGCGCTGCTCGGCATCGTCACGCTCGGCCACCAGCTCGGCTACAACAACATCTTGCCGGTTTATGCGGCGCTGCTTCTGGCGGCGCCTGCTTTCGTGCTGCTCGTCAGCTATCGGCCCGTGCCGGCGCTGATCGCGTCCGGCCTGCTGTGGCTCGTCGCCGGCATTTGGCAGATCGCGCCGCCGAACTATCCGGAGCCCGGCCTCTGGTTCCTCAACCCGCTGTCCTGGCAGTTCCTGTTCAACATCGGCCTTGCCGCCATGCTGCATGTGAAGCGCGGCGGGCGCATCCCGGTCAATCCGTGGCTGCTTGGCGCCGCCGGCATCTATGTGGTCGGCGCGGCGATCTGGGTGCACACTCCGCTCTGGGGTCAGATCACCTGGTTCAACCTGCCGGTGGTGATCGGCGGCTTCGACAAGACCTTCCTGTCGCTGCCGCGGCTCCTGCACATTCTTGCGGTCAGCTATCTGGTCGTCGGGCTGCCGGCGGTCTCCAACCTCTTCCGCGTCCGACCAGACAATCCGCTCGCGATCCTGGGCAAGCGCTCGCTGCCGGTTTTCATCGCCGGCACGCTGCTTGCCATGGCGGCGCAGGTGCTGAAGCTGATCAATCCGGGCGGCCCGGCCTACGACACGCTGCTGATCGCGGCAGGCATCGCCATGCAGCTCGCGCTTGCGCTCTACCTCGAATGGCTTGCCAGCCTCGGCCCATCCCGCGCCAAGCCGGTGCGCGAGGAGCCTGCGCGTGCGACATTCGGAACGCCCCCGATGCCGGCGCGGGCGGGCGGCTACTAACCGCAGGGCAAGGAAACGCCTGCGATCTATCCGGAATTGCCTGAGCCCGCTCAGGCTTTCGGTGCCGGCCCGGTCGAACCTCTGACGACGAACTCGACGCCCATCGTCTCGCGCCGGACCGCGCCGTCATGATCGAGGATCATGCGCGCGGCGCGGCGGCCGATCTCGGTGATCGGCTGGGCGATGGTGGTCAGCGGCGGCGTGCTCAGCGCGCCGTCCGGCACGCCGTCGAAGCCGACAATGGAGACATCGCCGGGAACGTTGAGGCCGCGTGCCCTCAACCAGTCGATGGCGATCAGGGCCATGCGATCCGACATTGCCAGGATGGCGGTCGGCGGCTCCCCCTTGGCAAAGATCGCCTCGAGGCCGGCCCTGGTGCTTTTTTCCTCGTTCTCGGTCTCATAGACCGGGATTTTCGCCGTATCGATGCCGAAGCGGGATAGCTCCTCGAAATAGCCGACAAGGCGATCGCGCGTGCCGGTGTAGACCGCGCTGCGCACCGCCTCCGGCGTCGCGAAGCCGGTGCGATTGTCGGCAAAGCCCAGCGACAGGACGGCAAAGCGGCGATGGCCAAGCTCGGCGAGATGGCGCGCGGCGAGCCTGGCGCCGGCGACATTGTCGACGCCGATGGCCGATACGGTCTCGTCCTGGAAGCCGAGTTCCAGCGCAACGAAGGGCAACCTGCGCTCTCGCGTCAGATCGACAAGACGCGAGCCGCCTTCGATGCAGAACAGCACAAAGCCGTCGACAAGCGCGCTCTGAATATTCCAGGCGAGCTTTTCCTGGTTGGCGGCCGAGACCAGCGCGATGCCCGCGCCGGTGGCGTCGCAGGCTTCGGAGATGCCGGCCATCATCACGCGGGCGAACGGATCGTCGAAGAAGTAGGAGAGCGGCTCGGTGGTGGCAACGCCGATGGCGTTGACCTTGCCGGCGCGCAGCAGGCGACCTTTCGGGTCCGGACCGGCATAACCCATCTGCTCCGCCACCGCCTTGACCCGCTCGCGCACTTCGGCACGCACGATCTCGGGGCGGCTGAAAACATTCGAGGCCGTGCCATGCGAGACGCCGGCGGCCTTGGCGATGTCGGCCAGCCTGATCGGTCTTGCCTGGCCTTCGAGGAGTGATGCCATGTCGTTCCTCCGAATCCGGTCACGCGGAGAACATGACCGCTGAATTGCTGCTGGTCATCTAACATTTTTGTTGGATCGATTCAAATTTCGCTTGACGTCGCGTGATTGTGGCCTATGATTTGAATCGATCCAAGTCATCCGCTTTTTGACGGAGCGGTTCCAACAGGAGGGTGCCATGCATCCGGTGAGTTACTTATTCGAGGACATCTACGGCAACGACTGGGGCATCGCCTCGGCCGCCATTAGCCAGAAGCGGCGCGGCAGAGCGGGTCCCTGGCGCCGAGAGCTCCGCTTCCTCGTGGAGCGCAAGCGCGGCTGAACCTCAGCCATTTTTCGCATCCACGCATTGGATCGATTCAACTTGAGGAGAAGCAGTCATGCATCCGATTGGTCATTTGTTCCAGGACATTTACCGCAACTATTGGGGCATCACGCGCGGAACCGAGCAGCCAGAGCGGCGGCGCGCCAACGACCTGCCTGCACGCAAGGGTAAGCGGCGCGCCGGTTAAAAACGTTCGCCGGAAATACCTACGGTCGAGGACGCCACAGCGCCGAGACGGCGATCGCTACCCAGCCGGCGATCAAAAGTGTACCGCCGATCGGCGCCGACATCGGGAACAGCCGCGAGCCGAGAAAGTCGCGGGCGAGCAGATCGCCGCAGAACAGAAGCAGGCCCGCGAGCAGGACAAGGCTGGCGATCTTGAGGCAGCGGTTGCCGCCGGCAAGGCCGATGGCAAGGAACGCCGGCGCATGCATCAGCAGGAAATTGGCCGCCGTGCCGGTGAAGACGCCGCCGCGATGCGCGGCCGCCGCCGACAGCGCCACGCCGGCCGCGCCGACGAGGCCGGCTACCAGCACGAGGATGCGGCTCCCGCCGTCTGATGTGTGCCCGGTAAGGCTCATCCTGGATCTCCATGCTGCGGTTGAGGTAGAGGCGCCGGTTAGGATTCGCCGGCTTCGAGCAGCATATGCCGCGCCCGGCGCGACTGGACAGTCCAGTTGTAGAACGCGCCGAGCGCCATAAGCACCGCTGTGCCCAAAAAAACCGAGAGCATGCCGAAATGTCCGCCGACGAAGCCGCCGGATATCGGTCCTGCGACCTGGCCGACATATTGCGCCGAGATCGCCAGGCCAAGCACATTGCCGCCGATCCCGTCAGGGATGTTGTGGCGGATCACGCTGGTGATGCAGGGCAACAGCCCGCCCAGCGCCAAGCCCATCAGGAAGCGCAGGCCGATCAATTGCCAGCCGTTGGTGACGAAGGCTTGCGGAATGAGCAGCAATGCCGAGACCGCCAGCGCGCCGACCACGACGTTCCAGTGGCCGACGCGGTCGGCGAGTTTTCCCAGCCAGGATGAGGAGAGAATGGTGCCCAGCGCCGCCGCGGACATGACGACGCCCGCAACCATGGTCACCTTGCCCTGGTCCTCGACGAGCTGCTGCACATAGACGGTGATGATCGGCTCGATCGACATGGTGGCGAAGGCGAGCAGCATGCCGGTGGCCAGCATGGCGACGATCGGCCGCTTGTCGGGGATCTGCGACCAGCCGCTTTTCGGCGCCGCCGTCGAGGCGAGCTTGGGCGCCGGCGGGTTCTCCTTGATCAGGAAAGTCGTCGCCAGGAATGCCAGGAAGATGACGGCGCCGGACAGCAGGAAGGTCGCGCGGATGCCGATCAGCGGCGGCAGCAGACCGCCCAGCAACGGTCCGACCAGCGAGCCCGCCGTGATGCCCGCCGCCAGCACGCCCAGCGCCCAGCCGGAGCGCTCCTTGGGCGTCTGCATCGCCACCAGGATCGTCGAACCCGATGAATAACCGCCGGCAAAACCGATCAGCAATCGAAGCAGCACCAACTGCCAGACGCTCTCAACCATGCCGGTCAGCGACATGCAGATTGCCATGCCGAACGAAGCGCGCACCAGCATCAGCTTGCGGCCGTAGCGGTCGCCAAGCCGTCCCCACAAAGGCGCGACCAGCGCGGCCGCGAAGAAGGTCGCGCCATAGGCGATGCCCGACCACTGCACGATCGCCGCGTGGCCCTCGGCGCCGAGCTGCTCGACGTAAAGCGGCAGGAACGGAAGAAGCAGCGTCATGGCGACAAGCGTGCTGAACGAGCCGGCGAAGCAGACGGCGAGATTGCGTCGCCAATGGATATTGAAGCCGCTCTGTTCGGATTCCTTGGGCGTCATGTCATGCGTGCCAATGCTGGGGTTGTTACGGATACCAATTTGGGATACCAAGCTGGTATCCGTCATGGACCTGACACTCGCCGCTGTCAATGCGGGCGCCGTCAACGCGGCTTGGAAAAGCAGGACGACAAATGTCGCAGATGCAAAATGTCGAGAGGCAGCTTCGCGAGATGATCCTCGGTTTGGAGATCGGCCCGGGCGAGCGGCTGACCGAGCGCTGGATCGAGAGCCGCTTCGGCGTGTCGCGCACGCCGGTGAGGGCCGCATTGCTGCGCCTGGAGACGGAAGGGCTGATCGCCCGCGACGGCCGCGGCTGGACGGTGGCGCCGATCAACCTTGCCGAACTCGGGCAGATCGCCGTCTACCGCGAGGCGGTCGAAGTCGCGGCGGTTCGCCTGACGGCGGCGCTCGACGACCGCGGCGGCATCGACGTGATCGCGGCGATGCTCGAATCCTGCGATGCTGAGACGCCGCGCGAGGAGTGGCATCGCGTCGGCCTGGATTTCCACATCGAACTGGCAAGGCTTTCCGGCAACGAGTTTCTGCTCAGGGCCGTGCGCGACGCGATAACCAGGCTGTCGCGTGCGCGCTGGCTGGAGGTGCGCGATGAGAAGGCGCTCGGCCGTGCCTGGGCCGAACATCATGCCATCCTCGCCGCCGTCAGGAGCGCCGATGCCGATGAAGCGGCGCGGCTGCTTTCCGCTCACATCGCCGGCAGCCGAGATCGGCTGGTCACCTCATTGCATGACGACCGGCGCGGTTTGCGCGCACGCGGATTTGCCGTGGTCGCGGCTTGAGGGAAAGCGTCGACACAATGCCGGTTGCATTAGCGGGCTTGCAACATGGCCGGGAGAATGCTGTAGGAGACGAGGGGGGACTTGCTGAACTCGCGGACGCATGGCCACACTCTCTCGAACCGCCGCAAAGCTGTTCTACTACGCGCGCAATTTCGCGCGCGACCGCGCACCGCAGTCCCTGTTTCGCGACCGCCTCGCCAGCCGGCTTGAACAGGCCATGCTTTCGGGCAAGACGGTTCGCGAGCGGCTGAACTACTACAACAAGCTGGAACACCCGTTCGTGCCCAGTCCCGACGCCATAGCCGTCGGCAAGCTGCCGTCCTCTTCCAGCATGTATTATTACGACCTCAAGGAATTCGCGCGCTATTTCGATCCCGGCCTGCTGATCGATTTCGAATTCGGCGACGTCGTCGGCGTCCCGGAGTTCCCGAGGATCGTCAAGGACCGGCCCATCGGCGACGACAATGCGAACGGCGTGCTGATGAAGCTGAACAAGTTCCGTCATTTCTACATGCCGCCCGACAACCTGTCTTTCGCCGCCAAGCGTCCGATGGTGGTGTGGCGCGGTCATCTCAACAATCCGATTCGCACCCGCTTCGTCGAAAAAGCCGCCGACCTGCCGATTTGCGATGCGGGTTCCCACAGGGCCGATGCGCCGGACGGATACCGCAAGCCATTCCTGAACATCGAGCAGCAGCGACAGTATCGCTACATCGTCTCGCTCGAAGGCAATGATGTCGCGACGAACCTGAAATGGATCATGAGCTCCAATTCACTCTGCCTCATGCCGGAACCGACCTACGAAACCTGGTTCGCCGAAGCCCAGGTCGAGCCCAACGTCCATTACGTGCCGCTGCAGTCGGATTTCTCCGACCTAGTCGACAAAGTGGCCTATTTCGAAAAACATCCCGACGAGGCGGGACGCATAACCGCCGCCGCCAACGCCCATTGCCGCAAATTCGGCAATGAGCAGGACGAGCAGGCGATTTCGCTGCTCGTCCTCTATAAATATTTCGTGCTGAGCGGACAGATAAAGCCCGACGCGGAAGTCTGGCGCTTTATCGCTGGCTGAATGCTTTAAGCTTGGGAGCGGTCAAGCACCCGATCGGCCGGCCCGAAACGATCCCTGGCGGTGAACTGCTGGTGCCAGTAAGGATAAAGCACCGGCGGCCGGCTGACGACGTTGAGACGCTGCCGTTCGTCCTCGGTGAGCGACAGGCTTGCCGCGGCGAGGTTGTCCTTGAGCTGCGCCTCGTTGCGCGCGCCAATCACCAGCGAGCTTACGGCCGGTCGGCCGAGCAGCCAGGCAAGCGCCACCTGCGCGCCCGAAACGCCGCGTGCCTTGCCGATGAAGTTGAGCACGTCGACAATGCGCCACAGGCGATCCTCATCGCGGATCGGCGGTTCCGTCCAGCCGCCGATCTGGCGCGCAGTCGGGCTGTCGCGATGGTATTTGCCGGAGAGCAGCCCGCCGGCCAGCGGGCTCCAGACGAGCACGCCGAGGCCCTGGTCGAGCGAGATCGGCAGCAATTCATATTCGGCCTCGCGCGCTTCCAGCGTGTAGTGGATCTGCTGAGTGATGAAACGGGCCTGATGGCGGCTGTCGCTGACGGCAAGAGCCTTCATCACCTGCCAGCCCGACCAGTTGGAGCAGCCGATATAGCGGATCTTGCCCTGATTGACCAAGGTGTCGAGCGCCGCGATCGTTTCCTCGACCGGGGTGAGCCCATCCCATTGGTGGACGAAATAGACGTCGATGACGTCGGTCCTGAGCCGCTTCAGGCTCTTTTCGCACTCGCGGATCAGATGATGGCGCGACAGGCCTTCGTCATTGGGGCCGGTGCCGATACGCATGCGCGCCTTCGAGGCGATCAGCACATCGTTCTTGCGCTTACCGCCAAGCGCCTCGCCGATGATCTCTTCCGACAATCCGTTGGAATAGACGTTTGCGGTGTCGATGAGGTTGATGCCGGCATCGATGCAGGTGTCGATTATGCGTTTGGCTTCCGAAAGATCCGAATTGCCGACGGCGGCGAACGGACCGGTGCCGCCGAAGGTCATGGTGCCAAGCGTCAATGTCGAGACTTTCAAGCCGGATCGGCCGAGCGTGCGGTATTCCATGTCGGTCCTCGCAATTTGTTTTGAAGAAGCGCCGTGGCGAGCGCCGGAAAAGAGGCGAGGGATTTGTAGGACAATTCCCGCCGCTTGTCGCCCCGCTATCGATACGCGGTCGATCACATATCTTCCATATCGATGCAACTGCCGGGCGATTGCAATAAAACCGTCATTGCGCCTCTGTATCTCAGTCGGCTTACGGAGTGTCCGGCCGGGGCTTCCGAAGCGGTGATGGCTGACAGGCAGACGGAGCAGCGCGATGAATGAACTGAAACCGAATTCCGGGGCCAAGGACTGGCTGGAGGCCGAGCTCGAGGATACGCTCGACGAGGACTATGAGCTGGAGCTGTCCGAGCCGGCGCTCTCGCTCGAGATCGCCAAGATCTACAAGAAGTCGCATCCGCCCTCCATCGAGCGCATGACCTATTTTCGCGAGCTGCTCAGGCTGCAGTCGGAGCTGATCAAGCTGCAGTCCTGGGTCGCCTACCACAAGAAGAAGCTGGTGGTGGTCTTCGAAGGCCGCGATTCCGCCGGCAAAGGCGGCGTCATCAAGCGCATCACGCAGCGGCTCAATCCGCGCATCGCCCGTGTCGTGGCGTTGCCGGCGCCGACCGAGCGCGAGAAGTCGCAATGGTATTTCCAGCGCTACGTGCCGCATCTGCCCGCGGGCGGCGAGATCGTGCTGTTTGACCGCTCCTGGTATAACCGCTCCGGCGTCGAGCGGGTAATGGGCTTCGCCAATGGGGACCAGGTCGAGGAGTTCTTCCGCGACGTGCCCGAATTCGAGCGCATGCTGGTCCGTTCCGGAATCACCCTGGTAAAATACTGGTTCTCGATCACCGACGAGGAGCAGCAGATGCGCTTCTTGATGCGCATCCACGATCCGATGAAGCAGTGGAAGCTCTCGCCCATGGACCTGCAGTCGCGCGTGCGCTGGGAGCAGTACACCAAGGCCAAGGAAGAGACCTTCGCCCGCACCAACATTCCGGAAGCGCCCTGGTTCATCGTCGAGGGCAACGACAAGAAGCGGGCGCGGCTGAACTGCGTCGATCATCTGTTGCAGCAGATGCCCTATGAGGAGGTTCCGCACGAGGAAATCACGCTGCCGGAGCGCGTCTTCAACCCGCAATATGAACGCCAGGTCCTGCCGCGCGAACTCTACGTGCCCGAGAAGTATTGAGCGCCTTCCTTCTCCCCTTGTGGGAGAAGGTGGATCGGCGCGCAGCGCCGAGACGGAAGGGGTGTTGGAAGAAATGAGGCGGTGACGATTTCCAGCTCGTTGCCAAGCTGGAGCACCTCTCATCCGACCTCGCTTCGCGAGGCCACCTTCTCCCACAAGGGGAGAAGGAGAAGCCTGGCCTACGCCCGCCCAATCATCACATGCGTCGCATCGGAGGTCGCAACCTGTTCCGTGCACTGATACCCCAGCTTCAGCATGTCGAGCCCTGCGAACAGATGCTCCCCTGAGCCGAGCAGGATAGGCGAGATGACCAGATGCATCTCGTCGATCAAGCTCTCCTGCAGATACTGCCGAACGGTCGAGACGCCGCCGCCGACCCGCACATCCTTGCCGCCGGCCGCTGCCTTCGCCTGTTCGAGCGCCGAATGGATGCCGTCAGTAACGAAGTAAAAAGTCGTGCCGCCTTCCATCTCGATCGGTGCGCGTTTGTGGTGCGTCAGCACGAAAGTCGGAACATGATAGGGCGGGTTGTCGCCCCACCAGCCTTTCCAGTTGTCGTCCGGCCATTCGCCACGGCTCGGCGCGAACATGTTGCGGCCGAGGATCCACGCGCCGACATTCTCGAAGCTGCGGACCGCAAAATCGTTGTCGGTATCCGTGGTCCCGCCATCCTTGCCGATCATCTGGTGGAAAGAGCGGGTCTTGATCATCCATTTGTGCAGATTTTCGCCGCCGACGCCCAGCGGTGTGTCGAGGCTTTGGTCGGGACCGGCGCCGTAACCGTCGAGCGACAAGGTGAAAGCGTTGACACGCAACTTGGACATGACTGCCTCCTAGACCAGTTGTAATTTGAAATCAGTCTTTGGAGTAGCTTGACTGATTGCGAAATGCAAGCGGTATTTTCTGGCACCATCGAGTCGGGCATTGTCGGGATCGTCGCAGGAATGGTAGCTGCCCGGGAATATTGGTGCGAAAGGCGGTAAGGGATGCCGTCGCAATTTTCGTCGAGAAACGCGATTAGCTGGGCAACTCTCGGTCGGCTGCATCAAGGATGCGTTCAATGGCAACGCGTAGCGCCGGCAAGTTGTCTGTCACGACAGCCCAGACAATGGCTTCGGAAGTCTTGTGATATTCATGACGCAGGATGTTGCCTATGCCACGAACCTGTTTCCAGGAAATTTCTGGGGCAAGAGCGATTAGATCGTCAGGAATGTGCCGGGTGGCTTCGGAAATAATCTCGATACCGCGCTCGATGCCGTGGCGGAGCAGCCAATCACTACGGAAATCTTCCAGTGTCTTGCCGGTCGTCGCAGCATCGATACCATCCAGAGCCGCAACGATCTCGGCGAGGATCGGCTTGATCCGACGCGGAGCCATCAAAATATACGCACGGCCGATCGTTCGATATCAGCTTTCAACATCGGATGAAGACTATCCCGCGTAGTAATGTCGATTTCGGCCGACATTTTCTCTTCGAGAAATTGTTTGATGCCGACGAGGTCGATCAAGGAAAAGCGCCGCGCCGGATCGTAGTCTATGAAGAGATCAAGATCGCTGTCCGAACGTGCGTCGCCGCGCGCGGCCGACCCAAACAGATAAAGCGAAGTCGCGCCCATGCCTCTGATGGCGTCTGCGTTCTTCTGCAAGCGTTCGATCACTTCATTCCGGCTCATGGGTCCATTCTAACGGATCTCGTTAGAATTCCAAAATCGCGAGGCGAGCCCTACCCCCTCAGCATCTGCGCCACCACCGGCGCGAAATAGGTGAGCACGCCGTCACAGCCCGCCCGCTTCAGCGCAAGCAGCGATTCCAGCATCGCCTTTTCGCCGTCGATCCAGCCATTGACGGCGGCTGCCTTGATCATCGAATATTCGCCCGACACCTGATAGGCGAAGGTCGGCATCCGCAGCTCGTCCTTCAGCCGGCGGATGATGTCGAGATAGGGCAGGCCGGGCTTGACCATCAGCATGTCGGCGCCCTCGGCGAGGTCCTGCTCGGCCTCGCGCACGGCCTCGTCGGAATTGGCGTGGTCGATATAGTAGGTTTTCTTGTCGCCCTTGAGCAAGCCGGCGGTGCCGACCGCCTCGCGGTACGGTCCGTAGAAGGCCGAGGCGAACTTCGTCGCGTAGGACATGATCGCCACGTCCTGGAAACCGTTGGCATCGAGCGCGTCACGGATGGCGCCGATGCGGCCGTCCATCATGTCGGACGGCGCGATGATGTCGGCGCCCGCCGCCGCCTGGATGACGGCCGCGGCGGCGACCTGCTCCACCGTCTCGTCATTGACGATGATGCCGTCGCGCAGGATGCCGTCATGGCCGTGGCTGGTGAACGGATCGAGCGCGGCATCGGTGATGATGCCGATCTCCGGCACCGCGTCCTTGATGGCGCGCGTGGCGCGGTTGATGACATTGTCGGGGTCGAGGATGTGCGAGCCGATCTGGTCGCGCAGCGCAAGCTCGACATTGGGGAAGGTGGCGATGGCCGGGATGCCCAGCTTGGCCGCGCGCTCAGCTTCCTTCACCGCGAGGTCGATGGAAAGGCGATAGACGTCGGGCATCGCGGCGATAGGCTCACGCGTGTTCTTGCCGTCGATGACGAAGATCGGCCAGATCAGGTCGTTCACCGAAAGCTGGTTCTCCTGCACCAGCCGTCGCGACCAGTCGGCCTTGCGCATGCGCCGCAGCCGCCGGCTGCCGGTGATCTCGTCGACGCTGCGCGCGCCGGCGGGCTTTGCGGGAGTGAATTTGTCCATAGCCGAAACTCTCTTTTGCGTCGGCTTTTACCATGCGTCTCCGCCGCTGACCAATGCGACACGATTGTGCCAGGCACGCGCCTCACGGCGGCCCGTGTCCCGACAAGATCTGCGCCGCGCCCCTGATCGCCACACGGAACGCCTCGTCGAAGCTGACGCCGCGCGCCTGCCAGCGGTAGGTCCTGCCGCGATCGTCCAGCCGCCAGTCGGCGATCCAGCCAAGTTCCTTGTCGCTCCACACGATGCTGCCGGCTAGCGCCCGGGCCGCTCCCGCTTTTTTTGCGAGCTTGTCGAGTCTTGCCATATCGGCCCCGGAAAGCGCCTTTTCATCCAGGCCGCCAAGCTGCCCGGCCTTTGGAAAGGTGACGCGCATCAGCAGCGGACCGGCAGCATTGGCGAAGGATTCGCGCATCGCGTCGCCGCGCTGCTCGTCTTGCGTCAGCATAAAATGCCGCGAGCCCTGCTCAGCGGTCATGAAGACGGCGATCAGCGGCCGCTCGCCGAGCCAGGGCCTGCTGCCGAGCTGCGCCAGGAGCTTGTCGATGACAGCCGGCTTGTAGAGGCAGGTGAGATCATGCGGCCGGTCATGCGTGCCTTGCTCGTCATGGATCGGGATGCCTTCGAGCCGGTCGTGATAGTGGAAGGACTGCACGAAGTCGGCCGCCTTGTCGCGCAGAGCCAGCATCTCCGTCTTCTGCGTCAGGCGCTGGTCGCCCGAGACCTTGACAAGAACCTTGTCGAGGCAATCCTTGAAGCCGATCGCGCGATTTGCCTCGCCGGTGCCGGTGACGATCGCCTGCGCCTGGTAGAGCTCGGCGATTGTCGCGGCGTGGACCGGCAGTCCCAGACATAGGAGACCGACCAATCCAACCGCGAAGCGGGAAATTCCAGGCATGTCGATCTGTTCGAAACCTGTCGGGCGGGGCACAGTGCTTTGCCGGTTACCTAACATCTGGCGCTGCCGCCCGCCAGCGCAAGGAGCGCTTCCCAGTAACCGCCGCCATTGACGCGTCTCCGTGCCGCCTTTAGCACTTCTCTCCCCCGGCGGGCGGAGAGAGGGATTCTCTGGTGATGGATTTTGGCGGAGGCGACGAGATCCGCTTCGAGCGGCTGGGCAAGGCGGGTGTGGTCACTTTGACCCGCCCCAAGGCGCTCAACGCCGTTACGCACAACATGGTCAAGGCGCTCGACAGGGCGCTCGACGCCTGGGAGCGGGACACGGGCGTCGGTCTCGTCGTCGTCAAGGCCGAGGGCAGGGCGTTTTCCGCCGGCGGCGATATCCTGCATATCTACGAGGCCGGCCGCGCCGGCGAACCGCCGGTCGATTTCTTCGCCGACGAGTACCGGCTCAACGCCCGCATCGCACGCTTCAAGAAACCTTATATCGCTTTGATCGACGGCATCGTCATGGGCGGCGGCGTCGGCGTCTCCTTCCATGGCTCGCATCGGGTGCTGACCGAAAACGCGCAGTTCGCCATGCCGGAGGTCGGCATCGGCTTTTTCCCCGATGTCGGCGCCAGCCATTTGCTGCCGGATCTCGGCGGCTCCTTCGGCATGTATCTCGGGCTGACCGGAAATCGCATCCGCTACGGCGATGCGCTTTGGTCGGGACTTGCCACGCACACGATCAAGGCGCAGGACCAGGCGGGGTTGCTCGGCGAGCTGGCGACCAGCAACGATCCGGATGCCGAGCTGCGCGATTTCTTCGTGCCGGCAAAACGCGAGACGGAGCGGCAGGACCTGGATTCGATCGCTCGCCATTTTTCGCAAGGCTCGCTTGCCGATATCATCGCCAGCCTCGAGGAGGCCGCCGCCGGAGACGCTTTCGCCGCCAGGACGCTTGCCGCGATCAAGACTCGTTCGCCGACCAGCCTCCACGTCGCCTGGCGCGAGATCGCCGCCGGCTCGACACTGTCGATGGACGAATGCATGAAGATGGAGTTCCGTATCCTCAACCGCATGCTTGCCGGCCACGATTTCTACGAAGGCATCCGCGCCGCCATCGTCGAAAAGGGGTCGAAGCCCGAGTGGCGGCCGGCAGGACTGGATGAGGTCCGGACGGCCGACATCGACGCCTATTTCGCGCCGCTCGGGGACAAGGAGCTTGTCCTGTGAGCGAGGTCACCTCCAGGCGCGTGGTGCTGCAGCCCTCGACCACTGAGGTCATCTTCGCCTGGTTCCAGCGCGTCATCGCCGGCTACTGCCTGTTGTTCGGCATCCTCTATTGGATCCGCCTCATCGGCATCTATCCGGGCGAGCTGTGGCGCTTCGACCTGATGCCGGTGCACTGGCAGGTGGCGGCAGCGATGCTCGCGGTGTTCTTTCCCTTCGCCGCCGCCGGCCTCTGGATGCTGGCGTCGTGGGGTCCGGTGATCTGGTTCATCTGCGCCGCGACCGAGACGGTGATGTATGCCGGTTTCCCCGATCTCTTCGGCAATCGGCTGCTAATCGTCGTATCGCACGCCTGCGTGGCCTTGCTCTACATCGTCTTTCGGGTCACCATCTGGCTGCAGAAGCGCCGGCTCCGCCAATGAGCGTGATGCCGAAAAGTGTGAAGCGGTTTTCGGACGACATCATGCTCCACCCATAAAGCCGGCCGAGGGCCGGCCTTCGGGGCCGATCTCGCGGCCCCGTTTCACTGCAAGATCCATTGGCTAAATCTTTAGGTTAATTGTTCTTGCTCGGGTGACCGATCGTTAAGCGTCTTCCGAAACCTCTTACCGGTAAGCTCTTGTTAGCCCTGGCGTTTAAGTCGAATTTTATGAGTATTCGATAGTGTCGCGATCAAGGTGAAAAACAAAAAATCACCAAGGCGACAAACGAGAGGCAAAGACAATGATCAATTCGCGTCCGGCGGCGAAGACCGCAAACGTATCCGACGATCGCCGCGAGGCTATCCGCTCGCTTTACATGGAATCGCTGCAGCTGGTGGAGCGTCTGCACCGCCGCCTGCTTGACGTGATCAAGGACGAGTTCGACCGCAACGGCCGTTCCGACATCAACGCCATCCAGGCGCTGCTGCTCTTCAACATCGGCAACTCCGAGCTGACCGCCGGCGAGCTGCGCTCGCGCGGCTACTATCTCGGCTCGAACGTCTCCTACAATCTGAAGAAGCTGGTCGACCTCGGCTTCATCAACCACCAGCGCTCGCGCATCGACCGCCGCTCGGTCCGCGTCTCGCTGACGCCGAAGGGCAACGAGGTGGCCGACGTCGTCGCCGGCCTCTACGAGCGCCATGTCGGCTCGATCGAGGCGGTCGGCGGCATCAACACCGACGAGTTCAAGCAGATGAACCGCGCGCTACAGCGCCTCGATCGCTTCTGGAACGATACGATCGCTTACCGGATGTAAGCGCTTCGAAATTGGGGACGGGAAAGCCGCGCCGAAGAAGCGCGACCGGGAGAAGAGTACGGGACCGGTGCTGAAGCGCACCGGTCCTATTCTTTTTGCGAAGGCAGGCATCTGCGGGAGTTCGCTCTGCACATTGAAGCTCCGCGCCTGAAGGGCAGGGTGCTTACTTCGCAAGGACGCGCCGGCGTTGCCGCCGATGCAAAAAAGCATCGCCGCCCTTCCTTTCACCGTGCCGCCGCATGCAAATCGCGGGCCAAGGCCACGTTGCCGCCATAATCGCGGTCAATGCGATTTGTGAGTGACGCTGCGGGCCTGCGCCTTGCGCTCCTTGGAACCTGCGTGGCGGCAGCGCGTTTCTGGCGGCCGACGATGTGGGTCATGGTTGGCGAATTGTTAAGTTCGCCACCCCTAGAGTGCGGACAAGCCGCCCGGCAAGCGAATTGAGCGAGAGCGAATAGCCAAGAATGTCTGCCATGAGAACCAGCCGCCGTTTCTTCCTCACTGGAGCCTCCGCGCTCGCCGCCGCTGTTGTCGCCGGCCATGCCAGCGCGCAGGATGTGGTCGGGGATATCCTCAAGTCCTCGACGCGCGGCAATTGGGACGACCAGTTCGACGCCCGCGCCAACAACACAAGCAAGGTCGCCTCAACGCTGCCGATCTTCAGCCAGCAGACGGTCGCCTTCACCGAGCAGGCGGTGGCGCAGTATCAGAACATCGTCTCCCAGGGCGGCTGGGAACAGGTTCCGGCGACCAAGAAATTGCAGCTCGGCGTCGACGATCCGGATGTCGTCCCGCTGCGCAAGCGCCTGATGGTCTCGGGCGACCTGCCGCAGAGCGCCGGCATTTCGACGGCCTTCGATTCCTATGTCGACTCGGCGGTAAAGCGCTTCCAGCTCCGGCACGGCCTGCCGGCCGACGGTGCCATGGGCAAATACACTTATACGGCAATGAACGTCTCGGCGCAGATCCGGCTCGGCCAGTTGCAGACCAATCTGGAGCGCCTGAAGGAAAAGGCCGGCACGCTGGGCGACCGCTACGTGCTGGTCGACATTCCGGGCGCCCAGATCGAAGCCGTCGAGAACGACCGTGTCGTGCTTCGCCATACCGCGATCGTCGGCAAGATCGACCGCCAGACGCCGATCGTGAACTCGAAGATCAACGAGATCATCGTCAATCCATACTGGAACGCGCCGGTCTCGATCGTGCGCAAGGACATCATTCCGCTGATGCGGAAGGACCCGAACTACCTCAAGGACAGCCACATCCGCCTGTTCGCGCCGGACGGCAGCGAGGTCGATCCGATGACCATCGACTGGTCGACGGACGACGCCGCGAAATACCGTTTCCGCCAGGACCCGGGCAACAACAACGCGATGGCCTCGGTCAAGATCAACTTCCCGAGCCCGGACGGCGTCTACATGCACGACACGCCGCAGCAGAGCCTGTTCGGCAAGCTGATGCGCTTCGATTCCTCGGGCTGCGTGCGCGTCCAGAACGTGCGCGACCTCGTCACCTGGATCCTGCGCGACACGCCCGGCTGGGACCGCCAGCATTTCGAGGCGGCGATCAAGACCGGCGAGAACACGCCGATCCAGGTCGTCAACCCGGTGCCGGTTCACTTCCTCTATCTGTCGGCATGGTCGACGGCTCCGGGCGTCGTGCAGTTCCGCGACGACATTTACGGCCTCGACGGCGCCGCCGAGCTGCAGATCAGCTCTGCGCTTTAAGTGCCTGATCTAAAAAGAAAAAGGCCGCTCTTGTAGCGGTCTTTTTGGTCGGATCAGCCGCAACTGCCAGCAAGCAGAACGACAGCCTCGGCGCTGGACGGCGCGCGTTCGATTGCGCATCGGATTGAATCAGCGATCGAACTGGGCTTAAGCCATGCCGGCATCGAGGCCGAGCGCGCCGAACCGCGGGGCGATGCTTCGCCGTGGCGACATCAACGACCATACGGCGCGCAAGCTGTTCACCGAAATCACCTTCTCAGAGGCGCTGCTGAAGCCGCGAACCGCGCGATTAGCACCCGCCAGGCTTGGCTTGACGCAAACCGGCCAGCAAATTTCGCGCCGCAAACGTGGCGGGCCGAAAACAACTGTGTTAATGCGCGGCGACCTCGCAGACCTCCGGCCCCAAGGGAAAGCAAGCCATGTCTAATGCCGCGGCAGCCTCCACCAAATTCGAATCCTTCTTCGAGACCACGCTTGCCGATGCCGATCCGGAAATCTTCGGCTCCATCCGCAACGAGCTCGGCCGCCAGCGCCATGAGATCGAGCTGATCGCTTCCGAAAACATCGTGTCGCGCGCCGTGCTCGAGGCGCAAGGCTCGATCATGACCAACAAATATGCCGAGGGCTACCCGGGCAAGCGCTACTATGGCGGCTGCCAGTTCGTCGACGTGGCCGAGGAACTGGCCATCGAGCGCGCCAAAAAGCTGTTCGGCTGCAACTTCGCCAACGTCCAGCCGAACTCGGGCAGCCAGATGAATCAGGCAGTGTTTCTGGCGCTGCTGCAGCCCGGCGACACCTTCATGGGCCTCGACCTGAATTCGGGCGGCCATCTCACTCACGGCTCGCCGGTCAACATGAGCGGCAAGTGGTTCAAGGTCGTCTCCTACGGCGTGCGCAAGGATGATCACCTGCTCGATATGGACGCGATCGAGAAGACCGCGCATGAGACGAAGCCGAAGCTGATCCTGGCCGGCGGCACCGCCTATTCGCGTATCTGGGATTGGAAGCGTTTCCGCGAGATCGCCGATTCGATCGGCGCCTATCTCATGGTCGACATGGCGCATATCGCCGGCCTCGTCGCCGGCGGCATGCATCCGTCGCCGCTGCCCCACGCGCATGTCGTGACCACGACGACCCACAAGTCGCTGCGCGGCCCGCGCGGCGGCATGATCCTGTGCAATGACGAGGAAATCGCCAAGAAGATGAACTCGGCGGTGTTCCCGGGCCTGCAGGGCGGGCCGCTGATGCATGTCATCGCCGCCAAGGCGGTGGCGCTCGGCGAAGCGCTGAAGCCGAGCTTCAAGGCCTATGCCGAAAGCATCGTCGCCAATGCCAAGGCGCTGGCCTCCAGCCTGCAGGAGACTGGCCTCGACATCGTCTCGGGCGGCACCGACAATCACCTGATGCTGGTCGACCTTCGTCCGAAGAACGCCACCGGCAAGCGCGCGGAAGCAGCCCTTGGCCGCGCCAACATCACCTGCAACAAGAACGGCATTCCGTTCGATCCGGAAAAGCCCTTCGTCACCTCTGGCGTGCGCCTCGGCACGCCGGCGGGTACCACGCGCGGCTTCGGCCAGGCCGAGTTCCGCGAGATCGGCAAGCTGATCGCGGAGGTGCTGGACGGGCTGAAAGCGGCGAATTCCGATGAGGGCAACGCAGCGGTCGAGGCCGCTGTGAAGGCCAAGGTCACGGCGCTGACCGATCGCTTCCCGCTCTATCCCTATCTCGGTTGACCGGGCGCCACGCGTCATCTTTTATCCTGCGCTTGCGCCGCTCCTCTGGGCGGCGCGGCTTACTGGAGATCCGATGATGCGTACTTCCCGTCTCGCCGCGGCCTTGCTTGGCCCGCTTGCCGCCTTCGCCACCTCCGCCGCGATGGCTCAGGACGAAACCAAGCCGGATGCTGATCTGCCCGCCACCAGCACCTTCGGCCGGTGGACCACCATCATCGACACGCTCGATACCGGCCAGGATGCGCACAAGACCTGCGCCGCCTCGACGGCCTTCCTCGACGGCGCCGGCAATGCCGGGTCCCTGACGCTGTCGATCTCGACCGGCGACGCGCTGCCGCCGGATGCCTACCCGGCCATCATGTTCATCGTCGACAACAAGACCTTGCCGACCGGCGACAAGATCGCCGCGACCTTCGGCGACCCCGGCGTGAAGGTCGCCGCAACGGTCACCTCCAACACCGCCGCCGGCGGCCGCCCGAGCTGGATGGTCGACAACCAGGCCAAGACCAGCCTGGCCTTGCTGCGCGCCATGCGCAAGGTCACCTCGCTCGATGTGGTCTTCGGCAAACAGGCCGTCGCCAGCATCCCGATGGATGGCTTCACCAAGGCCTATCGCAACCTCGGCACGTCCTGCGGGTTTTTGACCAAGGACGTCGCGCCCTGACGCTGCCGACCCCTGGGGCAGGGCGCTGGCAATTGTGCTTGCGCCTCGCTATCTCTGATAGGAAGGCTCCGCGCTTTGCCATAACGGCAAAACAAACTAAGCCTTCCCGCATCCTGAGAATCGCCAAACCGAAAGCTTCCCATGCGCTGTCCCTATTGCCAGTCCGAAGATACGCAGGTGAAGGATTCGCGTCCCGCGGAGGATGGCGCGGCCATCCGCAGGCGCCGCGTCTGCCCTGATTGCGGTGGTCGTTTCACCACCTTCGAGCGCGTGCAATTGCGTGACCTTGTGGTTGTCAAGAAGTCCGGCCGCAAGGTGCCGTTCGACCGCGACAAGCTGCTGCGCTCGGTCGAGATCGCGGTGCGCAAGCGCAATGTCGATCCCGAGCGTATCGACCGCGCCGTCACCGGCATCGTGCGCCAGCTCGAAAGCTCCGGCGAAACCGAGGTGGCCTCGGGTGAGGTCGGCCGGCTGGTGATGGAGGCGCTGAAGTCGCTCGATGACGTCGCCTATGTCCGCTTCGCCTCGGTCTATCGCAATTTCCGCGAGGCCAAGGATTTTCACGAGCTGCTGGGCGAATTGAAGGGCGACGAGGAGAAGACCGAAGAGGACGCCGGCTGATCATGGTGGGACAGCGACTGGATGAGGCCGCACAGTCGGTCCTTGATCGCCGTTTCATGGCCGCGGCCATCAGGCTGTCGCGCCGCAATGCCGGCCGCACCTCCACCAACCCTTCCGTCGGCACCATCATCGTGCGCGACGACGGCGCCGGCCCGATGATTGTCGGCACTGGCGTGACGGCCGTGGGCGGCCGCCCCCATGCCGAGACCGAAGCGCTTGCCGAGGCCGGCGAGCTTGCGCGGGGTGCCACGGCTTACGTCACCTTGGAGCCCTGCGCCCATCACGGCCGCACGCCGCCCTGCGCCAACGCGCTGGTCAATGCCGGCATCGCGCGCGTCGTCGGTGCGGCGAGCGATCCCGATCCGCGCGTCTCCGGCAAGGGCTACGCCATCCTGCGCGCCGCCGGCGTCCAGGTGGCGGAGAAGGTGCTGGCCACCGAGGCCGCCGAGCAGATGGCCGGCTATCTGACTCGTTCTCTGAAAAAACGCCCGGAAGTGACTCTGAAGCTTGCGCTTTCGAGCGACGGCAAGATCGGCCGCATAGGCGCCGGACAGGTCGCCATCACCGGCGAGATCGCCCGGCGCGATGTCTATCTGATGCGCGCCGAGGCGGACGCCATCCTGATCGGCATCGGCACCGCGCTCGAGGACGACCCGGCGCTGACCGTGCGCCTGCCCGGGCTGGAGAACCGTTCGCCGGCGCGTATCATCCTCGATCGGCAGATCCGGTTGCCGGAGACGTCCAGGCTGGTGTCCGGCGTCGACCGCGTGCCGCTCTATGTCGCCGCTTGCCTGGAGGCCGATCCGCATCGGCGGGCAGCGCTCGAACGCGCCGGCGTGCGCTTCATCGGCACCGAAACCTATGATGGCTTCGTCGCTCTGCCGGAATTGCTGGAAGACCTTGCCGCGCTCGGGATGGCAAGCGTTTTGGTCGAAGGCGGTGCCAGGGTGGCCAAGGCCTTCCTGGAGGAAGACCTAGTCGACCGCATCGTCCTGTTCCAGGGGCCGGAGGCAATCGGCGAGGATGGGATTGCATCGCCCATCGACGCCGACCATATCCCGGCAGGCTTTCGCAAATTGCGCGACATGCGGTTTGGCGAGGACAGCTATGCCGAATGGGTAAGACCATGATCGCGAAAAGTGGGAACCGGTTTTTGTGCGAGATCATGGTCAAAACGAAAGACGCTCTCTGATGTTTACAGGAATTGTCACGGATGTGGGCGCTATCGCTTCGGTGAAGCCGCTGGCGGAAGGCGTCGGCCTGCGCATCGACACCGCCTATGATCCCGAGACCATCGCGATCGGCGCCTCCATCTCCTGCGGCGGCGTTTGCCTGACGGTCACGGCGCTGCCCGAGCACGGCTCGAATGCGCGCTGGTTCGAGGTCGAGGCCTGGGAGGAAGCGCTGAGGCTGACCACTGCGTCGAGTTGGAAGCCCGGCACCAGGATAAATCTCGAACGCGCGCTGAAGATCGGCGACGAACTCGGCGGCCACATCGTCTCCGGACATGTCGACGGCACCGCCGAAATCGTCGAGCGCAAGGAGGAGGGCGATGCCGTGCGCTTCACGCTGGAAGCGCCGCGCAATCTGGCGAAGTTCATCGCGCCGAAAGGGTCGGTGGCCCTCGACGGCACCTCGCTTACCGTCAACAAGGTCGAAGCGACCCGCTTCGACGTGCTCCTCATCCATCACTCGCTGAGCGTCACCACCTGGGGCGAGCGCCGGGCCGGCGACCGCGTCAACATCGAGATCGACACCATGGCCCGCTATGCCGCGCGCCTGGCCGAGGCAGCGAAAGAGGGGCTTTGATGACAGGCCTTGAAGTTGCCGGCCATTGGCCGTACATTGTCTTCAGGAGAAACGATGATGACGGTACATGCACATCCACCTCGCAATCGCGCCCGTGGTGAACGCCTAGAAGCTCGCATCACTGCGGATCAGAAGAGCCTGATTGAGCGTGCTGCAGCGCTGCAAGGCCGCACCGTGACTGACTTCGTGCTGAGCAGCGTCCAGGAGGCTGCCCGCCGGGCCATCGAAGAGCACCAGCGCCTTGAACTATCTGTCAGCGACAGCAGGGCATTCGTGGATGCTCTAGTCAATCCGAAACCAGTGAACGATCGCCTGCGCGATACGGTGCGTCGGTATCGCCAAGCCACTGGCATCTGAGGGTGACGGGCTCGACCGAGGCCTCTTTGCGAGTTGAGGTGCTCGGTTCGCAGCACGACAGAAACTCGTTCGAATGCGGCGTAGAGCCACTTGATCGATATCTTCGAATGCAGGCCGGACAAGACGCTCGCAAGAACATTGCAGCACCGTTTGTGCTGGTCATGCCGGACGGAGCTATTGCAGGCTACTATACCCTCTCATCGACTGCGGTGAGTGTCGGTGAATGGCCTGTTGAGACGGTTCGCAAGCTGCCGCGTTATCCGCTGATTCCGGCGACGCTGCTCGGGCGCCTAGCGGTAGATCGACGGCAACAGGGCCGGGGTTATGGCCGATACCTCCTGGCCGATGCCCTGCTTCGATCTCTCCGCAGCGAGATTGCTGCGTTTGCGGTAATCGTCAATGCAAAGGACGAGAACGCGCGCCGGTTCTATCAGCGAGAAAGTTTTTTGCCATTTCCGGATCAGCCGATGAAACTATTTAGGCCGATGGCCGATATCGCGGAACTGTTCAGATGAGAAAGGGAACTCCAACGGAGGGTGAGAATTCCAAGCTCAAAGAACGGCTGACCCGCGAAGCAATGGCCGATGTGGATGCCAGCCGTGTGGTGGATCACGGAACCGTTCTTGTCTGGGCTGAAAGCCTGGGTACCGGCTGTCCGCTTCCACCGCCTCGGATAAAGATGCGATAGACCAAGCGGCACCCCGCCAATCTTCCGCTTGCGGTCAACACGGCTTCGGCCTAAGTCACCGGCAACCCCCCCGGAGACTTTTATGGCTGGCACATCCCAACATGGCAAAGCGTTCATTCGCCCGAAGGCGAAGGCGCATCTGCTCATTGTCGAAGCGCGCTTTCACGACGATCTCGCCGACGCCCTGCTCGAAGGCGCGACCGGCGCGCTCGAGGAGGCCGGCGCCACCTATGACGTGGTGACGGTTCCCGGCTCGCTCGAAATACCTGCTGTCATCACCTTCGCGCTCGATGGCGCGGCCGAAGGCGGCACGCATTACGACGGTTTTGTTGCGCTCGGCACCGTCGTGCGTGGCGACACCTATCATTTCGACATCGTCGCCAATGAATCGAGCCGCGCGCTGATGGACCTTTCGGTGCAGGAGGCGATCGCGATCGGCAACGGCATTCTGACCACCGAGAACGACGCGCAGGCATGGACGCGCGCGCGCAAGACGGAAGGCGACAAGGGCGGCTTCGCCGCACGCGCGGCGCTGACCATGATCGCCCTCAAAGAAAAATTCGGAGCCCAATCGTGAGCGATCCCGCCTCGACCGGAGCGGCGCGCCACGCCAACAAGCGTGGGGCTGCCCGTCTTGCCGCCGTCCAGGCGCTTTACCAAATGGACGTGGCCGGCAGCGGCGTCTTCGAGATCACGGCCGAATACGAGACCTTCCGCCTCGGCAAGGAAGTCGACGGCGCGCTCTACCGCGAGGCCGACGCGCAATGGTTCCGCGCCATCCTGACTGGCGTCGTCGAGAACCAGAAGACCATCGATCCCGTCATCCGCCAGGCGCTGACCGAGGACTGGCCGCTGTCGCGGCTGGATTCGACGCTACGCGCCATCCTGCGCGCCGGCGTCTACGAATTGATGAAGCGCGAGGATGTGCCGGTGGCCGTCATCGTTTCCGAATATGTCGACATCGCAAAAGCCTTTTACGAGGAAGACGAGCCGAAGCTGGTCAACGCCGTCCTCGATCGCGTCTCGCGCCGGGTTCGCGGCGAGGGGCGAGGCAAGGACGCTTCGTGACGACCGCAATGGCCGCGATCGCCGAGACCGGCAGGGAAGGGCGCCGCACGGCGGTGCTGCTTGCCGCTGCGCAGGCGATTGTCGGTTCGGCAGCTCCGATCGCCATTTCGCTCGGCGCGCTTGCCGGCCAATATCTGCTCGGCCCGGACAAGTCGCTGGCGACGGCGCCGGTCACCGGCTTCAATCTTGGCGTGGCGCTCGGGTCCTTGCCGGCCGCCGCCATCATCCGCAGCCTTGGCCATCGCGGCGGCTTCATGACCGGCACCATCGTTACCGCGCTCGGCGGCCTGATCGCGACGCTTGCGCTCTATCAGGCAAGCTTCTGGCTGTTCGCCTTCGGCCTCTGCGTCATCGGCGCCGGCGGCGCTTTCGTCCAGCAATTCCGCTTCGCCGCCGCCGACAACGCGCCGCCCGAGTTCAAGGCGCGCGCCATCTCCTTCGTGCTGGCGGGCGGCATCATCACCGCCGTCCTCGGGCCGCAGATCGTCATTTACACGCGTGAATTGCTGGCTCCGGTGATGTTTGCCGGGTCCTTCGTCTCGATCCTGCCCCTGGCGGCGGTTGGCGCGCTCATCCTGTCGTTCCTGCGGGTTTCCTCCCGGACCGGCGCCGTCGCTGAAGCTGCTGCAAGCGATGCCCGCCCGCTGATTGAAATCGTCGCCCAGCCGCGTTTCATCGCCGCATTGTTCTGCACCGTCGGCAGCTACGCGCTGATGAGCTTCGTCATGACCGGCGCGCCGCTCGCCATGGTCGGCTGCGGCCTGTCGGAAGACAATGCCACGCTTGGCATTTCGTGGCACGTCATGGCCATGTTCGGGCCGAGCTTCTTCACCGGCTCGCTGATCCATCGCTTCGGCGCCGAGCGCATCGTCGCCACAGGACTTGTCCTGCTGATCGGCTGTGCTGCCGTGGCGCTTTCCGGCTTGGCGCTCTGGCAGTTCTGGACGGCGCTGATCCTGCTCGGGCTCGGCTGGAATTTCGGTTTCATCGGCGCCACCGCAATGGTCGCGGCCAGCTACCGACCCTCCGAGAAGAGCAAGGTCCAGGGTTTCCATGACTTCGTCCTGTTCGGCTCCGTCGCATTCGCTTCGCTGATGTCCGGCGCGATCTACAATGCGTGGGGTTGGACCATGCTGAACTGGATCGTCTTCCCGGTCGTCGCGCTCTGCTTCCTGGCGCTCGGGACCCTGAAGCTGACGGGCTTGCGCGCCGCCAGCTGACATCACGCTGTCGGGACTGCCTGCCGCGCTTCCCTGGCGCCGGGAACAAAGATATTGCGCTGATCCCCTCAATTATGAAACCGTGTACCCCGACTGGCCGTTATAGCCGTGCTCACATGCGGCCACCGATTAATCGGTCCACAGCAAGGGATTTTCACAATGTTTTCAATCCGAAAGCTCGCCGTAGCAGCCGTCGCTCTCGGCATTGCGACGGCCTCGGCCAGCGCCCAGGTGGTCGTCTCCTCGAAGATCGATACCGAAGGCGGGGTGCTGGGCAACATCATCCAGCTCGTGCTCAACGCCAACAACATCAAGACGACCGACCGCATCCAGCTCGGCGCGACGCCCGTGGTGCGCAAGGCGATCACCGCCGGCGAGATCGACATCTATCCCGAATATACCGGCAATGCCGCCTTCTTCTTTCAGAAGGCCGACGATCCGGTCTGGAAGGACGCCGCCAAGGCCTACGAAACCGCCAAGAAGCTCGACTATGACGCCAACAAGATTGTCTGGCTGTCGCCGTCGCCGGCCAACAACACCTGGGCGATCGCGCTGCGCAAGGAAGTGGCCGACGAGAACAAGCTCGTCACCTTGACCGACTTCGGCAAATACGTCGCGGGGGGCGGCAAGGTTGTGCTGGCGGCCTCCGCCGAGTTCGTCAATTCGGCGGCGGCGCTCCCGGCCTTCCAGACGACATACGGCTTCACGCTGAAGCCGGACCAGCTGATCACGCTCTCCGGTGGCGATACCGCCGCGACCATCGCAGCCGCCGCCAACCAGACCAACGGCGCCAATGCCGCCATGGTCTACGGTACCGATGGCGGCATCCAGCCTTCCGGCCTCGTCGTGCTCGAGGACGACAAGGCTGTGCAGCCCGTCTATCAGCCCGCACCGATCATCCGCGAACAGGTCCTGAAGCAGCATCCCGAAATCGAGGCGCTGCTGAAGCCGGTCTTCGCCAAGCTCGATCTCGTCACGTTGCAGGAGCTCAACGGCCGCGTTCAGCTGGGCGGCGAGCCGGCGAAGGGCGTGGCGGAAGACTTTTTGAAGAAAAACGGGTTTTTGAAGTAGCCTTGTCTTGAAAAGCGAGAGGCCGGTGCAAGGCGCCCCCCTCTGTCCTGCCGGACATCTCCCCCTCAAGGGGGGAGATTGGCAGTTGCTGCGCCTCGCTCCCTTCTCCGGCCTTGGTGATTGGCGAAGGCCCACGCGACATCTGATCTCCCCCCTAGAGGGGGAGATGGCCGGTAGGCCAGAGGGGGGCGCCTCGCGCAAACGCGCGTCATGACCATCCGCCTCGACAAGCTCGGCGTCGTCATTGCCGCGATCGTGGCCTATGCCGCGTTCCTTGCCCCGTTCGCCACGTTCCGTGCCAACCGTATCGTGCCCGGGCAGGCGCGCTCGATCCTCGAAGCGCTGCCGTCCACGCTTGGCATGCTATTGCTGGCGATAGTGATAGCGGCCGCGATCGTCGCCCTGCTCAGGACGCCGCTTGTGCTCAGGCTGATCGCCGGCGTCGTGGCGCTGGTCGCGCTATCGGTCCTTATCGGCGTTGCCGGCGGTTTTCTGACGCCCGCCGGCAACACCTTCGCTCGCGTCTCGCCAGCCTCCGGTTTCTGGCTGCTGATCTTTGCCTTCACCTTGCTTCTCGCCGATGTGCTGACCAGGCTGAACCTGTCGCCCGGGGCGCGCGTCGGCGTGCTCGTGCTGGCCGCTTTAGCCATTGCCGCGTTGCTCGTTTCGGGACGTTGGGACAGTCTTTCCATCCTCAAGGAATACGCCAGCCGCGCCGACAGTTTCTGGGCCGAAGCTTCCAAGCACGTCACGCTGGCGCTTGGCTCGCTGGCCGGCGCGGTGATCGTCGGCATTCCGCTCGGCATCTTGTGCCATCGCGTCGAGAAGTTGCGGGCAGGGGTGCTCAATGTGCTCAACATCATCCAGACCATTCCGTCGATCGCGCTCTTCGGTTTGCTGATCGCGCCGCTCGGCTGGGTCGCCGTGCATGTGCCGGGTGCCGCCGCGGTCGGCATCAGGGGTATCGGCACCGCGCCGGCTTTTGTTGCCCTCTTCCTATATTCCCTCCTGCCGGTGGTGGCCAACACCGTGGTCGGACTCGCCGGCGTGCCACGCGCCGCCAACGACGCCGCGCGCGGTATGGGCATGACCGATCGCCAGCGCCTCTTCGACGTCGAGTTCCCGCTCGCCTTTCCGGTGATCCTGACCGGCATCCGCATCGTGCTTGTGCAGAATATCGGGCTTGCCACTATCGCCGCGCTGATCGGCGGCGGCGGCTTCGGGGTGTTCGTTTTCCAGGGTGTCGGCCAGACGGCGATGGATCTGGTGCTGCTCGGCGCGCTGCCGACCGTGGCGCTGGCCTTTGCTGCGGCGATCATCCTCGACGCCGTCATCGAGATGACCGCCACCAAGCGCAGGGTTGAAACGGCATGATCGAGATCGAAGGCATCACCAAGCGCTATGACGAGACGACAGTAGTCGATAATGTTTCGATGGTTATCGAGCCTCGAACCATCGCGACCATTGTCGGCACGTCGGGATCCGGCAAGACGACGCTGCTCAGGATGATCAACCGGCTGGTCGAGCCGAGCGCCGGCGTCGTCAAGCTCGACGGCGCCGACAACCGCTCGGTGCCCGGCTATCAGCTGCGCCGCAGCATCGGCTACGCCATCCAGGGCCACGGCCTGTTTCCGCATCGCACGGTGGCGCAGAATATCGCCACCGTGCCGTTGCTGCTCGGCTGGGACAGGGATCGCATCAAGGCCCGTGTCGACGAGTTGATGACGCTCTACCAGCTAGACCCCCAAGCCTATGGCCCGCGTTACCCGCACGAGCTTTCCGGCGGCCAGCAGCAGCGCGTCGGCGTCGCCCGCGCTTTAGCCGCCGAGCCCAACGTGCTTTTGATGGATGAACCCTTCGGCGCGCTGGACCCGATCATCCGCACCAAGGCGCAGGAGGATCTGCTGGCGATCCAGAAGCGCTTCGGCACCACCATCATCCTCGTCACCCACGACATGGAAGAAGCCGTGCATCTGGGCGACAAGATCGCCGTGATGGATGCGGGCAAGCTGGTGCAATACGCAAGACCGGCGGAGATTCTGGCCAGACCGGCAAACGGCTTTGTCGAGACACTGGTCGGCGCCAGCGAAAGGCCGTTCCGGCTGCTGTCGCTCGGGCCTGTGCGCGATGCGGTGGAGCCGGGCGGTGCCGAAGGCGAGGCGATCCCCGGCGAAGCCACGCAGCGCGACGCCCTGGCCGAGCTCTTGTGGTCGGGCCGCCCGGCGCTGCCGGTGAAAGGAGCCGACGGCAAGTTGCTCGGCCGCGTCACCGTCGAAGGCCTGGTCAAACGCGCGGCGAGGCCGCAATGAAAGCCTGGCTGCCCGCGCTGCTGAGGATGGCTGTTCTCTTGCTGCTGGCGGTCTTCATCATCAGCCCGAACTGGTTCGAGCCGCTGCTGAAACCGCTGACCGAGAATGGCGCGCCGGCGATCTACAACCAGGGCAGCCTGCTGACGCTGACGTTGCAGCATCTGCGGATCGTGCTGATGGCGACGGTGGCGGCGACGATCGTGGCCGTGGCTTTAGCCATCCTGGTCACCAGGCCGGCAGGCGCCGAGTTCCTGCCCTTGTCGCGCAGCCTGGTCAATATCGGCCAGACTTTCCCGCCGGTTGCGGTGCTGGCGCTTGCCGTGCCGGCCGTCGGCTTCGGCGAGAAGCCGACGCTGATCGCGCTCTTCCTCTACGGCTTGCTGCCGATCTTCGAGAATGCGCTGACGGCGCTCACCACGCTGCCCGGCAACGTGATGGAAGCGGCGCGCGGCGCAGGCATGACCGGCTGGCAAAGGCTGATGAAGGTCGAGCTGCCGCTGAGCGCCCCGGTGATCCTCGGCGGCATCCGGCTCTCGGTGGTCATCAGCCTCGCCACGGCAACCATCGGCTCGACGGTTGCCGCCAAGACGCTCGGCGAGGTGATAATCGCCGGCCTAATCTCGAACAACCTTGCCTTCGTGCTGCAGGGCGGCCTGATTGTCGCGGCGCTTGCAGTGCTGATCTATGACGGCCTGTCGGCGATCGAACGCTACGCCGCGCGGCGTATGGGGCAGGGGGCGGAGTAGCGCCCTCAAACGTCGTTTTCGTCGATTTGCGCCATCTTCACAAGATGGCGCAGGAGGCCGGTTTTGAGAGGCTTGTTGCCATGGATCGGAATGGAGAGACGTACGATACTTTCCTCCTTCCATAGATGTGATGGATCCCGGCAATGCGCAGAAGCAGCCGGCCTTGCCGCTCGACAATACGGGCAAGGTCCTTGCCGGAAATGGACTTCAAACGGCGATTTCCACTATCCTGCCTGGCTCAGAAGTGAATGACGATGGCAGGTCGACAGAAAGGCAGCCCTCAATGGCCTCACGCAGGTTTGCCAGAAGCTCGTCCAAGGTTTCTCCCTGAGTCGCGCATCCGGGGATGGCCGGGACCTCAGCCCAGAATCCACCCTCGTCGGCTTCGTGGACGATAGCCTTGAATTTCATCGATTAACTCCTGTCTTGCCTGGAAGATATGCTCACAATGAGTATTTGCAAAGCGAACGCTCCAGCCCCTCGAGGCATATGAGCGCTAGATCGCGGCGCCCGCCATCACCGGTGAGCTGGCCCGGTTTGCCGCGCTCGTTCTATTTCAATCGATCTAATTCCATTGCTGCGACAGGGCGAACGCCGGCACCATCGTCTTTTGGGCGAAAGCCGGGCAAAAACCGAACAATATCTTGACGTTCCAAGCCCTGTTTCGCATACACCCCAGCCAAGGGGTGGAATCCGCGTGCGGCATCCGTCCCCGTTCCAACGGCCCAGGGAGGGGTTCTTTTGGGCCATCAATCGAGGAAAATCCGGCAATGACCATCATTACCGCCGTCATCGCCTGCGGCCTGCTGTCAGTTCTGTACGCCATCTGGGCGACACGTTCGGTCCTTGCGTCCGATCAGGGCAATCAGCGCATGCAGGAAATCTCAGCCGCCATCCGCGAAGGCGCCCAGGCTTACCTGGCGCGCCAGTACACGACCATCGCGATCGTCGGTATCGTCGTTCTCCTGCTTGCGTGGTGGCTGCTTTCGATCACCGCCGCCATCGGCTTCCTGATCGGCGCGGTGCTGTCGGGCGCCGCCGGTTTCATCGGCATGCATGTCTCGGTGCGCGCCAATGTGCGAACCGCGCAAGCCGCCTCGAACAGCCTTGCCGCCGGCCTCGACATCGCCTTCAAGTCGGGTGCCATCACCGGCATGCTGGTCGCGGGCCTGGCGCTGCTTGGCGTCTCGATCTACTACTTCATCCTGACCGGCCCGATGGGCCTGCAGCCCAACGACCGCGTCGTCATCGACTCGCTCGTCGCGCTCGGCTTCGGCGCCTCGCTGATCTCGATCTTCGCCCGTCTCGGCGGCGGCATCTTCACCAAGGGTGCGGATGTCGGCGGCGATCTCGTCGGCAAGGTCGAGGCCGGTATCCCCGAAGACGATCCGCGCAACCCGGCCACCATCGCCGACAATGTCGGCGACAATGTCGGCGACTGTGCCGGCATGGCCGCCGATCTGTTCGAGACCTATGCGGTGACCGTCGTCGCCACCATGGTGCTTGCCGCTATCTTCTTCGGCGGTACCGCGGTGCTGGGGGCCGCGATGCTCTATCCGCTGGCCATCTGCGGCGCCTGCATCCTGACCTCGATCGTCGGCACATTCTTCGTCAAGCTGGGTTCCAACGGCTCGATCATGGGCGCGCTCTACAAGGGCCTGATCGTCACCGGCCTGCTGTCGATCGTCGGCCTCGCCGCCGCTACCTCGGCCACCCTCGGCTGGGGCGAGGTCGGCACCGTCGCCGGCATCGTCATCACCGGCAAGAACCTGTTCATCTGCGGCCTGATCGGCTTGGCTGTGACCGGCTTGATCGTCGTAATCACGGAATACTATACCGGCACCAACAAGCGTCCGGTGAACTCGATCGCTCAGGCGTCGGTGACCGGCCACGGCACCAACGTCATCCAGGGCCTCGCGGTCTCGCTGGAATCGACGGCGCTGCCGGCCATCGTCATCGTCGGCGGCATCATCGCCACCTACCAGCTCGCCGGCCTTTTCGGCACAGCGATCGCCGTCACCACCATGCTCGGGCTAGCCGGCATGATCGTGGCGCTCGACGCCTTCGGCCCGGTCACCGACAATGCCGGCGGCATCGCCGAAATGGCCGGCCTGCCCAAGGAAGTCCGCCACTCGACCGACGCGCTCGACGCGGTCGGCAACACCACCAAGGCGGTGACCAAGGGCTATGCCATCGGCTCGGCCGGCCTCGGCGCGCTGGTGCTGTTCGCCGCCTACTCGAACGATCTCAGGTTCTTTGCCGCCAATGGCGACAAGTACCCCTACTTCCAGGGCATGGGCGAGATCTCGTTCGATCTCTCCAACCCGTATGTCGTCGCCGGCCTCATCTTCGGCGGCCTGATCCCCTATCTGTTCGGCGGTATCGCGATGACCGCGGTCGGTCGCGCCGCAGGCTCGATCGTCGAGGAAGTGCGCAAGCAGTTCCGCGAGGACAAGGGCATCATGGCCGGCACCTCGAAGCCGAACTATGCGCGCGCCGTCGACATCCTGACCAGGGCGGCGATCCGGGAAATGATCATTCCGTCGCTGCTCCCGGTGCTCGCGCCGCTCGTCGTCTATTTCGGCGTGCTTCTGATCTCGGGCTCGAAGGCCTCGGCCTTCGCGGCGCTCGGCGCCTCGCTGCTCGGCGTCATCGTCAACGGCCTCTTCGTCGCCATCTCGATGACCTCCGGCGGCGGCGCCTGGGACAACGCCAAAAAGTCGTTCGAGGATGGCTTTACCGACAAGGACGGCGTCAAGCACCTGAAGGGTTCGGAAGCGCACAAGGCCTCGGTTACCGGCGATACCGTCGGCGATCCCTACAAGGACACCGCCGGCCCGGCCGTCAACCCGGCGATCAAGATCACCAACATCGTCGCGCTGCTTCTGCTCGCCGTGCTCGCGCACGGCTGATTGCGGCTATTCCAGGACAAAGCCCGCGGGATCGCTCCCGCGGGCTTTGTGTTTCGGCATGACATCATGCATTCCGGGGCACTCAACTAGCTTCCGGCCTTTCGCCGCCACGGCGATAGCGGGCCAGCAACGCGTCGGCGTCTGGTTCTCGTTCGGGCATCGGCGGCAAGCCGCGTGTCCGGCGCAACATGGCAATGAACGCGCCGCGGCGATATTGGCGGCGGAAGGACCGCGCCCGCGGATGTATGCCGAGCACAGCCAGAAGCCTGCGTTTGAGATAGCGGGAGCGCTTGAGGGGGGCAGGTTCCTCGGCGTTGCCAAGAATCCTGACCCGCAACGCGTCTGGCGCATCCATCGCGTCCATCAGTTCTTCCTGCTCCCGCGCCGTGTCTCGCGCATAGCTGCCTTCGCGCTTGCCCGAATGCAGCATGAGCACGGTTAGATGGGGCATTGTCGCAATTACAGCACCCTTGCGCCAGGCACGGAACAGCCAGTCCTGAGAACTCTCGCAAACGCACTGGCTGGCCGGGCGCCATGGCCCAAGCCTTGGCAGCGACGTCCGCCGGATCATTTGCGCGGAACCGAATCCGACTGTGGTGACTGGGTCATAGAAGCCGTCCCGGCCCATCCCGAGGATCATATGCCTGGAGCCTTTGCTCGCGGACGACTCGATGACTGCACCTCGGGCGATCACCACATCGGCACCGGTGGCGTCGATCCAGCCGCACATGGACGCCAGATGGTCGGGAAACCACAGATCGTCATGGTTCAAGATGGCGATGAAGCGGCCGCGGGCCCGGGCAAAGCCGATATTGTTGGGACCCGACTGCTCGCCGAAGTTCACCGGAAGATCGATATAGCAGATGCGGGCGTCTTCGAATGCAGCGACCGTGGCCGCGGTGTCAGGGCGGCACGCGTCGCCGATGACTATGGCTTCCCAGTCCTGCAGGGTCTGACCAATGAGGCTCTTCAGCGCCTGATGCAGCACCGCCGGACGATTGTGCGTCGCTATCACGATCGAGACAAGTGGTTCGATCGGTCCGATTGGCGCGCTTTGACCGGCCTGTTCCACACTACACCAGCTTGTAGGGGATTTGTTCCGCATCGGGCGGCAGGCGCCAATGGTCGGGCGCGTCATAGGCGTAAGCCTTGTCGACGAGGTTGAGCAGCAACGCCATCTCCGGTCCGAGGGCGACGACACCGTGCCAGACGCCGGGCGGAATGGTCACGATTGCCGGTCGCGAGGCGCCGACGATCTTGTGCCAGACCGTGCCGAAACTGGGCGAAGCCTTGCGCCCGTCGAAAAGCGATATCCGCACGCTGCCGGCGCAGCAGAACAGGCGGTCGAGAGTCACCGCATGTGCGTGCCAGCCCGTCACCGCGCCCGGATACATGGTGCGCTGAAACACTTGCCCGACCGGCGATTGATCAAGAGCCCATTCCTCGCGAAAGATCTCGGTCAGGTAGCCGTTGGAAGTCGCGACGGGTCTGATTTCCTTGAATGCGACGCCCTCGATCGGCGGCGCATCGACGGCAAGCCAGTCCGGCGTCACCGTCTGTTGGTCAGGCGTGCCGGTCGCCATCCAGCCCTGCGGTACGGTACGATCGTTGTTGCTCATATCCAGCCCCCCGGAAATCGCCAAAGCGTCATACGTGGCTATGCGGGCATAGGCAAGCGCAGTCGGACGGTCGCCGGCAGGCGACGAAAGACCGTCAATCGAAGTCTTTCGTTCAGTCGGGTTGCCGGGCGAGCGAACTCAGGGCGTACCGCCGCTACCGCCGCCGGGGATGCCGGGCGCCAGCTTGCTGGCGCCGCTGATGACCTGGCTCAGGAAGTTCTGGTCCTTGCCGCCGGTGGGCGTCGTCCGCGAGATGAAGTCGAAGACCTTGCCGTCCTTGAGACCGTAATTGGCGATCTGGGTGACGCGGCCGTCAGCGCCGAAATAGACCGCCAGCACGTGCTGGTCGACGATGCGCGGGTTGTCGAAGGCGACGTAGCGCTTGCGCGTTTGCGAGATGTAGTAGAAGGCCTCGTTGTCGAAGGTCGCCGTCGTCGACGGCGTGCCCAGCGCCAGAAGCACCTGCTCGCGGCTCGATCCGACCGGCACCGAATCGATCGCCTGCTGGTCGATGACGTAGCCTTTCGTCAGCGTCTCGCTCGGATGGAGATCTCCGAACATCTTGGACGAATTGCAGGCGGAAAGCGCTGACACCATTACCAGCAGCGAAGCCGCGCCCACTGGGGCGGGCGCAAAGAACGACTTGAATTTCAGCGCACCCAACAACAATTCTCCATCACATCCCCGCAACTTGCGCTGGGCCGCAAAACCGGTAAACCAGCTTGCATGCCGATGCAACAAGGCCAAATCAAACAACAGGTCCCCGGGAGACCGCCCTCAATGTTCCAGCGCCTTTTTGGCCGCGAACGCAATGCCAACCGCGCTATCACCGACGCGCTCTACGCACAAATCGTGGCGGCGGCGCGGCAAACGGTGTTTTATTCCGACTGGAATGTGCCGGATACGCCGCTCGGCCGCTTCGAGATGCTGTCGCTGCACATGTATCTCGTCCAGCACCGGCTGCATGGCAGGCAAGGCGTGGCCGCCGAGGTCGCGCAAGTGCTGATCGACGAGTTCTTCCTCGATGTCGAGCATTCGCTGCGCGAACTTGGCATTGGCGATGTCGGCGTGCCCAAACGCATGAAGAAGCTGGCAAAGATGTTTTACGGCCGTACGGCTGCCTATGACGAAGCGTTCAAGGAAGACGATCGGGTGGCGCTTGCGGCGGCGCTCGCCCGCAACGTCAGGCCGGACTCCGGCCCCTGGCCGCAGGCGCCGCTGCTGGCGGACTATGTCTGCGAGGCCTCGCACAAGCTTGCCGCGCAGCCGACCGAATCGATCGCCGCCGGCATCGCCGCGTTTCCGGCGGCCGGGGCAGCGTGAAGGAGGCCGGCATGAAAGACGCCGAATTGCGCAGCCCGGTATCCTTCGTCGCCAATGTCGCGCGCCTGCCGCAAAAGGGCCTGCCTGTCCTTGTCGAGGCCGATGAGCGCCAGCGCGAGGCGCTTGCCGCCGCATATGACCTGCTTTCGGTCGAGAGCTATCGCGCCGAACTGCTTGTGGTCCCCTGGAAGCGCAATGGCGTCAAGGTCACCGGTCGCGTCGCGGCCGACATCACGCAAGCCTGCATCGTCACCCTGGATCCGGTCGCCGCGCATATTGACGAGCCCGTCGAGGCGCTGTTTCTGCCCGAGCAGTCGAAGCTTGGGCGCGAAGGTTTCGAAGGCGGCGGCGAGATCGTCCTCGACGCCGACGGGCCGGACAGTCCGGAGACATTTTCCGGCGACACCATCGACGTCGGCGGGCTGGCCGAACAGTTTTTCGGTCTGGCTATCGACCCTTATCCGCGCAAGTCGGGAGCCTCGCTCGACGTCGCCGGCGACGATCAGACCGAGGAGAGCGAATTCCAGAAAAAGCTGCGTTCGCTGCTTGGAAAATCCTGAGGTGGTCCGGATTTTGGAAAAGTTGGTTGTGCGCAGGCACAAAACCGTTATTTTCGCCGAACCTTCGCGAGGTCCCTTACCTCGGCAGGCGTCCGCCGCAAGCCAGGCAAACCGTGAGAAAAGCACTACGTGATCAGGATTTCCATCGATGCCATGGGCGGCGATCACGGACCGAGCGTGGTCATCCCGGCGCTGATGACCGTCGCCATCCGCCGCCCTGACATCCGCTTCGTCGTCTATGGCCGCGAGGACGTGGTGCGTCCTGAACTCGCCAAGTTCCCGAAACTCGCCGAGATAAGCGAGTTCGTCCATTGCGAGATCGCCGTGCGCATGGATGACAAGCCGAGCCAGGCGCTTCGCCACGGCCGCTGGAAGTCGTCGATGTGGAAGGCCGTCGAAGCGGTCAAGAACGGCGGGGCGCAGGCCTGCGTTTCGGCCGGCAACACCGGCGCGCTGATGGCGATGTCGAAATTCTGCCTTCGCACGATGGCCACCATCGACCGTCCGGCGATCGCAGCGCTCTGGCCGACGACGCGCGGCGAAAGCGTGGTGCTCGATGTCGGCGCCACTATCGGCGCGGATGCGCATCAGCTTATCGATTTCGCCATTCTGGGTACCGGCATGGCGCGCTCGGTGTTTGGCGTCGAGCGGCCGAGCGTCGGCCTGCTCAATGTCGGCGTCGAGGAGATCAAGGGCCAGGAAGAGGTCAAGGAAGCCGGCCGCATGTTGCGCGAGGCCAACATGGCCTCGATGAATTATCGCGGCTTCGTCGAGGGCGACGATATCGGCAAGGGCACGGTCGACGTGGTGGTCACCGAGGGCTTCGCCGGCAACATCGCGCTCAAGACCGCCGAGGGCACCGCAAGGCAGATCGCCGGCTATCTGCGCGCCGCCATGAGCCGCACGCTCATGGCCAAGATCGGCTACGTCTTCGCCAAGAGCGCCTTCGACAGGCTGCGCGAGAAGATGGATGTCGGTCGCTCCAATGGTGGCGTCTTCCTGGGGTTGAACGGCATCGTCGTGAAGAGCCATGGCGGCGCCGATTCGGACGGATTCGCGGCCGCCATCGAGCTCGGCTACGATATGGTACGCAACAATCTGCTTGACCGGATCGAGGCCGACCTCGATCTGTTCCATGCGCGCAACCCGACCGCGCAGGCAAACAGGAAGTCCGGCGTCGCCGACGCCGAGGAATAGGAAAGAGCCTTGATCAGATCAGTCGTGCGCGGCAACGGTGCCGCGCTGCCCCGCCGCATCATGAAGAATGCCGACTTCGAAGGCATGGTCGAGACCTCCGACGAGTGGATCGTCCAGCGCACCGGCATTCGCCAGCGCCACGTCGCCGCCGACGACGAGACGACTGCCTCGCTTGGCGAGGATGCGGCGCGCGCCGCGCTCGACAGCGCCGGCATGACGCCCGCCGATATCGATCTCATCATCCTGGCGACCTCGACGCCCAACAACACGTTCCCGGCGACGGCTGTCGAAATCCAGAACCGGCTCGGCATGCATCACGGCTTTGCCTTCGACCTGCAGGCCGTGTGCTCGGGCTTCGTTTACGCCGTCGCCACTGCCGATCTCTATATACGCGGCGGCCTGGCCAAACGCGTCCTGGTGATCGGCTCGGAAACATTCTCGCGCATCCTCGACTGGAGCGACCGCTCGACCTGTGTGCTGTTCGGCGACGGCGCCGGCGCGCTGGTTCTCGAAGCGGAAGACGGAGCCGGCGCGATCACCGATCGCGGCGTGCTGGCCGCAAGCCTGCGCTCCGACGGCGTGCACAAGGACAAGCTCTTCGTCGACGGAGGCCCTTCGACCACGGGAACCGTCGGCCATCTGAGGATGGAAGGCCGTGAAGTGTTCAAGCATGCCGTGGGCATGATCACCGACGTCATCGAGGCGACCTTCAGCGAGGCCGGCATAACGGCCGAGGACCTCGACTGGTTCGTGCCGCATCAGGCCAATAAACGGATTATTGACGCTTCCGCCAAGAAGCTCGGGATCGCCGAAGAGAAAGTGGTGGTCACCGTCGATTTACACGGTAACACCTCGGCTGCTTCGGTGCCGCTCGCCTTGTCGGTGGCCGTCGCCGACGGTCGCATCAAGAAGGGCGACCTGGTTCTTCTCGAGGCGATGGGTGGAGGCTTCACCTGGGGCGCGGTGTTGCTCCGCTGGTAAGTGCCGAACTCGCCGGTTCGGTCCTTGACCTTGCCGGATCAATTACTTAGGCTCAGCCTTTGCCTGTATCGATTTACGTTTTTGCGAGCAGATGGGACGGTCGCATGGGGGGAAAGACACTTACGCGTGCCGACCTTGCTGAAGCCGTTTACCGGAAGGTTGGTTTGTCGCGAACGGAATCGGCGGAACTCGTCGAGGCTGTGCTGGACGAAATCTGCGAAGCCATCGTTCGCGGTGAGACGGTCAAGCTGTCGTCCTTCGCCACCTTCCATGTCCGCTCCAAGAACGAGCGCATCGGCCGCAATCCCAAGACCGGCGAGGAAGTACCGATCTTGCCGCGCCGGGTGATGACGTTCAAGTCCTCGAACGTGCTCAAGAACCGGATCCTGCGTTCGCATCAGAACAGCAAGGGCAAGGGCGGCAAGTAGTTTGCTGGCGAATGCGGTTGAAAACCGCCGGCGGTTTTGACGCTGGGCTTGAATATCGTTTCATAAATCGCTGAAATAGATGCGATTCGGCACCATGCCCGGATCGTGGTCCAGTGTGGAGGATTGGCCCATGGACAAGAGCCCCGATGCTTTCCGCACCATCAGCGAAGTCGCGGAAGATCTTGATCTGCCGCAGCACGTGCTGCGTTTCTGGGAGACCCGCTTCACCCAGATCAAGCCGATGAAGCGTGGCGGTGGCCGGCGCTACTACCGGCCGCAAGACGTCGAGCTCATCAAGGGCATCCGGCATATGCTCTACGATCAGGGCTATACGATCAAAGGCGTGCAGAAGCTGTTGCGTGAGAACGGCAACCATTTCCTGGTCGCCATCGGCAATGGCGACATGGCCGCGGTAGAGGCCATCGCCCAGCGCCGCCAGGCCGAGCAGGTGCCGCTGACGGCGGCCGCGCAGCCGCGGGGCGACGAGGACGCGCTGGTTGGCCAGCCGAAGGTGAAGCCCAGCCGCCGTTTCTTCGGCCTCGGCAAGAGCGACGACGAAGGCCCGGTTCAACCCGACTCGTCGAAATTGTCGCGTGACAATCGCGCCCTGCTGCAGGAGGCGCTGTTCGACTTGCTGGAATGCAAGCGCCTGCTCGACCAGGTTCGTTGAACGGTCATATTCGACTTGACCGCGCTCGGTCGGTCGGCCGGAACGGGCTCTTCGTCCGTGCGTTAGGCCTTCTCGAAGAGAAGGACAACAAGCATGGCATCGTTTTCGACCCTCTCCGACGTTGATATCGACAAGCAGGTCGCGGCGCTTTCGCGACAACTGCACGACCTGAAGAAGGTTTTGGCCAGGCGCGGTGACGCCTATTACGAGGATGGCCGCGAGGCGGCGTCCGACTATTATTCGCAACTTGCCGATCTCCTCCACGAGGCGCTGCCGGCAATAAGGCGCAGGGGCAGGGCGATCGAGCGCACGGCGCGCGATCATCCGGCGACGGCCGCCGCCGTCGGGCTGGTCGTGGTCGGACTGCTTGCCGGCCTCCTTATCAGCCGGCGCTGATCATTTCGGCACCGCTATGGAAATGGCGGCCGCGTTGCGGCCGGCGATATCGGCGGATTGGGAAAGCCGGCGCGGCTCTCCTCGGCGCGCCACGCATCCGGCGCGCGGCTCCTCGGCATGGAAGCGGCTCGCTTCGCGACACCGCCGCCTCAGATAGGCCGAGTCTTCAAGCCACCAAAGCTGTTCGAACCGCTCGCCTGCCTCACATCGGCGGCGCGATGCCGTGATTCCCGACAACGATCCGTTTCGCGATCAGATTGCCGTCGCCGCCGCGCTCGGCATTGACGAACACTGCGATGCCCGGCGTGAGATCTGCCGGCGTGGCGGTGGCGAATGTCACGATCGGTGTCGTCTGCGGGATAGCGATCTGCTTCTTCTGGCCGTTGTCATAGGTAAGCGTGACGGTGCGGCCTTCGATCTCGGTGACGTCGGCGACGGTGCCGTTGGTCATGCGGCTGTTGGGCTGCAGATCCCAGTCGCGATCGCCTTCTCCGGTACCCTTCAGCGCGGCTGGAAAGATCACGACTTCCAGCGCGCCGCTGCCGCCGTCGGCCTTGGACGTCGAGGCGATGCCGAGAAAATCGCCTCGTTTGATATCGGCTGCCGACGCCTTGGCGACGCCAGAAATCTTCCATCCGTTGGCGAGCGTGATCGCATCGGTTTTGCCATCGCGATCCTTCACCGTCAGCGTCGATCCGGCAACGCTGACGACAGTGCCTCGAACACGTATGGCATCTGCGGCCCACGCTTGCGTCGCGCCGATGGCGCTTGAGACTGTGCCAAGCACAATTGCGAACGATTTCAAAGTCATGGCATCTGATCCTTCCGAGAAACGCCCGGCGCTGGTCTGTTGGCCACCACCGGTGACGGCAAGCTAACGAACCGAGACGCCGAAAATGCCGGAGGATCCGGCCGAGGACCTTCAAAAGAACTTGATTGAGCGCTCCGCGGTCTTACATATACGCAGCCCGAGGCATCAGCCGAAACGCAGCTTCACGATGGCGTGACGCCGCATGGGTGCTCTTGGCAAATCATTTGTTAACGAGCATTCTCCCGCCCGTCTCAGGCAACACCACATTTCATCCGACCCTGTTTCATCTCAAGGAGTTGCCATGCCCAACACCGTACGAAACGCTGTTTCCAACGACATTATTGCCGCGTCCGGCCTCAACCCGTTCAAAGCCGCCCGCGAAACCAGGGGGTACACGATCGAGGAGCTCTCTTTGACCTGCGGCCTGGCCGTGGGCGAGATCGTCGACATTGAGGACGGCAAGGACGCCGACCCCGCCAAGCTTCGGCGCATCGCTTCCGCCCTGCAGGTGCCGGAAGAGGAATTGATCAGAGTGCCGGCCGCCGAGAACCGGCCCACGCAGCAATAGGGACGCAAGCAAGCGTCCATGTGAAAGCCCGCCAAGGCATGCCTGGCGGGCTTTTTGATGCATGTCGCCCAACTGTGCGCTGAGGTTTTGGGAAACGACAGGCATCAAGACAAGGGTGCGCAACGCGCGGCCGTGGCTCTTGTCAATGACCGCGTCGCCATGCGATTCGCGAGCCGGTGTTCGACAGTCTGACGAGGGGTCCTATGAGTTTGGAATCGGTTCGCGCTTTTTTTGCCGAGCACGCGCCCGACATCGAAGTCATCGTCACCGAGGCAAGTTCCGCAACAGTGGCGCTGGCGGCGGAGGCGCACGGTGTCATGCCGGCGCAGATCGCCAAGACGATCTGCCTGCGCGTCGGCGACGAGGCCATGCTGGTCGTGACCAGCGGCATCGCCAGGCTCGACAACCGCAAATTCAAGGACAGCATGGGCGGCAAGCCGCGCATGCTGGGCGGCGAGGAGGTGCTGGCAATCACCAGCCATCCGCCTGGCGGCGTCTGCCCGTTCGGCCTGCCGTCGCCGCTACCCGTCTATTGCGATCTGTCGCTCAAGGCCTTCGATGAGGTCGTTCCCGCAGCCGGCGCCACCAATGCCGCGGTGCGCATCACGCCGGCGCGCATGGCCGATCTGGTCGGCGCCGTATGGGTCGACGTTTGCCAGTAGCAATTGCCGCCTAGATATCTCGTCATGGTTCGTCGCAGGCCGTGGTCCGGCTTTGACCGACATTCGGCGCCGCCCGCTCGCTTCCATTTGGTTTGATATAGGCATCCGCGCCTTTCGCCGTTGCGCGTCAACCAACTCGAAAAGCGTCGAGGACGGCCAAAGATTTGGACATTAGTCTTGACAGAAATACAGATGTTCAATACCCGTCAAGCGATCAAACAGCATGCGATGTGGGAGGAATAAGCGGCATGGCTTCCAATATTTCGTTGACGGGCCTCGCCCGTGACCTCGAGGAGCGCGCCAAGTCCGGCAAGCCGATCCGCATCGGCCTGATCGGCTCGGGCGAAATGGGAACCGACATCGTTACCCGCGTCGCCCACATGTCCGGCATCGAGATCGGCGCCATTTCCGAACTCAACCTGCCGGCGGCCGGCAAGGCCGTCGATATCGCCTTCCAGGCAACCGGTCATGCGCGCGAAGTTTCGAGTGCCTCGGCGATGACGTCGGCCATGGAGGCCGGCAAAATCGCCGTCACCAACGATTCCAGCCTTGTCATCGGCAACGACCTCATCGACGTCGTGATCGACGCGACTGGCGTTCCGGCCGTCGGCGCCGAGATCGGCCTGCGCGCCATGGAGCATGGCAAGCATCTGGTGATGATGAATGTCGAAGCCGACGTCACCATTGGCGCCTATCTCAAGAGCGAAGCCGACCGCCTCGGCGTGACCTACTCGCTGGGCGCCGGCGACGAGCCGTCTTCCTGCATGGAGCTGATCGAGTTCGTCTCCGCCATGGGCCACCCGATCGTTGCCGCCGGCAAGGGCAAGAACAACCCGCTCAACATCGATGCCACGCCTCCCGACTATGAGGAGGAGGCCAAGCGCCGGCACATGAACGTGCGCATGCTGGTCGAATTCGTCGATGGTTCGAAGACCATGGTCGAGATGGCGGCGATCGCCAATGCGACCGGGCTGGTTCCCGACAAGCCCGGCATGCACGGCCCGTCCGCGACGCTCGGCGAATTATCGAAGGTGCTGGTGCCTGAGAAGGACGGCGGCGTGCTGTCGAAGGTCGGCGTCGTCGACTATTCGATCGGCAAAGGTGTGGCGCCCGGCGTCTTCGTCGTCGCCGACATGTCGCATCCGCGCATCTCGGAGCGCATGGAAGACCTGAAGATGGGCAAGGGCCCATATTTCACCTTCCATCGTCCCTATCACCTCACCTCGCTGGAAGTGCCGCTCACCTGCGCCCGTGTCGTGCTCTACGGCAAGGCGGACATGGTGCCGCTGGCCAAGCCCGTGGCCGAAGTCTGCGCCGTTGCCAAGAAGGATCTGAAGCCCGGCGACAAGCTCGACGCCATCGGCGAATATTGCTACCGCGCCTGGATCATGACGGCGCCGGAAGCCCATGCGGCGCGCGCCGTTCCCTGCGGCCTGCTGCAGGGCGGCTCCGTGACTACGCCCATCAAGAAGGGCGAGCTTATCACCTATGCCAACGCGGCGCCCGCGCCGGGCTCGAAGATCGCCGAGCTGCGTGCCCGCCAGGACAAGCTCGTTTATGGCGCCGTGGAGGCGTGATCATGGCTGGAGCCAGCAAAGCCGCAGTCGTGGATAGCCGGGCCAACCTGCCTTTCGTCTATCGCCAGTACAGCCCGGAGCAGCTGAGGGAGGTGCTTCACAAGATGTACCTCATCCGCCGCTTCGAAGAGGGCGCGGAAGAGTGCTACACGCGCGGCCTCATCCACGGCACCATGCACCTGTCGATCGGCCAGGAAGCCAGCGCCATGGGCATCTGCATGCCGCTCGCCGAGGACGACCAGATCACCTCGACGCATCGCGGCCATGGCCATTGCATCGCCAAGGGCGCCGAAGTCAGCCGGATGTTCGCGGAGTTCTTCGGCAAGACCACGGGCTACTGCAAGGGTCGCGGCGGCTCCATGCATATTGCCGATGTCGCCAAGGGCAATCTCGGCGCCAACGGCATCGTTGCCGGCGGCATCCCGATTGCGGTGGGTGCCGCGCTCTCGTCCAAGATGATGAAGACCGGCAAGGTCGTGGTTTCCTTCTTCGGCGACGGCGCCAACAACGAAGGCGCCTTCCACGAGGCGCTGAACATGGCGGCGGTCTGGAAGCTGCCGGTGATCTTCGTGTGCGAGAACAACGGCTACGGCATGTCGACCTCGACGGCGCGCTCGACCGCGGTGAAGAACATCGCCGAACGGGCGGCCGCCTATTCGATGCCCGGCGTCATCGTCAACGGCAATATCTTCTCCGAGGTGGCCGAGGCGTCCTTCAAGGCGGTGGAGCGGGCGCGGGCCGGCGAGGGGCCGACGCTGATCGAATCCAAGACCTACCGTCATCGCGGCCATTCCAAGAGCGACCGCAACCGTTACCGCACCAAGGAAGAGATCGAGGATTGGATGGCGAACCGCGATCCGATCACGTTGTTCGAGACCGAGCTGCGCGATTTCGGCTTCATCGACGACCAGGGTATCCAGGCAATCCGCGACGCGGTCGCCAAGGAGATCGCCGACGGCATCGAGTTCGCCAAGGCGAGCCCGGCGCCCGAGATCGCCACCCTGCAGAACTACGTTTACACGGAGCCTGCGTGATGGACGCCGCGCTGCGTGAACTGAGCTACGCCCAGGCGATCCAGGAAGCCATGGCGATCGCCATGGACATGGACGAACGTGTCTTCCTGATGGGCGAGGATATCGGCGTCTATGGCGGCGCCTTTCAGGTGACCGGCGACCTGGTCGAGCGCTACGGCACCGAGCGGGTTATAGACACGCCGATCTCCGAACTGGGCGGCGCTGGCGTCGCGGTGGGCGCGGCGGTCACCGGCATGCGGCCGATCTTCGAATTCCAGTTCTCGGATTTCGCCACGCTCGGCATGGAGCAGATCGTCAACCAGGCGGCCAAGATGCGCTTCATGCTCGGCGGCGAGGTCTCGGTACCCGTGGTGATGCGTTTCCCGGCGGGCTCGGGCACGGGTGCTGCCGCGCAGCACAGCCAGAGCTTAGAAGCTTGGCTCGGCCATGTGCCTGGCCTCAAGGTCATCCAGCCTGCGACGCCGCACGATGCCAAGGGCATGCTGCTTGCCGCGGTCGCCGATCCGGACCCGGTCATGATCTTCGAGCACAAGCTTCTCTATAAGATGAAGGGCCATGTGCCTGAAGGCCATTACACCGTGCCGATCGGCAAGGCCGAGATCCGCCGCGAAGGCCGCGACCTCACCATCGTCGCCACATCGATCATGGTGCAGAAGGCGCTCGACGCCGCGGCTGTGCTTGAAGGCGAGGGCATCGACATCGAGGTGGTCGATCTGCGCACGATCCGCCCGATCGACAGGCAGACCGTCATCGACAGCGTGAAGAAGACATCGAGATTGCTCTGCGTCTACGAAGCGGTGAAAACGCTCGGCATCGGTGCGGAAGTGAGCGCGCTCGTCGCCGAAAGCGAGGCGTTCGACTATCTCGATGCGCCGATCGTGCGCCTTGGCGGCGCCGAGACGCCGATCCCCTACAATCCGGACCTGGAAAAGGCGACGGTGCCGCAGGTTCCCGACATCATTGCCGTCGCGCGCGACCTCGTGAAAGGGGTTCGCTGAGCGATGCCGACCGAAGTCATTCTTCCCAAGGTCGACATGGATATGGCGACCGGACAGATCTCGCGCTGGTTCGCCGAGGAGGGCGCGCACGTCAAGAAAGGCGACGTGCTTTTCGAGATCGAGACCGACAAGGCGGCGATGGAGATCGATGCGCCGGCCAGCGGCACGCTGCGCGACGTCACCGGCAAGGAGCGCGTCGACATTCCGGTCGGTGAACCGGTGGCATGGATCTATGCAGACGACGAGGTCTATGAATCAGGAACAACGACGCCGCAGAACGGGGCGCCAATCTCCCCCCTCGTGGGGGAGATGTCGGCGAAGCCGACAGAGGGGGGCGCTGTCCCGCCAACCTCTCATCCCGTCGCGCCCCCCTCTGCCCTGCCGGGCATCTCCCCCACAAGGGGGGAGATCGGCCAATCGCAGGGCGAGCGCGCAACGCCGCTGGCGCGCCGTTTGGCTCGCGAAGCCGGTCTTAAGATAGCCGAAATACAAGGCAGCGGTCCGCGTGGTCGCGTCGTGCGTGCCGACGTTGAGGCCGCAGTCGCCGCAAAAGGCGCTGCCGTCCCTGCTCGACCGGCCGCCGAGGTCTCGGCCGCCGCCCCGTCCGCTCCGGCCGCAGCCAAGCCGGTGTCGGACGACCAGGTGCTGAAGCTGTTCGCCGAAGGCTCCTACGAGCTGGTGCCGCACGACAACATGCGCAAGACCATCGCGCGCCGCTTGGTCGAGGCGAAGTCGACCATCCCGCATTTCTATTTGACGCTGGACTGCGAGCTCGACGCGCTGCTTGCGCTGCGCACGCAGCTCAATGCCGC
>NZ_VFTP01000007.1:0-243686 GCF_006439455.1 Mesorhizobium sp. B2-9-1 | reverse complement strand
GGTCTCCTCCGCTGGGGTTTCAACACGGCCAGTTTGGCACATTCGATGCCGCAAGGGGCCGTCCACCCATCATTCTAGGGCGGAGCAAGGAGCGAAGCGACGCGCGCAGACCCTGGAATCCATGCCGTGACCTGTGAACGTTGCGGCGGTGCAGACAATGGTGCCGGAACACCAGCGTAGACAGGCTTTTTCTGCACCGCTGCATTCGTCGGCGGGCGCAATGGCATGGATTCCAGGGTCTGCGCGACGCTTCGCGTCGCTCCGCCCTGGAATGACGACCTCATTGGCAGGCGTCGCCCCACCAACCGTTTATCTAACCACCAGCACCGGGATCTGCGTCAGCGACACCACCTCCGCCGTCTGGCTGCCAAGCACCAGGCGGCCGAGGCCGCGACGGCCGTGAGAGGCCATGACGATGAGGTCGCTGTCCTCGGCGCCCGCAACCTCGAGGATCGCCTCGGCCGGCGCCTTGTTCTCGACGTGGATGCCCTTGGAGGCCACGCCCTTGGCATCGGCTTCGGCCTTGCATTTGTCGAGCACCTCGCTTGCATATTTGCGCGCGCTTTCCTCGTAATTGGTGAGCTCCTCGGCGGCGACATAGCCGGCCATGGCGCCGCCCCAGGCCAGCGTCGGGAACGGCTCGGAGACGGTGACGAAAGCCACGGCGGCGCCGAGCCCCTTGGCCAGCTCAAGCCCGTGGCCGACGCCCTTCTGGGCGAGCTCCGAGCCGTCAGTGGCGATCAGGATTTTCTTGTACATGGTGGCGGTCCCTCATTTGCGGGGCGCTGCGCGCGGCCCAGGTGGCGGGAGCCTGAACGGTCAGGCCTGATCTCGATATAGTCAGCCTATCAGGCCCGCCACAGGGGCCAGCTTGATCTGGATCAAGGCCAGGCGGCGGAGACGATTGCGCCAGGGGTGACTTGTCCAGGCAGCTTGCGCGGATTGGGGCCTTTTTTCGCTCTGGATTACCATCGAGGCAGCGGATAATCGCTGACGGCGTCGCTGCGCTATGCAATTGCGCGCGTCGCCGTGCGCTCCTTACCCTGCCCGCCCAATCACAAGAACTTGTTCTGTCACACGAGATTCATACTGGCCATGGATATGCCGCGCCGGCTTGGCGTATCGTATCGCAAAGCCTCGAACAGGAGCACCGACCATGGCCAGCGACCCGAAGGCAGCCGCGCAGAAGCAGGCGGACAACGAGAACGATGTCGCCGGCGAATATCTCGAGGCGGAAACCGTGTTGGAGGATGCCCAGCACGGAGCCGACGAGATCCTCGAAGCGCCGGAAGTGCCGGATTCCGAGCCGCATGTGCCCGGCCGGATCAAGCCGAAGAAAAAACCCTCAGCGATATCGGGGCGGAAGTTCCGCAAGCGCGACCTGGTGCGCATCGACGACCTGCGGCCCAGCCTTGCCGACCGCATCCGCTCCGACCATCCCGACCTGCCGCGCGGCGCCCGCATCAGCCGCGAGGAGCTCGGCCGCTACCGCATGCGCTACATGGAGGAGTTGCTGCAGCAGGAGCACGGCGAGTTCTCCGAGCTCGACCGCCAGGTGGTGGAATCGATCGCGAGACAGGACACGATCTCGGAAAACTCGGAAGAGGAGTTCGAGGAGCACCGCTCCTTCGCCGACCGCGTCTCCGACACGATGGCCGAGTTCGGCGGCAGTTGGTGGTTCCTGATCTCGTTCGGCACCGTGCTTCTGGTCTGGATCGGCATCAACCTGATCGCCGGCCTGGCGCACGCCTTCGACCCGTACCCGTTCATCCTGCTCAACCTTCTGCTCTCCTGCATAGCCGCCATCCAGGCGCCGGTGATCATGATGAGCCAGAAGCGGCAGGAAGCCAAAGACCGGCTGCGCTCCTTCAACGACTACCGGGTGAACCTGAAAGCCGAGCTTGAAGTGCGCCACCTGCACGAAAAGCTCGACTATTTGATCTCGCGCCAATGGCAGCGGCTGGCCGAAATGCAGCAGATGCAGCTGGACGCCATGCACGAGCTGGCGGGTGCAAAGAAGCAGAAGCGGGCGACAAGGGCGGTGAGAAGGAGGGTGGCGAAGGTGGAGGCGGAGGGGTGAAGCCGCAGAGCTTGGGTTCCTCGACAAAATGGGACGTCCGAACGGCGGCGGGGCCCGCGGCTCGCCCGGCTTGCCGGCTCGGCGAAGCCGAGGCGTCGAGGGGAGCCCGTCTCAGGCCGCCGCACAATCGCCAATTGGCCGTTGAAGCCACGGCCGGCTTCCGCTATGAAGCCGTGGCTGGCCGGCCCACCGGCCGGTTCGTTTTCCCGGGAAGCACCCGTAGCTCAGCTGGATAGAGCGCTGCCCTCCGAAGGCAGAGGTCACAGGTTCGAATCCTGTCGGGTGCGCCAATTTCTCATTGCATAACAGGTAGTTAGCACTAGGCTTTGCTTAGCTGAAGTCCTTCGGGGTTGAGCGGCGTAAGCGCTGAGAACCGCGCTCGGCTGCGGCCTCGCCAACCTCAATTCGATTTGGCGGCTTCGCAACTTTGCCTCCCCGATCGAAAGGCCCGAAACGCCTGGCAACCTCGCACATCCCGTTATGAGTGCCTGGACCCGAAACTCGTGATCAGACGACGATACCCGCTCGCGCCGGGGAAAGCGGCCAAGGAACCCGCCGCCGATCAGATCGTTTCGCGATATTGGGCAGATCAACCGGACGGAGGAGAGCTTGAAATTCGGCGTGCTCGCAATCGCGCGGTGCCGAATATCGGTTAGTTCTGCCAATTTAGGACTTGTCTGCCAGTTCTAGGACTTTGGCGCAATGTTGCATGACGTCGACTATGTCCTGCGAAAACTCGATTGGCTGCGCGCCGAAGGCATCTGGCCCAACGGCTTGCGGTATCTTTGGACCGATGCGTTCGGCGTCGTGCTCTATGTCTCGCTTTACATAGAAACTGGCGAAGAGCGCTGGCTGGGCGCGGCCGACCGGCTGGTGGCCGATGTCGAGCGTGTGCTCGGCCGCCGGCGCGGATTGAGGATCGGCGAGGCGGCGGATCGCGATGGCCAGTATTTCCATTATCTGGCGATGTGGCTGTTCGCCTTGGCGCGTCTCGGCGATCTGAAGCCGGAATACCGCAAGCGCGGCATTGCGCTGGCGCGTGACATTCACCCGGCCTTTGTGATCCCCGGCCGCGGCGTGATCTGGAAGATGCAGGAGGATCTGAGCGGCCCATATCCTGGCTACGGTCTCGGCAGCATGGATGCCTATGACGGCTACGTCTCTTACCGGATGCTCGGTGAGGACGCACTGGCGGTCGAGATCGCGCAAATGCGTGACCTGATAGAGCGGGATTGGCGCACCCTCGATATCGAGCAGGACCTCGGCCTGGGCATGATGCTGTGGCTCGCCCATTTCTTTCCCGACGAGCCATGGGCAGAGGCGCAGACGAGGCGTTCGCTGCGAACCCTGGAAACGATGTGGGTCGACCCGCCCGGCTATTTCAGCCGCGCCCCATGGCTGGGCGATACCAAGTTCGCCTTCACCAATTACGGCGTTTCACTCGGCCTGCAGGCCGCCGGTATCTGGCCGGGGCGTGTCGACAGGCTGAACGCCTTCTTTGAGAACTGGCGCTCGGGCGACGAATACGACCGCGAGGCGATCACTTGGGTGATGGCCTGCACCTCGCACCTTCCCGGCGCTTTTCTGACCCGGGGTGGCGAGCGATCGACTGAAAGCGAGGAACCCCGGGAACGTTCCTCCGCCGGCCCGGTTGTCGATGGAAGCTCATCGAGACGCAAGGGACGCGGTTGAAATGGCCATTCTCTCGGGAAAACCGGGAAGCTGTTGGGTTGCGGCAGCCACTGCCACGAACTTTCCCCGGCTCGAAGGTTCGGTCCGTGCGGACGCCGTTGTCGTGGGGGCTGGAATTGTCGGCCTGACGACGGCGCTTCGCCTTCGCGAGGCGGGCCGGTCGGTGGTCGTCCTCGAAGGCCTGCGGACAGGCGGCCAGGTCACCGGCCGCTCGACGGCCAAGATCACCACGCAGCATGCACTGATCTATCGTCATCTCATCGATGCTGTCGGCCGGGAGTTGGCCCAGGACTACGCCGACGCGAATCCGCTGGCGCGCAACAAATCCGCGATTGGGTCAACAACTACGCCATCGCCTGCGATCTCGAGAGCAAGGACGCCTATACCTACACGTGCAGTGAAAGCCGGCGCGCGGAGGTCATGGCCGAGGCGGAGGCCGCGCGCCAGGTCCGGCTGGAGGCCGATCTCCTGGAGCGCGCGCCGCTGCCTTTCGAAACGACCGCAGCATTACGGTTCCCCGACCAGGCGCAGTTCAATCCAGCGATGTATCTGATCGGCTTGGCGGCAGCGGTGACAACCCATGGCGGCCGCATCTTCGAAAACAGCCGCGCCACCTCGATCGACGAGGCAAGCCGCTGGCGCGTCGTCACCGATGGCGGCGCCGTTGATGCCGAGGACGTCGTCGTCGCCACCAACATGACGGTGAAGAGTCCCGTCGGCATGGCGAACCGGACGCAACCGCGCTGCCACACCGCCATGGCCTTTCGGATCGATGATCCCCTCCCTGTCGACGGCATGTTCATCGGCATCGACGATCCGACGCATTCCATCCGCACGGGCCGTGATGCCGAAGGTCCACTGCTGGTCGCGCTCGGCCCGAAATTCAACACCGGCTGGGATGGCGACGTGGCGAGGCGGTTCGTCGAACTGGAAAAATGGGCGAGAAAGAACCTTCCCGTCGGTGACGTTGCGTGGCGCTGGTGCAATGAGGACTATGACACGGCCGACAGGATCCCATACGCCGGCGAACCCGATCCCACCAAGGCGGCCGGCTTCCACATTGCCACGGGTTTTAACGCCTGGGGCATCACCAACGGAACGGTCGTGGGCACGATGATCGCCGACCTGATCTGCGCCCGCCCAAGCCGATGGCAAAAACTCTACGATCCGGCGCGGCCCTATCCCGAGGACTTCCACAAGAATGGCCGCAGTCAATCGATCGTCTCGAGCACGCACGATATCGCGCCCGGCATGGGTGGCGTGATCGTCAGGGGAGACGAAAAGATTGTGGCGTGGAGAGACACCGAAGGTGCACTCCAGGCGGTTTCGGCGACCTGCACCCACAAAGGCTGCACCGTATCCTGGAACAATGCCGACCGCACCTGGGATTGTCCCTGCCACGGCTCGATCTTTGCCGCCGACGGTTCGGTCATCCACGGCCCCGCCCGAAAACCGCTTGCCCAAATTGCATTGTGAAGGCGGTCGCTGTGAAGGCGGCGACCAGCCGCCGGCCTCATGCTGGCCGTTCGTAGGTTCCGACCAACTCCGTCTCCTGCAATGCGTGCTTCTGGGCTTGCTTCCAGACCTGATGCACGCCCGCCTGTCCCGGCACGCCGAGGCTCGGCACATCGAGCGCGGCCAGCCGAAAATGGTAGTGGTGGACGCCATGCCCCGCAGGCGGTTGCGGACCATCGTAATTGGCATTGCCGAAATCGTTGGTGGCTTGCCTGAGTGCCGACGGGCCGGGCTTGCCATCTTCGGCTTCGGTGAGTCCGCCGGCATCCGGCTGAATATTGAAGACCGGCCCAGTGCCCGAACGTCCCGCTTGGCGCATCGGGATCCTGCACGACAAGAACAAGGCTCTTGGTCCCGTCAGGAACACCGGACCACTTCAGCGGCGGCGAGACGTTCCGGCCGTCGCGCGCGTATTTTTCGGGAATTTTTCCGCCTGCCGGGAAAGCCGGGCTGATAAGGGTGAGCGGCATTGCTATTTCCCCTGGAGATTGCGACCGAGAAACCCGCGCCGGCGCCGTTCACGCCGCTTGCTGAGCTTCGGCGACCCGTCTGATCTCTCCTGGCAGGGAGTCCCAGACCTTGTGCATCTGTCCTTCTTCGACATGATGGGCAAGCACCTTGGACACGGCCCTGAATGCATCCTTGGAATCGAGCGGGCGGATGACTTCAAGCTCCGCCTTGATCTTGGCCAGAAACTCGTCGAGCGACCGCACCTTCTCGGGAGCTTTGGAGGGTTGGTATTGGTCATAGAAGGCGCCACGAACCAGAATCGGCAATTGCGAGCCGAGGTGGGCTGCAAGATCCGGCTGGATACGGTCGCGCAGGGCGTGCAGCACCGCTCCGAGAACGTGCCAGGCGACCTGCCGATCCGGTCCAATCTCGTCCATGATCTCGTCGAGCCAGATGTTCGTGGTCTGCAGTGTCTTGTCGAATACGTCGAGTCCGGTGGCGTTCATCGAAATCTCCTTCCGTTCAAATCCGACTAGGTGGATTGACCAAACAGCCGTGCCGGCCCGTTGTTCCGCGATGGCATGTTCCGACGCGCATTCTTGTCGGCTGTCGAGCTTCCGAAGAACCCCGCTGCAAAGGACAAGACACGCCGCATAGACGTGAAAGCGCGATAGTGGCCAACCTGAAGGCTGCCTGAGCAGAGGGCGTTCAGCCCCGACGGAGGAGAACGCATGGCCGTAACCGCTCAGGCGAGCGTCTAGAGCGGTTCAGCGTTTCACGGAATCGCCAAACCGCTCTCAGTTTTGTTTTTACGCAATTCCGGACGGAAAACCGCTACGCACTTTTCCTGGAATTGCTCTAGCGCCGAGGATCGTCCGTCGCCTCGGAAATGCCTTCAAGGGCGATCTTGGCGGCTTCCTCATCGGCCCGCCCGAGGTCAGCCAGAGCAATGACGCCGACGAGACGCTTGTCGCGGTTGATCACCGGAAGACGACGCACCTGATGCTTGGCCATGATCTTCGCTGCATCCGTAATATCGGCGTCGTCGAAGCACCAATGGACATGCTCGGACATGACCTCGCGAACGGTCGTATTGCCGGCTAAGCGCTCCTCGGCGACGCCACGCATCACAATGTCGCGGTCCGTCACCATGCCGACCAGCCTGTCATTCTCGCCGACCGGAAGGGCGCCGAGATTGTCGGCCCGCATTTTCCGGGCGGCATCCCTGATCGTCGTGTTCGGGCCGACCAGTTCGGTCCGACGGCACATGATCTCCTGAACTTGCATGGGGTGTTCCTCTCTCTGATTGCTGAGGCGCCAAACCCGCCTCCTGCTGCGCATCGCGAGATCGCCAGGCGTCCAGAGCACGGATCGCGGTCTGCTCGATCCACCTCGCGATCGAAACTATTCTTGGAACGTCGAGACAGCGAGCGAGTTCCAAAACGATACCGGTGCCGCGGTCATCCCACGGGATTTGGCCGCAGGCTGAAAGGACATGCACCGGGAAAGCAGATGCACGGGGATCGAAGGTCATGGCTACCATCTTTTCAGATCGCCGCGAGGCCGGGCGGCGACTGGCCGGGGAACTCGTTCGCTTTGCCGGGCGCGACGACGTGATCGTACTGGCGCTGCCCCGAGGCGGCGTGCCGGTTGGCTACGAGGTCGCGCAGGCACTCAAGGTGCCGCTCGACGTCTTCGTCGTGCGCAAACTCGGCGTTCCCGGCCACGAGGAACTGGCCATGGGGGCAATCGCGCCCTCAGGCGTACGTGTCCTGAGCGACGAAATCGTCAGCGGCCTCGGGATCCCGCCGCAGGTCATCGACGCGGCCGCTGCAAAGGAGGAAAAAGAGCTTCTGCGCCGTGAGCGCCTCTACAGGACCGGGCGGGCCCCGCGGCAGTTGAATGGACGGACCATTATCCTGGTGGATGACGGGCTCGCGACCGGATCGACCATGCGGGCGGGGATCAAGGCGCTGCGAAAAAACCGCGCCGCCCATATCGTCGCGGCCGTTCCCGTCGGTAGCCCCGACACTTGCGACGCGATGCGGGCGGACGCCGACGAAGTCGTTTGCGCGACGACGCCAGAGCCGCTGCTCGGTGTCGGGCGCTGGTATATGGATTTCTCACAGACGAGCGATGAGGAGGTCCGCGCGCTCCTCGCCAGGTCCGCGCCCAAGCCTGCCGCTTCCGACAAGACTGCCGCTTCCGAAGAAGAGTTGGCTGGGCACGCGGCCGCGGGTTCGGCGCGCGGCACTAGATCGCCATAGCGGAGGTAGATATGGACTGGCATAGCGAGCACGTCGTGCATGTTCCCGCGGGGGCTGTCACACTTCAGGGCAATCTTTCGTTGCCTCCGGATGCTCTTGGCCTTGTGCTCTTCGCCCATGGCAGCGGAAGCAGCCGCCACAGCCCGCGCAACCGCCACGTGGCAGCAAGGCTGAACGAGGCGAACCTCGCCACTTTCCTCATCGACCTTTTGACGGCCGAAGAGGAGCGAGTCCACGGCCCGACAACGGCAGCTGACTCCATCTACTTCACTGCACTGAAGAACCTTGCGGCGGAAACAGAATCGGCAGGATCGGTTGCTAAGTACAGCCAATGACATGACTAGGAGAACCGGGATGGCATTCAACACAATGATGCGAGCCGATGCGACGGCAACGCGCCGAATCGCGCTGATTGCAGCACCTTCAAACCTTGGGCTCATGCCGCAGCCCGGCGAGCGCGAGCCTGGCGCGCGGAAAGCGCCCGACGTGCTTCAGTCGCTCGGCATCAGCGAGCGGTTGGGGGCAGAGTCTTCGCGGACAGTTTCCGCTCCGCCTTATAGTCCCGAGGTCGATGCGACAACCGGCGTACGCAATGCGCCCGCGCTCCGTCGCTATTCCGAGACGCTCGCTGATGCTGTGCGCGAGGAGCTGAATGCCGGACGATTTCCTCTCATTATTGGCGGCGACTGCAGCGTCCTGCTCGGCCCCGCTCTCGCCCTGCGCCGGCGTGGCCGCTACGGTCTGATCTTCTTTGACGGCCACACCGACTTCAAACTCCCGGCGACGTCGCCATCGAAAGGAGCGGCAGGGATGGACCTGGCTTTTGTAACTGGTCACGGGCCGGCTCCTCTGGTCGAGTTCGGCGAGCACACACCACTGTTCCAGGAAGCTGATACCATCGCATTCGGCTATCGAGATCTGCGGGACCCGGCGACGTACACGTCAAGCGCTCTATTCGAGACGCGGGTGCAGCGAATGGACTTGACCGAGGTGCGCCGCCGCGGCGTTAGCGATGCGGCGCGCGCCGCCCTTGACGCGGTCGGAGGACATGCCGTCGAGGGCGTGTTTATCCATTTCGATGTGGATGTACTCGACAGCGAGATCATGTCTGCCGTCGATACACCCGAACCCGGAGGGTTCTTGCCGGCAGAAGCGGTCGAGGCGCTACGCACGTGGTGCGCCGACCCGCGCGTGATTGGAATGGAGGTGACGATCTATGACCCCGATCGCGATCCGGATCGGCGTTGCGGCACGTTGCTCGTCGACATACTGAGCGCCGCGCTATGCGGGCACTGACAGCATCTGAATGAAGGTCTGCGACATGACCAGTCTCGTTGAGAGGACGCGAGTCGCGGAAGGAGCCGAAACGCTGTGGCGAATGATCGGAGCACGAGTGATTTCCATCCCAGTGAAAAACTGATCAGGAGAAAAGCCATGGATTGGCAGATGCCCGAGCGGTTCGACTTCAACGGTGATGAGATCGCCTGGGGCGTCATCGGCGAAGGGCCGCCTGCGGTCGTCATGCATGGCTCGCCATTCTCTTCGCTCGAATGGCGGCGGATCGTGCCATGGCTCGCGCGGCATCGACGGGTCTTCTATTACGACATGCTCGGCTATGGGCGCTCGACCAAGCCCGAGGGCGACGTCCTGCACGGCGCTCAGAACAACCTGTTCGCGGCACTCGTAAACCATTGGGGTGCCGAGCAGCCCGATATCGTGGCGCATGACTTCGGTGGCTCGGTGGCGCTGCGTGCGCATTTGCTTGACGGTGTCGACTACCGCAGCCTCGTATTGATCGACCCGGTCGCGATCAGCCCGCAGGGCTCAGCGCTGGTGCAGGCGGCGAAAGCGCATGGAGAGGTGTTCGCCGGACTGCCCGCCTATGTCCATGAGGCCATGCTGCGCGCGTACATCAGCGCGGCGGTCAAGCGCACCTTGGCTGAGGAGGAGATGCGGCTCTATCTCGATCCCTGGCTTGAGGAAGAGGGGCAGAAGGCATTCTGGCGCCAGATCGCTCAAATGGACGACAAATACAGCGAGGAGGTCGAACGGCGCTACGGCGAGATTCGCTGCCCAGTGACGATCCTGTGGGGCGCCGAAGACGAGTTCATCCCGCTAAAGGATGGGGAGGAACTCGCGAGGCGTATTCCAAACGCGTCATTCACGGTTATCTCCAACGCCAAGCACCTCGTCCAGGAAGATGCGCCCGAAGCAATTGTTGCCGCGGTGCTCGACGTCTGGCATGAGCACGCGTCAGGTTCGGGACTGTCGGCAGCAGCGCATAATAGCAATCGTTGAGCGGCAGCAGGGTGTTCCGCTGAAAGGCAACGACGACACCCTCTTCGTCATCGTTCGGGATGACTTGCCCGGCAGTGATTCCACGCAAAGCAGTTCGCGCGGGCCGTTGACGACACATTCAAACGGGAACGCGATCAGACTGAAAGCGGCGCCAGCCGCCGAACGACGAGATGTCGGAAGCGCCCAGCAAGCCCGACGGATTCCACCAGGAAGCCTTTGGCGCTGCTGCCGTCGTTCGCGGCTGACGATCGCAAGCCAAATCGGCGGGACGTGGCCTGAAAATTTCCCACGGTCCTAAGAAGCGGGTGCTGCTTCATTTGCCAAGAATGCCCGCGACGGCCTTCTGCCGCGGGCATCGAGAGCGTTCTCGAGAAACCTGCGGTCAAATGTTGGCGAGCAATTCGTTGACGCGGCTTTCCATGTCGGCAAGCGCGGCATCGACGTCCTTCTGGCCGGTGATCGCAGCGCTCATCTCTTCGCCCACAATGTCCTGGATCGCAAACTGGCGCTGCACCGCCGACGGCAGCGGCCTGCCGAGATCGGCGACCGCGGCGATGGTATTGCGATGCGGCAGCGCCTTGAATGCGTCCGAGGCGATGATGGCTTTGTAAGCCGGCAAATGGCCGGTACGCGACCAGTCGAAGTCATGGTCGGCGAAGAACTTCAGGAACTTGCCGATAGCCGCGGTCTGTTCGGGTGTGCGGTCCTTCTGCGAGACTGCCCAGGTGTGGCCGTCGGCATATTGCGCATGGGCGCCGGCAAATAGCTGCGGATAGGGGTAAACCGCATAGCCGCCCTTGTTGAGGGCCGTGCCCTTGGTTTCGGACTGGGCGTTGTTGTCGCCGACGACCCACGTGCCGTTGAGCTGCACGCCACCTCCACCGGCAAGGAAGGCGTTGATGGCGCCGCCGTAGTCGAGGTCCTTGGTGGTGTAGTCCTTGTCGAAGATCGCCTTGTACATCTCGACGACCTTCTTGGCTTCCGGCGTGTTCAGCTTCACATGCTTTGGATCGGCGAAGAAATCGGAATTCTGCTGGAAGAGATAGGTATAGAGATTGCGCGTGTAGAGCGCGGTCTCATTGGCCAGGTTCTGAACGAAGTAGGGCTTGCCGGTCTTCTGCTTGAACTGTTCGGCCTGGGCGAGCAGCTCCTCGGGTGACGTCGGAAGGATAGGCGTGCCGTCGGCATTGACGAGGCCGGCCTGTTTGAAGAGATCCATGTTGATGTGATAGAGCATCGTCCAGCTGTCGATCGGCAGGCCATAGATCTTGCCGTCCTTGGTGGCGCCGTTGCGCGCTGCGTCCGTGAAGGCATCGGGTGTGACGCCGACGGACTTCAACAGATCGTCAAGCGGCATCAACAGCCCCTTGGACTGGTAATCCGAAAGCGCGGATTCATGGATCGTGACGATGTCGGGAGCATCGCCGGAAGCGAACTGCGCGGTCAGCTGGTCATAGCCCGGCCATTCCACGGTGCTGACGCTGACGTGGACATCGGGGTTGTCGGCGTTGAACTTGTTGATCAGCGAGGTGATGATGCCGCATTCGCCTACTGCCTTGGCGACATCGGTGTTGGTGCCGAAATCGGCATCGCAGGCACCGAAGAACCGCTGCACGGTCAATTCCGTCGCTGCAAGGCTCGGGCTTGCGAGCATCAGCACGCCCGCCGACACCGCTGCAAACAGGATTTTCTTCATTTTCATATCAGTTCCTCCTACTGAGTCTGCGCCACTCCACGCTGGACTGGCTTCATGCTTCAATCGCTGCGACGCCCGCCGTCAGGCAATCTCGTCATCGCACCGCGGCGCCTGAGACGGCCGTGACGATGTATTTCTGGAAAAACAGGTAGACGATCAGGATCGGCGCGCCGGCGAATACCGCCTGCGCCATCAAGAAGCCGATGCCTTCCGACTGGGCGAAATTGGTCTGTGTCGAGGCCATGCCGACCGTCAGCGTGTACATATCCTTCTTGGTTGCCGAGATCAGCGGCCACAAGTAATCGTTCCACGCGCCGAGGAAGGTGAAGATGCCGAGAGTTGCCTGGGCGGGCACGGTGAGCGGCAAAAGAACCTTCCAGAACGTCCTGAACCGGCCGGCATTGTCCAGCATGGCGGCTTCGTCCAGCTCCTTCGGGATGGCCTTGAAATACTGGGTCATCAGGAAGACGCCGAAAGAAGCCGACAGGCCCGGGAGAATGAGCCCGTGATAGGTGTTGTGGAAGTTCAGCATGCTGAAGATCTGATGGCGCGCGACAAGCACGGCCTGTTCCGGAACCGCCAGGCCGAAGAGGACGATCACGAACAGGACGTTTCGGCCGGGGAAATTCAGCCGCGCAAAGCCATAGCCGGCGAGCGATGACAGGATCAGCGTTCCGAGCGTCAATCCTCCCGAGACGATGATGCTGTTAAACACCCAGACGAACACCGACGAGGTGCCGATGGTGTTGATGTAGTTCTTCAGCGTATAGGGCGCCTGAAACACCGAATTCGGATTTGCCATCAGCTCGGCATTTTCCTTGAGCGACAGGCCGACAACCCACAGAACCGGCGCGACCATGACCAGGGAAAGCAGGATGACCAGAGCCAGCAACACGCGGTCGCCGAATGCGCGTCCCTTGATGGAAATGGCTGGAGCCCTCATGCCTGGCCTGCCTTGCTGCGTGTGACCAGGTACTGGGCCATGGCCGCCAACAGGATGAGGATGAACAGCACCTCCGAAGCCGCGGCACCCATGCCGAGATCCCAGCGGCGGAACGCGGTGTCATAAATGTAGAGCACGATCGGCTTGGTCAGGTTGTTCGGACCGCCGCGTGTCATCAGCCAGGCCTGGCCGAACAGCTGGAACTGCAGCACGATCTGGACGATGACCACCAGGACGAAGGTTCGTTTGATCGACGGCAGCGTAATCGAGCGTAACGTCTGCCAGCGATTGGCATTGTCCAGGGCTGCCGCTTCGTAGATATCCTGCGGAATCTGCTGGAGGGCGGAGAGAAAGAGCATCATCGGCAGGCCGATGCACCACCAGACGGTGGCAATGGCGATGCCGATCATCGCCAGGCTGGGATCGGAAATGAAGGCCGGGGCGGTTGCGCCGAACCATCCGTAGATCGTCGACAGAAGGCCGACATTCGGAATGAACACGATGCGCCAGATCAATGTGACGATCGTGACCGACAGCACCGAGGAAGAAAAGAACAGGGTCCGCAGCACCGCGGCGGTGCGCGTGCGGCGGTTGAGGCAAAGCGCGAGAAAAAGACCGATCAGTGCCAGGGTCGGCACCGTCAGAAGCACGAAGTAGAAGGTATTCCAGACCGATTGCAGGAACACCTTGTCGTGAAACAGCCTGATATAGTTGCCGAAACCGACGAAGTTTCCGGATGAGAACGTGTCGGCCTTGTGGAAGCTCAGCCACATTCCCCAGAACAGCGGGACCAGCAGAAGCATCGTGAAGAAGAACAGGAACGGCGCGACGAAAATGAAGTTTCGCCATTGCGGCGCGTAGATATCGATGCTTGCAGCTCTGACGCCGGCGGCCGGAAGCGCGGTGGGCGGCGTCGCCCGTCGGTCGTCCATGTCACACCTCCCTCGCATGCCAGGCGCGACCGGTCTCGCCGAACAGATGCGATTTCCGGCCGTCGAAGGCGAGCCCGACCTTGTCGCCGACCGCGACGCGGCTGTTGCCAGCATCCGAGCCGACGATCTGCTGGCCGTCGCCGAGCCGGGCGTAGACCAAGGTGCGCTCGCCGAGCCGCTCAAGCACATCGACCACGCCATCGGCATTGCCCTGCCCGGCGGGAACGATGCGCACGTCTTCCGAACGGATGCCGAAAGTGTATTTGCCGTCGATCGTCTGGTCGGAGGAGATCTCGGTCTGAACCGCTATGCCGTCTGCAAACCTGGCCGTGGCGTTCCGGCTTGATCTGTCGAGCATCGCCTCGACAAAATTCATCGCCGGTGCGCCGACGAAGCCTGCGACGAATTTGGTCGCCGGGCGGTCGTAAATCTCCATGGGAGAGCCGATCTGCTCGATCTTGCGATTGTTCATGACGACAATGCGGTCGGCGAGCGTCATCGCCTCGACCTGGTCGTGGGTGACGAAGATCATCGTGGATTGCAGGCGCTGGTGCAGTTGGGCAAGCTCGATGCGGGTACGGGTCCGCAATGCCGCATCGAGATTGGAGAGCGGCTCGTCGAACAGGAAGGCCTTCGGCTCCTTGACGATCGCACGGCCGATGGCGACGCGCTGCCGCTGGCCGCCGGAGAGCTGGCCCGGCTTGCGCTCGAGCAGGTGCTCCATTTCGAGGATGCGGGCGCTCTCTTTTATGCGCGCGTCGATGAGGTCGCGCGGCATGCCGATATTCTCGAGCCCGAATGCCATGTTGTCGCGCACGCTCATATGCGGATAAAGCGCATAGGACTGGAACACCATGGCAATGCCGCGCTTGCCCGGCGGCAGATGATCGATACGTTCGTTGTTGATGGCTATCTCGCCGGTATCGACAGTTTCGAGGCCCGCGATCATGCGCAGAAGCGTCGATTTCCCGCAGCCGGACGGCCCGAGAAAAACGATGAATTCGCGTGCCTTGATGAAGAGAGACAGATCATCCAGCACCGTCATGGCGCCGAAATGCTTGCTCACATTCCTGATCTCAATATCGGCCGTCACGTCGAGGCTCCTCCTCAGCCCATGCACGACGATGCGCCTGAAGTCAGAGCTTCAGGCGGACCATCTGGTAGGAATAGGGCGGCAGCGGCAGGCTCAATTTGCCGCCCGCCAGCGAGGCGCCGGTCCCCTTCCTGGGCCCGACATTGCTTGGGTTCTGCGCCGAATTGACGGCTTTCAGATCCGCATGCGTCATCAGCTGATGGTCAACGATGTCAGCCGCGCCGAAGCCCGCTATGTCGATCGCGGTTTCGATTTCCTCGCTCGAATGGCGGTTGACGGCAAAGAAGGTGACATGTCCGGTGTCCGTGTCATGCACGCCGGCGACGTCGACATATGAAACCTCGCCGGCGACGGTGGAGCTGTAGGTCGGGCTTTCCACCTTGAGATCCAGCGCATTGCCGCGGCCGTAGATCGAGGCATAGAGGTAAGGATAGAAGATCGTCTGACGCCATGCCGGACCGTTGGGAACGGTCATGATCGGCGCGATGACGTTGACCAGTTGCGCCAGGCACGCGATCTTGACCACGTCGGAACGACGGATGAAGGTGTTGAGGATCAGGCCGACCTGCAGCACGTCCTCGAAATTGTAGATGTCTTCGAGCAATGGCGGGGCGAAGGGCCAGCCCTCATTGCCGCCAAGGATCTTCTTGTCCTGCTCCTTGGAATGGTACCAGACATTCCATTCGTCGAACGAGATGTAGACCTGCTTCTTGGAGCGCTTCTTGGCCTTGATATAATCGATGACGCCGGCGACCGAGACGATGTAAGCGTCGAGCTTCTCGCTCATGGCAAGATAGTTCGGCGCGTCATTGGCTTCATTTTCGAAATACATGTGCAGCGAGATGTAATCCACCTCGTTGTAAGTATGATCGAGAACGGTCGCTTCCCATTCCGGGTATGTCGGCATCTTGGCATTCGACGAGCCGCAGACCACGAGCTCGAGCGACTTGGAGAAGGCGCGCATCGCCTTGGCGGTCTCGTGGGCAAGGCGGCCATACTCGTCGGCGGTCTTGTGGCCGATCTGCCAGGGGCCGTCCATCTCGTTGCCAAGACACCAGAGCTTGACGTCGAAGGGCTCCTTGCGGCCGTTGGCGATGCGCTTGTCGCTCCACTCGCTGCCGCCCGGATGATTGGTGTATTCCAGAAGGTTGCGGGCTTCATCGAGGCCGCGCGAGCCGAGATTGACGGCAAGCATCATCTCGGTGTTCGCCGAGGCGCACCAGTCGGCAAATTCATGCAGGCCGACTTCATTGCTTTCCGACGTGTGCCAGGCAAGGTCGAGGCGCACCGGTCGCCCTTCCTTGGGGCCGACGCCATCTTCCCAATTGTAAGCGGATACGAAATTGCCGCCGGGATAGCGGACGATCGGAACCTTGAGCTCCCGGACAAGATCGATGACGTCCCGGCGCATGCCATCGTCATCCGCCGTCGCGTGACCGGGCTCATAGATACCGGTGTAGACCGCCCGCCCAAGATGCTCGATGAAGGATCCATAGAGCCTGGGATCGATCTTCGAAACGATATAACGCGGATGCGCCGTGACGGCCGCCTTCATGCATTTCCTCCGAGAATATCAAAAATGATGATTTAAATCACCTTATTAGATATCAAAGGGAAACGGCATCCGTTCGTCAAGCGAAAAACCAACAAAAGTCTGACAATTGACCGACAGGCTCAGTTGCAAATGCAGTCAACCGATTGAAATCGCTGCACTATTTTTGAGACCCGATTTGGTGATATCAATCGGTTTTGATCCTCAGCAGAATGTCCTGATCGTAATTTCCAAATCCCTTGCCGAAAATATTGATTCCGCCGGGACGCTCGGCGTCGTCCTTGACGCCAATACGAACCCGGATTGAATGATGGCCCTTCAGGTCGAGGGCGGCGAGGCTGGTCTCGGAAATCCGGACACCGTCGACATAGGTTCCGTCAGCGGAAACCCGCCAGTTCTTCAGCTTGCCATATTGCGAGCCCTTGAGCTTCCACCAGGAGGGCGTGAAAACGCCGCGCTTGTCGCCGAAATCGCCGGGTGACGTCCAGGTGCCGACGTCGACGCCATTGATCGTCAGCGTGATGTCGGAGGGCCAGTCGGCGCTGGTGCCCGGCACTTCCGAGGACAGTTCCACCACCAGCTCGAGCTCGGTAATCTCGGTATTGGCGAGCTTGGCATTGTTGGGGAACTGATATTCGACAAAGCCGCGCGTGAACCACAACAAACCGGCCTTCATACGGTCCGGATCCAGGAAAGTGTTGGGCACATCGAGCAGGCCGATGATCCCGTCCGGCGAACAGAGACCGCAGGGCGCGGTGACCTCGAAGCCGGTGTAAAGCCCAATCGGCATCGATACTTCGATCGCGTCGTTCTTGACCGCTCGATACTCGCTCTTGAAGACCACGAGCACTTCCTCGGCGGTCGGATAGCAGATCTTCTGGCTGCCTTTCCTCGCCTTCTGGTTCTCGGTGCGGATCAGGCCCGCATCCTCAAGCACCTGTATATTGGTCGAGACCGTCGACTGCGGCAGCGACAGCACGGAGGCTATTTCGTTGACATTCATCGGCCCCTTCTCATGCAGCAGCCTCAGCATGGAAATGCGCGCCGAAGAGGCAAGGCCCTTAAGGACGGCCATGCCCTCCTCAGGGTCGATCACCAGAAAATTGCGACTCAATGGATTGCCAGCCTATGCGATTTGCACCCGAAATCAGCTTGTATATCGGGATAATTGATTCAATCAATGCGGCGGCGGCACTCCATGCGCCTTTTTGGTTGAGCGACCGCGAAGAGCCATTTGTTCCTCGGCAGGATTGCCGCCCGGTGCGACCTGGCCAAGCAGGACGTCGGGTGCGCCATTTACCGACGTCGTGAAATCCTCACCCCAGCGTCTCGCGAATCGCCGCCGCCAGCCTCTCCACCCCGTCCCGCGTCTGCGCGGCGTCACAGGCCGCATAGCCCAGCACCAGCCCTTGCGTCGGGGCCGTGTTCTGGAAATATTTCGACAGCGGCGAGACGTTGATGGCCCTTCTCGCTGCCGCCTGGCTGACCTTGATGTCGTCGATGCCATCCTTGAGATAGCCCACTACCTGGATGCCGGCTTCGGCGGGAGAGAGTGTGATCTCGTCGCGCAGGCGCTCGGTCACGATCTCGCGGAAGAGCTGGCGGCGCTGGGCGTAGATGCGGCGCATGCGCTTCAGGTGCCGGCTCATATGACCTTCGGTGATGAAATCGGCGAGCGCGGCCTGGAGAAGCAGCGGCGCGAACTGGCCGGTGGTGGAGAGCGCGTTGACGATGCGTCCCGCGAGCTCTTGCGGCAGCACCATGAAGCCGAGGCGCAGCGCCGGGAACAGCAGCTTGGCGAAGGTGCCGACATAGATGACGCGGCCGGAACGGTCCATGCTCTGGATCGCCGGCACGGGGCGGCCCTGGAAACGGTATTCGCCGTCGAAATCGTCCTCGATCACCCAGGCGTTCGCGGTCTCGGCGATGTCGAGCAGGCGCAGCCGCTCCTCCATGCGCATGGTGATGCCGAGCGGATGCTGGCAGGCCGGCGTCACATAGATGAGACGGGGTGAGAAATCCGGGGCATCGAGCCGCCAGCCGCGCTCCTGGTCGACGGGGATGGGCAGGATTCTTGCGCCGGCTACGGTGAAGGCGGCCTTGGCGCCGTAATAGCCGGGCTCCTCCATCCACACGGTGTCTTCGGGGTCGAGCAGCAGGCGGGCGAGAAGATCGAAGGCGGCCTGCGCGCCGGTGGTGATGACGATCTGCTCGGGCCGGCAGCGCACACCGCGCGCGGAATAGAGATAGCCGGCGATTGCGTCCTTCAGCGCCGGGTGGCCGGTGACGTCATAGGTGCCGAACAGCGTCTCGCCGCCATGGCTGGCGCGGCGCGCGACCAGCCGGCCCCAGACGCCGAAGGGAAAGCTCTGCGCGTCCGGCATGCCGGGGTGGAAGGCGACATGCCCCGGCCTGCCGTGATGATAGGGCTGGCTGAGCAGCTGCTGGCCGCGCAGCGAGGGCTGGCGCAGCGGCAGAGGCGGCTCCTCGGTCGGTGTCTCGCGCGGGCCTTCGGGCAGGTCGACGATGACCGGACGGGCGCCCTGGCGATTGGCGAGATAGCCTTCGGTGACGAGCTGGTCGTAGGCGGCAACGATGGTGTTGCGGCCAAGGCCGAGCTCGGCGGCCAGCGCGCGGGTGGAAGGAAGCTCCGAGCCCGGCGCCAGCGTGCGGTTGCGGATGATGGCGACGAGGCCGTGATAGAGCTGGCGCGAGAGGTGCTCGGGGCTCGAGCGGTTCACGGCCAGCATGTCGAGCGGGAACGCCTGGGGCTTGGGGTGGGAGCGCATCGTTTATCCCCACCCATGGATGCAATGGCAATGGCGTGCCGCGACACGCTTGTGCTGCAAGGTCGAGTTCCTTCGCCCCCCTCTCTGTCCTGCCGGACATCTCCCCCTCAAGGGGGGAGATTGGCAGTTCAGGCGCCTCGCTTTTCTTTGCGACGTCGGCGATTGGCGAAAGCCGGCGCGACATCCGATCTCCCCCCTTGAGGGGGAGATGGCCGGCAGGCCAGAGAGGGGGGCCTCGCGCCGACGATCAATGATTTCGAGGTTGCCCATCTCCCCATCCTGCCACACCCACCTCCCGGCACAAACTGGTTCCTTCATTTTCCGGAAAACTGGCCCTCGCGAGGGAGACAGAGCGGGGTAGACTTCGCGCAGTGACGTTGGGGCAAGACGTCGACAAGAACAGGTAAGACGGGGACATGTGAGGCGGGGCGCCGGGAGGGCGTCTTGCCGAACGAAACGGCAGGGTTTCGCCCCGTCGCCGGCAATCGCAGCCATCTCCTCCCGAGACCGGACCCCCGCAGCCATCACGGCTGCGGGGCGGAAAGCGAGCAATGACGACAGTTCGACTTGGCATCAACCCGATCACCTGGACCAATGACGACGTGCCGGAACTGGGCGGCGACACGCCGCTCGAGACCTGCCTCAGCGAGACTGCGGAGGCCGGCTATGCCGGCACCGAGCTTGGCGGCAAGTTCCCGCGCGAGAGCCGCGCGCTTCGGCCCATCCTCGACCATTACGGGCTGGCGCTGGTCTCCGGCTGGTATGACGGGCGCATATGCGAGAAGGAGGTGGACGAGGAATTCGAGGCGATCCGGCCGCATCTGACGCTGCTTCGGGACCTCGGCGCCAGGCGCGTCGTCTATGCCGACACCTCGCGCGGCCGGCATGGCGCGATCCATGAGCCGATCTCGCAGCGGCCGAAGCTGATGGACGGGGAATGGAAGGCCTATGGCGCCAAGATCACCCGGCTCGCCGAGCGCTTTTCCGATTTCGGCGTCGGCATGGCCTTCCACCATCACATGGGCACGATCGTCGAGACCGACGCGGAGATCGACAGGCTGATGCATGCAACCGGCGAGGCGGTCGGCCTGCTCTACGATACAGGGCACTGCGCCTTTTCGGGCGGCGACCCGGAGCAATTGCTGCGCCGGCATGTCGAGCGCGTCGTGCATGTCCATTGCAAGGATGTGCGCCCGGCCATCTTAACGAAAGCGCGCGAGGCCGACATGAGCTTCATGGGCGCGGTGATGGAAGGCATCTTCACCGTGCCGGGCGACGGCGCGATCGACTATCCGACGCTGCTCAAGATCCTCGCCGACCAGGGCTATTCCGGCTGGCTGGTGGTCGAGGCCGAGCAGGACCCGGCCAAGGCGCATCCCTTGACCTACGCGACGATGGGGTATCGGAATCTGAAGAAGCTGGCCGAGGGCGCGGGCTTCTATGTCCACGAGCGCAAGGCCTGAAGAAAGTATGGGGCGCCGGGGAGGGAGATGAGCTCGGTTCTGTACCAAAAGGTGGTCAAGAATTTCGGCGCGCTCAACGTGCTGCGATCGCTCGACCTTGCGGTGCCGGACCACAAGTTCCTCGCCCTGCTCGGCCCGTCGGGCTGCGGCAAGACGACGGCGCTGCGCATCCTGGCTGGGCTCGACATGCCGACCGCCGGCAAGGTCTTTATCGGCGAACGCGACGTCACCCGGCTGCAGCCGCGCGACCGCGACATCGCCATGGTGTTCCAGAGCTACGCGCTTTATCCGCAGATGACGGTCGCCGAAAATATCGGCTATCCGCTGTGGATACGCGGCACACCCGAGGCCGGGCGAAAGGCCAAGATCGGCGAGGTCGCCAGCGTGCTCGAGATCGGTCATCTGCTCGACCGCCGACCGCGCCAGCTCTCGGGCGGACAACGCCAGCGCGTGGCGCTGGCCCGCGCCATCGTGCGCGACCCGGCGGCCTTCCTGATGGACGAGCCGCTGTCCAATCTCGACGCAAGGCTGCGGCTCACCATGCGCGGCGAGATCAAGCGGCTCTGCCAGCGCCTCAGCGCCACCACAATCTACGTCACCCACGACCAGGTCGAAGCCCTGACGATGGCCGACTTCGTCGCCGTCATGCATGGCGGCGAGCTGCAGCAGATGGCGCCGCCCATCGAGATATATGACCGCCCGGCAAACCGTTTCGTCGCCACCTTCGTCGGCAACCCGCCGATGAACATCCTGCCGGCGGCGCTTTGCGAGCAAGGCGTCATCGTGGCCGGCAAGGTCGTCCCACTGGACGCCGCACGGCTTGCTGCCTGCCGCGCCGCCTCCGTCGCCGAAATCGGCCTCCGGCCGGAGGACTGCAGCGCTGCCGCCGTCGCCACGCCCGATGCCCTGCCCGGCGAAATCTACGTCGTCGAACCGATGGGCAACGAGACGCTGGTCAATGTCCGCGTCGAAGGCGGCAACGTCTCGGTACGGGCCGGCCGCGATTTCCGGGGCGTGGTGGGTGAAAGCATCGGCGTCGCCTTCGACCCGGCGAACGCCTGTTTCTTCAATTCGGACGGCCTGACAGCCGTCCACAGGGCTAACAACAATGGGAGAGTGACATGATGCATTCAAGCAGACTTACTCGCCGCTCCGTCGTCAAGGCCGGGCTTGGCCTGGCTTTGGCGACCACCGCCCTCACCACGCTTGGCCTGCCGATGCCGGCCCGCGCCGCCGGAAAGAAGGTGATCATCGGCGCCTTCGCCGATGGCGGCCTGACGCCGTTCAAGGAAAAGATCATCCCGCTGGCCAAGGAGCAGGGCTTCGACATCCAGTTCCTCGAGGACGAATACGGGGTGACGCTCGAGAAGTGGTTCGCCGACGCCCAGAGCGGCGCCGGCCAGTATGACCTTTACCTGCTCGACGACCCATGGGTGCCGCAGTTCGGCGCCGCCAACGTGCTCGAGGACCTTGGCGCCGGAGGCATCGATGGGTCGGACAAGGACTGGATCGGCTCGATGATCGACATGGGTTACTGGCCGCCGCAGAAGGGGCCGCGCGTCAAGGGCTTCGAGAACGCCAAGCCGACGCTGATTTGCGTGCCCTTCGTCGGCGACCTGCAGACGCTGACCTATCGCAACGACGTCTTCACCGGCGGCGCGCCGAAGACCTGGGACGAGCTGATTGCCAAGGGCAAGGAAGGCGTCGCGGCCGGCAAGATCAAATACCCGGTCGTCTTCCGCGGCGTTTCCGGCAACCCGATCGTCACCAGCTGGTATCCGGTCTTCCTGTCGTTCGGCGGCTCGTTCTTCGACGACAAGTGGAACCCGATCTTCAATTCGGCCGAAGGCAAGGCCTCGGCCGATTTCTTCGTCGGCACGATGAAGCAGAACGCGCCGAGCGGGGTGGTCGAGTTCGACTCCGACCAGGAGGGCGCGGCGATCCTCGGCGGCGATGCCGGCGCCATAATCCAATATTCGGGCAATGCGCTGAAGGCCGACGATCCCGCCCAGACCAAGGTCGCCGGCAAGCTCGATTTCGGCGTCGTGCCGAAGCGGGAAAAGGCGATCGCCCAGATGGGCATATTCATCGCCGGCGTGCCGAAATCGGCGCCCAACAAGGCGAACTCGATCGAGTTCCTGAAGTGGTATGTCAGCGCCGAAACTCAGGCCAAGCTTTCGGAAGCGGGCTCGATCCCGGTCAAGCGCAGCGCCTTCGGCATCGCCAAGCCCGGCAACCGACTGATACCGGTCGCCCTGCAGCAGCTCGACGCCGGCGCGCTGCCGCGGCCGCGCACCCCCGACTGGGCGAAGGTCGAGGAACTGCTCGGCATCGAGCTCAACAAGGCGCTGCAGGCCGGCTCCGGCGGCGGTGCCGCATTGGACACGGCGGCCAAGCAGGTCAAGGACTATCTGACCACGGCCGGGTACTACTGATGCAAACCGGCATGCAGGCACGCAAATATCGCCTGCAGGGGGCGGGGCTCGACCTCGCCCTCCCCTATCTCATGCTGGCGCCGGGCCTGACGATCGTGCTCGGCGTGCTCGTCTATCCGCTCTGGGACGGGCTGCGCGCCAGCACCAGGGCTTACCGCTATGGCTCGCCCGTCGCCCATGTCGGCTTCCGGAACTATGTGCAGCTTTGGAGCGACGCACAGTTCCTGAATTCGCTGTGGGTCACGGTCAAGTTCGTGGCGCTTGCGGTTTCCATCGAGGCGGTGCTGGGCTTCGCGCTTGCCTTGTTCTGCCTGCACGAATTCCGCGGTATCCGGCTGCTCAGGACGGTGCTGATCATTCCCATGGTGATCACGCCGGTCGTCGTCGCCATCCTGTTCAGGCTGATCTACGCCAGCGACGCCGGCATGCTGACCGCGCTCTCGGAGGCCATGGGTGGCGGCGGGGTCCAGATCCTCGGCAACCCGCTCAATGCCTTCATCGGTCTTGTCGTGCTCGACGTCTGGGAATGGACGCCGCTGATGTTCCTCATCCTGCTCGCCGGCCTTCAGTCGCTGCCGCACGAGCCGTTCGAGGCGGCGCGCGTCGACGGCGCCGGGTCCTGGCGCGTCTTCGCCGATCTCACCTTCCCAATGATGCGGCCGGTGCTGGCGGTCGCCATCGTGCTCCGCACCATCGATGCCTTCGGCACCTTCGACCAGGTTTTCGTGCTGACCCGAGGCGGGCCGGGCGAAGCGACGAGGCTGATCTCGATCTATGGCTACGACACCGCCTTCAAATTCCAGCAGACCGGATACGCGGCGGCGCTGTTCGTGACGATCGGCCTCGTCGTGCTCGCGCTCGCCTTCAGCGCCATCAGGCTCCTGCGCAGGATCGACGCGTCATGAGCACCCGCCTGGCGCGCATCCTCACCACCATTTTCGTGCTGGCAGTGGTGCTGCTGCCGATCTACTGGCTGGTGTCCACCTCGCTCAAGTCCAACCGCGAGATCACGCAGGAAGGCACCCTCTATCCGCATGTGCCGACGCTCGACAATTACGTGCGGCTGTTCACCGAAAAGCAGTTCGGCTCCTACCTGACGAACTCGGTGGTGGTCACCTTCTTCTCGGTCGCGATAGCGCTGGTCTTCGGCGCGATGGGCGCTTATGTGATCGCCAGATTCCGCCTGCCCTTCGCCGCGGAGCGCAAGATCGGTCTCTTCCTCCTGACACTGCGCATCATTCCGCCGGTGGTGATCTTGATACCCGTCTATCTCTTGATGCTGAGCCTTGGGCTGCTCGACAGCTGGCTCGGCCTGATCGCCACCTACACCGCCTTCAACGTCACCTTCTGCGTCTGGATGATGGAGAGCTTCTTCCGCGAGATCCCGGTCGACCTCGAGGAGGCGGCCATGGTGGACGGCGATTCACGCTTCGGCGCCTTCCGCCGCATCACGCTGCCATTGGCGGCACCGGGGCTCGCGGCCACCGCGATCTTCGCCGTGCTGGTCACCTTCAACGAATTCCTTTTCGCGCTGGCGCTGACCGCCACGCCACGGGCGATGACCATGCCGCGCGGCACCGCCACACTCATCGGGCGCATCGATACCGACTGGGCCTCGATGGCCGCCGCCGGCGTCATCGGAGCGCTGCCGATCGTGTTCTTCGCGCTGCTGGTGCAGCGGCACCTGGTTCGCGGCCTGACCATGGGCGCGGTGAAATGATTGCCGCTCGGATACACGAACCGGCCGGCAGTGCTGGAGCGGCCTGATGAGAAAGTCGAACGCATGATGGATGTTTGTCTGTTCGGGGTGGGGCTGATCGGCCGCGTGCATGCGAGCAATCTCGCGCGCCACCCGAAGGTGCGGCTGCGCTACGTCGTCGATCCCAATCGCGAGGCGGCCGAGAAGGTCGCCGCCGTAACCGGCGCCGAGATCGTGGATACCGAAACCGTTATGAACGATCCGGCAGTGAAAATGGTGTTCATCGCATCGGCGACGCGCACCCACGCCGATCTCGCCATGGCAGCGGCGGCAAAGGGCAAGGCGATCTTCTGCGAGAAGCCGATCGACCTCGACCTCAAGCGCACGGACGAGTGCCTGGCCGCTGTGGCGAAAGCCGGCGTGCCGTTCCAGATCGGCTTCAACCGTCGCTTCGATCCGAGCTTCCGCGCGCTGAAGGAGCGCCTCGATGGCGGCGAGATCGGCGCCGTCGAGCAGGTCATCATCACCAGCCGCGATCCCGAACCGGAGACCGAGGAAGCGCTGGCCGGAGGCGGCGGCGTTTTTCGCGAGATGACCATCCACGATTTCGACATGGCGCGGAACATGCTCGGCGAGGAGCCTGTGGAGCTTTTCGCGACCGGCTCCTCGCTGGTGGCGCCGCAATACAGGAAGCTCGGCGACTACGATACCGCGATGTTCATCCTGCGAACGGCGTCCGGCCGGCAATGCCACATCAACAACAGCGTCAGGGCCGCCTATGGCTATGACCAGCGCATCGAGGTGCACGGCGCCGACGGCATGCTGCAGGCCGGCAACCGGCTGCCGACCTCGGTGGAATTGTATGGCGGCAAGGGCATATCGCGCGACAAGCCCTATTACTTCTTCGTCGAACGCTATGCGGAATCCTACGCGGCCGAGATCGACCATTTCATCACCTGCGTCGAAACGGGCAGGCGGCCGGCGGTCACCGCCAGCGATGGGCGCAAGGCCATGATCCTTTGCGAGGCGGCGCTCGCGTCGGCTCGGTCCGGCAGGTTCGAACCGGTGAAACTCTAATCGGCGGGTGTGAGGCAAGCGGGAGTCCCGAAATGAAGATTGGCATGATCACAGACAGCCTCGGCAACCTGTCCTTCGACGAGATGCTGCGCGCCTCGGCCGAGCTGGGGCTGGAGACGCTGGAGTTCGCCTGCGGCAACTGGTCATCGGCGCCGCATATCGATCTGGCCGCCATGCTGGACAGCAAGACGACCCGAACCGAATTCGTCGCCAAGGTTCGCGACCACAGGCTGACGATCGCGGCGCTTAACTGCTCCGGCAACCCGCTGCATCCGGGTCCGCAGGGCAAGCAGCATCGCCAAGTGACTGAAGACACGATCCGGCTGGCGAGTGTCCTAGGCATCGACCGGGTGGTGATGATGTCCGGGCTGCCGGGCGGACCCGGCGACGCCAATCCCAACTGGATCATCACCGATTGGCCGCCCGAATGCGCCGACATCCAGCGCTACCAGTGGGACGATTGCATCATCCCCTATTGGCGCAATCTCGTCGGATTTGCGGACAATCTGGGCATCAGGAAGCTTTGCCTGGAACTGCATGGGCATCAGGCCGTGTACAATGTCCAGACGCTGTTCCGGCTGCGCGATGCGGTCGGCGAGACGGTCGGCGCCAACTACGATCCGAGCCATCCGATGTGGATGGGCGCCGATCCCATCGCCGCCGTGCGCAAGCTTGGCTCGGCGATCTACTACGTCCACGCCAAGGACACACGCATCGAACCTATACCGGCCGCTATTGACGGCACGCTCGATACGCGCCCGCCAAATCATTATGCCGAAAGGGCCTGGAATTACATCACGCTCGGCTACGGCCACGGTGAAACCTGGTGGCGGCAGTTCTGCACCGCGCTGAAGCAGGCCGGCTATGACGACGTGTTGTCGATCGAGCACGAGGACATGATGCTGTCGCCGATGGAAGGCATGCGCAAATCCGTGGCGCTGCTGCGCAACGTCGCCATCAACCTGGCCTGAATGTTCAGATCCGAACCTGCATTGGCCGGCCACCGTGGGCCGTCATACCGGCCCCAGCGCTCGGCTCGATCACCTCACATCGACCCAGCGCTGCTCCTGGAACGAACGGGCCATGGCATGCACGGTGCGCTCGATTTCCAGCCCCTCGTCGAAATCGATGATGCGGGCCGGCTTGCCGGCGATGCGCATCAGGAGCTCGCGGCATTCGATCATCTTGAGGTCGTTGAAGCCGAGGCCGTGGCCGGGCGCCGGCAGGAAGGAATCGTAAGGCTTGTGGTGCGGCGCCACCAGGACGGTGCGGTAGCCCTGCTCGGTCGGCCGGTCGGCGGTGAGGTAGAGCTGGAACTCATTCATCCGCTCCTGGTCGTAGAGGATCGAGCCCTTCGAGCCGAAGATCTGGATGGCAATGCGGCCCTTGCGGCCCCAGGCCGAGCGGTTGACCAGCAGCGAGCCGGCAACGCCGTTCTCGAGATGCATCAAGACGCTGGCGATGTCATAGGTCTCGACAGCGCGGGGAGCGCCGGAAGCGGTCTTGCGGTCGGCATAGGGTTTGACCATGTCGCACATGACGCGCGAAACGCGGCCGAACAGCGCCCTGATCAGCGACAGCGGATGCACGGCGAAATCGTCGAGCGCGCCATAGCCGGAAGAGGCCTCGTGCTTCCAGAAGAACAGCGCTTCGGGGTCGGCCATGAAATCCTCGTCCATCTCGATGCGCACGAGGTTGACGTCGCCGATGATCTTTTCCCCGAGCAGAGCGCCGATATGGCGGATGGCGGGGTTCTGGATGTAGTTGTAGCCGAGCACGGCGACCTTGCCGGATGTCTTCGCGGCCTTCGCCATTGCCTCGGCCTCGGCGAAACTCGGCGCCATCGGCTTCTCGCACCACAGATGCTTGCCGGCCTCGAGGATGGCGATCGCCATTTCCGGGTGGAACTGGTTTGGCGTGGTCAGCGAGACGATCTCGACGTCCGGATCCTCGACCACGGCGCGCCAGTCGCCGGAGCCTTTTGCGAAGCCGAACTCGGCAGCTTTACGTTTGGCAAGCTCGTCATTCACCTCGCCCAGATGCACCAGTTTCGGCTTGTCGACATCGGGAAAGACCGTGCCCACCGCGTTCCAGGCGATGGCGTGGCACTTGCCCATGAAGCCCGTGCCGATGAGGCCCACTCCGACCATGTCGATTGTCTCCAGGATAAAGGAAAGTATGTGTGGATGAATTAGTCCATTTTAGTAAAGAATGGAACATCTAAATCATTTTTTATGGTGTTCTTGCGCGAACTCGCTATGATGAGGCAGGAGAGGGACAAACCTTATGAGCGTGGGCGGAGCGACGATGGACGAACGGGTGCCTCGCGATTTCGAAACGCTGCGCGCGACGATCCTGGACAGGCGCGCGAGCCTGCCCAAGCGCATCGCGCAGATCGCCGCCTATGCGCTCGACAATCCCGACGACATCGCCTTCGGCACGGCGGCGAGCATTGCCGCCTCGGCCGGCGTGCAGCCCTCGACGCTGATCCGGTTTGCCCAGCAGCTCGGCTTCGACGGCTTCACCAGCCTGCAGCAGGTTTTCCGCGAGCGGCTGCGCGAGCGCAACTCCTCCTATGACGAGCGGCTGGCGGCGCTGCGCGCCAAGGCCGAGGAAGGCCGCGGGCATCGGGCGATCTTCGACGGCTTCGTCGCCGCCGCCAGCACCTCGCTGGGCGACATCTCACGCTCGCTCAACGATGCCCATTTCGAGGAGGCGGTGGCGCTCCTGGCTAAGGCCGAGACGATCTATGTGCTGGCCAAGCGCCGCTCCTATCCGGTGGCGTCCTACATCGCCTATGCGCTGGGCAAGCTCAAGATCCGCAACCAGCTGGTGGAATCGGCCGCGGGGCTGAACGCCGAGATGATCGGCTTCGCCACGCCGCGCGACGCCGTCATCGCCATCAGCTTCTCGCCTTACGCGCCGGCGACCATCGAGGAGACGCGCTCGATCGCCGAGCAGGGCGTGCCGATCGTGGCGATCACCGACTCGTCCTTCTCGCCGCTGGCGCAATTCGCCAAGGTCTGGTTCGAGGTCGCCGAGGCCGATTTCGGCGGCTTCCGCTCGATCTCGGCGACGATGGCGCTGGCGATGGCGCTGACCGTCGCCGTCGGCGAGAAGCGCCGCGAGGCCGGGCGCCGGCGCAAGGGCTGAGCCTCCCGGACGAGCGCTTTTCGGCTCGGGAATGCTCATTCCATATTGACTGTAGATTGGAATTAATATTTCATATTGACGACACCACGCCGTCGCCGGCGCGTGCTGTCCAAAACGACGCTGCTCTGCAAAACAAGGCCGATGGGAGGTTCGAATGGGCGAAGCCGTGGAAGGGAAATACCCGCCGCTCGACGTCATCACCATCGGCCGCGCCTCGGTCGATCTCTATGGCCAGCAGATCGGCTCGCGGCTGGAGGACATCACCTCTTTCGCCAAATCCGTCGGCGGCTGTCCGGCCAATATTTCCGTCGGCACGGCGCGGCTCGGCCTGCGCTCGGCGCTGCTCACCCGCGTCGGCGACGAGCAGATGGGCCGTTTCATCCGCGAGCAGCTTCGGCGCGAGGGCGTCTCCGTCGACGCGCTGAAGACCGACAAGGAGCGACTGACGGCGCTGGTGCTGCTTTCGGTCGAGAGCGAAGGCGTCTCGCCGATGATCTTTTATCGTTCGGACTGCGCCGACATGGCGCTGGCCGAGGAGGATATCGACGAGGCGTTCGTCGCTTCGGCGCGCTCGGTCGTCGTCACCGGTACGCATTTCTCGCGGCCCAATTCCGATGCAGCCCAGCGCAAGGCTATCCGCCTCATGAAGGCCCGGGGTGGCAAGGTGGTGTTCGACATCGACTATCGCCCGAACCTCTGGGGCCTTGCCGGGCATGCCGAGGGCTTCGAGCGCTACGTCAAGTCGGACCGCGTCTCGGCGCAGCTCAAGACCGTGCTGCCGGATTGCGATCTCATCGTCGGCACCGAGGAAGAGATCATGATCGCTTCCGGCGCCGACGATTGCCTGAGCGCGCTAAAGACGATCCGCGCGCTATCGCCGGCCACCATCGTGCTCAAGCGCGGCGCCAAGGGCTGCATCGTCTATGACGGGCCGATCAGCGACGACCTCGAGGACGGCATCGTCGGCAAGGGTTTCCCGATCGAGATCTACAATGTGCTCGGCGCCGGCGACGCCTTCATGTCGGGCTTCCTGCGGGGCTGGCTCGGCGGCGAGAGTTTTGCGACGGCCGCGACCTGGGCCAATGCCTGCGGCGCCTTCGCCGTTTCGCGCCTGCTCTGCGCACCGGAATATCCGACTTTCGAGGAGCTGCAGTTCTTTCTGAAGCACGGCAGCAAGCACCTGGCGCTGCGCAAGGACGAGGCGATCAACCACGTCCACTGGGCAACGACGCGGCGGCGTGACATTCCCTCGCTGATGGCTTTGGCCTGCGACCATCGCGTCCAGCTCGAAGACGTTGCCGCCAAGGTCGGCGCCGACGTTGCGCGAATCCCCGACTTCAAGGTGCTCACCGTCAAGGCGGCGGCAAAGGTCGCGGCCGGCCGCGACGGCTACGGCATGCTGATCGACGAGAAATATGGCCGCGACGCGATGTTCGAATTCGCCCGCCATCCCTTCGCTTGGCTCGGCCGTCCGGTCGAATTGCCCGGATCGCGCCCGCTGCGCTTCGAGTTTTCGCAGGATATCGGCTCGCAGCTTACCGAATGGCCGGTCGACCATTGCATCAAATGCCTGTGCTTCTACCACCCGGACGATCCGGAAGCGCTCAAAGTTGAGCAGCAGCAGAAGCTGCGCGCTTTGTTCGAGGCGGCGCGGAAAGTCGGCCGCGAACTGCTGGTCGAGATCATCGCCGGCAAGCACGGCAAGCTTGACGACACCACCATTCCCCGCGCACTGGAGGAACTCTATGCGCTCGGCATCAAGCCCGACTGGTGGAAGCTCGAGCCGCAGGCTTCGGCAGGCGCCTGGGCGAAGATCGAACAGGTCATCGTCAGGAACGATCCATGGTGCCGCGGCATCGTGCTGCTCGGGCTGGAAGCGCCGCAGGACGAGCTGGTCGCGGCCTTTGCGGCAACCGCCAATGCGCCAATCGTCAAGGGCTTTGCCGTCGGTCGCACCATCTTCGTCAACGCCGCCGAACAATGGCTGGCCGGCCGGATGTCGGATGACGAGGCGATCGCCGACATGGCCGCGCGCTTCGAGCAGCTGACCGAGGCATGGCTTGCCGCGCGCGGCCGCAAGGCCGCATAACAGGACCGCTGAAGGACCGCGGAGGAGACATCATGAGCAAGACAATCCGCCTGACGATGGCGCAGGCGCTGACCCGCTTTCTCAGCCGGCAAATGACTGAGATCGACGGGAAAAAAGTGCCGATCTTCGGCGGCGTCTGGGCGATCTTCGGCCATGGCAATGTCGCGGGCATTGGCGAGGCGCTCTATCAGGTGCGCGACGAGCTGCCGACTTTCCGCGCCCATAACGAGCAGGCGATGGCGCATGCGGCGATCGCCTATGGCAAGGCCAATTTCCGCCGCCGCTTCATGGCAGCGACCTCTTCGATCGGCCCCGGCGCGCTCAACATGGTGACGGCGGCCGCGCTCGCGCATGTAAACCGGTTGCCCGTCCTGTTTTTGCCGGGCGACATCTTCGCCAACCGCCTGCCCGACCCGGTGCTGCAGCAGGCCGAGGATTTCTCCGACGGCACGGCGAGCGTCAATGACTGCTTCCGCCCCGTATCGCGCTATTTCGACCGCATCACGCGGCCGGAGCAGATCATCCCGGCGCTGAATCGCGCCATGCAGGTGCTGACCGATCCGGCCGAATGCGGCCCGGTGACGCTCTCGCTCTGCCAGGACGTGCAGGCCGAGGCCTATGGTTATCCAGAAAGCCTGTTCGCCGAGCGCGTCTGGACGCCGCGCCGGCCGCGCCCGGACCGCCATGAGTTGGCGGCGGCCGTCGCTGCGCTGAAGGGCGCCAGGAAGCCGCTGGTGATCGCCGGCGGCGGGGTGCTGTATTCGCAAGCTTCGGACGAGCTCGCCAAGCTGGTGCAGGGCGCCGGCATTCCGGTCTGCGAGACGCAGGGCGGCAAGTCCTCGCTGCCCGACGACCATCCGCTCAACATGGCGGCGGTCGGCGTCACCGGCACGTCGGCCGCCAACCGGCTGGCGGAAGAGGCCGATGTCGTGCTCGCCATCGGCACCAGGCTGCAGGATTTCACCACCGGCTCCTGGGCGCTGTTCAAGAATGCCGGCCGCACCATCATCGGCCTGAACACGCAAGGTTTCGACGCCGGCAAGCATTGGGCGCTGCCGCTGGTTGCCGACGCGGCCGAAGGGCTTGCCGAGCTGTCCGCCGCGCTGAAGGGCTGGAAGGCGCCGGCCGCGTGGACCGACAATGCATTGAAGGGCAAGACGGAGTGGCAGGCCGCCGCCGCCAAGGTGACCGCGTCGACCAACGCCGCCTATCCGTCCGATGCGCAAGTGATCGGCGCCGTGCAGCGTGCCATGGGCTCGGGCGTCACGCTGCTGCATGCCGCGGGCGGTCTTCCCGGCGAATTGCACAAGCTCTGGCAGGCCGGCGCGCCGGGCTCCTACCATGCCGAATACGGCTTCTCGACCATGGGCTACGAGATCGCCGGCGGGCTCGGCGTCAAGATGGCGAAGCCTGACCAGGAGGTCGTCGTCATGGTCGGCGACGGCTCCTATCTGATGCTCAATTCCGAGATCGCCACCTCGGTGATGCTTGGCCTGAAGCTTACCATCGTGCTGCTCGACAATCGTGGCTATGGCTGCATCAACCGGCTGCAGATGGCGACCGGCGGTGCCAACTTCAATAATCTCTTGAAGGACGCGCGCCACGAGGTGATGCCGGACGTCGACTTCGCCGCGCATGCGGCAAGCTTAGGTGCCGTTGCCGAGAAGGTGGCGTCGATCGCGGAGCTGGAGACGGCGCTGGCCAAGGCGAAGAACAACGACAAGACGACCGTGCTGGTCATCGACACCGACCCGCTGGTCTCGACCGAGGCCGGCGGCCATTGGTGGGATGTCGCCGTGCCGGAAGTCTCGGCGCGGCCGCAGGTCAACGCCGCGCGCAAGAACTATGAGGAAGCCGTGAGCAGCCGTCAGGGCTGAGCCGGCCTCGCAACGAACCGACATTGGAGTGACGACTTGAAAGCCAAACTGGGCATGTCCCCCATCGCATGGTGGAATGACGATCTCGTGGAACTGAGCGATGACGTGTCGCTGGAGGAATGCCTGCGCCAGTCGCGCTCGGCCGGCTTCACCGGCATGGAGATGGGCCGCCGCTTCCCCAACGATCCGAAGGTGATGCTGCCGATCCTGAAGCAGGCCGACGTCACACTCTGCGGCGGCTGGTTCTCCGGCACGCTGGTCGATGAGGACATCTCCCGTAACAAGGACCGCATCCAGCCGATGATCGAGCTGTTCAAGGCGGTCGACGCGCCCTGCATCGTCTATGGCGAGGTCGGCCGATCCATCCAGGGCGATCGCTCCAAGCCTTTGGCCACCAAGCCAAAACTTTCAGGCGACGAGATGAAGGCTTACGGCCGGCGCGTCACCGAGTTCGGCGAATGGTGCGCCGAACAGGGCATGCCGCTTTCCTACCATCACCACATGGCGGCGGTGGTCGAGACCGAGCCGGAGCTCGACGCTTTCATGCGCAACTCCGGCGAAGGCATTCCGCTGCTGCTCGATGCCGGCCATCTCGCCTTTGCGGGCGGCGATGTGCTGCGCGCCATCGACAATCACCACAAGCGCATCAACCACGTCCATGTGAAGGATGTTCGCATGGGCGTGATCGACGGGCTCGACCGGACAAAACAGTCCTTCCTCGACGCCGTGGCGCTCGGCGCCTTCACCGTGCCGGGTGACGGCTCGCTCGATTTCGGCGCCATCGTGCAGCGTTTCGCCGATCATAGCTATGAAGGCTGGTTCGTGGTCGAAGCCGAGCAGGATCCGAAGAAGAACCCGCCGCTCAAGATGGCTGAGGTCGGCCACAAGGAGCTGATGCGAGTGATGACGGCCGCCGGCTACACGGTGGAGACACAAGGGTTTCCAGCCTGAACGGTGGATTAGTCGGGGCGCCCGGTCTATCTGGTGCGCTTTGGCAAAATCCTGGATTGGCGCGATGAAAGACTATGAGCATCCCTTCTTCCGGCCGCTGTGGCGCCGTATCGCGGTCGTCGCGGTCTGCCTCATCTGGTCGGTGATCGAATTCGCCTCCGGCACACCCTTCTGGGGCATCATCGCGCTGGGCTTCGCCGGTTACGCGGTGTGGCAGTTTTTCTATCTCTATAAGCCGGTGGAGGAGAACAAGGCCGACGTCGAACCAAAAGAGTGAGTGATCCATGGCTCGAGAGCTTCTACGGATCGGATACTGCGTGCATGGCGGATCGCATACGTTGGCGATTAGCCGAAACGCTCCTCGCTTCGTCATCCTAGGGCGGAGCAAGGAGCGCAGCGACGCGGCGCAGACCCTAGGATCCATGCCATGACTTTGACGTGTCGCGACGGTGCAGACAATGGCGCCGAAACGCCGGCCCAGACAGCCTCTTTCTGCACCGCTGCATTCTACGGCAGGTGTAACGGCATGGATTCTAGGGTCTGCGCGCGTCGCTTCGCTCCTTGCTCCGCCCTAGAATGACGACGTTGCGAGGGAACCGGCCAATCTCCAAGGTTTTCGCGATAGTCCATCGGATTCTTAGCTGCGCCAATGGGGCGCCCAGGAATTAGGAGAGCCAAAAAATGTCGAAACTGCTCGTCAAGGCCGACAAGGGCCACGGCCATGTCGCTCATGTCACGCCGCAAAGCGCCGGCTGGACCTATGTCGGTTTTGATCTGCATCGGCTTCGTCCGGGCGAGACGGTGTCCGGCAAAACGGGCGAGCGCGAGGTCTGCCTGGTCTTCGTCACCGGCAAAGGCAAGGCGTCGGCCGGCGGCAAGGATCTCGGCCTGCTCGGCGAGCGCATGTCGCCCTTCGAAGGCAAGCCGTGGTCGGTCTATGTGCCGCAAGGCGCCGACTGGTCGGTGACCGCCGATACCGAGCTGGAGCTCGCCGTCTGCTCGGCGCCTGGCCTCGGTGGCCGTCTGCCGGTGCGCGTCATCGGACCTGACGATCTCGGCCAGGAGGTGCGCGGCAAGGGCACCAACACGCGCTACGTCACCAACATCCTGCCCGAGGGCAAGCCGGCGGATTCGCTACTGGTGGTCGAGGTGATCACCCCCGGCGGCCACACCTCCAGCTATCCTCCGCACAAGCACGACCAGGACAATCTGCCGGCCGAATCCTATCTCGAGGAGACCTATTACCACCGCCTCAACCCGCCGCAGGGCTTTGCCTTCCAACGCGTCTACACCGATGCCGACCGCAACGGCGTGCGCGAGCTGGACGAGGCGATGGCGATCGAGGACGGCGATGTCGTGCTGGTGCCCAAGGGCTATCATCCTTGCGCGGCCTGCCACGGCTACGACCTTTATTACCTCAACGTCATGGCCGGACCGAAGCGGACGTGGAAATTCCACAACGCGGCCGAGCATGAGTGGCTGATGAAGGCCTGATCGGCACGCCGGCAAAGCCGTTGGTCCAGGCCGGAAAAATCGTCGGCTAACGAGCTCCGTGCTGGACTTGCCTTCGAAAACCCACGAAAGCTTCGTCAATCCGTCATGGAAATCACCTATGGCAGCGGTTCCGGTGCATGTCGCCGCAAGCGCTCCGGCGTTTTGGGCCACGACTTGCCAAGACAATGACTTGAAGCGCGTCGCATATTCCTTTGGGGCGCGCAGCGCGCTTGACGAGGAACGCCCATGCGCTACGCGATCTACTACACCCCGGGGCAGGACGAGAAGCTGGCGCGCATTGCCGCTAACTGGCTGGGCCGCGACCCGTTTGGCGCGGCGACGCGGCCGGTCGAGGCCGTGGGCGATCTGTCGGCCGCGGAAGTCGCTTTCCATACCGCCTCCGCCCGGCGCTACGGATTCCATGCGACGCTGAAAGCCCCGTTCCGGCTGGCGCTGAACGAGACGGAAGCTTCGCTCCGCGCCGCGCTCGACGCTTTCGCCGGAACGACGCCGCCTGTGATCATCCCGCGTCTCGTCGTCGGCCAGATCGACGGCTTTTTCGCGCTGGTGCCGGAAACGCAGTTTGCGCCGCTCAACGATTTCGCCGGCGAGGTGGTGCGCGCCTTCGATCCGTTCCGCGCGCCGCTGACCGAGGCCGAGATCGAGCGCCGCAGCCCCGATGCGCTGAAGCCGGACGAGTTCCGCAATCTCTGCCAATGGGGTTATCCTTACGTCTTCGATACGTTCCGCTTCCACATGACGCTCTCGGGGCGGGTCGGGCCACAGGAAAGCCCACGTCTTCGTGCAGCGATCGACGGCCTGTTCGCCGACGTGCTGCGGCAGCCGGTGCCGGTGGATGCGCTGACATTGTTCGTCGAAAGCGAGCCCGGCGCCCCGTTCATGGTGCTTTCCCATCATGCGCTTGGCCGCCGGGCTGCCCGCAAGACCGCCTAGGGCGGATCAGCGGAAACGCTGAACCGCCCTATCTTTTTGTTTTTACGCAATTCCGGACGGAAAACCGCAAGGCACTTTTCCTGGAATTGCTCTGAAGCGACTGCTTGAGATAGGACCGCCCGAGATGACCGCCGAAACCATTCTCACCAATGCCCGCATCGTGTTGCCCGACGAAATCGTCGAGGGCTCGCTTTTGTTGCGCGACGGCCTGATTGCCACCGTCGAGCCCGGTGCCGTTCGCGCCGGCGAGGACATGGGCGGCGATTACATCATCCCGGGCCTTGTCGAGCTGCACACCGATCACCTCGAGGGCCATTATGCGCCGCGCCCGAAAGTGCGCTGGAACCCGATCGCCGCCGTGCTTGCCCATGACGCCCAGGTGGCGACCGCCGGCATCACCACGGTGCTCGACGCCTTGCGCGTCGGCATGGACGAGGATGCCGACCTGAAATCCGACGACGTCCGCAAGCTGGCCGACGCGATCGAGGACAGCGTGCGCCAGGATCGGCTCAGGGCCGATCATTTCATCCATCTGCGCTGCGAGGTCTCGGCGCCGGACTGCCTCGAGGCTTTCGCCAATTTCGAGACAGACGAGCGGGTGAAGCTCGCCTCGCTGATGGATCACGCGCCCGGACAGCGCCAGTTCGTCAACCTCGAGACCTATGCCTACTACTACCAGCGCAAGCTGAAGCTGACGGACCGCGACTTCCAGAAATTCTGCGAGAAGCGGATGGCCGAATCGGCCCGCAATTCCGGTCCGAACCGCGTCTTCATCTCGGCCGCCTGCCAGGAGCGCGGCATCGTGCTGGCGAGCCATGACGACGCGACCGCCAGCCATGTCGACGAAGCGATCGAGCAGGGCGTGCGCGTCGCCGAGTTCCCGACGACGCAAGAGGCCGCCAAGGCCTCGAAAGCCGCAGGCCTCGGCGTGCTGATGGGCGCGCCGAACGTCATGCGCGGCGCCTCGCATTCCGGCAATGTCTCGGCGCGCACGCTCGCCGCCGACGGCCTGCTCGACATCCTGTCGTCCGACTACATCCCCTTCAGTCTGATCCAGTCGGCCTTCTTCCTCGGCGATGTCGTCGAGGGCATCTCGCTGCCGCAGGCGGTCGCCATGGTCTCGAAGAACCCGGCCGAAGCGATCGGCCTCGCCGACCGCGGCGTCATCGAGCCCGGCCGCCGGGCAGACCTTGTGCGGGTACGCGTGGACGACCATGTGCCGGTCGTGCGTACGGTTTGGCGCCTGGGCAGCCGGGTCGCATGATGGTCTCGGCCCTCATCGAGCGCGAGCTGGCCGACAGGCTGCCGATCCGCAACGGCGTCTTCGTCGCGGTGGTCGGCCCGAGCGGCGCCGGCAAGGATACGGTGATCGGCTACGCCAAGCAGCGCTTTGTCGGCGAGACGCGGCTGGAATTCGTGCGCCGCGTCATCACCAGGCCGAGCGACACGGCAAGCGAGGACCACGACACGCTGGCCGACGCCGCCTTCGCCGAGGCGGAGGCGGACGGCGCCTTCTCGCTGTGCTGGGACGCGCACGGCCTGCGCTATGGCCTGCCGGCCGATGTCGACTGGGCGGTCGCCAATGGTCATGTAGCCGTGGCGAATGTCTCCCGCGCGGTCATCCCGGCGCTGCGCGAGCGCTATGCCAATCTGGCCGTGGTCGAGATCACCGCCACGCCGGAGATCCTCGCCGAGCGGCTAGCGGCGCGCGGCCGTGAATCGCGCGGCGAAGTGCTTGCCCGCCTGGCGCGCAGCACGAGCATCAAGCTGACGGGACAGGATGTGACCTCGATCGACAACAGCGGCGACAAGGAAATCGCCGGCGAACGCTTCGCCGAGGTGCTGCGCAAGGCGATGGCGTTCTCGGATCTGTCGGACATGATCTGACGCTTTCCCTTCTCCCCTTGTGGGAGAAGGTGGATCGGCGCGAAGCGCCGAGACGGATGAGGGGTGCTCCAGCTTGGCGATGGCCTTCGCCTGGCAGCACCGTTGTGCCCAAACGTCAGCGCCCCACTCCGTCCAGCACCCCTCATCCGGCCGCTTCGCGGCCACGGCCGGCCCTTCGCAGGCTCAGGGCGTTCGAAGCTCGAAAAGCCAAGCAATTGGCTTTTCGTCCGCTAACGCGGACCGCTTCTCACCCCACAAGGGGAGAAGGGGGAGGCAGCGCTTCACTTGTTGAAGTTGGCGATGAACTGCTTGAATTGCGGCGTCGGCGGCCTGGCGAACATCTCCTTCGGTTCGCCGGCCGAGTCCACCTCGCCCTTGTGCAGGAACATCACCTTGCTCGACACGTCGCGGGCGAAGCCCATCTCATGCGTGACGACCAGCATGGTGCGTCCTTCTTCGGCGAGCGAGCGCATGACGCGCAGCACCTCGCCGACCAGTTCCGGGTCGAGCGCGGATGTCGGCTCGTCGAACAGCATCACCTTGGGGTTCATCGCCAGGGCGCGGGCGATCGCGGCGCGCTGCTGCTGGCCGCCGGACATATGCGGCGGATAGTAGTTGCGGCGCTCCCATATGCCGACGCGCTTCAGCAATGCCTCGGCCTGCTCCAGACATTCCGCGCGCGGCCGCTTCAGCACATGCGTCGGCGCGGCGACGAGGTTTTCCAGCACGGTCATGTGCGACCACAGATTGAAGCTCTGGAAAACCATGGCGAGGTTGGCGCGGATCCGCTCCACCTGGCGGATGTCGGCGGGCATCTGGTGGCCGTCGCGACCCCGCTTCATCTTGATGAGCTCGCCATCCACCCGCACTTCGCCGGAATCCGGGGTTTCCAGGAGGTTGATGCAGCGCAGCATCGTGCTCTTGCCGGACCCGGAGGAGCCGAGAATTGAAATGACGTCGCCCTTGTGAGCCTCGAGCGAAATGCCCTTGAGCACCTCATGATCGCCGAAGCACTTGCGCAGATCCTTGACGCTGATGGCGGGCGTCTCATCGGAGGACGGCGCGGCTTTCGCGGCAGCGGCGACATTTGCCGACATCACAACACCTCCGGTACAGGTTTGACTTGCTGGCTCTGCTCGGGCGGGGCACGCAGATGCGGTGAAAGCCGGTGCTCGACCCAGGCGAACAGCCGGGCGATCGACAGGTTGAGAAGCAGGTAGATCACGCCGGCGCAGGTCAGCACCTCAATCGGCCGGAACGTGTCATGCTGGATCTTCTGCGCCGTTCCCATCATCTCCATGATGGTGACCACGGACGCCAGCGCGGTGGCCTTGGTCATGAGGATGATTTCGGTCGAATAGGCCGGCAACGCAAGCCGCAGCGCGATCGGCAGCGTGACGAGGCGGAAGCGGGTGAAGCCCGACATGCCGAACGCCTTGGCCGCCTCGATCTGGCCGACAGGCACGGCTCGCAGCGCGCCGCGGAAAATCTCGCTCTCATAGGCGGCCGTGTTCAGGGCCATGGCGACGATCGTGCAATACATCGGATCGCGCAGGATCGGCCACAGGATCGGGCTGTGGCGGACGAAGTCGAACTGGGAGAGCCCGAAATAGACCAGATAAAGCTGCACCAGCAGCGGCGAGCCGCGGAAGACGAAGACATAGGCGCGGGTGAAATACTCGCCCGATTTGTAGCCGGACGCCCGCAGCCAGGTCAGGCCGGTGGCGATGAGGAGCCCGAAGGCGATGCCGAAGAACCAGATCTCGAGCGTCAGCGGCAGCGCCTTGAGCACACTCCACATGGTCGAAAGGTAGAAGTCGAAATCCACCGCCACCTCTTATTTCGGCCGTGTGAAGCTGCGGGAGGTGTAGCGCTCGGCCCTGTCGAAGATCGGCGTCGAGATCGAGGTCATCACCAGATAGAGGATGCCGGCGAGCGTGTAGAAAAGCAGCGAATGATGCGTCGAACGCGCCGCCTTGTTGGCTGTCAGCATCAGCTCGGCGACGCCGGTGACCGAGATCAGCGCCGAGTCCTTGATGGTCAATTGCCAGACATTGCCCAGCCCCGGCACCGCAAGACGCAGGACCTGCGGCATGATCACGAGGCGAAACCGCAGCCAGGGCGACATGCCGTAGGCACGCGCCGCTTCCAGCTCGCCGCGATGGATCGCCAGGAACGAGCCGCGAAAAACCTCGGCCTGGTAGGCGCCGGAAATGATGCCGACCGCGAGAACGCCGCCGAGGAAACTCGGCATGTTCAAGATGTCGGCCGAGCCGATCGATCCGGTCGAGCGCGCCACGCCGGTCAGGACCTGGGTGCCGCCATAGTAGAACAGGTAGATGATCAGGAGTTCCGGCTCGCCGCGGAAGACGGTGGTGTAGCTCTCGCCGATGAACCTCAATCCGCCGCGATGCGAAAGCTTGGCCGCCGCCACCAGCGAGCCGAGCACGGCACCAATCATCATCGAGACGACGGTGACGGCGAGCGTCCAGGCGATGCCCCAGAGCAGTTGCACGCCCCAGCCGGCGGCCAACAGCTCATAGGCCGTCGACACCTGGTCCTTGAGATCTTTGAGAAACTCCACTTACGGCTCCTGCGGGCGCCGAGATAGGCATCGACGGGTTCCTGCTTCGGTGCATGTCGTTTTCCCGCACTTTCGGGCGACATGCACTCAATGCAAAACGGGAGCAGCCTTGGCTACTCCCGTTGCGACATTACTTGGTAATGTCGATCTTGAACCATTGCATGGAATATTTCGACACCGAACCGTCGTCGAGCGCGGCCTTGAGCGCCTTGTTGTAGATGTCCTGCAGGTCCTTGTCGGTCTTGCGGAAAGCGGCGCCGATGCCCGGTCCGAGGATCGGGCCACCCTTGAATTGCGGGCCGACGAATTCCAGGTCCTTGGCGTCCGGCTTGGCCAGCGTGCCGAGGAAATAGGTGGTGTCGGCGAAGGCGACGTCGATGCGGCCCGCCATCAGGTCAAGGTCGTGCTCGTCGGTGGTCTTGTATTCATGGACGTTGGCGACATCCTTGAGATATTTGTCGGCGAAGGTCGCTTCCGTCGTCGAGACCTGCAGGCCGACATTCTTGCCGGTGAGCTCCTTGCGCAGCGTGTCGAGCGCCGCCTTGGATTCGGCGTCGTCCTTCGACAGATCGATCATCTTGCCGGTGTTGGACATCTGCGCCAGCGGGCCGTTCTTGTCGGCCAGGAAAGCCACCGGCGAAGAGGCATAGGGGATCGAGAAGTCGATGGTCTTCATGCGCTCTTCGGTGATCGACATGCCGTCCATGACGATATCGAACTTGCCTGCCGTGAGCCCGGGAATGACGCCGTCCCAGTCCTGTGCGACGATGTTGCATTCGAGCTTCGCGCGGGCGCAGACGTCGTTCAGGATGTCCACCTCGAAGCCGACGATCTTGCCGCTGGCATCGGTCTGGTTCCACGGGGCGTAGGAGCCCTCCATCGCGACCGTCACGGTCTTCCAATCCTTGGCCATAGCCGGGGTCGAGCAGGTCAACGCCAGCGCGGCGAGCGCGATCCAACGTGAAGATGTCACGGTAATTTCTCCCATATTTTGTTCTTGGAACCCTCAGATACCAATTGCTTAGCCCAGCCCCGATTCTGCGACAAGGGCTGTTTTCCGGTTCACGCGTTGTTGCAATTCGTCCACGAATCGGGACTTGCCCCGCGGCTTCACCGCGAGCGTCGACCCAATCGGAACCCGGTCCGGGGTGGACGGAAGAGCGAGACTACTCCGCCGGCGCGCCGGCGACGCCCCTGCGAGACGCCTCCAGCATCCGGCGCCGTGCGCGGAAGACGCCCCATTGCTGGTCGACCAGCACGCCGATCAGGATCACGCCGCCCATCACCGCGAAGTTGAGCGAGGAAGGAATGCCGAGCAGGTTGACGAGGTTCTGCAACTCCTGCAGCAGCACGGTGCCGAGGACAGCGCCGCCCAGCGACCCTTCGCCGCCGCGCAGCGAGAAGCCGCCCAGCACCGCCGCGGCGATGGCATAAAGCTCATAGAACTGGCCGTGGCTCGCGGGCGAGATCGAGCGCGTGTACATGGCGAAATAGATCGCCGACAGCGCCGTCAGCACGCCGCAGATGACATAGGCGGCGATGATCACCCGGCCCGTGCGGATGCCGGAATATTTCGCCGCTTCCTCGTTCTTGCCGATCGCATAGAGATAGCGGCCGAAAACCGAGCGGTGCAGCACCACCCACATCACGATGGCGATGACGATCAGCGCGATGAAACTGTTCGGCAGGCCGTAGGAGCGGCCCGCGGTCAGGAACTCGAGCGTCGGGAAATTCTGCCCAAAGGCGAAGCCGGCCGTGCCGTCGGCGGTATAGAAGCGCGCCACGCCGCGATAGATGAGCAGGCCGCACAGCGTCACCACGAAGGGCTGCAGTTTCAGCCGCGTGATCAGCCAGCCATGCACGAAGCCGATGACGGCGCCGAGCGCGAGGATCAGCACGAAGGCAAGCGGCCAGCTCACCTCGCGCACCGCGATGAAGTCGATGAACAGCGTGCCGAGCAGGGCGATCACCGAGCCGACCGACAATTCGATGCCGCCGGTGATGATGACGAAGGCCTGGCCGATCGAAAGAATGCCGAACAGAGCGACCAGGTTGGAGGTGTTGGCGAGGTTGATCGCCGACAGGAAGCGCGGATTGATGGCCGTCACCACCGCGCCGACCACCAGGATCAGGATCAGCAGGCCGAGATCTTTCTTGGTCATTGCGCTCCTCCCGCCGTTTGCAGCAGTTTCGGCTTCTTGCCGACCGCCAGCAAAAGCACGTTCTCCTGGCTGAAATCGTCCTTGTCGAGGATGCCGGAGATCTGCCCCTCATGCATGACCGCGATGCGGTCCGACACGCCGATAACTTCTTCCATGTCGCTGGAGATCATCAGCACGGCGACGCCGGCGTCGGCCAATGCCCGCATCAGCCCGTAGATCTCCGCCTTGGCGCCGATGTCGATGCCACGCGTCGGCTCGTCCAGAATCATCACCTTGGGGTTCATCGCCAGCCATTTGGCCAGAACCACCTTCTGCTGGTTGCCGCCCGACAGCGTGCCGGTGCGGGTCAAGACCGACGGCGCCTTGATGCCGAGGTTCTTCTTCTGCCTTTCCGCCGTCGCGAGTTCGGCGCCGACCGAGACCAGCGAGCGCCTGGCATGTGCCGGCAGATTGGGCAACGAAATGTTCTGGGCGATCGACAGGTCGAGCAGTATGCCGGTCAGCTTGCGGTCCTCGGGCACCAGGAAGATGCCGTTCGCCACCGCGTCCGCCGCCGAGCCTACATTAAGCGGCTTGCCGTCGAGCGCAACGCTGCCGGCGAGCCGTTCGTCGATCCCGAACAGCACGCGCGCGAGCTCCGTGCGGCCGGAACCGACCAGGCCGGCGAGGCCGAGTATCTCGCCGCGTTTCAATTCCAGACTGACCGGCCGGTCCGGATAGGTGCTGGTGCGGATCGCATCCGCCGACAGGGCCACGCTGCCCGGCGCGCGGGCGGCCTCGCCGGCCTTCTCGCGCTCCTTCAGCATGCGGCCGATCATCAGCCTGACCATCTCGTCGTGATTGATGTGGCTCTTGGGAAGGGTGCCGGCCAGCGTGCCGTCGCGCAGCACCACGACGCGGTCGGCGACGCGCTCGATCTCATGCAGCCGGTGCGAGATGAAGATGACGCTGATGCCTTGCGCCTTCAGGCCCTTGATGACGTCGAGCAGCTTTTCGGTCTCCGCCATCGGCAGGCTGGAAGTCGGCTCGTCGAGGATGACAAGGCGGGCCTTGATCGACAGCGCCTTGGCGATCTCGACCATCTGCTGCTGTGCGAGCGACAGCGATGCCACCGGCGCGTCGGCCGAGAAATTGGCGCCGACGCGCTTCAGGAGCGGCGCCACCATCTCGCGCAATTTCGCGCGGTCGACCAGCCTCAGCGGGCCGGCGCGCAGCGGCTCGCGGCCGAAGAAGATGTTGGCGGCGACGTCGAGGTTTTCGAAGAGGTTCAATTCCTGATGCACGAAGGCGATGCCGGAGCCGATGCTCTGCTCGACGGTCAATCCGTCATGCGCCGCGCCATCGACGGTGACGGTGCCGCTGTCCGGCCGCGTCACGCCGCCGAGGATCTTCATCAGCGTCGATTTGCCGGCGCCGTTTTCGCCGACCAGGCCTATGACCTCGCCGGGCCGGACCTCCATCGAGAACCTGTCCAGCGCCACAACGCCCGGATAGGTCTTGCGCACGGCCTCGAGGCTCAGGAACGGAGCGATGGTCGGTTGAGTGGAATCGGTAGAGGTCATCACGCCATAGTTTACCGCACGGGGCAACAGCCGGTGGCCCACAGACTGACGGGCCTTGGCAGGTCCGTCAATACGAACGCCGGCTCAAGGCGGACCCTTGAGCCGGCGCATCTGTTTTGGACCTACTTGCCCTGCATCGCCTTGAGATTGGCGGCGTAGGCGTCGACGTCATCCTTGCCGATGATCTTGGTCGGGATGATGATCAGATTGCCGTCCGGGATGCCTGACTTGTCGCCCTTGAGGTAGGCGGCCATCAGCTTCATGCCCTGATAAGCCCATTCGAACGGCTGCTGCACCACGGTCGCGGCGACGGTGCCTTCCTTGACGCCACCCAGCGTGATCGGATCGTCGTCGAAGCCGACGACGGTGATCTGGCCGAGCTTGCCGGCGTCGCGCAGCGCTTCATAGATGCGCGGCGTGTTGTAGGAGTAGAAGCCGACCATGCAGGTGATGTCGGGGCTGGCGACCAGCGCGTCCTCGACATTCTTCTTAGCGCGGGCCTGGTCGATGTCGTCGCCGCGCACGTCGACCAGCTCGATCTTGCTGCCGGCGAGCCCGTCCTTCATGCCCTGGATGCGCTCCTTGGCGTTGTCGGCGCCGAGCAGGCCGACGAAGCCCAGGCACTTGCCGCCGTTGGGCATCGCCTTCTTGGCGATCTCGGCCGCCTGCTTGCCGGCATCGACATTGGACGAGCCGATATAGGCGACGCGCTTGGTCTGCGGCGCATCCGAGTCGGTGGTGAACAGCGCGGTTTCCGACGCGATCTTGTTCAATCCGTCGGTCGAGGTCTTGGGATCGACGGCCGAGACCATGATGCCCTTGACGCCTGCCGTCACCAGATCGTCCATCAGCCGCTGCTGGATGGCGACGGAAGACTGTTCCGGATATTTGAGCTCGAGATTGTAGTCGGGCAGTTCGCCCTGCGCCTTCTTCACGCCGGCTTCCGCCGCCTTCCAGAAGTCTGACGCACCGTTGACGACGAAGGCCAGCGTCGGCTTGTCGTCGGCGCGCACACTGGCGCTTACCGACAGGCCTAAAGCCAAGGCCGCCGCGGCGACGGATGCGTTGCGTATCATGGATTTCATAGTTCAACCTCCCTTGTAGAACTCTTCGCTGATGTCTCGGCTGCGGCGCGGATAACCCTCCTCCTCAAGGGTGTGGCGCAAAGGTCCGCCGACTTAAGAACGGTTCCGATCCGGCCGCGGTCGAGACACTAGACACTCATGTGGCATTCGTAAATAGTCCGATTTGTCTGACATTTTCGTGAGGATGGACACGAGCCCAAACCGGCGATCCCGCCGGCTTCGAGCGAGCATCCTTCGCACTTTGCCGGCACCGAGCGGAAGCCCGGACGGTTTCGACGAGTTGACAGTAGAACGCTTACAGCTATTAGTAAAGAGTATTAGTTTTGACTGAGGCGCGCGCTTTCGAAGCGGAGGAGACGCTGGTCGAAAGATGCGCCTGGGAGTGAGGAGTGCACGTGCGGCAAAAGCCTGTTACCGCACGGAAACCCATGGGAATTGTCAGCGCTGCTGACCTTGTCGCATTATTTCGTCGCGATGCGGCGCGGCCGGCGGTTTGTATGTCGCACTTGATAATACTTATTATCAATATTGCGTTTTAGATGAGCGTGCCGACCATCTTGCCGTTGCAATCGGCCTTTGCTTCAGAGCCGGCCGGGTTTGGGAACCGACCATGAGTGAACCGACGGAACTGCGCGATCCTCCCGGGGCTTCCAGGCGCCGCAAGCCGGCCGCCAAGCCCAAAGGACGCGTCACCATGACCGACATCGCACGCGCCGCCGGCTGCTCGCAGGCGACGGTCTCGTTCGTGCTCAACAATACCCCGGGCATCAGGCTGTCGCAGCAGACACGCGACCGGGTGATCGAGGCGGCCCGAGCGCTGGGCTATTCGCCGCCGGTCTTTTCGGCGCTGCGGCCGCCGGTGACGCCGTTCGAAGGCCTGGATGGCGTCATCGGCTTCGCGGTCGACCAGCTCGCCACCAGCCCCGAGGCGGTGGTCGCCATCGAGGGCGCGCGGCAGGCCTCGTGGAACGCCGGCAACGTGCTTCTGGTGGCGCAGACCATGGGCGACGCGGTGATGGAGCCGCGCGCCGTCCAGGCGCTGACGGGGCGCGGCATCACGGCGTTGATCTATATGACCATCTTCACCCGCGAGATCGCTGCGCCGGATTTCCTCTACAGTCTCGAGATGCCGGTGATCCTGCTCAACTGCTACACCGCCGATTATGCCTTCCCGGCCGTGGTTCCCTCCGAGATCGCCGGCGGCCAGAGCGCGACAAGACACCTGATCGGCCATGGCCATCGCCGCATCGCCACCATCACCGGCGAGCCGTGGATGCAGGCCGCTCAAGATCGGCTCAAGGGCTACCGCCGCGCTCTAGCCACCGCCGACATCCCGTTCGACCCGGAACTGGTGGTCGAGGGCGACTGGTCGGCCAGTGCCGGCTATGCTGCGACGGTCAAGCTGCTCGGACTCAAGGAGCGACCGACCGCCATCTTCTGCCAGAACGACCGCACCGCGATCGGCTGCTACGAAGCGCTGAAGGAAGCCGGCCTGCATATCCCGCAGGACATCTCCGTGGTCGGCTATGACGATGAGGAGATCGCCCGCCATCTGTTCCCGCCGCTGACGACCTCGATCCTTCCGCATCTGGCGATGGGCCAATGGGCGATCGAGCAGCTGGAGACGCCGCCGACGCCCGGCCGCGGACGCTATCCGATCACCAAGCTGGAGTGCCCGCTGGTGGAGCGGGAGAGCGTGGGGAGCGTACCCGCACAATTCCGGTGACCCCGGCCCCGCGACCGGCTTATGATGGGTGTGCGTGTTCCTTCCCAACAGGAAAAACGCTCATGTGGCCAAACCGCCGTTTATGCGATCTTTTCAAGATCGAGCATCCGATCATCCAGGCGCCGATGGCGGGCTCGGCGACGCCGGAACTCGCCGCCGCGGTGAGCAGTGCCGGTGGGCTTGGGTCGCTCGGATGCGCATCGATGCTGCCGGATGGCCTGCGCTACGTTGCGCGCCAAATGCGCGCCTTGACCGGGCGTCCCTTCAACCTCAACTTCTTTGTTTTTCCCAGGCCCGACACCGGCGACGCCGTGCTGACCCAGGTCATCGACAGGTTGCGGCCCTATTACGAGGAGCTGTCGCTCGGCGAACCCTCGCGGAGGCTTCCGCCGATCGGACCGGGTTTCGACGAAGAAAAGCTTGAACTGCTGCTCGAGATCGGCCCGCCGGTCGTGAGCTTTCATTTCGGCATTCCGGAAGCGGCTGCCGTCGGCAGGCTGAAGCAAGCTGGGATCGCAATCATCGGCACCGCGACGAATGTCGCCGAGGCACGCAAGCTCGCCGACGGTGGAGCCGACGCGGTCATAGCCCAGGGCTGGGAGGCGGGAGGCCACCGCGGTTCGCATGCTCCCAACGGTCCTGGCGACGGCGTCGGAACGATGGCGCTGGTTCCCCAGGTCGTCGATGCCGTCGAGCTCCCGGTCATTGCCGCGGGAGGGATCGCCGACGGCCGCGGCATAGCGGCCGCTTTCGCGCTTGGCGCCAGCGGCGTGCAGATCGGCACCGGCTTCCTGTCCTGCGACGAAGCCGGCACGGACGCACCGCGCCGCGCCCTGATCCGCGCGGCGACCGACATGGACACGATGGTCACCGATGCCTTCACTGGCCGCGCGGCGCGGGCGAGGCGCACCCGCTACGCCCTGGAAATGGAGGAGCGCAGGGTGCCCCTTCCGGACTTCCCGCAAATGGTCGCGCTCAGCGCTCCGCTCGGCGGCGACAAGGATTTCGCCTTCCATCTCTATGGGCAGGCGGCGGCCCTGAACAGGGAGCTTCCCGCCGGACAACTGGTGCGAACGCTCGTGGCCGAAACGGGCGAAGTGTTCGACGCTCTCTCGACCGGCAAAACGGCGCCTGCGTGAGCGAAGCCTTCGTCGTCCGATAAGCCTTTATCCCGCCCGTCGACGCTGGATTGCGAAAAGCTCAGCCGGCAAGCAGGGATGCCATACGGTCGCGATCGATGACGTTGGGATTCGGCGGCAAGGGGCGACCGTCCAGTTCGGCCAGTTTTGCCGCGACATGCGGTCTGGCGACGACGTCCTGCGGCAGCGAAACGCACATGGCGATCTCGATCACGCCGCGAAACACGTCGGCATCCTCGCTTGCGGCGGCGAAAAGCCGGGCCATGACCGGATTCGGCGGCGGAACAGGAAGGCCGTCCGCCAGGGCGTCCATCTCCGCGATCCGGGCACGGTCGGCGGCGATCTGGTTGCGATAGAACGGCCCGACCTGGCGTTCGGTCTCGGCATCGTATTCCCGCGAGAATTCGGCAGGGTCGCCGATGTGCCGGCGAGCGACATTCCTGAGCACCTGCGCGTGCAGAAGGCCGACGCTCAACCCCCGCCCGGCGGACGGATTGGTGCAGGCCCAGGCGTCGGCCACAGCCGCAAACCCGGTGACGACAGGCTGGCCGTCGACGACAAACCGCCGGTAGCGGTCGAGAACGCCAGCCATCAGCAGGACATGCGTGATCGGCTCGCCGTCAAGCCAATGGGCCTGCATCGGACATGCCATGACGACACGGTGAAACGTGGCGGTGTCGCGCAAAGCGCGCATGGCCTTGTTTCTCGCCGAGGTGAACAGGGTTACCGACCAGGTGTCGTTGTCGCCATCCAGCGTGAGAATCGAGAACAACCCCATCGGCGTGAGCAGGCGGCCCTTTCGGCGCGGCCGCTGCCTGCCCGTGAAATAGCGGGTGAAATAGACGAAATTGCTGTCCTCGGCTTCCTCGCTCGGACTGCGGCCTCCCGCCCCGACGATCCATTCGCAGGCAGGGCTTCGCCGCCCCATCGCATCGATCACCAGGTCGGCGCCAATGTCCTCGCCGGACGTCGTTCGAACGCCGGCAATATGCGGCACGCCAGGAATGGCTGAGGCGCCCGTGATCAGCTCGCGAACCTTGATCCCCCGCCGGACGGTCACATTGGGCGCAGCTTGCGCCATCTCGGCCGTGGCCCATTCGATCACCGGCCGCCGGCCGGTGACGAAGCGCATGGCTTCGTCGCCCGGGCGGGGCGCCCTGTCCGTCAGTGTCGGGGGCAACGATCGAGGATCGAAGAAGTCCATCCAGACGCAGCCGGCGCGCAGCAATATCTCCGTCAGCCCCGGCAGCTCCTGATCGGCGACTATCCGGAAACGCGAGCTGAGGTTGTGAGGCTGCCTGAACTGCGCAACGCCGGGGCGCTCCCAGTCCCATCCTTGAATGGAACTCGAAGGCCGGTCCGCCGGATCGGCCTCGAGGACCGTCACGTCATGACCGTCGCGGCCAAGCATGGTCGCCGTGCACAACCCGATTATGCCTCCACCGCAAATCAGGATCTTGCTCACCCCGTCCCCCAATGTTCGCGAGGGTTCGGCGCCATATTAGCTTCTGTGCACAATCCCGGCAACGTGCTGGGCCGCCAGGGCCTACGCTTGTGTGCGGTCACGGAACGATCCGCTGCTTTCGCTGCTTGGCACGGCTTCCGTGGACGTCTAGGCTGACCTCAGCGAAGGGAGGGCGGGATGACATCAAGTTTCACCGTTCAGGCGGCGTCCGGCTATGAGCAACTTATGGGACGCTGGAGCCGCCGGCTCGCGCCCAAGTTCATCGATTTCGCCGGTCTGGCCGGCGGCGAAAAAGTCCTCGACGTCGGTTGCGGCACCGGCAGCCTCACCTTTGAGCTGGCGAAGTCAGGCGATCTCGCCGAGATCCAGGCCATCGACTTCTCGCCGGTCTTCGTCGCGGCGGCGAAGGAGAGGAACACCGACCCGCGCGTCACCATCCAGCAGGCGGATGCCACCGCCCTGCCGTTCGACGACAATGTGTTCGACCGCGCGCTGGCGCTGCTGGTGCTGCACTTCGTGCCAGAGGCCGGCAAGGCGGTGGCCGAGATGCGCCGCGTGACGCGGCCGGGCGGCGTGGTCGCGGCCGTGGTCTGGGACCATTATGGCGGCATGACCGCCATGCGCATGATGATCGACACAGTTGCGGCGCTCAGCGAAAGCGGGCGCCAGATGCGCAGCCGCTATTGCTTCCAGCCGATGGTGCAGCCGGGCGAGATGAAGCGGACCTTTGTCGAGCAAGGCCTGGCCGATGTCACGGAGGCCGAGCTGATGATCCGCATGGATTACGCGGATTTCGACGACTTCTGGGCGCCGATCGGCGCCGGCGAAGGCCCGCTCGGCAGATACATGACACTGGACGCGGCCGAGCGGGAGCGTGTCGAGGCCGCCGTCCGCGATGCCTATCAAGCCGGCCGACCCGATGGCCCGCGATCCGTCGCCAATGTCGCCTGGGCCTGCCGCGGCATCGTCCCCTGAGATACAAGGCCGGCAACGCGTCAGTTGCCGGCCGCCACCGGGACATTGATCTCCCAGCCGTCGACCCACACCTGCCGCAGCCGGTCGCCTTCGCCCTTGAACCATTGGCCGGCCGCCCGGCAATCCTCGATGCGGTCGCTGCGGAAATTGCGGATGGCCTGCCGCAACTCGCACCAGGCGACGATGTTGGCCGTCTCGGCATAATAGATCAGCGCGACCGGACGGATGATGCGGCCGGTCGGACGTCCCGCCTCGTCGCGATAGGAAAGGCTTAGTTTCTCCTCGTCGCGGATGGCGCGGCGGACCAAAGCGAGGTCGACGGCGGAAGCGGAGGGTGCTGCAAAGCCCCAGGCATGGAGGGCGTTGGCGTCGAGGGTCTGCCGCAAAGGCGGCGGTACGGCGCCGGCGATCTTAGCGCCGACGCGTTTCGCCGCCTGCTTGAGCTCGTCATCGCCGGTGCGCTCCAGCAACGCCAGCGACAGGACGATCGCTTCCATCTCCTCGATGGAAAACATCAGTGGCGGCAGGTCGAAGCCTGGTCGCAAGATGTAGCCGATGCCGCGCCCGCCCTCGATCGGCACGCGCATCGCCTGCAAGGCCGCGATGTCGCGATAGACCGAGCGTACGGTCACTTCCAGCCGCTCGGCAATCGTCGCCGCCGTCACCGGCTTCCTGGCCAGCCGCAGGATCTGGATGATCTCGAACAGGCGCGAGGCCTTGCGCATTTTCTCACCCGGCTGGAATGCAACTGACACACCCCCGTCAGTTGGAATGCCCTATAGGGCCGCCTACCCGCTTGAAAAGCAACAGATTCCTTTGCGTGCAGGCGGATAATGCGACAGGCAACTGACATGAGCTATGGCGAAAATCTCTGGCTGTTCTTCGTGCTTCTGTTCGGCATCATCGCCGTTCCGGGCATGGACATGCTGTTCGTGCTGGCCAATGCGCTGTCCGGCGGCAGCAACAGAGGTCTGGCCGCGACCGCCGGCATCATGCTGGGCGGCGCTGTGCACACGCTGAACGGCGCGATCGGCGTCGGGCTGCTCATGCATTTCGTGCCGATCCTGTTCACGCCGCTGCTGATCGCCGGCGCCGCCTACATGGCCTATATCGGCATTTCGCTGATGCGCAGCTCGATCACCGTCGGCGACAACGCACCATCGGGGAGCCGCTCGGCCTGGAAGGCGTTTCGCCAGGGCCTGGTCACCTGCCTGATCAATCCGAAGGCCTATCTCTTCATCCTTGCCGTCTATCCGCAATTCCTGAAGCCGGCTTACGGCCCGATCTGGATGCAGGCGACAATCATGGGATTGCTGACGGTCGCCACGCAGGCCGCGATCTATGGCGGGCTCGCCGTTACAGCTGGGCGCAGCCGGAGCCTGCTGGTCGACAATCCGAAGGCAACCACATTTGCAGGCCGCGCAGCGGGGCTGCTGCTGTTTGCCGTTTCGATATTCACCGCCTGGGAAGGGTTGAGGGCGGCGTGATCGCCGCCCTCTCCATTTCGCTCAAGCCGCACCCTGCCGGTTGGCGAGCATTTCGCGCTTCACCGATCGGCGCCATTCGACCGCGCCAGCGAGGCCGTGCAGCACCGTTTCCGTGGTCGCCCAGTCAATGCAGCCGTCGGTGATGCTCTGGCCGTAGACCAGCGGCTTGCCGGGCACGACGTCCTGCCGGCCGGCGACGAGATTGCTCTCGATCATGACGCCGATGATGCGCTCGTCGCCCGCGGCAACCTGGCCCGCCACGTCATGCGCGACCTTCGGCTGGTTCTCCGGCTTCTTGGCGCTGTTGGCGTGGCTGACGTCGATCATCAGCCGCGGCGCGACGCCGATGCGGACGAGCTCGGCCGCGGCGGCCTCGACGCTTGCGGCATCATAGTTCGGCGCGATGCCACCGCGCAGGATGACATGGCAATCCTCGTTGCCGGTGGTTGCCGCAATGGCGCTGCGGCCGCCCTTGGTCACCGCCATGAAATGATGCGGCTGGGCGGCGGACTTCACCGCTTCGCCGGCGATCCTGAGATTGCCGTCGGTGCCGTTCTTGAAGCCGACCGGACAGGACAGGCCCGAGGCCAGCTCGCGATGGATCTGGCTTTCGGCTGTACGCGCGCCGATCGCGCCCCAGGCGACGAGGTCGGCGATGTATTGCGGGATGGTCATGTCGAGGAACTCGGTCGCCGCCGGCAGGCCGAGATTGTTGACGGCCGACAGAACGTTGCGCGCCATGCGCAACCCCTTTTCGATGTTGAAGCTGCCGTCGAGGTCCGGGTCGTTGATCAGGCCCTTCCAGCCGACCGTGGTGCGCGGCTTTTCAAAATAGACGCGCATGACGATCTCGAGCCGGTCGGCCAGGGCCTCGCGCAGCGCCGCCAGACGGCTGGCATAGTCAACGGCCGCGACCGGATCGTGGATGGAACATGGGCCGACGATGACAAGCAGTCGATCGTCGGCCCCCGAAAGGATGGAATGGATGGCGTTGCGCGAGGCGGCGACGGTACGCGTCGCGGTGAGCGAGCGCGGTATCTCGCGCATCACCTCGTCCGGCGCGCTCAGGGCCCTGATTTCGGTGACCCGAAGGTCGTCTGTGGTGGTCAACACGGCTTTCTGCTCCTGGTTTAGGAGACCTGCCGGCTGAAACAAAAAAGCCGCCAGGTCTGGCGGCTTGTCGGATTTTTGATCTGGAGTTTTCAGATCGAGCGCAATCCTCCCGCCGCCAGCGAGCTACCGTAGCTAAAGTACCAAAACGAGGCGGTCAGGTAGATCATACGGCTCATATAGTCGAAGCGTTGGGGTTTGTCACGTGCCTGTTGAGGCTGGCGATTTCGGGGTGGGGCCGAACCTTCGCGATTTCGTCATTCCAGGGCGAAGCAGGAGCGAAGCTCCGTCGCGAAGACCCTGGAATCCATGCCGTTACCTTGGCCGAAGAGCGCGGCGATGCATAATTCTGGACCGCAGCAACGCTCTGCAGTCGCGGCATGGATCCTCGAGTCTACGCCGCGTCGCTTCGCTCCTTGCTCCGCCCGTGGATGACGAAGTAACTTGCGTCGCCGCCAGACTCCCCTGTGACTACTCGCCGACCACCCCGGCGATGTTCTGATCATAGTCGACCAGTGAGCCGGTCATGACGCCGGCCTGCGGGCTCAGCATGTAGGTGATCAGCCGGGCAAGCTGAGCCGGCTTGACCAGCTGGCCCATGGGCTGCGCGGCCTCGGCCTTCTCCAGCCAGTCGTCCGGCGCGCCATGCCATTTCTTCTGCACGATCGCCTCGCCCTCGGTGTCCATCCAGCCGGGCAGCACGGCGTTGCAGCGGATGCGGTTCTTCCGATAGGAGCTGGCGACGTTCTTGGTCAGCGTCATCAGCGCGCCCTTGCTGGTCGAATACGGCGTGAGGAAGGACTGGCCGGCATGGGCCGACATCGACAGCACGTTGACGATCGAGCCCGGAGCCTTGCGCTCCAGGAGATGCGCGACAAGACCCTGCATCAGGAAGAAGGGTCCGCGCACGTTGGTGTCGAAGATCTGGTCGAAGAGTTCTTCCGAGGTCTCCACCAACGACCCCCGCGCGGACGTGGCGGCGGCGTTGACCAGCGCGTTCAGCGTTCCGAAGTGCTTGATCGCGGTCTCGACAGCGTGCTTGCAGTCGGCGACCTTGGCGACGTCGGCGCTGATGAAGATGGCGTCGACGCCGTTCTTCTTAAGCGCCGCGACCGCCCTGTCGCCCTTTTCCTGCGAGCGGCCGATCAGCGCCAGTGCGCGGCAGCCCTCGTCGGCCAAGGCTTCCGCAACCGCGAAGCCGATGCCCTGCGCGCCGCCGGTGACGATGGCGCGCGTTTGTGAATTGCGACCGGCCAAACCGTTCATCGCTGTGCTCCTGTGTTTTTGACTACCAATGGACTTCGAGGTTCATTGAGGTTCCGATCGTTTCTCGGTGCCTCGCCCCATCCTCTACGTCGTCATCCTAGGGCGAAGCAGGAGCGAAGCTCCGTCGCGAAGACCCTAGGATCCATTCCGTGACGCCAGTCGAAGAACGCAGCGGAGCAGAATTTTGCACCGTTAGCATCGCTCAGATGTAACGGCATGGATCCTATGGTCTGCGCCGCGTCGCTTCGCTCCTTGCTTCGCCATAGAATGACGACGTGAGGGATGCTCCGGCTAATCACTAGACCCCGCAGTCCGACAACCTGACCGTCCTCAAACGCTCGCCCGTGATTTAATCGACGCGGATGGTCTTGCCTGTCTTGGCCGACTGCAAGGCCGCGTCGGCCAGTTTCAGCGCGATCAGCCCATCCTTGCCGCTCGGCGCTGCTTTCTTGCCCGACGTCGCTGCCGTGATGAAAGCCGCGATCTCGTTGGCATAAGCGTCGAGATAGCGGGTCATGAAGAAGTCGTGCAGCGGCGGGCGGGTGTAGCCCTTGTCGTTGGCGAGCTCGATCGACACCGGGCGCTGGTTCTCGGCAGCGACCATGCCCTTGGAGCCATGCACCTCGATGCGCTGGTCATAGCCATAGGTGGCGCGGCGCGAATTGGAGATGACGGCCTGCTTGCCGGAGGCGGTTTCGAGGATGACGCTGACCGAGTCGAAATCGCCGGCTTCGCCGATTTTCTTGTCGACCAGCACCGAGGCATGGGCGCTGACGGCCACCGGCTCCTCGCCGAGCAGGAAGCGCGCCATGTCGAAATCATGGATGGTCATGTCGCGAAAAATGCCGCCGGAGCGGGCGATGTAGTCGAGCGGCGGGGCGCCTGGATCGCGCGAGGTGATGGTGACCATCTCGACCGTGCCGATGGCGCCGTCGTCGATCGCCTTGCGGACGGCAGCGAAATGCGGGTCGAAGCGGCGGTTGAAGCCGACCATCAGCGTGGCCTTGGTCTTCTCGACAACGGCCAGGCATTTTTCGACCCGCTTAACGGAGAGATCGATCGGCTTCTCGCAGAAGATCGCCTTGCCGGCCTTGGCGAAGCGCTCGATCAGATCGGCATGGGTGTCGGTCGGCGTGCAGATGATGACGGCGTCGATGTCCTTGGCCTGCTCGATGGCATCGATCGTGCGCACTTCGGCGCCGTAGGCGGAGGCGAGCTCAGTCGCCGCTTTCTCGAAGGCATCCGCCACGGCAACCAGTTTTGCCTGCGGATTTGAGCCGACGGCGCGGGCATGCACCTTGCCGATACGACCGGCGCCGAGAAGAGCGAAGCGGAGAGTCATGGAAGATCCTTTGAGGTGATTCAGAAAGCTGTCCGCGCCGGCCGGCGCGGATGATTGATTGATCCCGTCGCAGCGCCCGTTGCGGCGTCCGTCAGGCGGCCTGCAGTTCCGCCTGTCCGGTCTTGGCGCCGGTGATGTAGGCGACGATGTCGTTGCCGTCGGTGTCCTGCTTGCGCAGGTTGGCGACGATCTTGCCGCGGCGGAAGACGACGATGCGGTCGACCAGATCGAACACCTGGCGCATGTTGTGGCTGACCAGGATCAGCGGCTCGCCGTTTTCCTTCAGCGTACGGATGATGTTTTCGACCTGCGCGGTTTCCTGCACGCCGAGGGCTGCCGTCGGCTCGTCCATGATGATCAGCTTGGAGGCGAAGGTCGCGGTCCGGGCGATCGCGACGCATTGGCGCTGGCCGCCGGACATATGGCGGATGGTGCTGGAGAGATTGGGGATCTTCACCGCCGTGCGGATCAGCGCCGCCTCGGTCGCCTTGCGCATCGCCTTGCGGTCGAGGATCGAGAACGGCCCGAGGTTGAAGAGCACCTTCTCACGCCCAAGGAACAGGTTCGACGGCACGTCGAGATCGTCGGCCAGCGCAAGGTTCTGGAACACGGTCTCGATGCCCGCCTCGCGTGCCTCGATCGGGCCGGCGAAGTTCACTTCCTTGCCGTCGAACCAGATCTTGCCGTCGGTGCGCTGCTCGACGCCGGTGATCTGGCGCACGAAGGTCGACTTGCCGGCGCCGTTGTCGCCCATGATGGCGACATGCTCGCCCTTGCGCAGTTCGAAATTCGCCTCCTGCAAGGCGTGCACGCCGCCATAATGCTTGGTGAGGTTTTCGGTCTTCAAAACGATGTCGGACATGGTCAAGCTCCTATCGCGCGGCGGCGCTGGCGCCATTGATCGAGAACGACCGCGCCGACAATGATCACGCCCTTGACCATCTCCTGATAGTAGGCGTCGAGGCGCAGGAAGGTGAAGCCGGAAATGATGACGCCGAAGATCAGCGAGCCGATGACGGTGCCGATGATGGAGCCGCGGCCGCCCGACAGCGAAACGCCGCCGATGACCGCCATGGCGATGGCGTCGAGCTCGTACATGACGCCCATGCCGGCCTGGGCGGTAAGGTTCTTGGAGCAGAGCACCACGGCGGCGAGCGAGGCGAGGATGCCGGCGATGGCGTAGACCAGCACCTTGTGGTTGGCGATCTTGATGCCCGACATGCGCGCGGCATCCTCGTTGGAGCCGATGGCGTAGCAATGCTTGCCGTATTTCGTATAGCTCAGGATAAGCTGGAACAGGAGCGCCAGCGAGATGAAGATGACGACAGGCATCAGGCCCTTGCCGATGGCCGCGAAACTGTCGGTCGGGAACGAGATCGGCTGCCCCTTCGACCACCATTTGGCAATGCCGCGCGCGGTGACCATCATGCCGAGCGTGGCGATGAAAGGCGGAATGCGGGTATAGGCGATCAACAGGCCGTTGATCAGGCCGGCGATCAGTCCGCAGCCGATCGCGACCAGCACCGGCACGATAACCGGCAGGTCGGTCCAGCCATAATCGATGAACATCGCCTTGGGATTGGGATTGCCGTTGACGGTCGCAACCTGCGCGAAGCTCATGGCGATCATGGCGGTGGCGCCGACGATCGAGCCCGAGGACAGATCAATGCCGCCGCAGATGATGACCTGGGTGACGCCGATGGCGATGATGCCGACGATCGAGACCTGCAGGATGATGATCTGCAGGCGCTGCTCGTTGAAGAGGCCCGACACATTCTCGCGCGTGTTGAACAGGAAGCTGTCGCCGAGGAAGACGCGGCCTATCAGCTCGAAGGCGACGACGAGGATGACCAGCGCCAGGAACACGTTGAACTCGGCCGGCCATGGGCGCTTCTTGGCGTCATAGCTCAATCCGCCAATGCCATGCGATGTCTGTGACACGTCTTCTTCCTCCGAATGACCGCGCCCCGTTCTCCCGCCCTGTCGGGCGGGAGAGGAACAGAGCGGCGCCGCTTCGCCAGCACCCGACTTCAGCCAGTCCGATGCGTCGCGGCACCACCCCGCGGTTTGTCTTCACGCAATTCCGTACCGAAAACCGTTCCTGGAATTGCGCCGGCGCGCCTCAGTTCTTCTTCAAGAACTTGTCGATGTTCGCCGGAGTGACGAGCTGGAACGGGATATAGACCTTGTGTTCCACCTTTTCGCCCTTGGCGAGCTTCAGCGCCGCGTCGAGCGCGCCGGCGCCCTGGCCGGCAGCGTCCTGGAAGACAGTCACGTCGAGATCGCCTGCCTGCATCGCGGCCAACGCGTCCTGCGTGGCGTCGACGCCGCCGACGACCACCGCCTTCATGTCGATGTTGGCGGCCTTCATCGCCTGGATGGCGCCGATGGCGCTTTCGTCGTTGTTGGCGATGACGCCGTCGAACGCCTTGCCCGACGACAGCCAGTTGGTCATCAGGTTCTGCGCCTGGTCACGATCCCAGTTCGAGGTCTGCTTGTCGATGATCTTGATGAAGCTGCAGTCCGGCGTGGCGATGACTTCCTCGATGTCCTTGGTGCGCTGCACCGCGGCCTGGTTCGAGAGCTCGCCCATGATCACGTAGACATTGGCTTCCTTCTTGCCGGCTTCCTTGAACAGGCGGCAGGCTTCCTTAGTCTCGAGCGTGCCGGATTCCGCCTCGTTCGACGCGACGAAAGCCTGGTTGTCCGGCAGTGAGTCGACATTGACCGGCTGGCGATTGACATAGACCAGCGGGATCTTGGCCGCGGCGGCCGCGTCCGACATTGCCTGGGTGGCCGAGGTGTCGACCGGATTGACGATGATGGCGTCGACGCCCGAGGCGGCGAAGTTCTTGATCTGGTCGAGCTGCTTGGCCACGTCGTTCTGCGCATCCTCGACCTGCAATTCGACACCGCTCATGCCCTTGGCCTGCGCGATCATGCCGTTGCGCAGCACGGTCAGGAAGTTGTCGTCGAACTTGGCCATCGAAACGCCGATCTTGGCGGCGAAGGCGGATGAGCACATCAGCGCCGAAAGCGCGACGCCCAAAAGCAGTTTCTTCATTTTATTCTCCTCCACTTGGTGTCCGGCTGCACCCATTTGAACCGGAATCCCCGGTTTGCCCGGGGAATCTCTCCCTGCGGCCATGCGGCGTCGCCAATCCGACTGGAACGCCTCTTCCTCCGTTCGTGCAGACGCTCCCGGAACGAAAGAACCAAAAAGCCTAGTTGGTGAAATATTTATTCCATTTCGTTTTGGAAACGTCAAGGGCGATTCCGACGAGATTGGCCGGTTTTTCGGTCCAGATCGCCGTGACGAAGGCCACGATCGTCGAAAGCTGAGTCCGAATCGGAGCAAATCGCCATGAAAGAATCCATCAGCCTGATGGATTCTTTCACATCGGCTCCATCGCAAACGCCGGGAATTGGCTGAAGCCGCTCCCAACCTCGTCATTCTATGGCGGAGCGACGCGATGGGCGTTTCGGCCAATCTCCACGCGTGCCACCTGCCAACGTTAAACGGGCGACCGATCAAAATCCCTGCGCTGGAGCTTCTAGATGTTTTCCGGCAGATAGATGTCAAAGGGCAGGAAGGTCTGCCCCGGCGCATTGGCGGCGCCGCTTTCGATGGCATGGGCCATCAGCCCCAGGAGCTCCCGGCAGAGCGCGGAGAGCGGCGTCGAGATCACCATGGTGAGGATGTTGTCGGCAAGTGCTGCGCGCGAGACGGCGTTGATCTCGTTGCAGATGACGACCGGCATATCCGCCGGGTTCGCCGTCCTCAGCGCCGAGACGGCGCCTTCCATGCCGCCGCCGGCGACATAGCAACCGGCAAGATCGGGATGGCGCGCCAGAAGATCGAGCATGGCGTCATGCGTCACGTCATTGGCCTCGAGGTTGACCAGCGTCTCCATCACTGTGAAATCCGGCGCGTGCTCGCGGAAATAGGAGCGGAAGCCGATCTCGCGCAGCTCGTGGCCATGGAAGCGGTGGCTGCCGACGAAGAGCGCCACCTTGCCCGGCTTCCTGGCGGCCTTGGCGATCATCCATGCGGCGCTGCGTCCGACCTTGCGGTTGTCGAGACCGACATAGCCCTCGCGGATGCCGGCGGCGAAATCGGACAGCAGCGAGAAGACCGGCTGCCCCCTCGCCTTCAGCGCCTCCACCACCGCCGTCAGCGTCGGGTGATCCGGGCCGACAACGGCGATGGCTCTCGACTTGGCCGCCAGCCTGCGCATCTGGCCTGCAATCTCATCGGGCGCCAGCGACGTGGCGAAGTCGATCGCGGCAGTGCCGCGGAAACGTTGCGATTGCGAAACCGCCAGCTCGAGCTCCCTGGCAAAATCGCCATAGAAGACGTCATTGCCCCTCAGCAGCAGGAAGCCGAGCCGGTATTCCGGCAATTCCTGGCGCATGCGCTGCTTGATCAGCCCCGCCGCGTGGTAGCCGATCTCGGTGGCGGCCTCATACACCCGGCGCGCCGTCTCCTCGCGTACCGGCAGGCGGCTGTTCAGCACCCTGTCGACGGTGGCGACACTGACGCCCGAGACGCGCGCGAGATCGCTAATGGTCGGCCGCTTTGCCATGAATGCTCCATTGCTTGTCCGACTCAGCATATCTCATCCTGATAGGAAATGATAGAAACTATCTTCCTGACGTTGAGGCTATCATGAGCCGGCGGTATGGTGAAGTGGAAGCCGGCCATGAACGGGCCCAGACCTGCTAAATCCGTTCGCCAGGCGCTGTTGGAGGAACCTCAATGACGGCCATGACGTCGGCGTCGCCACGCGACTACAGCCTGACCGGCCGCGACGCCCAGCTCGCGGTCGAGAACGGGCTGGCGGCGGCCGAGTGGTACCATACCGAGATCCCGCGCAAGCAGATGAAGGAGCTGATGCAGCGCTCCGACCAGCCGGCGATCCGCGACACCATCATCTGGCTCGGCGCGCTGATCCTCAGCGGTGCGGGCGGCGCCTGGTTCTGGGGTAGCTGGTGGTGCGTGCCGTTCTTCTTCGTCTATGGCACGCTCTATGGCTCCTCGACCGATTCCCGTTGGCACGAATGCGGCCATGGCACGGCCTTCCGCACCCAATGGATGAACGACGCCGTCTACCAGCTCGCCTGCTTCATGATCATGCGCAATCCGGTGACATGGCGCTGGAGCCATACACGCCACCACACCGACACCATCATCGTCGGGCGCGATCCCGAGATCGCCGTCATGCGGCCGCCGGACCTGCTGCGCGTCGTGTTGAACTTTTTCGGCATTCTCGATGCCTGGCATGCGATGACCGACATGGTGCGCAATGCTGTCGGCCTCATCAGCGCGGCGGAAAAGACCTTCATCCCCGAACAGGAACAGCCGAAGGCCATCCGCGTCGCCCGCATATGGCTCGCCATCTACATCGCGACGATCGCCTTGGCGCTCTATCTGCATTCCTGGCTGCCGCTGATGCTGATCGGCCTGCCCCGCCTCTACGGCGCCTGGCATCACGTCATGACCGGACTGCTGCAGCATGGCGGGCTGGCCGAGAACGTCATCGATCACCGGCTGAACAGCCGCACCGTCTACATGAACCCGGTCAGCCGCTTCATCTACTGGAACATGAACTACCATGTGGAGCATCACATGTTCCCGATGGTGCCTTATCACGCGCTGCCGAAGCTGCATGAGATGATCAAACATGACCTGCCGGCGCCGACGCCGTCGATCCTGGCCGGCTATCGCGAGATGATCCCGGCCTTCCTGCGCCAGCTGCGCAACGAGGATTATTTCCTCAAGCGCGCGCTGCCGCCGACGGCGAGGCCCTACCGGGAAGAGCTGCACAACGACAATCCGGTGGCGGCCGCGGCCGAATGATCTGCCGAAGAGCTTAACCAACCGATTTTCGCGGAGGACGAGATGAGCGACTGGGTCGAGGCCTGCGCGGCCGGAGACATCGATGAGGAGGACGTGATGCGGTTCGACCATGCAGGCCGCACCTTCGCCATCTACCGCAGCCCGGACGACGAATATTTCGCGACCGACGGGCTGTGCACGCATGAAAAGGTGCATTTGGCCGACGGGCTGGTGATGGACGACATCATCGAATGCCCGAAGCACAATGGCCGCTTCAACTACAAGACCGGCGATGCAAGAGGCGCGCCGGTCTGCGTCAGCCTCAGGACCTATCCGGTCAAGGTCAACGCCGGCAAAGTTCTTGTTCAGGTCGGGTGACGCTGATGACGGGAGGAATGGTGGTCATCGGAGCCGGCGAATGCGGCGGGCGCGCCGCGCTCGCCTTGCGCGATCTCGGCTTCGAAGGGCCGGTCACGCTGGTCGGCGACGAGCCGCATCTGCCCTATGAGCGGCCGCCGCTGTCGAAGGAAGCGATGACCGGCGAGGCGCCGGCCATCAAGGCGATCGCCACCGACGCGCTGTTCGCCGAGCGCGCGATCCGCCACATCCATTCCGTCCGGGCCGTCGCGATCGATCGTGCCGCGCATGTCGTGCAACTGTCGGACGGATCCTCCCTGCCATATGAAAAGCTTTTGCTGGCGACCGGATCCGTGCCGCGCAAGCTGCCGATGCCGGGTCTCGGCGGCCGTTGCGTCTATCTCAGGACGTTCAACGACGCTTTGGCCATTCGCGCTCATCTCAGCGCCGGCAACCGCGTCGCCATTATCGGCGGCGGCTTCATTGGCCTCGAGCTTGCCGCTGCGGCGCGCAAGCCAGGCGCCGCCGTCACCGTCATCGAGGCGCAGCCGCGCATCCTGATGCGCGGCGTGCCGGCCGAAATCGCCGAGATCATCCACAAGGCGCATGAGGCCGAGGGCGTTGCGATCCGCACCGGCCAGGGGATTGCGGCGATTGACGACGACGGCAAGGAGGTCGGCATCACGCTGGCCGACGGGCAGAGGGTCGTCGCCGATCTCGCGGTGATCGGCATCGGCGCCGTGCCGGTGACCGCGCTTGCCGCCGAGGCGGGGCTGGCCATCGACAACGGCATCGCGGTCGACGAGCAATTGCGCACCGCCGACCCGGATATCTTCGCCGCGGGCGATTGCTGCTCGTTCCCGCTCGCCGTCTATGGCGGCCGGCGCGTGCGCCTCGAAGCCTGGCGCAACGCGCAGGAACAGGGCGCCTTAGCCGCGAAGAACATACTGGGCGGCGAAGAGGTGCATGCCGCCGTGCCGTGGTTCTGGTCGGATCAGTACGGGCTGACCCTGCAGATCGCCGGGCTGTCGGACGAGGGCCGTTCGATCGTGCGGCGCGATCTCGACGACGGCGCCTTCATCCTGTTCCACCTGGCCGAGGACGGAAGGCTGGTCGCCGCCAGCGGCATCGGCCCCGGCAATGCGGTGGCGCGCGACATCCGGCTGGCGGAAATGCTGATCGCCAAGCGGGCGAGCCCGGCGCCGGAAGCGCTCGGCTCGCAAGCGGTCAAGCTGAAGTCGCTGCTGGCAGCTTGAGCTGTCGCGCCAATTGCTGATCGCGGCGCTGCCCCTCATCTGCCTGCCGGCGTATCCTTCGTCATTCTAGGGCGGAGCAAGGAGCGAAGCGACGCGCGCAGACCCTAGAATCCATGCCGTGACGGTTGAGAGCCGCCACGGTTTAGAACGCCCACCAGCCAATTCCACGAAAGAGCTCGAACCATTCAGGATTGCTCTTCTCGATCAGCTCGACCTTCCATCGTCGTGGCCAGCGCTTCAATGACGTCTCACGCTGAATGGCATCGGCGATATCGAAATACTCCTCGTACCAGACCAGACGCTGCACACCGTAGCGGCTGGTGAAGCTGGAGCCTTGGCCAGTCTTGTGCTCCGGCATCCGGCGAGCAAGGTCGTTGGTGACACCGATATAGATCGTGCCGCCTTTCTGGCTTGCGGTCATGTAGACATAGCCGGTCATGGAGCGATCTTAGCTGGCGCAGCCATTAGCGGCTATTCTGGACCATTGGCATTCTACGACCGATGTCACGGCATGGATTCTAGGGTCTGCGCGCGTCGCTTCGCTCCTTGCTCCGCCCTAGAATGACGAAGGGATGGGTCGCGGGCCTTGAGGGGCAGCGCGAACGTGACGCCTAAAACAGTGCCTTCAGCTCATCCAGCTTGTCGTTGACCAACCAGCCGTAATAATTTTCTTCGGGCAGCTTTTCCGGCTCGCCGGCGGCGCGGCGCTTTTCGTTCTCGGCCTTCAGCGCATAAGCGCGCTCTTCGGGGTTGCCGACATTGTAGAGCGTGGCGGTGAGGCCCGGATTTTTCGAGATGTCGAAGCCGGCGATGCCGCGGTAGGCGTCGATGGACTTCCTGATGGTCGCGGCGACGTAAGGCAGCGTCAGGTCCGGGTCCATGATGGTCTTGTAGACCGCGTTGGGATCGCCGACGTCGAGCCTGGGCAGGCCCGAGACCTTGTGCACGAGGTCGCTCATCTGCAGCGCGGTCAGCGGGTTCAGCTGGCCGAGGCCGAAGGTCTGGCCGGCATAATAGGGCTGGAAGAAGGTGGCGCCGAAACGGTCGTTGGGGAAGTCCTCGCCGCCGACGCTCTTGCCGCGGAAGGCGCGGTTCCACACCTGCTCGCGGCATTCCCAAAGGTCGTAGCTGTCGTCCATGCCGGCGCATTTCTCGAATTCCGGCCGCTGGATGAAATCCGAGACGTCCTCGCCGTGATAGGCGAAGGAGAGCTTGCTCGACAAATAGGAGATCGCCTTGACGTAGTAGGTCTGCAGGCGGTCGTAAGCGTCGACATTGTAGGTATGCTCGCCGACGATAGCGCCGACGATATGCATGGGATCGATGCCGTAGGCCGCTGCCGCCTTCCTGATCTTGCCGCGCAGCTCGGCATCGTTCTGCAAGAGCGCGTAGACCTTGCGGTACTTGGCCTGGAAGGTGGTGTTGGTGGCCTGGGTGCGCCGGCTGGAGGCGCCTGGAATATCCGGCTGCGCGCTGTTGCGGTTGCCTGGGGGCACGATGGTCGCGGCATCGGCGGTTGCCACCGCCGCCGCCAGGGCCATGCCGAGAAAAAGCAGGATAAGTTTCTTCATACGCCGCCGCCTTCGAATGCGCGGCAAACTAGGTAAAGCGCATGGCAGAGTCGAGAGAAGGCTTCGAGCTGTCAGCGAAAATGGTGGCCAGATGCTTCCATTTGGCCACACTTTGGATTGGAAGGGCGTTTTCAGGCGGGCCGGAAGCCGGGGCACCGGAGGGCCGTTTCGGGTCGGCTACGAGAGCCGGCCCGAACTAGTGGCACAACACAGGGATTTGACCGGTCGGCTCTGTTGCATTGGCAGGTGGCACGCGTTGGAGATTGGCCGAAACGCCCATCGCGATCGTCATTCCAGGGCGGAGCAGGAGCGAAGCTCCGTCGCGAAGACCCTGGAATCCATGCCGTTACCTTCGCCAAGGCGTGCAACGGAGCAGAATTCTGCACCGTGGCGACGCTTCCAAGTCGCGGCATTGATTCCAGGGTCTGCGCCGCGTCGCTTCGCTCCTTGCTCCGCCATAGAATGACGACGTTGGGGCGGCTTCAACCAATCCCCGGCGTTTGCGCTGATGTTCACTCCCTGTGTAGGGGAACTAGGAACTCAGAGGATGAACCGCGACAGGTCGGTGTTTCTAGACAGGTCGCCGACATGCTTCTCGACATAGGCGGCGTCGATGGTGACGGCCGTGCCGTGGCGGTCGGGTGCGTCGTAGGAAATCTCGTCCAGCACGCGCTCCATCACCGTCTGCAGGCGCCGGGCGCCGATGTTCTCGACGCTGGCGTTGAGGTCGACGGCGATGCCGGCGAGCGAATCGATGGCGTCGTCGGTGAAGGTCAGCTCGACGCCTTCGGTCTTCATCAGCGCGATATACTGCTTGATGAGGCTAGCCTCGGTCTCGGTGAGGATGCGGATGAAATCCGCCTTCTCCAGCGCGCGCAGCTCGACACGGATCGGCAGGCGGCCCTGCAGCTCGGGCAGCAGGTCGGACGGCTTGGAGACATGGAAGGCGCCCGAAGCGATGAACAATATATGGTCGGTCTTGATCGGCCCATATTTGGTCGCGACCGTGGTGCCTTCGACCAGCGGCAGCAGGTCGCGCTGCACGCCTTCACGCGACGGACCGCCCGAAATGTCGCTCCTGGCCGCGATCTTGTCGATCTCGTCGAGGAAGACGATGCCGTCATTCTCGGCCGATTCCAGCGCCCTGCGCACCACCTCGTCCTGATCGAGCAGCTTGTCGGACTCGTCGTTGACCAGCAGCGCATAGGAATCGCGCACCGTGGTCTTGCGGGTCTTGGTCCTGCGGCCGCCCATCGCCTTCGACAGCATGTCGTTGATGTTGAGCACGCCGACATTGGCGCCCGGCATGCCGGGAATCTCGAAGCCGGGCATGCCGCCGGTGCCGGTGTCGGCCACCTCGATCTCGATCTCCTTGTCGTCGAGCTCGCCGTCGCGCAGCTTCTTGCGGAAGGAGTCGCGGGTCGCCGGGCTCGCCGTCTTGCCGACGAGGGCTTCCAGCACGCGTTCCTCGGCGTTGATCTGGGCGCGCGCGGCGACGTCCTCGCGCATCTTCTCGCGCGCCAGGCCGATGGCGACCTCGACGAGGTCGCGCACGATCTGCTCGACATCGCGTCCGACATAGCCGACCTCGGTGAACTTGGTCGCCTCGACCTTGACGAAGGGCGCGCCGGCGAGCCGCGCCAGACGCCGCGAGATCTCGGTCTTGCCGACGCCGGTCGGGCCGATCATCAGGATGTTCTTCGGCATCACCTCTTCGCGCATCTGGCCTTCCAGTTGCTGGCGGCGCCAGCGGTTGCGCAAGGCAATGGCCACGGCGCGCTTGGCGTCCTTCTGGCCGATGATGAAGCGGTCGAGTTCCGAAACGATTTCGCGGGGAGAGAAGGTGCTCATTTACTCAAATTCCACTTTGCCACTGTTTGATGGACTCGAACGGATGCAGCAGCATGATCACGTTGAGCGTCAGATTGTCCCGGATGATGTAGCCCGTGCCGAGCTCGAAGATGAGCGCCAGGGCCACGATCACCCATATAGGTAGCTTTCGCGCCATCACAAATCCCAGCGCCATGAACAGCGTGTCGGACACCGAGTTGATGATCGAGTCGCCGTAATAGTTGAGCGAGATGGTGCCGGCGCGATAGCGGTCAATGATGAAGGGGCTGTTTTCGAGGATCTCCCAGCCGCCTTCGATGAGTACGACGAAGGCGAGCCTTAAGCCCACCGGCGAGCGCGGGAACAGCGCCCAGGCCAGCGCATAGAACAGGAAGCCGTGGATGATGTGCGAGAAGGTGTACCAGTCGGCGATGTGCTGAGAATTCTCCGAACTGTTGACCACGCCGTGCCAGAGCTTGACGTAGCCGCAGGTGCAGATCGGCGGGTGGCCCATGGCGTACAAGGCGCCTGCCTGGAAGATGATCAAAGCCAGCACGAGCAGCAGCCCCATGCGCCAGCTGTCTTCATAGGCCGAAAGCGTCTTGTCCCCTCCGGATGCGGTCATTCAATCAGTCCCCCAGATGTTCATCGTCGTCGGCCGCATCGACGGCCATCAGCACGACATCCCCATATTGCGAATGCCTGCGCCCGATCGCCCTGAAGCCGGCCTTCTCATAGGCGCGGATGGCGCGGCCATTGTCGGGATGCGGATCGATGATGACGCGCGGCGCGCCTTCCTCCAAAAGCTCCTCGACGAACTGGCGCACGATGGCCGAGCCATGGCCGACCCCGACCAGTTCCGGCGGGCCGATCGTGAGATCGATACCCACCGTGCCGAAGGGCTGGTCGGCATAGGGATGGTCGTCCTCCATATGCGGATCATAGCTCTGCAGATAGGCGATCGGCCTGCCGTCGAGCTCGACGACCAGCGGTTCCACCGAAACCGAATCGATATGCTCGCGGATCTCGGCGATCTCCTTGTCCGGAGCGTCCCACCATTGGGCGGCATGCGGCTCGCGCAGCCAACCGGCGATCATCGGCAGGTCCTTTTCCGTGACCGGCCGAAAATCATATGTATCTGCTGGTTCGACCATGATCTTGTCCGAAAACCGGCGGCCACCTTTCGCTTTCGCGGTCCTTCGGTTCGGGGTCATGGTCGTTCAGGCGGCATCAAGCGTTTCGACGACGAAATTGTTGTTGGTGTAGACGCAGATGTCGGACGCGATCTGCATGGCCTTGCGGGCGATCTGCTCGGCATCCTTGTCGGTGTCGATCAGCGCACGGGCCGCGGCCAGCGCGTAATTGCCGCCCGAGCCGATGGCCATGACGCCATGTTCGGGCTCCAGCACGTCGCCATTGCCGGTCAGCGCCAGCGAGACCGACTTGTCGGCGACCAGCATCATGGCTTCCAGCCGACGTAGATAGCGGTCGGTGCGCCAGTCCTTGGCGAGTTCGACGCAGGCGCGCGTCAGCTGGTCCGGATATTGTTCGAGCTTGGCTTCGAGCCGCTCGAGCAGGGTGAAGGCGTCGGCGGTAGCGCCGGCGAAGCCGGCAATGACGCTGCCGTCCTTGCCGATCCGGCGGACCTTTCGGGCGTTGCCCTTCATGATCGTCTGGCCGAGGCTGACCTGGCCGTCGCCGGCGATCACGACCTTGTTGCCCTTGCGCACGCTGATGATGGTCGTGGCGTGCATGGTGAGTTCATTCGACATTTGAGCTCCGATGCGCGCTATCCCTTGAAAAGGCGATTGGCGCGGTACGAGTGAGTTTGATCGGTCATATGTATGCATAGGGCCAACGATTGCAAACCACCTCAGGCCCAGCCGATAGCGGCTGGAATGGCAACTGGCAATCGCCGGATCATGCTGATAGAAGGCTTTCGTTTTCAAGCCCTGGCGCCTCCAAGCAGGGCAACAAGGACAAAGCGATGACGCGTTCGGCCGAAGTCAGCCGCAAGACCAAGGAAACCGAGATTTCGGTCTCCGTCGACGTCGACGGCAAGGGAGAATCCGACATTTCGACCGGCGTCGGCTTCTTCGACCATATGCTCGACCAGCTGTCGCGGCATTCGCTGATCGACATGACGGTCAAGGCCAAGGGCGACCTGCATATCGACGATCACCACACGGTCGAGGACACCGGCATTGCGATCGGCCAGGCGCTGAGCGAGGCGCTGGGCGAACGGCGCGGCATCATGCGCTATGCCTCGATCGACATTGCCATGGACGAGACGCTGACCAGGGCGGCGATCGACGTGTCCGGCCGACCCTTCCTGGTCTGGAATGTGGGCTTTTCGTCGCCGAAGATCGGCACGTTCGACACCGAGCTGGTGCGGGAATTCTTCCAGGCGCTGGCGCAGAATGCCGGCATCACGCTGCATGTGACCAACCATTACGGCGCCAACAACCATCACATCGCCGAAACCTGCTTCAAGGCGGTGGCGCGGGCGTTGCGCGCAGCGCTTGAGCCCGATCCGCGCCAGCCCGACGCGGTTCCCTCCACCAAGGGGTCCCTGAAAGGATAGCCCTATGGCGATCTATGTCGTGATGGCGCCGCCGGCCGGCAACAAAGCCGAGGACGCAATTTTCGTGCGCGACAGCTTCACCTGGCTGGGTTTCCTGGTCGCGCCGCTCTGGCTTGCCTGGCACCGGATGTGGATCGAGGCGACCCTGACCTTCATCGTCATGGCGATCCTGTCGGGGGCTGGCGAAAGGCTCGGGCTCAAAGGAGCCGGATCGCTGCTGTCGCTGCTGGTCTCGCTCTATGTCGGCTTTGAAGGCCAGGGCCTGCGCATCGCCTCGCTGCGGCGGCGCGGCTGGCGCGAATGGGGCGTGATCGAGGCCGGCAATCTCGCCGATGCCGAGATGCGCCATGCGCTGGAAACCGGCGCGGAGAGCGAGGAGCAGTCAGCCCTGCCGCGCATCGTGCCGGACGCATCGCAGGCACGTCCGCCGCAGACAGGCATGGCGCTCGGCCTGACCCATACACCTGGAAGGCCCTGACATGCGGGTGGCAATCATCGATTACGGCTCGGGCAATCTGCGCTCGGCCACCAAGGCCTTCGAGCGCGCCGCGCATGAGGCGGGCCTTGCCGCGACGATCGAGCTGACGGCCGACGCCGAGCGCGTGCGTTCCGCCGACCGCATCGTGCTGCCGGGCGTCGGCGCCTATGCCGACTGCGCCGCCGGCCTGCATGCGGTGTCGGGCATGTGGGAGGCGGTGGAAGAGGTCGCGATCGTCAAGGGGCGGCCGTTTCTCGGTATCTGCGTCGGCATGCAGCTGATGTCGGAGCGCGGGCTGGAGAAGACCGTCACCAAAGGCTTTGGCTGGATCGCTGGCGACGTCAAGGAGATCACGCCGTCCGATCCGGCGCTGAAAATCCCGCAGATCGGCTGGAACACGATCGAACTCCAACGCAAGCACCCGCTGTTTTCCGGTATCGAGACCGGCCCGAAGGGGCTGCACGCCTATTTCGTCCATTCCTATCATCTGGACGCGAAGAACCCGGTCGAGATCGTGGCGACGACTGGTTATGGCGGCGCGGTGACGGCGGCCGTCGCCCGCGACAACCTCGCCGGCACGCAGTTCCATCCCGAGAAGAGCCAGGCGCTCGGCCTGGCCTTGATCACGAATTTCCTGAAGTGGAGGCCCTGACAATGAGCAAGAAGGGCTATTGGATGGCGATGATCGATGTCCGCGATCCGGACGTCTACAGGCGATATATCGAAGCGAACGCTGTCGCCTTCGCGAAATACGGCGCAAAGTTCCCGGTCCGCGCGGGACGCTACGAGAGCCCGGAAGGAGCGACCGGCAACCGTCACGTGCTGGTCGAGTTCGAGTCCTACGACAAGGCGATCGAATGCTATCATTCACCTGAATATCAGCATGCCTCGAAGTTCCGGCTCGCCTCTTCGACCGGCCATTTCGTCATTGTCGAGGGCGCCTGACCGATGATCCTGTTTCCGGCAATAGATCTGAAGGACGGCCAATGCGTGCGCCTGAAGCACGGCGACATGGCCACGGCCACCATTTATAACGACGATCCAGCGGCGCAGGCGAAAGCCTTCGAGGAGCAGGGCTTCGAGTGGCTGCATGTCGTCGACCTCAACGGCGCCTTCAAGGGCCAGAGCGTCAATTCGGCGGCGGTCGGCGCCATTCTGAAGGCGACGAAGAACCCGGTGCAGCTCGGCGGCGGCATCCGCACCTTGCCGCAGATCGAGGATTGGCTGGATCGCGGCCTGACGCGCGTTATCCTCGGCACCGTGGCGGTGCGCGAACCCGACCTGGTCAAGGAGGCCTGCAAGGCTTTTCCCGGGAAAATAGCGGTCGGCATCGATGCCAAGGGCGGCAAGGTCGCGGTCGAAGGCTGGGCCGAGGCCTCCGAGCTCGGCGTCATCGAGCTGGCGAAGAAATTCGAGGGCGCGGGCGTGGCCGCCATCATCTACACCGACATCGACCGCGACGGTGTGCTGACCGGCATCAACTGGGATTCGACCATCGACCTCGCCGAGGCCGTGTCCATTCCGGTGATCGCCTCCGGCGGCCTCGCCTCGATCGCCGACATCGTGCGCATGACCATGCCCGACGCGCAAAAACTCGAAGGCGCGATCTCCGGCCGCGCCCTATATGACGGCCGTATTGACCCGGCCGAGGCGCTGGCGATCCTGCGCGGCGAGCGGGCGGAGGCAAGAGCGTGAACATTTCGATCATCCTGGCGTCCTATGACAGCGGCCATTTCCACGGCGGCTGCGGCCAGGGCCCGGACGCGCTGATTTCGGGCGGGCTGGCCGAGGCGCTGAAGCTCGCCGGCCACGATGTCGAGGTGAGCGACATCGGCAAGGTGGTCGAGGACGAAGCCGAGCGCGAGATCGGTACCGGATTTGCCGTCTGCAACGCCGTTTCAGGCGAAGTCCGCATGGCGCTGGACAGGAAGCGGTTTCCGATCGTGCTGGCCGGCAACTGCCTGACCGCCGCCGGCGCCGTGGCCGGTGCCGGTGCCGACGCCATCATCTGGGCCGACCAGCATGGCGACCTCAACACGCCGGAAACCACCACAACGGGCTTTCTCGACGGCATGGCGCTGGCCACCGTGCTGGGCCTGTGCTGGCGATCGATAGCGGCGCAGATCCCGGGCTTCAAGCCGGTCGATCCGTCGCGCTGCGTTCTGGTCAATGCGCGCGACCTCGACAGCGCGGAAGAGGAACTGCTGGAAAAGCTGCCGATCATCCGGACCGAATGCCCGGACTGGAAGAGCGCCGCGCAAAGACTGAAGGCCGACGGCGCACGCCAGGTTCACATGCATGTCGACCTCGACGTGCATGACCCCGAGAAGCTGCAGGCCAATCGCTACACCACGCCCGGCGGTCCGGCGCCCGAGCAGCTGCGCACCGCCATGTGCGGTCTCGCCGGGCCGCTCGCCATCGCCGGGCTCACCATTTCCGCCTACGACCCGGCCTTCGATCCCAAGGGCGACGTGCCGCCGCTGGTCGGCGCGCTGGTGGTCGACCTGCTCTCGACGCTGGAGCGCAAGTGATGCTCAAGGCCCGCGTCATCCCCTGCCTCGACGTAAAAAACGGCCGCGTGGTCAAGGGCGTCAATTTCGTCGACCTCGTCGATGCCGGCGACCCGGTCGAGGCCGCCAAGGCTTATGACGCCGCTGGCGCCGACGAGCTCTGCTTCCTCGACATCACCGCATCGTCCGACAATCGCGAGACGATCTTCGACGTGGTTGCCCGAACGGCCGAGCAGTGCTTCATGCCGCTCACCGTCGGCGGTGGCGTGCGCCAGGTGGCCGACATCCGCAAGCTGCTCCTAGCCGGCGCCGACAAGGTGTCGATCAACACGGCGGCGGTGAAGAACCCGGATTTCGTCGCGGAAGCCGCCGATAAATTCGGCAATCAGTGCATCGTCGTGGCGATCGACGCCAAGAAGGTATCGGCGCAAGGCGACACCGGCCGCTGGGAGATCTTCACCCATGGCGGACGCGAGAAGACCGGCATCGACGCGGTCGAATTCGCGCAGCGCATGGTCGAGCGCGGCGCCGGCGAGATCCTTTTGACCTCGATGGACCGCGACGGCACCAAGGCCGGCTACGACATCGCGCTCACCCGGGCGATTGCCGACGCGGTGCGTGTGCCGGTGATCGCTTCCGGCGGCGTCGGAACGCTCGATCACCTGGTCGAGGGTATCCGCGACGGCCATGCGGGCGCGGTGCTCGCCGCCTCGATCTTCCATTTCGGCACCTACACCATCGCCGAAGCCAAGACGCATATGGCCAAAGCCGGCCTGCCGATGCGGCTGGACTCGGCCGCCCATCGGACTTAAACCGCTGCTATGGCTCAATTTTCACTCGCCGAGCTGGAAACGATCATCCATCAGCGCGCCCATTCCGGCGACGCCGACTCATGGACGGCGAAGCTGTTCGCCAAAGGCATCGACAAGGCGGCGCAGAAGCTCGGCGAGGAAGCCGTCGAGACGGTGATTGCCGCCGTCAAGGGAGACAAGAAAGCCGTCGTTTCGGAAAGCGCGGATCTTATATATCATTGGCTGGTCGTCCTTGGCATCGCGGGCATTCGGCTTGACGAGGTGCTGAAGGAGCTTGAGGGCCGAACCGGCCGCTCGGGTACCGCCGAAAAGGCATCCCGGCCCCAGGGCTGATCGAAAGAGAGAGCATGATGTCACCCGGCTTCGCACTTTTCGGCGGCACGCTCTAGGAGGGCAGGAAACCTGATGGACCAGCTGGCTCCGACCGAGAAGTATTCCCCTTATCGATTCTTCTCCGCCGAGCAATGGTCGCAATTCCGCGCCGACACGCCGCTGACGTTGACCGGGGACGAGATCGACCGGCTGCGCTCGCTCAACGACCCGGTCGACCTCGAAGAGGTCAAGCGCATCTACCTCTCGCTGTCCCGGCTGCTTTCGGCCCATGTCGAGGCAAGTCAGTTGCTGTTCCGGCAGCGCCAGGCCTTTTTCAACGCGCAGGACGTCGTCAAGACACCCTTCATCATCGGCATTGCCGGCTCGGTCGCGGTCGGCAAGTCGACCACGGCGCGCGTGCTGAAGGAACTTCTGGCGCGCTGGCCGTCGAGCCCGAAGGTCGACCTCATCACCACCGACGGCTTCCTGTTGCCCAACGAGATCCTGCGCCGCGAAAACCTCATGGAGCGCAAGGGGTTCCCCGAGAGCTACGACGTCGGCGCGCTGCTCAGATTCCTGTCCGGCATCAAGTCGGCGCAAAGCAGCGTCAGCGCGCCGGTCTATTCGCACCTGACCTACGACGTGATTCCCGGCGAGTTCGTCACCATCGACCGGCCGGACATACTGATCTTCGAAGGCATCAACGTCCTGCAGCCGGGCAAGCTGCCGAAGGACGGCAAGATCGTGCCGTTCCTGTCCGACTTCTTCGATTTCGCCATCTATATCGATGCCGACGAGAAGCTGATCCATCAATGGTACATCCAGCGTTTCATGCGGCTGCGCGAAACCGCCTTCCGCAACCCGGACTCCTTCTTCCACCGCTATTCGCAGCTCTCCGAGGATGCCGCGCGGGCCATCGCCGAGGGGCTGTGGGCCAACATCAACCTGAAGAACCTGCGCGAGAACATCCTGCCGACCAGGGCGCGGGCCGACCTCATCCTGCGCAAGGGCACCAACCACCTGGTCGAGGAAGTGGCGTTAAGGAAATTGTGACCCCTTAACGGCGCCTTAGGCAATCCCGACTAGCGTCGCCAGCCAAACTCCAGCGGGTGTCGGGAGGGAACCGGTGATCGATGCGGGCAATGCCGCGGGACGCGAGGTCCCGGTCTATTCACTGGTCATTCCGGACTTCAATGAAGAGGCCTTGCCGCCCCTGCTCGTGGCGTTGTGCAAGCCTGTCCTCGTGGGAGGCGTTCCCATCAACGCCAACGGCCCCCTCTGCCCCGAAGGACGGAGCCGATGACCGCCGTCCTCGACAGCCCGACGGCAGACGCGCCGATCAGCGACGCGCGCAACACGCGGACATGGACCGTGGTTTTTTGCCTTCTGGTGCTGGCGGCCGCCGTTCCCTGGCAGATGCGATGGGGCGTCATATCCGACACGAGCTGGGTGATCACCGTGTGCGAACGGATGCTTGCCGGATCACGGCTCTATGTCGATATTTTCGAAGTCAATCCGCCTTTCACGCTTTGGATGTTCATGCCGGCCGTGGCGCTCGCGCATAAGATCGGCATCTCGCCTGAAATCGCGGTTCATGCCTACAGCTATGCGATCTGCCTGGCGGGATTGGGCCTTGCCGCATGGATCGCCAGGCGGGCGGGTTTTGTCGAGAACCGCACCCTGTTTTCACTGCTGCCTCTTTTTCTGGCGCTGCTGGTCATCTTCCCCGGCAATGCCTTCAGCGAGCGGGAGCATCTCGGGATCGCGCTGTTTTTGCCGTTGCTCATGCTGACGGCCTGGCGCGCGGCGCCAATCGACGATCGAATGCCCAGCCTGCCGGTGGCCCTCCTTGCCGGATTGAGCGGCAGCATCCTGGTGCTGGTGAAGCCCTATTATGCCCTGGTCGTGCTCGTTCCGGCGCTCTACGCGGCCTGGAACCGCCGGTCGATCCGAACGCTTTTCGCCGTCGAGTACTGGACGATCGGCCTGATTTGCGTCGCCTATATCGTCGCCGTGCAGTATTTCCATCCGGAATTCCTAAGCGTCATCTACCCGGTGCTGGCCGACACCTACATGCGGATCCAGAATATGGAGGCGTTGCTGACGACCTATGGGCCGATCTACCTGATCGCGCTGCTGGCGCTGCGCTTTCTTCGCCCAGGATTGCCGTTGTCGCCGCTGATCATCGTGTTCACGCTTGCTTCGCTGGCTGCAACCGTGCCGCTGATCTACCAGGCCAAGGGCTGGGCCTATCACGCGTTTCCGGCCTTCAGCCTGATTCTGGCGGCGCTCCTGTTGAGGATGGCGCAAGCTGGCCCATCGACATACGAGTCGTCGGGCACGGCAACGGACCTGAGGCACAAGACGCTGCTGGCTGCCATCATTGCCGCCGCCGCCATCCCGTTCATGCAGACACAGAAGCTCAGTGCAGAGTTTGTCGCCAAGCTTAAGGCCGCGGCTCCTCAGCCGACCGTCGCGCTAGTCGGCGCCGACATCTCGGGGGGCCATCCGCTTACCCGGATGCTCGGCGGGACATGGATTTCACGCCATTGCAACGACTGGCTGGGTGAACAGGCGCTTTATCTTTCGGGCATCGCAAGCCGGGACGGCGACCAGGAGGCGGCATCCCACTACCGGCAGATCGCCGATCGCTACATCGAGAGCAAGATCGCCGAACTCGAGAACCAGAAGCCTGCCATGATAATCGTCGAGAAAATCGACAGGGACTGGAATGCGGAGCTTGCCCGGTGGCAGGACTACGTCAATTTCCTGCGAGGCTACCGGCAGATTGCCGAGAATGACGAACTTCAAGTGCTGCTGCGCAATGCAGGAACTGCCCAGGCAGAGTGATCCGCAGCCGTCCTTTTCGGGAGAGGTCGCGAGGAAAATTTTGAGCGGTGTCTGCCGGTTAAAGCGCGCTTAACTGCCGGTCCGTTAGAAACTAAGCCACAAACGCTGTACTGCTATTGAGGCTCCCGGCATGGATGCGCCATTGGTTGCTTCAGGCGAGCAGGCCGATCTGCGGCCCCGTCAGGCCGGAACTGCATTTCGTCTTGGCCTGCCGGCCGCCGCAACATTGTTGATCGCGCTCTATGCGATTGTCGTCTCGCGCGTCTTGCCGGGCAATGTCGACGTGTCGTGGCTGCTGACCGTCGGCGACCGCGTGCTGAGCGGCGAACGCCTATATGTCGACGTCGCCGAGGCCAATCCGCCCTTTTCCACCTGGCTCTATCTGCCATTCCTGATTCTTGAGCGGTTGACCGGGCTTTCGGCGGAGCTCTGGGTGGGGCTCGGCATGGTAGTGCTGGCAATCGGTTCGGTCTGGCTTTCAGCTCGAATCCTTGTACGTGCCGACCAAACGCTGACGCGATTCGTCTGGGCAGTTCCGGTTTTGGTGTTTCTTCTGCTTGCGCTGTCGCCGGCGGATTTCGGCCAGCGCGAACAAATCGCAGTCATCTGCCTTTTGCCTTGGCTGGCGCTGCTTGCGGCACGCGACCGGACAGCGGATTTCCGCGCCGGCAGCACGGCCGAGCGGCTTGCCGCAGGGCTTGGCGCCGCGATTTTCGTCATGATCAAACCGCCCTTCAGCGTGCTGGCGCTGGCTTGCCCGGTGCTGATCCTTGCCGCGCAGCGACGCTCGGCGCGGCCTCTGCTGACGACCGAGAATGTCTTCGGCGCTGTTTTGACCGTCGCCTATCTGGTCGTGCTTGTGATTTTCATGCAGCCCTTCTTCAGCGATGTCCTGCCTTTGCTGCGTGAGGTCTATTTGCCGATGCGCTTGCCGGTCGTCGACGTGTTGATGCTCTTGCCGGTGAAGATTTTCGTGGCCATGGCTGCGGCAACGTTGGCTATGGCCTACCCTGACCGGCCCCATCGCGATGCGAAGATTCTGCTGCTGGCAGGTGTTGGCTATGTCCCTGGGTTTGTCGTCTTGGGCAAAGGCTGGACCTATCAGGCGATGCCGTTCCTGACGCTCGGCATGTTGGCGTTTGTGCTCCAGTTCATCCGGTTGCGGCCACAGCGCGACCTGCCTGCGATGGCAAAGGCGGGTGTAGGGCTGGGTCTGCTTTTGTTCGTAACGACCGTCGCGCCACGGCAAGGCCTGGCATTCGTCGAACCGCGTGGCGATCTCGACGCGGCGACGGCCGCCATCAACCGGATCGCCGATCACCCGACCTTTATATCGATCGGCTCGGGGCTGCAGATCGGCAATCCGCTCGTCCGAATGACCGGCGCTCGCATGGTTGGGCGCCACCCGTCCGGCTGGATGGTCAATGATGCCCTAGTCCTAATCGAGTCCGGGCCGGATGCCGCGACCCGGCTTCGGCTCGAAGCCTTGCGGGCGGAATACACGCAGGCGATCGCCAGTGAGTTGACCACGAAACGGCCCGATATCGTTGCCGATGACGGAACCGCAGGACCGGACGTACCTATAAAGCTCCATCTGACGCAGCCGCACGCAACGGCGCCGTTGCGTGACAGCCCCTTGATCGCAAAGGCTTTGCGGGACTATCGTCTGCTCTATCAGAACGCCTCGGTAACCCTGTTCATCCGCAGCGATATCGCCGAAAACAATTAGGGCGGCACTGGTTAATCGAGATCAATTGGCGCTTGTCGGCGTCGCGCTTTTCCTGCCGCTGATGTCATAGATGGCGTGGTGCGCGCGGGGCGAGGTACGGGTGCTGCATCGCAACGCCGGAATTAGTCAGGCACGAGGACCCGCGACCGCCTCAAATCATATGGCCGCCATTCTTCATATTTCCTGCGGCGAACGGAGGGCTGCGGCGAAGCCGCCGAGCCTATCGCTGCGCACGGATCCTGGAATTGCTTCAGGCTAGGGACGGTTCTCCCGAGAGTTGAGTCTTCCGGCCTCTCGTCCGGATCGAATGCAGCATCCACGCGGCAAGAAAAAGCGGGATCAGGACAGCGACGCAATATCCGCCCCAAGTGAAAAAATGCGCGACGAAAGGCCCGAGCCAGCAAATCGCCAGGATCAGCCGAGGCGGCCTGGAAACCATCGCGGCGAGCATCGCCACCGCTACGGCCACACTGATCGTGTCGTAGGTGTAGCCATAGGGCGTGGCCAGGATTGCGAGGACAGCGGTAAGCACCACGCGTTCCTGATGGGAGACCACGCGGCCCGGCCGCCAGAGCCAGATCGCCGCGGCGATGGAAGCGATGGTTGCGACCGCCTGCACGCCATAGGCGGAGGTCACCCCGGCGCCGAAAGCTCTCGCCGTGAAGAACACCGTTATTGCGTTGTACTGATAGGGCTGCGGATAAGGCGCCTCCATGATCGCCGTCATCAAGGGGCGGGTTTCGGTCAGGAATAGGCGCCAGACATCGAAGCCAAAGAACAGGCCGGTGGCGAGGGCGATCACGACGCTGGTGCCGATGGCCGCGAGAATGGCGCGCCAGTTGCCGCTGGCTAGCAGGCAGAAGGGCACGAGAATGCCGAGATGCGGTTTGATCGTCAGCAGGCCGAACAGGATTCCGGCCAGCAGCGGACGCCTGGGCGCCACGGCAAGGCCTCCGATCAACAGCGCGGTGGTCAGCGCGCCGTTCTGGCCGAACACCGAGTTCCAGATGACGGCGGGGCTCAAGACAATCGCCAGTTCCAGGGCCGCTCCGAGCTTCAGCGGCCGGATCGCCAGCCACAGGCACAGCACGGTCCCGAACGTCCAGATCAGATAGGCGGGCAGAATCGGCAAGGTGGCAAGCGGAACGCCGAGCAGGAGGATGTTCGGCGGATAGCTCCATTCCTGATTTGGAAGGTCGGGTGAGAACATCGCGCGCAGCGCCGCGCGGTAGGCCTCCACGTCGAAGAGAACGGCAACGTGGCCCTCGATGGCCATGCGCGAGCCTGCCCAGAGGTTGGTGAAGTCCCAGTAGGGGAGCCTGTGCGACAGCGTGGAAAAGCCTCTGCTGTCCAAGGTCCACAGAAAGCTCAGGTAGAACCAAGTCATCCATGCGGCGATGATCGACACGACCGTGACGATGGCCACGTCCAAAAGGCTTCTGGTTCTGATCCAATCAGGTTGCATCGCGATCTCGGTTTCGCAACCGCGGTTGTAGCCCGGGTATGCTTAAGATCGCGTTGCCCCGACGCCAGGCATGCTCAGCCTGGCACCGTCACCCGCCGCAACGTCAGATTGATGCGGCCGCCATTCTTCAGCAGCGCCGATGTCGCCGGATAGATGCGGTCGACGCCGTGGAAGGCGAGGCGTCCTTCGCCGCCAAGCACGACGACGTCGCCGCTCTTCAGCCTGAACGACTTGGTGCCGCCTTCGCGCCTGTCCTGGCCGACCCGGAACAGGCAGTCGTCGCCCAGCGAAACCGATACCACGGGCGCGGCGAAATCCTGTTCGTCGCGGTCCTGATGCAGGCCCATTTTGGCATCCGCCGAATAGAAGTTGACCAGGCATGCCTCGGGCGGATGCGGATAGGCCGAGACCTCGCGCCATAATTCCAGCAGGGTTTCCGGGATCGGCGGCCAGGGCTCGCCGGTCACCGGATGCGTCGGCTGATAGCGATAGCCGCGCTCCTTGTCGGTCACCCAGCCAAGCGCGCCGCAATTGGTCATGCGCACGCTCATCTCCTTGCCGGTGCGCGGCATGGCCGGCACGTAAAGGGGTGCGGCCTGCACGACGCGCCTGATCTCCTCGACCAGCGCTTCCTGAGCAGGGCGCGCGAGGTAGCCCGGCATATGGCGGACGCCTTTGGGCAGAACGAGCATGGATCGATCCGGTTACCGATGCGGCTGACTGGCCGAGCATGCCACCGGCAAAAGAAAACGGCGACCCGAAAGCCGCCGTTTCCAGATTCCCGTGATATGGCCGGTCAAGCCTGGTCGATATCCGGTATGCGCAGCACCTGGCCGGGATAGATCTTGTCGGGATGCGCCAGCATCGGCTTGTTGGCCTCGAAGATGATGTTGTTCTTCGCGCCCTTCCCCTTGCCGTAGGATTTCTCGGCGATCTTCCAGAGGTTGTCTCCCTTCTGGACGGTATAGAGCGTCGGTTCCTTGGCCGGCGCCGCCGTGCCGGCCTCGGGCGCGACCCTTCAGCTCGTCGGCTTGCACCTTGGAAACGCCCAGCGTGTTGCCGACGGCGATCACCGCCTTTTCGAAGACCGACTGATCGTTGACCGTACCCTTCAACACCGCAGTGTCGCCCTGGACGGTCACCTGGACGCCGTCCGTGCCCAGCTTGTGCGAGTCGAGTTCCTTCTTCGTTGTTGCAGCAATCGGAGCCTGCCATCTGCAACCCTGAATTGGAAGCAGCTAATCCAACCGTGCTTAGAGCGCTTCACCGTTTCACGGAAACGGCGAACCGCTCTGTCTCTTGTTTTGACGCAATTCCGGACGGAAAACCGCTCTCACTTTTCGTGGAATTGCTCTAATCGTTCTCGACTCGGCCGCGCAGCTTCTTCACCGTCGACCGGCCTGCCTTGCTCTTCAGGCGGCGCTCGACGGCGCCTTTGGACGGCCTGGTCTTCTTGCGCGGCGGCGGCGGCGGCTCGGCCGCCTTAGCGATCAGCGCGGTTAGCCGCGCCCGCGCGTCGGCGCGGTTCTGCTCCTGGGTGCGGAAGCGGCCTGCCTCGATGACGATGACGCCGTCCTTGGTGGCGCGCTGGCCGGCCAGCTTGATGGCGCGCTCGCGCACGCGCTCGGACAGGCCGGATGCGTTCGCCGCGTCGAAGCGCAGCTGCACGGCGGTCGCCACCTTGTTGACGTTCTGGCCGCCCGGACCGGACGAGCGGATGAAGTCCTCATGCAGGTCGCCAGGACGGATGACCGCTTCGCCGGAGATGATGATATCGTCGTCGCTCGCCATGCACGCACTCATGACGCGACGGCGGCAAAAAGAAAAGGCCCGGCGCGAGCCAGGCCCTGGAGGAAGACATTGGCAGTGACTGCTATTCAGCCGCTTCCTGCATCCGCGGCGCCGCGCCGAGGATGGTCGCGTCGACATGGCGTTCGAACTTCTCGAAATTGACGGCGAACATGTTGACCAGCTTCGCGGCCTGGCGGTCGTAACCGGCCTTGTCCGCCCAGGTCGAGCGCGGGTCGAGAATGGCGCCGTCGACACCGGGGACCGCCACCGGCACCTCGAAGCCGAAATTGGCGTCGGTGCGGAACTCGGCCGACTTCAACGAACCGTCGAGCGCTGCGCCCAGCAAGGCGCGCGTCACCTTGATCGGCATGCGGCGCCCGGTGCCGTAGGCGCCGCCGGTCCAGCCGGTGTTGACCAGCCAGCAGTCGACGCCGTGGCCGGCGATCAGCTCGCGCAGCAGATTGCCGTATTCGGACGGATGGCGCGGCATGAACGGGGCGCCGAAGCAGGTCGAGAACGTCGCCTCCGGCTCGGTGACGCCTTTTTCCGTGCCGGCAACCTTGGCGGTATAGCCCGACAGGAAATGGTACATCGCCTGCGCCGGCGTCAGCCTGGCGATCGGCGGCATGACGCCGAAGGCGTCCGCGGTCAGCATGATGATGTTCTTCGGATGCCCGGCGCGGCCGGTCTTCGAGGCATTGGGGATGAAATCCAGCGGATAGGCGCAGCGCGTGTTCTCGGTCAGGCTGCCATCGTTGAAATCCGGAACGCGGCCGGCGTCGAGCACCACGTTCTCCAGCACCGTGCCGAAGCGCTGCGTGGTGGCGAAGATCTCCGGTTCGGCCTCCGCCGACAGCCTGATCGTCTTGGCGTAGCAGCCGCCCTCGAAATTGAAGATGCCGTGCGGGCCCCAGCCATGCTCGTCGTCGCCGATCAGCGTGCGCGACGGGTCGGCCGACAGCGTCGTCTTGCCGGTGCCGGACAGGCCGAAGAAGACGGCCGCGTCGCCGTCCGCACCTTCATTGGCGGAACAGTGCATCGGCATCACGCCCTTTGACGGCAGCAGATAGTTCAGCATGGTGAAAACCGACTTCTTCATCTCGCCGGCATAGGAGGTGCCGCCGATCAGAACGATCTTGCGGGTGAGGTCGACCGCGATCACCGTTTCGGTGCGGGTGCCGTGACGCGCCGGATCGGCGCGGAAGGAGGGCAGGTCGATGATCGTAAGCTGTGGCACGAAATGCTCGATCTCCGCGGCTTCGGGACGGATCAAAAGATTGCGGATGAACAGCGAGTGCCAGGCGAATTCGGTGACGACCCGGGTCGGCAGCTTCAGATTGGCGTCGGCGCCGCCGACGAGGTCCTGCACGTAGAGGTCCTTGCCGGTTGCATGTGCCTTGAAATCCGCCAGCAGCGCTTCGAACTCACCCGGCGAGATCGCCTTGTTGTTGTCCCACCAGACCTGGCCGCCGGTCGCCTCGTCGCGCACGACGAATTTATCCTTCGGCGAACGCCCGGTGTGCTGGCCGGTCTCGGCGACCAGCGCGCCCTGCGCGGTCAACCTCGCCTCGCCGCGCCGGATCGCTTCCTCGTAGAGTTCGGCCGCGCCAAAATTATAGCGCACGATGCCCATTGTCTTCAGGCCGATCGCGTCGATGGCGCAGTCGGGGTTGCGTTTGCCGGCTTCCGACATCAAATTTCCTCTCTGGATTTGGCCGCATCTGACCGGTTACTTCCCGGAGCCCGCGCTGGGGCCGTCAGGTTCAGAACCAGAAAAGCCGAATGATATCAAATCATTAATCGATTTAAAAAATTTGAAAGTTGTTTAAATCGTTTATATATGCAAAAAACCGTAGAGGTTGCCCAAAGGATTGGCAGGCTCGGTTCGTCCAATCCCACTGTGGGTGCGATGGCGTGTGACGGCAGGCCGCCCGTGACTTCGGACAAGGCCCGTGCCACATTTTGTACCCAATTTGTCCTGCAAAAGCCCCTTCTCGACGACAGAAGGGACAGCTCATGAGGGAGCCGCTTGAAATGGCAACAATCGCGCTTGTCGACGACGACCGCAACATTTTGACCTCGGTGTCGATCGCGCTCGAATCCGAGGGCTATCGGGTCGAAACCTACACCGATGGCGCGTCGGCGCTGGAAGGCCTGGCGGCGCGACCGCCGAACCTCGCCATCCTCGACATCAAGATGCCGCGCATGGACGGCATGGAGCTGTTGCGCCGCATGCGCCAGAAATCGGACCTCCCGGTCATCTTCCTGACGTCGAAGGACGACGAGATCGACGAATTGTTCGGCCTCAAGATGGGCGCCGACGACTTCATCCGCAAACCGTTCTCGCAGCGCCTGCTTGTCGAGCGCGTGCGCGCCGTGCTGCGCCGCACCAGCGCCCGCGAGGCGGCGGCCAAGGCGCCCAGCCAGCAGGCCCGCTCGCTCGAACGCGGCCAGTTGGTGATGGACCAGGAGCGGCACACCTGCACCTGGAAGGGCGAGCCGGTGACGCTGACGGTGACCGAATTCCTCATCCTGCATTCGCTGGCGCAGCGCCCGGGTGTGGTAAAAAGCCGTGATGCGCTGATGGATTCAGCCTATGATGAACAGGTCTATGTCGACGACCGCACCATCGACAGCCACATCAAGCGGCTGCGCAAGAAGTTCAAGGCCGTCGACGACGACTTCGAGATGATCGAAACCCTTTACGGAGTCGGGTACCGGTTCCGCGAGGCATGAGATAGGCAGTAGGCAGTAGGGAATAGTCAGTAGTCAGTTTTGAATGATGCGAGCGGCCACTCATGCATAGCCGCGGTCAGCCAACATTATTCCTACTGCCTACTCACTACTCACTACTCACTAACCAAGCAGGGCCTGCTATTCGATGGCAGTGGAAGTAGAGCGAGGCAGACGGGCGGGCGCGGCAAGGCGTCCGCCGCGGATCGTGCCCGCCTTCGTTTCGAAAATCACGGTGCCGATGCGCCGGTTTCTCGGCCATCACATCTTCTCCAGCCTGACGCGGCGCATCCTGTTCCTCAACCTGGCCGGCCTCGCCGTGCTGGTCACCGGCATCCTTTACCTCAACACCTTTCGCGACGGGCTGATCGACGCGCGCGTCGAAAGCCTGATGACGCAGGGCGAGATCATCGCCGGCGCGATCGCGGCTTCGGCGACCGTCGAGACCGATTCGATCAGCATCGACCCGGAAAAGCTGCTGGAGCTGCAGGCGGGCGAAAGCCTGGGGCCTGGGTCGGACCAGCTCGACAACCTCGATTTCCCGATCAATCCCGAGCGCGTCGCGCCGGTGCTGCGACGCTTGATCTCGCCGACGCGCACCCGCGCCCGCATCTATGACCGCGACGCCAACCTGCTGCTCGATTCGCGGCATCTTTATTCGCGCGGCCAGATCCTGCGCTACGACCTGCCGCCCGTCGACGACGAACAGCCGGGCGTCGTGGAGCGAGTGGAGAAGTTCATCTTCGACTTCTTCCGCAACAAGGACCTGCCGGTCTACCACGAGCAGCCCGGCGGCAACGGCGCGGCCTTTCCCGAAGTGGTCAAGGCGCTGACCGGCAGCCCTTCGACCATCGTGCGGGTGAGCGAGCAGGGCGAACAGATCGTCTCCGTCGCGGTGCCGATCCAGCGCTTCCGCGCCGTGCTCGGCGTCTTGATGTTGTCCACCGAAGGCGGCGACATCGACAAGATCGTCGCGGCCGAGCGCAAGGCGATTCTGCGCGTGTTCGGGGTGGCGGCGCTCGTCACCGCGATCCTGTCGATGCTGCTCGCCTCCACCATCGCCAATCCGCTGCGCCGGCTTTCCGCCGCCGCCGTCAGGGTGCGGCGCGGCGTCAAGAGCCGCGAGGAAATCCCCGACTTTTCCGATCGTCAGGACGAGATCGGCAATTTGTCCATTGCCGTGCGCGATATGACGAATGCGCTTTACGCGAGAATCGAAGCGATCGAAAGTTTTGCCGCCGACGTGTCGCATGAGTTGAAGAACCCGCTGACGTCGCTGCGCAGCGCCGTGGAAACGCTGCCTTTGGCGAAAAACGATGCTTCTCGCGCGCGCCTGATGGAGATCATCCAGCACGATGTGAGGCGGCTCGACCGCTTGATCACCGATATCTCGGATGCGTCCCGCCTCGATGCGGAGCTGGCGCGCGACGATGCGGCGACCGTCGACCTGAAGAAGTTCATCACCGACCTCATCGCCGTCTCGCGCGAGACGACGCGCAACAAGAAGGCCGTCGAGATCGACCTCAAGGTCGCCAAGCTGCCGGCCGGCGCCAAAGGCTATTTCGTTGTCGGCCATGACCTCAGGATCGGCCAGGTCATCACCAACCTGATCGAGAACGCGCGTTCCTTCGTGCCGGACGAGCATGGCCACATAGCGATCTCTTTGGCGCGCGCGGGCAAGTTCAATATCATCACCGTCGACGACAACGGCCCGGGTATCCGCGCCGAAAAGATCGATCGCATCTTCGAGCGCTTCTATACCGACCGGCCGGCCGGCGAGGCGTTCGGCCAGAACTCCGGCCTCGGGCTGTCGATCAGCCGCCAGATCGTCGAGGCACATGGCGGCACGCTGACGGCCGAGAACATCCCCGGCACCAAGCCCGGCGAGATCAAGGGCGCGCGTTTCGTGGTGACGCTGCCGGCGGAAGGCTGATCGCCGAACCGACATGCCAGGCGCCGCCGCAAAGCCCCGCAACATCCATGGGACGGCCATACTGGTCGGCGAGCGCGGCGTGCTGATCACCGGGCCGTCGGGCGCCGGCAAGACGACGCTGGCGCTGGCGCTTGTCGATCATTGCCGCGCGCAGGGCCTTTTTGCCCGGCTGGTCGGCGACGACCAGTTGCTTGCGGCCGCGCATGGCGGCCGGCTGGTGTGCCGCACGCCGGCGAGCATCGCCGGCCTCGCCGAGGTGCACGGCATCGGACCGCGGCCGCTGGCTTTCGAACCGGCCGCCGTGATCGACCTTGTGGCGCGGCTTGTCGAACCGGCCGACATGACGCGTCTGCAGGACGAGACCACGGAGACGATCGGCGGATGCCGGCTGCCCCGCGTCGACATCGCCCAGCGAAATGTCACCGCCGCGCTGCCCATGCTGATGGCGCGGCTGTCGATCCAGCCTTTTTCATGATCCGCTCCGGTTTTTTTGCTGCGATGCGTCAAAATGGCCCGGGCCGCCGCAATTTTGGGCTTGTCAACCGGCCGTGCGTCGACAAGATAGCGCTCCCGCCGCCTGGAATGGCTGGCGAACATAAGATACGCCTGTGAAGCGGCGATGACGGGAGCCACCAGAGAATGATCGGACTCGTGCTCGTGACGCACGGTCAACTCGCTACCGAGTTCCGACATGCCGTAGAGCATGTCGTCGGGCCGCAAGACAGTTTTGAAACCGTGGCGATCGGCGCCGACGACGACATGGAGCAGCGCCGGGCCGACATCGTCGACGCGGTCGCGCGCGTCGACACCGGCGCAGGCGTCATCGTGCTCACCGACATGTTCGGCGGCACGCCTTCCAACCTCGCCATCTCGGTGATGGAATCCGGCCGCACCGAGGTCATCGCCGGCATGAACCTACCGATGCTGATCAAGCTCTCCTCGATCCGCAAGGGCGACAACATGGCAGCCGCGCTCGACGAAGCGCAAGCGGCCGGCCGTAAATACATCAACGTCGCCAGCCAGCTCCTGAGCAGCAAATGAACGCATCGGCGCCGCGGACGGATGAGGTGGTGCGGGAGTTCCCGATCATCAATCAGCGCGGCCTGCATGCGCGTGCTTCGGCCAAGTTCGTCCAGGTCGCCAGCGGCTTCGACGCCACCATCCATGTCGAGAAGGACGGCGTGAAGGTCGGCGGCACCTCGATCATGGGCCTGATGATGCTGGCGGCGAGCCCAGGCTATTCGATCCGCGTCATCGCCAGCGGCCCGGAAGCCGTGCCGGCCATGGATGCGTTGGAGCAGCTGATCGCCTCGCGTTTCGGCGAGGAAATCTAGTCACGCTTTTTGTTGGATGCATGTCGTCTTCCCAAAACCGTTCCGCGCTTTTGGACGACACGCAAGACATGCGCGCATAAAGATTTCTTTATGTCCCATTGTCGTGCGGCGACCGATCTGGTAGTCAAGCCGGCAACCGCGCCCTCCCATGCGCCTCCCGGCGTCGGCGCGCCTTGAGAAAAAATCACACCGGAGCACTGCCATGACGGGTAGCAAGGACTATGTGGTCGCCGACATCTCGCTTGCCGGCTGGGGCCGCAAGGAGATCGAGATCGCCGAAACCGAAATGCCGGGCCTGATGGCCTGCCGCGAGGAGTTCGGCGCCAAGAAGCCGCTGAAAGGCGCGCGCATCACCGGCTCGCTGCACATGACCATCCAGACGGCGGTGCTGATCGAGACGCTGAAGGCGCTGGGCGCCGACGTCCGCTGGGCCTCCTGCAACATCTTCTCGACCCAGGACCACGCGGCCGCGGCCATCGCCGAGGCCGGCATTCCGGTCTTCGCCATCAAGGGCGAGTCGCTGGAAGACTATTGGGACTACACCGACCGCATCTTCCAGTGGACCGATGGCGGTACCTCCAACATGATCCTGGACGATGGCGGCGACGCCACCATGTACATCCTGCTCGGCGCGCGCGCCGAGGCCGGCGAGGACGTGCTGTCCAATCCCGGCAGCGAGGAGGAAGAGATCCTGTTCGCCCAGATCAAGAAGCGCCTGAAGGCTTCGCCCGGCTTCTTCACCAAGCAGCGGGAAGCGATCCGCGGCGTCACCGAGGAGACCACCACCGGTGTCAACCGCCTCTATCAGCTGCAGAAGAAGGGCCTGCTGCCTTTCCCGGCGATCAACGTCAACGATTCCGTCACCAAGTCGAAATTCGACAACAAATATGGCTGCAAGGAATCGCTGGTCGACGGCATCCGCCGCGGCACCGATACCATGATGGCGGGCAAGGTCGCGGTGGTCTGCGGCTATGGGGATGTCGGCAAGGGCTCGTCGGCCTCGCTGCGCGGCGCCGGCGCCCGCGTCAAGGTCACCGAGGTCGACCCGATCTGCGCGCTGCAGGCGGCGATGGACGGCTATGAGGTGGTGACGCTGGAAGACGCTGCGCCCACCGCCGACATCGTCATCACCACCACCGGCAACAAGGACGTCGTCACGCTCGACCATATGCGGTCGATGAAGGACATGGTGATCGTCGGCAATATCGGCCACTTCGACAACGAGATCCAAGTGGCGTCGCTGCGCAATCTGAAATGGACCAACGTCAAGCCGCAGGTGGATTTGATCACCTTCCCGGACGGCAAGCGGATGATCCTCCTTTCCGAGGGCCGCCTGCTCAATCTCGGCAACGCCACCGGCCATCCGAGCTTCGTCATGTCGGCCTCGTTCACGAACCAGGTGCTGGCGCAGATCGAGCTTTTCAGCAAGCACGGCCAGTACGAGAACCAGGTCTATGTGCTGCCCAAGCACCTCGACGAGAAGGTGGCGCGGCTGCATCTTGACAAGCTCGGCGCCAAGCTGACCGAGCTGTCCGGCGAACAGGCCGCCTATATCGGCGTGACGCCGCAGGGCCCGTTCAAGCCCGAACACTACCGCTATTAACCAAAGCGAAATTATCTACCATATATTGAAGCCGGGTGGTTGACTTTCCATCCGGCTTTATTTTTTGCGCCAATGATTCTTCACGCCGATTCCAGCAAGCGTTATTGTTGTGATTCGCGGTCCGGGGACATGTTGGGCCGGGGACGCATCAGGGCGGTCTTGCATTCAAGCGGCGAAGAGGACCAAGACATGCCGGGGGATTACCCGCCACGCGCGGGAAAGGCCGTTTCCGGCGGCCATGAGGATTCGAACGATGCCGGCCCCGGCGTGAGCCGCGGCGGTTTTCGTGCCGGCTCGCGGCTGGCCCTGCTGCTTGCGACCTCGACGCTTGCCGGCCCGCTGCTCGCCTTTACCGCCCACGCCGAGACGGGCATTCCGGCAAGGGCCACGGCGCCGGTCAGCACGCTCGAAGTCATGCAGCTCGCCATGTTCGTGGGCGTCATGGGCGCGGCGCTGGTTTCGGCCATCTTCCTTATCCGCGAGCGCGCACGCACCGCCTCGCAGAACCTGCAGCTCAGGGCCCGCATCGCGGACGTCAACGCGGCGCTGCAGCGTTCCGAGGCGCTGCTCAATCTGCGCGACCAGCGCCTGATCGTGTGGACCACGGACAACAAGAAACCCGAACTCATCGGCAGCCTGCCGCTGGAAAGCGGCGCGCCTGACGACAGGTCCGCCTTCCTCGCTTTCGGCCGTTGGCTGATGCCGCGCTCGGCGGCGGCGTTGGAGCACGCGGTTGCCGCCTTGCGCGAACAGGCGAAGACCTTCGATCTGGTCATCGAAACGCAGGCCGGCGTGCCGCTGGAGGTGCATGGCCGCAAGAGCGCGGCGCATGTGCTGGTGCGCTTCGTCTCGCTGTCGGAGACGCTGCGCAACCAGGCCAGGTTGAAGATCGAGAACCAGCGGCTCAGCGCCGACTACGACACCATCATCGGCCTGCTCGACGCGTTGAAGATGCCGGCATGGCTGCGTGGCGCGGACGGGCGATTGCAATGGGTCAACCGCGCCTATGCCGAGGCCGTGGAAGCAGGAAGCGCCGCCGCGGCCGTGCGCGACGCGACGGAATTCCTTGGCGGCCAGGCGCGCGATCAGATCGCCGAGCAGCACAAGTCGCGCCCGGTCTTCGAACAGACGCTTTCCACCGTGATCGAAGGCGATCGCCGCATGTTCGCGGTCACCGACTTCGCCGGCGCCGACGGTTCGGCGGGGCTCGCCTGCGACACCAGCGCTGCCGAGACGATCCGCGCCGAATATGAGCGGACCGTGCGCAGCCATGCCGACACGCTCGACCAGTTGAACACCGCCGTGGCGATCTTCGACACCGAGGAAAAGCTGCGCTTCTTCAACCAGGCCTTCCAGAAGCTGTGGGGCCTCGATTCGGGCTTCCTGCTCAGCGCTCCCTCCAACACGCTGCTGCTCGACAGGCTGCGCAGCGAAGGCAGGATCGCCGAGCAGCCGGAATGGCGGCGCTGGAAGGAAAACCTGCTCAGCGCCTATCGCGCCGTCGAATCGCAGGAACACTGGTGGCACCTGCCGGACGGCAAGACGATCCGCGTCGTGGCGAACCCGCAGCCGAAGGGCGGCGTCACCTGGGTGTTCGAGAACCTGACCGAGAAGATGGACCTCGAAAGCCGCTACCAGACCGCCGTGCGGGTGCAGGGCGAGACGCTGGACAATCTCGCCGAAGGCGTGGTCGTGTTCGGTCCGGACGGGCGGCTGAGGCTGTCCAATCCGGCTTTCGTCGCGCTGTGGGGGCTGACGGTGGAGGCGGTCAAGCCGAACGTCCATGTTTCGGCGATCCGCGACCTGTGCGACCAGCGTGCGGCGAACAGCCCCTGGGGCGGCTTCGTCGCCGCGGTCACCGGCTTCGACGACGAGCGCCGCGACCGCCGCGGCCAGATCGAGCTCGTCGACGGGACGGTGCTGAGCTACGCGGTGATCCACCTGCCCAACGGCCAGGTGATGATCACCTTCGTCGACGTCACCGACACCGTCAATGTCGAGCGGGCGCTGAAGGACAGGAACGAGGCGCTGGAGAAATCCGACCAGCTGAAGAACGAATTCGTGCAGCACGTGTCCTATGAGCTGCGCTCGCCGCTGACCAACATCATCGGCTTCACCGAGCTTCTGTCGCTGCCCGCGACCGGGCCGCTGACGCCGAAGCAGCGCGAATATGTCGAGCATGTCGGCTCGTCGTCATCGGTGCTGCTCACCATCGTCAACGATATCCTCGACCTGGCGACCGTCGATGCCGGCATCATGCAGCTCGACATCTCCGAAATGAACATCGACCGGACGATCGCCGCGGCCGCCGAGCTGGTCGCCGACCGGCTGGACGAGCACCGGATCAAGCTCGAGATCGATGCGGCGGAGGCGCCGGCGAGCTTCCATGGCGACGAGACCCGCATCCGCCAGATCCTCTACAACCTGCTCAGCAACGCGGCCAATTACGCGCCGGAGGCGAGCACGATCCGGCTTACCTGCCGCCGGCTGGCCGACGGCGTCGAGTTCTCGGTGCATGATGACGGCCCCGGCATGCCGCCGGACGTGCTGGAATCGGTCTTCCGCCGCTTCGAGCCGCGCGCCAATGGCGGGCGGCGGCGCGGCGCCGGATTGGGGCTCTCGATCGTCAAGAGCTTCGTCGAACTGCATGGCGGAACCGTGCGCATCGAGACCGGCCAGGACAGGGGCACCACGGTGATCTGCACCTTCCCGGACAAGCCATCCGGAATCCCCGATACGCCGGCGGGCATCCGCGACGCGGCCGAGTAGCGCGGACTATATGGCAGGAACGGTGCTGGAGCGTTTTCTCGCCGACGAGGCGGCAACGGCAAGGCTTGGCGAGGACCTCGCCATGGCCTTGCGCGCGGGCGACGCGATCGCGCTGAAAGGCGATCTCGGCGCCGGCAAGTCGACGTTGGCCCGTGCGCTGATCCGGGCGCTTGCCGACGACGCCAATCTCGAAGTGCCGAGCCCGACCTTCACCCTGGTGCAGAGCTACGAGACGCGCGTTCCGGTGCATCATTTCGATCTCTATCGGCTGTCCGCCCCGGACGAGCTCGACGAGCTCGGCCTCGACGACGCGCTCAGCCAAGGCGCGGCGCTCATCGAATGGCCGGACCGGGCCGCAGACCGCTTGCCGGAAACGGCGCTGTGGATCGATCTTGCCGAGCAGGGCGAGGGCCGCGTGGCAAGGCTGTCCGGAAACGGGCCGGTCCATGATCGCGCGGCGCGATCGCTGGCGATGCGCGATTTCCTGGCCTCCGCCGGATGGGGCGAAGCCAGCCGCCGCCATTTCGTCGGCGACGCCTCCGCCCGTTCCTATGAGATCGTCGCGCTGCCCGGCCAAGCGCCGCGCGTGCTGATGAACTCGCCGCGGCTCGTGCTCGGGCCGCCGGTTCGCGACGGCAAGCCCTATGCGGTGATCGCCCACACGGCGCAATCCGTCACTGCCTTCGTCGCCATCGACCGGGCGCTCTATGCCGCCGGCGTCAGCGTGCCGGCGATCCAGGCCCAGGATCTCGACCAGGGCTTTCTGCTCATCGAGCATCTCGGCTCGGAAGGTTTCCTCGGTCGCGACGGCCAGCCCATCGCCAAACGCTACGAGGCGGCGGCCGAATTGCTGGCCATGATGCATGGCAAGACTTGGCCTACGCGCTTGGAAGCGGCGCCCGGCGTGTTTCACGACGTGCCGCCTTTCGACCGGGAAGCCATGCTGATCGAGGCCGACCTTCTGGTCGACTGGTATGTGCCATGGATCACCGGCGAACCGGCAGACGACGCGTTGCAAGCAGGCTACCACGAGGTATGGAACGCGCTCCTCGATCGCCTGGCAGGCAGCGAATACACGCTGATGCTGCGCGACTTCCATTCGCCCAACATCATCTGGCGGGCCGAACGCGCCGGCCTCGACCGGCTGGGCATCGTCGACGTCCAGGACGCGCTGATCGGGCCCGCCGCCTATGACGTCGCTTCCTTGGCGATGGATGCGCGCGTCACCGTCTCGCCCGAGATCGAACGGCGGACGGTTGCAGCCTATGTCGCGGCTAGGCACGCAGCCGGCGCTTTCGATGAGGCCGGTTTCGCCGAGGCCTATGCGGTCATGGCGGCGCAGCGCAATTCGAAGATCCTCGGCATCTTCGTGCGGCTCGAAAAGCGCGACGGCAAGCCTTACTATCTAAAGCACCTGCCGCGCATCCGCGATTATCTGAGGCGGGCGCTGGCGCATCCGGCGCTGGCCAGCCTGAAGGAATTCTACATGGCCCACGGCCTGCTCGAGGAACGGGTCCCATGAAGCCGACGACCGCGATGGTGCTGGCTGCCGGGCTTGGCAAGCGCATGCGGCCGATCACCGACACGATGCCCAAGCCGCTGGTGAAGGTCGCCGGCAAGACCTTGCTCGACTGGGGGCTGGACAGCCTGAAAGCCGCCGGCGTCGCCAAGGCCGTCGTCAACGTGCACTATCTGCCGGAGCAAATCGTCGCGCATGTCGCCGACCGCAAGGTGCCGAAGATCGTCATCTCCGACGAGCGCGAGGCGCTGCTGGAATCGGCGGGCGGCATGGTCAAGGCGCTGCCGCTTCTGGGTGGCGAGCCCTTCTACGTCATCAATGCCGACACCTTCTGGATCGACAGCGGTCAGCCCAGTCTCGAGCGTCTTGCCCTTGCATGGGACGCCGCGAAAATGGATATTCTGCTGATGCTTACCGATCTCGACTCAGCGACCGGGCATTGCGTCGGCACCGATTTCCTTGTTGCCCCTGATGGAGCTCTACGGCGCTCGAAGGGCGATGCGGCGGGCCTGATCTATGCCGGCGCCGCCATCATCCATCCGCGCATCTTCAAGGACGCGCCCATGGGCTCGCATTCGCTCAATGTCTATTTCGACAAGGCGATCGCCGCAGGGCGCCTGTTCGGCATGAAGATGAACGGGCGCTGGATCACCGTCGGCACTCCGGACGCCATTCCGGCGGCCGAGGCAGCCGTGGCCGGCGCCCTAGCGAAGGCGGTATGAGCGGCACGCGCCGCGTCTTTTCCATTCCGCCCGGAGCGCCGTTCCTGCCGACGCTGGCGGGGGCGTTGCTCGACGGACGCCTGACCCCCGACTTCCGCTTCGACGGCGACCCGCTGGCGCTCGCCGACGCCACCATCTATGTGCCGACGCGGCGCGCGGCGCGGGCTCTGCGCGGCGCCTTCGTCGACGTTTTAGGAAAACGCTCCGCCATCCTGCCGACGGTGCGGCCGCTCGGCGAATTCGACGAGGACGAGACGGCCTTCGAGGCGGAAGCGGCGCCGGCTATGGACCTCGCGCCGCCGATCGCCGCGCAGGAGCGGTTGCTTTTGCTGGCGCCGCTGGTGCGCGCCTGGAAGGAAAGCCTGCCGGACCATGTCAGGGCACGGTTCAACGAGGAATTCGTCGTGCCGACCTCGGCCGCCGACGCCATCTGGCTGGCGCGCGACCTTGCCCGGCTGATGGACGAGATCGAGACCGAGGGCACGGATTGGGCGAAGCTCGCGACGCTGGTCACCGGCAATCTCGCCGGCTGGTGGCAGGTGACGCTGGATTTCCTCGGCATCGTCACCGACAACTGGCCGGAACTGCTCAAGGAGCGCGACTGCTCCAATCCAGCCGCGCATCGCAGCGCGCTGATCCGGCTGGAGGCGGCGCGGCTGAAACGCACTCCGCCGGCCGGACCGGTGATTGCCGCCGGTTCGACCGGCTCCATCCCCGCCACGGCGGAACTGCTTGGCGTGATCGCCGGCCTGCCCAATGGCGCCGTCGTGCTGCCCGGGCTCGACCGCGACCTGGACGACGCATCCTTCGCAGCGATCACGGCGCCCGGCGCGCGCCCGGCAACGCTCGGCCACCCGCAATACGGCCTCGCCAAGCTGATCGGCGGCATCGGCATTCCGCGCCGCGACGTCGAGGACATCGTTGCGGCGCCGCCGCCGCTCGCTTTGCGCGCGGCCCTGGTCGGCGAGGCGCTGCGGCCGGCCGAAACCACCGAATACTGGACCGAGACACGGCCGCGCTTCACGGCATACGACATCGAACAGGCGCTGGCCGGCGTGACGCTGGTGGAAGCGGCGAACGAACGCGACGAGGCAGCGGCAATCGCCATCGCGCTGAAGCGCGCCGTGGAGGCCCCGGGCAAGCGCGCGGCGCTCGTCACCGGTGATCGCGCGCTGGCGCGGCGGGTTTCGGCCGAGCTTCTGCGTTTCGGCGTCGTCGCCGACGATTCCGGCGGCGCGCCGCTCGTCAACACGCCGGCCGCCAGCCTGCTCAGGCTCGCGCTGAGCGCCGCGTTCCGACCCGGCGACCCGGTAGGCCTCCTCGCACTGCTCAAGCATCCGCTGCTCGCGCTCGGTCTCGAGCGCCAGGCCATGCGCAAGGCTGCCGAACTCGTCGAGCTGGTGGCGCTTCGCGGCGGCACCGGCCGGCCCGATGTCGCGACGCTCGGCGTGCTTTTCGAGACAAGGCTGGCGGAACTGAGCGGCGACACAAGGCAGCCCTTCTGGTTTTCGCGCCTGACCGTGCGCGGCATAGAGCAGGCACGCGGAATGCTTAGCCGTCTTACCAATTCGCTCTTGCCGCTCACCGCGATCCGCGACGAGAAAGACGGTGACATCGCGACGCTGACGCGCGCAAGTGTTGGCGCGCTGGAGGATCTGGGCCGCGCCGCCGACGGCGGCCTGGCGGAGCTCTACGCCGGCGATGCCGGCGAAAAGCTCGCCGAGCTGCTGCGTGGGTTAGTGGCCGCGTCCTCGTCCTTCACTTTCGCAGCTTCGGAGTGGCCCGACGTGATGCAGGCGCTGATCGCGCCCGAGACGGTGAAGCCGGCGCAAGGCACCGATCGCAACATCGCCATCTGGGGCGCGCTGGAAGCTCGCCTGCAGAATGTCGACACGCTGGTCATCGGCGGGCTGAACGAGGGCGTGTGGCCGCGCAAGCCCGAGAGCGACCGCTTCATGTCGCGGCTGATGAAGACCGGCATCGATCTCGAGCCGCCGGAGCGGCGCATCGGCCTTGCCGCGCATGACTTCCAGATGGCGATGGGCGCCGGCGAAGTGGTGCTGACGCGTTCGGCGCGCTCCGGCGACGCACCGGCGGTGCCGTCGCGCTGGCTGCAGCGCATCCTGACTTTCCTCGGCAAGGAGCCGGCGGCGGTATTGCGCGGGCGCGGCGACGCGCTGCTTGCCTGGGCGCGCACGCTCGATGCCGGCGAGAAGAAGGATTTTGCCTCCCGCCCGCAGCCGAAGCCGCCGCTCAGCATGCGCCCGCAGCATTTCTCGGTCACCGAGATCGAGACGCTGCGCCGCGACCCCTATGCGGTCTATGCGCGGCGCATCCTCGGCCTGATGCCGCTCGAGCCGTTGATCCGCGATCCGGGCGCGGCCGAACGCGGAACTTTGTTCCATGAGATCCTGCATTTGTTCTCGCGGCGGGTCGAGGATCCAAGGGCGCCGAGCGCGCTGGCCAGCCTCATCGAAGCGGGCCGTACCTGCTTTGCCGACGCAAAGCTTCCTCCGGATATCGAGGCCATCTGGTGGCCGCGCTTCGAAAAGCTCGCCGAAAACATCATCGAATGGGAGCATGGCCGCGCCGATGCGGTCGCGAGGCGCTATGCCGAGGAGCGCGCCGACAAAACGGTCGTCGGCCGCACCGGCGTGACGCTTTCCGGCTATGCCGACCGCGTCGACTTGCTTGCCGGCGGCATGGCCGACATCCTCGACTACAAGACCGGATCCTCGCCCTCGAAAGCGCAGGCGCACACGCTGCTGTCGCCGCAGCTTGCTCTGGAGGGCGCGTTGCTCAGGCGCGGCGCTTTCAAGGAGCTCGGCATTCGCGAACCCTCGCAGCTCGCCTTCGTGCGGCTGAAGCCGAATGGCGAGGTATTCGAAGAATCGATCCTCGAATACAACCGCAAGCCGCGCACCGCCAATGATCTGTCCGAGGAAGCCTGGGCGCGGCTGGAACGGCTGCTCTTCCACTATGCCGACCCGACCGCCGGCTATCTGTCGCGCGCCCTGCCCTTCCGCGAGGGCGAGGCCGACGGCGACTACGATCATCTGGCGCGCGTGCTGGAATGGTCGGCCGGCGGCGCCAGCGAGGACGAGGCGGAAGGATGAAATATCCGATCCCCTCCGATACCGCCGCCAGCCAGGCGCGCGCCTCCGATCCCGCCTACTCTGCCTGGGTGTCGGCCAATGCCGGTTCGGGCAAGACGCATGTCTTGGCCCAGCGCGTCATCCGGCTCCTGCTCAACGGCACCGACCCGTCGAAAATCCTGTGCCTCACCTACACGCGGGCTGCCGCCGCCAACATGTCGAACCGCGTGTTCTCGACCCTGTCGGAATGGACGGCGCTGCCCGATGCGGAGCTGGCGGTCAGGATCGCGGCGCTGGACGGCCGCGGCGCCGACCGCGACATGATGCGGCGCGCACGCCGGCTGTTTGCCGAGGCGCTCGAGACGCCGGGCGGACTGAAAATCCAGACCATTCATGCCTTCTGCGAATCCGTGCTGCACCAGTTCCCGCTCGAAGCCAACATCCCCGCGCATTTCGAGATGCTCGATCCGCAGATGGAGGCTTCGCTGTTCGCAGACGCCCGCCGCGACATGATCTCCGGCGCGGGCGCCGGCGTCGAAGGGCTGGCGGAAGCCTTTGCCACCGTGCTGGAACGCGGCGGCGAGTTCGGGCTCGATACGCTGCTTGCCGAGATCGTCGGCAAGCGCGACGAATTGCGCAGTTTCATCGCCAAGCTCGGCAAAAGCCGGGATTTCCGGCCGCTGTTCGCCGAATTCGGCTTCAGGCCCGGTCAGACTGCCGAGGGCATCGCCGCTTCGCTTTGGCCGCTGCCTGGCTTCGACCCCGGCCAGTTCGCGGAATTTGCCCGCGCCGCCGAAGCCGCCGACGCGCGGCAGGTGCTGAACAATGTCATCCCTTACGCACGAGGCGCATTCGCCGAAGCCGACCCGATCCGCCGGTTAAGGCTTCTGGCAAAGGCCTTTCTCAAGGCCGACGGCGACCCCTATGAGCCGCCAAAGATCTTCAAGAAGGCGCTTGTCGACCGGCTGCCGGATCTGCCGGAACGCTACTTTGCGGCAGCCAAAGCGATCCTCGACGTGTCGGACCGGCTGGCGCTGTTCCGTATGCTGGAAGGGACAGCGGCAGCGCTCTCCGTCGCCGGCTGGCTGATCGCGCGCTATGAGCAGTTGAAGCGCGGGCGGGGTTTCCTCGACTTCAACGATCTCATCACCCGCACGGTCAGTCTCTTGTCGCGGCCGGATGCCGGCCCGTGGGTGCAGTTCAAGCTCGACCAGGGCATCGACCACATCCTGCTCGACGAGGCGCAGGACACCAGCCCGGACCAGTGGGAAGTGGTGAAGAAGCTGACCGAGGAATTCTTTGCCGGGCTTGGCCAGCGCGACGCGGTGCGCCGAACTGTCTTTGCCGTCGGCGACGAGAAGCAGTCGATCTATTCCTTCCAGGGCGCGGCGCCGGATTCCTTTGCCGAAAGCCGGCTATTGTTTGCCGGCCGCGTGCGCGACGCGGAGGCCGACTTCGCCAATCTCAAGCTCACGTGGTCGTTCCGGTCGAGCGACGACGTGCTGGCCGCCGTCGACCGCGTCTTTGCCGAGCCTGGCGTCAGGCGCGGCATCAGCCACGATCCAGACCCTTTGAGCCACAAGGCGATCCGCAATGACGCGCCGGGCTATGTCGAGGTGTGGCCCTCGGTCGGCGCCGAGATGGTCGAGGAGCCGGACGACTGGACCTTGCCGGTCAACCATGCCAGCGCGCCCGCGGTGCGCGTCGCCGAGCACGTGGCAACGACCATCCAGAACTGGCTGCGCAGCGGCGAGGTCATCGAAGGCAAGGGCAGGAAACTGACCGCCGGCGACATCCTGGTGCTGGTGCGCAAGCGCGATCGTTTCGTCCATGCGCTGTCGCGCAGCCTGAAGAACCGGCAGATCCCGGTCGCCGGCGCCGACCGGCTGAGCCTGCCCGGCCATATCGCCGTGCAGGACCTGATCGCGCTTGGGCATTTCCTGATCCAGCCGGAGGACGATCTTTCTTTAGCTGCGGTGCTGCGCAGCCCGATCTTCGAGGTTTCGGAGGAGACGTTGCTGGCGCTGGCCGGCGGGAGGCCGAAAGGCCAGTCGCTGATTGCCTCGCTCAGGCAACATGCGGCCGAGGATGTGGCGCTCGCCGCTGTCGTTAGCCGGCTGGATGGCTGGGCAACCGAGGTCGCGTTCAAGCCCGTGTTCGAATTTTATGCCGCGGCGCTGGCGCGCGACGGGTTGCGCCGCAAGATGACGGCGCGGCTCGGGCCGGAGGCTGGCGATATCCTCGACGAATTCCTGAGCTTTTGCCTGGCCGAGGAACGCACCGGCCTGCCGGGGCTGGAATCCTTCCTGTCGACGCTGGAAAATGCCGGCCCCGAGATCAAGCGCGAGATGGACCAGACGCGTGACGAGGTCCGCGTCATGACGGTGCACGCCGCCAAGGGCCTGGAGGCGCCGGTCGTCTTCCTGGTCGATGGCGGATCGGCGCCGTTCAGCGACCAGCATCTGCCGCGCCTGATGCCGTTCGAGAGCTCCGGTGCGCAATGGAAAGGCAAGGGCTATCTGTGGCGCTCGGCCAGCGACGTCGCCAATGGCGTCTCGAAGGCGGCCTCGGTCCGGGCACGCGAGCTGGCGGACGACGAATACCGGCGGCTGCTCTATGTCGGCATGACGCGGGCCGAGGACCGGCTGGTCGTCTGCGGCTATCACGGCAAGCGTCAGCCCAGCCCCGGCACGTGGCACTCGATCGTCAGCCGCGCTTTGCTCGCCGCGCCCGAGAGTTCCGAGCGCCGGCATCCGGCGACAGCCGAGGTGGCGGTACATCGCTTCCACATGACCAGGCTCCCGCCGGTGGCATTGACCGGCATCGACGAGGCAGGGCCGTTCGAGCACACAGCGCCGCTGCCTGAAGACCTGTTCCGGCCGCTGCCGCCCTATGAGGAGCTGCCGCGTCCGCTTTCGCCTTCCGGCGCCTCGGCGCTGATCGACGAGGCGAAAGAAGCCGTCCGCGACACTCGCTCGCCGGTACTCGACGCCGCCGCCGAACCCGGCTTTGCCATCATGCGCGGTCTTGCCCTGCACAAATTGCTGCAGTTGCTGCCCGGCATCGCGGAGGAGGAAAGGCAAGGCGCGGCCGAGCGTTACCTGGCGCGCGCCGGCGCCGGCTGGCCGGACGGCGAGCGCGACAAGGCGCTGGACGCGGTGCTCGCCATCCTGTCCGACAACCGCTTCGGCGCGCTGTTCTCGCCATCCTCGCGAGCTGAGGTGGCCGTCATGGGCAGCCTCGAGGTGAAGGGCAAGCTGCGCTCGATCTCCGGCAAGATCGACCGGCTGGCGGTCACGCCCGAAAAGGTGTCGATCGTCGACTACAAGACCAACCGACCGGCTCCCGGGAACCTGGCCGAGGTGCCGCCTGCCTATGTGCTGCAGCTTGCGCTCTACCGCGCGCTGCTTCAGCCGCTCTATCCGGGCCGCGAGGTGACTGCCGCGCTGCTGTTCACTGAGGCGCCGCGCCTGATCGAGCTGCCCGCCCCCGCCATGGATGACGCCCTTGCCCGACTCACGGCAGCGTGACACAAGAACTGCTTGAAGATCGCCGCCACTACCACCACATTTGGTGCAACCCGAGTTTTCGAAAGGATTTCAGCATGGCCACCGTCAAGGTCGACAAGGGCAATTTCCAGGCCGATGTGCTCAACGCCAAGGAGCCGGTCGTGGTGGATTTCTGGGCGGAATGGTGCGGCCCGTGCAAGATGATCGCGCCGGCGCTGGAAGACATCGCCAACGAGCTTGGCGCGAAGATCAAGGTCGCAAAGCTCAACATCGACGAGAACCCGGAGCTTGCCGCGCAGTACGGCGTGCGCTCGATCCCGACGCTGATGATCTTCAAGGGCGGCGAAGTCGCCGACATGAAGGTGGGCGCCGCGCCGAAGACCGCGCTGTCGCACTGGATCAACGGCAGCCTCGCCTGAGCCAATCTGAAGTTTTCAAGATCCAAGCCCGGCCATCGCGCCGGGCTTTTCTTTGGCGTCATGGCTCGTCGCGCTCTGGCTCTCGCCTGCGGGCACTCCGTGTCCTCTGTTCGCAGGAAAGGGAGAGCTCCATGACCGGAACCGCCAAGGCTATAGTTCACGTCGACAATGAGCGCGTCATCGTCACCGAATACCGCTTCGCGCCGGGCGCCAATACCGGCTGGCATCGCCATGGCCACGACTATGTCGTCGTGCCGCTGATGGACGGCAAGGTGAAGCTGGTGACCAAGGAAGGCGAATCCTTCGCCGAGATGAAGCAAGGCGCGCCCTATTTCCGCCGGGAGGGCGTCGAGCACGACGTCATCAACGCCAATGACGGCGAATACGCCTTCATTGAGATCGAGCTGAAATAGGCCGGCCGTGATTGCCGGCTTGCACGTTTCCTTTCCGGCCTCGTGCGGGATGTCGTGACTGTAGCGCATCTCCTCGCCTTTGCCGGTTTTGCGGCCGTGGCCGCTTATGTCCAGACCCTGACAGGCTTCGCTTTCGGCCTGGTGATGATGGGCGCGATTGCGCTTGTCGGCTTGCTGCCGCTGCCCGACGCAGCCGCGATGGTCGGCATGCTGACCCTGGTCAACGCCACGCAGATGCTGATCCAGGGCGGCTGGCGCGAGATTGCGCGCCGGGAGCTGCGGCTTATCCTGGTCGCAAGCCTGCCTTCGCTGCTCCTGGGGTATGCTCTGTTGGAATGGCTGGCGGATACGCGGGCCGACCTGCTGAAAATCGGGCTCGGCCTGGTCATCATGATGTCCAGCCTGCAACTGGCCATCAGGCCTGCCGGCTTGGCAAAACGATCATCGGACGCGAGTTTCGTCGGCTTCGGTGTCGTTTCGGGCCTGATGAGTGGGCTGTTTGCGACCGGCGGCCCGCCGCTCGTCTATCATCTCTTTCGCCAGCCAATGCCGCATGTACAAATCCGCGAAACGCTGGTCACCGCTTTCGGCGCCGCGCAGGTGGTGCGGCTTATCCTGGTGGCGGCAAGCGGCAACCTGCCGGCCATGTCGCCTGTCGCGCTCGTCCTCGCCATACCGGCTGTAATGCTGATGACCTATTCGGCGCGCCGCTGGCCACCGTCATTGTCGCAAGGGACAATGCGAAAGATCGTCTTTGTCCTGCTCTTCCTGTCAGGGCTCTCGCTGGCGCTGCCCGCCGCTCTGCATCTTGCCGTTTAGGGCGCTCCAGGAAAGGCGGATGGTGGCTAGCAATCAATTGCCATTTTGATTGCGTGCTTCGGCGGGCCTATGTTTGGTCAAAACGGAGTTTCTCATATGGCCGAACCACGGCTCTCAGTCCGTAGCGCGAAAGCACGAGATCTTGCTCACCGACTTGCTCGTCGGGAAAATCGCTCCATAGCCGATGTGGTCGAACGCGCGCTTGAATCCTATGAAATCCGGGAAGCGGGACGCGAACCGGTGTCCAGTTTCTACGCTCGCCTGGCGACTGAGAGCGGCGCAGACATCGATCTGGACAAAATCATCCGAGAAGACCGCGAGTTGGCGCCGCCGGCAGAATTTGGACTGATCAACCAGCTATAGCGCACCGCGTTGAATCGGATGCAGGTGACGCCTCTAAGTCTTTGTTGATGCGTGTCGTTCTCCCAAAGCGCTGCTCACTTTGGTCGACATGCATTAGTCACCAGTCGGCGACATGGTCGCCGCCGGTGAATTGCGCGCTTTTGGCGGTGTATTCGAACAGCTCGATCTTCACGCCGTTGGGGTCGGCGAGCCAGGCCTAGTATGTGTCGTCGCAGGCGAGCTTTTTCGGCGTGACCGCGACGCCCTTCGACCGGATATGAAGGATCGCCGCATCGATATCTTCCACCTCGAGGCAGAAGTGGTTGATCTGGTTCGCCTCGCTGTAGCTGGATTCACGTTTCTCGAACACCTCGACATGGCTGCGGCCGCCGCAGTCGAGATAGAAGCCGAAGATCTTGCCGTCGCGCAGGAAATTGAACCGCGTGTCCATGCCGAGCACGTCACGATAGAAGCGACGCGTCGCCTCCAGGTCGTGCGCGAAGATGCAGACATGAGCGAGCTGCTTCACCTTGATCATGGCCGGTTCCTTTCGGCCCCCGCCGAAATCCGCGATGCTGTCCCGGTTTCGGCTCAGGTCGGCGGCGTGCCGTTCTGGGCCAGCACGGCGCCGGCGAAATAGAGAGAGCCGCCGATCAGGATGCGCGGCGCCGGGCCATCCCAAGAGTCGCGCAACAGCATCAGCGCGTTGGCGACGGAGCTGACCGGCTCGGCCGACAGGCCGGCCTCTTCGGCACGCAATGCCAGCTCGTCGTTGGGAACGCCGGCGTCGCTGCTGGTCACCGGCACGGTGTAGACATGGCGGGCAAGCCCCTTGAAGGCACTGAAATAGCCGGTCTGGTCCTTGGTGTTGATCATGCCGGAGATCAGGACCAGCGGCCTCGGGTTCTTTTCCTCCTGCTCGGCCAGCGCCTCGGCGACGACGATGCCGGCGCCGGGGTTGTGGCCGCCGTCCAGCCAGATCTCGGCGCCCTTCGGCGCCAGTTCGACCAGCTTGCCCTGGGTCAGCTTCTGCATGCGTGCCGGCCAGGCGACATGGGTCATCGCCCGCTCGGCGGCGCGGTGGCCGATCTCGAAGCCGGCCGCCTTGACGGCGGCGATCGCCGCCGCGGCGTTGGCGTATTGATGGCGCCCCGGCAGGCGCGGCGAGGGCAGGTCCATCAGCCCGTCCCCGTCCTGATAGACCATGCGGCCGTTTTCCTCGAAGGCGAGGAAATCCTGGCCATAAACCACGGTCGGGCAATCCAGCCGCTCGGCCGACTCGATCAGCACCTGAAGCGCGGTGTCGCTTTCCTGGGCGCCGATCACCACCGGGCAGCCGCGCTTCATGATGCCGGCCTTCTCGGCGGCGATCAGCTCGACCCGGTCGCCGAGATAGGCTTCGTGGTCCATCGATATCGGCATGATCACCGAAACCGCCGGCCGCTTGATGATATTGGTGGCGTCGAAGCGGCCGCCGAGGCCGACCTCGATAATCGCCGCCTCCGCCGGATGCTCCGAAAACAGGATGAAAGTGACGGCGGTGAGGATCTCGAAGACAGTGATCTTCTGGCCGCCGTTGGCCTCGGCGACACGCGCGATGGCCTCGGCGAAAATATCGTCCTCGACGAGCTTGCCGCCGCCTTCGGCCGCCAGCCGGTAGCGCTCATGCCAGTTCACCAGATGCGGCGAGGTGTGGACGTGGACAAGGTGGCCGGCGGACTCAAGCAGCGCGCGCGCGAAGGCGGCGCAGGAGCCCTTGCCGTTGGTGCCGGCAATGTGGATGACCGGCGGCAGCCGATCCTGCGGATTGCCGAGACGCTCGAGAAGCCCCGTGACGCGATCCAGCGAAAGGTCGAAGCCTTTCGGATGCAGCGTCATCAGATGTTCGATTTCGCGTTCGGCGGAAAGCGTTGTCATGATTGGAATCCTAGAGCGGTTCATCATCTCATGGAATGCAGAACCGCTCTCTCTTTTTTGTTGGCGCAATTCCGAACGGAAAACCGTTTCACATTTCCTGGAATTGCTTTGGCGGGCGGTTCCCGAAACCGGGAATCGGTTCGAACGAGCCGTGCGCAAATCAGAGGCTACAGCACGCAACAGGCGGCGCAACTCGCGGTTCGCGGCGAGCGATGTCGCGCCAAGCCGATATACCGCTTCAGGCCGACATCGCGTCAGGCTTGCGGCCGCGCCTCGGCATTGACCACCGCCGGCGGCAGGATCTCCGGCTCCAGCGGCTTCTCGGCCTCCGGCATCTTGAGCAGCATCTTCAAGAGACGGGAAATGGTCCTGCGCATCTCGAGGCGCGACACGACCATGTCGACCATGCCGTGCTCCATCAGATACTCCGCGCGCTGGAAACCGTCGGGCAGTTTTTCGCGGATGGTCTGCTCGATGACGCGGGGTCCGGCAAAGCCGATCAGCGCCCCAGGCTCGGCGATGTGAACGTCGCCCAGCATGGCGTAGGAGGCGGTGACGCCGCCGGTGGTCGGGTTGGTCAGCACCACGATATAGGGCAGGCCGGCTTCCTTCAGCCGGTCGACGCCGATCGTAGTGCGCGGCAATTGCATCAGCGACAGGATGCCTTCCTGCATGCGCGCGCCGCCGGAAGCAGCGAACAGGATCAGCGGCCGCTTGCGCTGCAGCGCGACCTCGAAAGCATGCACGATGGCTTCGCCGGCGGCCATGCCGAGCGAGCCGCCCATGAAGGCGAAGTCCTGCACCGTGACGATGACCGGCAGCCCGTCGATGGTGCCGGCCCCGTTGAGGATCGCATCCTCGAGGCTGGTCTTGGCCTTGGCTTCCTTCAGGCGGTCGGTGTAGCGCTTCTCGTCGCGGAACTTCAGCGGGTCCTGGACGACCTTCGGGTTTTCCAGCACCTCGTATTTGCCGTCGTCGAAGAAATATTTCAGCCGCTCCTTGGCTGAGATCTTCATGTGGTGGCCGGAAGCCGGGATGACGAACTGGTTGGATTCGAGATCCTTGTGGAAGACCATCTCGCCGGTCTCGGGATCCTTGATCCAGAGGTTTTCCGGCATGTCGGTGCGCCGGCCGAGCATCGAATTGATCTTCGGGCGGACGTAATTGGTGATCCAGTTCATGACTTCGGCTCCTGTCCTGGAAAGGACTTCAAGCAATTCCAGGGATAGTCTGTGGCGGTTTTCCGGCCGGAATTGCTCAAGAACAAATAGTCGGGCTATTCGGCCGCAGCAAGGCGGGCCGAACGGACGCCCTGGGCAAGACCGCTGACCAATGTGGCGACGGCTTCGGCGGGATCGGCTGTTTTCTCGCCCTTGGGCCCGAGCACATTGGCGACCGCATTGACAATCGCGGTGCCGACGACGACGCCGTCGGCATTGGCGCCGATCACACGCGCCTGCTCGGCGGTCTTGACGCCGAAGCCGACGCAGACCGGCAGGTCGGTGTGGCCCTTAATGCGGTTGACAGCCGCGGCTACCTTGCCCGTGTCGGCCAACGCCGAGCCGGTGATGCCGGTCATCGAGACGTAGTAGACGAAGCCGGAGGTGTTTTCCAAAACCTTGGGCAGGCGCTTGTCGTCGGTGGTCGGCGTCGCCAGGCGGATGAAGTTGACGCCGGCCTTCAGCGCCGGAACGCAGAGCTCCTCATCCATCTCCGGCGGCAGGTCGACGACGATCAGTCCGTCGATGCCGCTCGCCTTGGCGTCCGTGAGGAAGCGGTCGACGCCGTAGATATAGATCGGATTGTAATAGCCCATCAGCACGATCGGCGTCTCATTGTCGCCGGCGCGGAAGTCGGCCGCCAGCTTCAACGTCTTGACCAGGGTCTGGCCGCCCTTCAGCGCGCGCAGACCGGCGGCCTGGATCGCCGGGCCGTCGGCCATCGGGTCGGAGAAGGGCATTCCCATCTCGATAATGTCGGCGCCGGCGATCGGCAGCGCCTTCATGATCGATAGCGAGGTGTCGTAGTCCGGGTCGCCGCCCATGAAATAGGTGACCAAAGCCGGGCGGCCTTCGGCCTTGAGCTTGGCCATACGCCGGTCGATGCGGGTGGTCATTGTCAGATCTCCATGCCCAGCATGTTGGCCACAGTGTGCACGTCCTTGTCGCCGCGGCCGGACAGATTGACGATGACGATCTGGTCCTTGTCCATTGTGGGCACGATCTTCATCGCATGCGCGATGGCATGCGCCGATTCCAGCGCCGGGATGATGCCTTCGACCCGAGTGGTGAGCTGGAAGGCTTCCAGCGCCTCGTCGTCCAGGATCGGCTCATACTGGACGCGACCGGAATCACGCAGCCAGGAATGCTCGGGACCGACGCCCGGATAGTCGAGGCCGGCCGAGATCGAATGGCCGTCGAGAATCTGGCCGTCCGAGTTCTGCAACAGATAGGTGCGGTTGCCGTGCAGCACGCCGGGCTTGCCGGCATTCATCGAGGCGCAATGCTCGACGCCGTCGAGGCCGCGCCCGCCAGCCTCGATGCCGATGATGCGGACATCCTTGTCGTCGAGGAAGGGATGGAAGAGGCCGATGGCGTTGGAGCCGCCGCCGACGGCGGCGACGATCACGTCCGGCAGCCGGCCTTCCTGCTCCAGAATCTGGGAGCGGGCTTCCGTGCCGATCACCGACTGGAAGTCGCGCACCAGCTCCGGATAGGGATGCGGGCCGGCGGCGGTGCCGATCAGGTAATAGGTGTCCTCGACATTGGTGACCCAGTCGCGCAAGGCCTCGTTCATGGCGTCCTTCAGCGTGCCGTGGCCGGCCGTGACCGGCCGCACCTCGGCGCCGAGCAGCTTCATGCGGAAGACGTTGGGGCTCTGGCGGGCGACGTCGGTGGCGCCCATGTAGACGACGCAAGGGTAACCGAAGCGCGCCGCGACGGTGGCCGAGGCGACGCCATGCTGGCCGGCGCCGGTCTCGGCGATGATGCGCTTCTTGCCCATGCGCTTGGCGAGCAGGATCTGGCCGAGGCAATTGTTGATCTTATGCGAGCCGGTGTGGTTCAGGTCCTCGCGCTTGAAATAAACCTTTGCGCCGCCCCCAAGGCCCTTGGCCGAGGAAACCTCACGAAGATGCTTTGTGAGGCCCTCGGCGAAATAAAGCTTCGACGGCCGCCCGGCATAGTGGGTCGACAGGTTCTGCAGCTCGGCCTTGAACTCCGGATCGGTCTTGGCCTTGTTCCACTGCTCTTCGAGATCGAGGATCAGCGGCATCAGCGTCTCGGCGACGAAACGGCCGCCGAAAATGCCGAACATGCCCTGCTCGTCGGGTCCGGTGCGGAAGGAATTGGGCATTGCCGGCTTGTTCATCGCCGATCTCCTGATGTGAATTGCATTCAGGCGGCGCGGTCGTCGCGCGCGGCCCTGGCGGCCCGGAAAAACTGCTCGATCAGCGCCGGATCCTTGACGCCCGGAGCGCTTTCCACGCCGGACGAAACGTCTATTCCGGGCGGATTGGCCTGTCTCAGGGCATCGCCGATATTGGCGGCGTTGAGCCCTCCGGAAAGCATGTATTCGAGCCCGGCGTCAAGGCCGGCAAGGATGCGCCAGTCGAAGGCGACGCCGTTGCCGCCAGGCAGTTGCGAGCCCTTCGGCGGCTTGGAATCCAGGAGGAAGCGATCGGCGATGCCGATAAAGGGTTTTATGCGATCGATATCCGCCGCCTCGCTGATGGGCAGCGCCTTCATCACCGGCAGGCCGTAACGCGCCTTGATCTCGGTAACGCGCTCAGGCGTTTCCGAACCATGCAATTGCAGCATATCGGGCTGCATTTTCGCGACGATCTCGTCGAGAAAGGCATCATCGGCGTCGACGCTGACGGCTGCCGCCAGGGCCTTGCCGCGTGCCGCTTGGCGCAAACGGCCGGCCTCGGCGGGCTCGACATAGCGCGGGCTCTTGGCGAAGAAAATAAAGCCGACATGGCTGGCGCCGCCGGCAAGCGCGGCGGCCATCGCGGCGTCGGTCTTCAATCCGCAGATCTTGATGTCGAGCGTCATGGCGCGGGCTTGGCACGAAACGGCTAAAGAGTCGAGAAAAAGCATGCTGTTGCCGGTTCTGCGGAAAACACTACGTTCATATAGAAACCACAGGCGGGAGCAGGATAATCATGGCCGACCGGACCGTCGCCGAACTCAAGCAGAAGATCGCGCAGGCGCGCGAGGTGATCGTGCATCTTATGGACAAAGCCGCCTTCAACGGCGCCGAGGCGCACCGCGCGCTGGAATATTTCGGAAGCGATGCCTTCGACCGGGATTTTCTGCCGTGGCCGCATACCGAGGAAGGGCTGCGGCCGGAAGAGCTGAACGCGGCGAATGATGATTGAGGGCTTTCGCCGGCGAGGAAACCGCGCGGTCGTCATCCTAGGGCGGAGCGACGCGAAGCGGCGCGCAGACCCTAGGATCCATTCCGTTACGCCGGCCGAATAGTGCCGCGGTCGAGAATAAAATGCCTTTCCGAGACGCCTACCTCAATGCAAAGCGACTTTTGGACCGTTGCGGCGCTCACGCGTCACGGCATGGATTCTAGGGTCTGCGCGCGTCGCTTCGCTCCTTGCTCCGCCCTAGAATGACGACGCTGAGATGACTCGGCTAATCTCCAGCGTTGCTCGGCTAGCGGCGGCGCCCCGCTCGCTAGCCACCCTACTCAAACACAATCGCCTGCAGCGCCCCGCCGTTGCGCTTCAGCCAATCCTTGCAGCGGTCGGTATCCGGGCAGAGTTTTTCGCACAGCTTCCAGAATTTCGGGCCGTGGTTCATCTCCTTGAGATGCGCCACCTCATGCGCCACAAGGTAGTTAATCACCGCCGGCGGCGCCATCATGATGCGCCACGAGAAGGAGAGATTGCCCTCCGAGGTGCATGACCCCCAGCGGCTGGAGGTATCCTTATACCTTATCGCCTTGGCACGCTTGCCGATCGTCTCGGTGTGCTTGATCACCAGCCTCTCGATTTCCTTCTTGGCCTCGCGCTTGAGGTAATCGCCGATGCGGCGCGGCAAATGGATGCGCTCGCCATGGACGATCAAGAGCGGGCCGCGATCGTCGCGCGCGACGGTGACGGTGCCGCGCCTCGAGGGCTCGTGCACGATGCGGTGCGGCACGCCGCGGATCGGGATCCGGATGCCGGGGCGAACCTGCGGCCTCGTCGGCACCTTGGCCAGCCGCTGCTCCAGCCAGTCCTGGTGGCGGTCGAGGAATTTCTCGACCTCGCCGCGGCGCAGGCCGGGCGGCACCGTGACGCGCAGGCCCTGGCCGCCGGAATCGATGCGCAGCGTGAGCCGCCGGGCCCTGGCGCTCTCAACGATCTTGAGCGGCAGCGTGCGGCCGGCGACGCAATGCTCGCGCTCGACGACAGGCGTGGGCTTTGGCTTGGTCAGATTGCGAAGGAAGCCGAGGGTCATGGCTGGACGATACGCGATTCGAAAAAAACGGCCAGTGGAGGGAAGCTACATAGGGAACAAAAAAGAAACGGCGCCGCTAAACGCGACGCCGCATATCATACCGAGACGTGTCGCCGGATCTCAGTCGTCGAGCAGGTTGGTACCTTTACCACCCTCCGGACCCGCCTTCTCGTTCGAGCCGGTCGAGGTTGGCGCGGTCGACTTGTTGCGGTTGGCCATGAAGCGGTCGAACTCTTCCTGGTCCTTGGCTCGGCGCAGTTCGCGGGCGTACTCGTCGAACTCGGAGAGCATCTCGTCGAGCTTGCGGCGCTCCTCGGCGAGGCGCTCCAGCTCCTTCTCGCGCCAATCGTCGAAGGCGACGTTGCCGGTGCGGGCCGAGCCGTGGCCCCAGCGGGCCGCCTTCTCGGAGCGACGACGGCAACCGGCGAAGATGCCGTCTGTGGTGCGGTTGACGTCGCGCTTGAAGCCTTCCAACCGATCGCCCCAGATGATGTAGGCGAGCATGGCCAAGCCGAGCGGCCAGAACACCATGAAGCCGATGACCATCAGCGCGATGGTGGCCGGCGTCCAGGCCGGACGGATCAATGCACTTGTGTTCATTTTCTCCCAATCCTTCCATTGGAGACAGCCAAACCGGCTGCGTGGAATCGAAATGGGAAGGCGAAATCGGCGATTCAAGGCAAACCCCGCCAAAACCGGCGAAGCATCTGAAATGATTATCGCTTTTTGAGCTTCTCGAGGAAAAGCACCGCCATTCCGGCGACGAGCCCCCAAAATGCGGCGCCGACGCCGAAGAGCGTGAGCCCCGAAGCCGTCGCGGCGAAGGTGACGGTGGCCGGCATGCGTTCGGCCTCGTCCTTCAGCGCGATCGACAGCGCGTTGGCCAAGGGCGCCGTCAAGGCGAGCCCCGCGACCAGCACGATCAGGCTTTGCGGCAGGACGGCGAAGATCGCCACCAGCGAGGCGCCGAAGATCGCGAAGATGAGATAGGCGAGCGCGTAGAACGGCCCGGTCTTCCAACGTTCGGCCGGGTCGGGATGGACATCGGGGCCGGTGCAGATAGCGGCCGAGATCGCCGCGAGATTGGTGGTCGCGGCGCCGAACGGCGCCGAGAGCAGCGAAAATAGACCGGTGACGCCGATCAGCGGACCGGGCTCCGGATGGTAGCCCGCGGCGCGCAGCACCGCGAGACCGGAAAGGTTCTGCGAGGCCATGGTGACGAGATAGAGCGGCAGGGCAAGGCCGATGATCGCCGATGCGGTGAATTGCGGCGCAATTAATGTCAATGTCGACAGTTCCGGCGCCGGCAGGTTGCCGACGCGGCCGGTGAGGAAAGCGGCGAGGCCGCCGCCGATCAGCACCACCAGCACCGATAGAGCCGGATTGAACAGGCGGATGATGAAGAAGGCGGCGATCAGCGGCAGGATCAGCCAAGGGTCGGCGGGAATAGCTTTCACCGCATTGACGGCGAAGCTGACAAGGATGCCGGCCAGCATGCCGGACGCGACCGAGGCCGGGATTTTCGCGATCAGCCTGGTCAACGGCTTGAACAGGCCGGTGGCGACCAGAAGGACGCCGGTGACCATGAAGGCGCCGACGGCCTGCGGCATCGTAAACCCGCTGGAGGCCGCGATCAGCGCCAGGCCGGGCGTCGACCAGGCGGTGATGACCGGCATCTTGGTGCGCCAGGAGAGCCACAGACATTCAACGACCATGGCCAGGCAGATCGCGGTCACGCCGCTCGCAGTCTCGATCTGCGTGGCGCCGACCGCCTTGGCGGCGGCGATGACCAGGGCCAGCGTGCCGCCGAAGCCGACGATCGCCGCGACGAAGGCGGATATCGGGATGGAGATGCGCATTATCCGGCCGCCCGCTTGACCATGTCGCCTACGGCCCGCTTGAGCATGTCGAGATCCTCGGGGCGGGACAGGCGATGGTCGCCGTCCGGGATCAGCGACAGCGTCACATCGTCGGCCGGCAGCATGGATGCGAGCTTCAAGGCATGGCCGGACGGCACGTCCGGGTCGGCCAGGCCCTGCAGGATGTGCACCGGGCAATGGGTGTCGATCGGCCCGGTCATCACCCGGTTGGCGCGGCCGTCCTCGATCAACGCGCGCGTGTAGATATAGGGCTCGTCCGAATAGTCGGACGGCTCGGCGAAGAAGCCTTTTTCCTTCAGATCCTGCCGCTGCGCGTCGGTCAGCACCGGCTCGATCAGCTCGACGGTGAAATCAGGCGCCGGGGCGAGCAGCACCAGGCCGGCAATCCTCGTGTCGCCCGCCTTGCGCAATTCCTGCGCCATGCGCAAGGCGATCCACGCCCCCATCGAGGAGCCGACCAATACCTGCTTGCCCTTGCTGAACCGGCGAAAGACGGCGAGGCTCTCGGCCAACCACTTCGAGATCGTACCGTCGGCGAATTCGCCGCCCGACTCGCCATGGCCGGAATAGTCGTGGCGCAGACAGGCGCGGCCTTCGCTCGCGGCCCAGGCGGCAAGCGTCTGCGCCTTCGTGCCCTGCATGTCGGACTTGTAGCCGCCGAGCCAGACCACGCCGGGCGTCGCGCCCGGCATCTGCCTGACGGCGATGCCCGACCCGTCCACATCGATGAAAACCGGAGCGCTGGCGGCCATGAGCTTGTCCTTCCCGCCGGTCTTTTGGCACAGGCGGTGGTTCAACGAAAAGTGCTCGCGGCGTTTCTTTGCTTGGTGCAGACAATTACCAGGCAGCAGGTGATTTTGCGGCGCGGCTATGCTATTGACTCACGCCCCGCGCTCCCCACATAGGCGCGTCCACCTACTTTTGTCTAAAGAACCCAGAACGAAACGGCCGAGGAGACCACGACCATTCGCAGACCTTTCAAAGCAGCGGCACCCACCAAGGACGGGCCGCGCTCCAACCGAGACATCCGGGTGCCCCGGGTCCAGCTTATCGACGCCGACGGCCAGAACCGAGGCGATGTTTCCATCAACGACGCGTTGCTGCTGGCCGAAGAGGCCGGGCTCGATCTCGTCGAGATATCGCCCAACGCGGTGCCGCCCGTCGTCAAGATCCTCGATCTCGGCAAGCTGAAATACGCCAACCAGAAGAAGGCGGCCGAAGCGCGCAAGAACCAGAAGGTCATCGAGATCAAGGAGATCAAGATGCGCCCGAACATCGACAGCCATGACTACGAGACCAAGATGAAGGCCGTGCGGCGCTTCTTCGAGGAAGGCGACAAGGTCAAGCTGACGCTGCGCTTCCGCGGCCGCGAGATGGCGCATATGGAGCTCGGCATGCAGCTTCTGAACAAGGTGCGCGAGGAAGTTGCGACGATCGCCAAGGTCGAGGCGGAGCCGAAGCTCGAAGGCCGTCAGATGATGATGGTTCTGGCGCCGCGCTAAATCCCGCCAAAATTAGGGTGCAAGGCGTCCCGACGATCGGCGGGGCGCCTGTTTTCTATCCGATCGCTCTCAAACTCGACGATCGGGTAGCCGATCGCGAGCAAATCGACGATCGGGTTTGGTCATGACCGATGAAGCGAAGTCCGAGCCCGCGGGGCAAACAGAAAGCCTTGGCGGCTATCAGCACATGCGCCGGATCGTGCTGGCGGTACTGATCGTAGTGCTGTTCTGCGCATTGCTGTTCGGCCAATCGAGCTTCCCACCCGAGACCTTGATGCATGAGTCGATCGAGATGTTCGGCGTGCTCTTGATCTTGCTCGGCATTGTCGGGCGGCTGTGGTCGACGCTCTATATCGGCGGGCGCAAATCGGCCGAGGTGGTCACCGGCGGCCCCTATTCGATCACCCGCAACCCGCTCTATCTGTTCTCGACCTTGGCTGCCGCCGGCGTCGGCGCGCAGATCGGCTCGTTCAGCGGCATCATCCTGTTTTCGCTTCTGTGCGCCGGCGCCTTCCACATCGTCATCCTGCGCGAGGAGCGTTACCTGAAGGAACTGCTCGGCGCGCCCTACCAGGGCTATCTGGCCAAGGTGCCGCGCTTCTTCCCGAACCTTGCGCTCTACCAGGAAGGCGATACCGGCAGCTTCAGGCCGCGCCTGCTCTTGAACACGCTGCTCGACGGCCTGGTGTTCCTGGTGGCGCTGCCCGCCTTTGAGTTGATCGATGGCATGCAGCAGTCGGGGATGCTGCCGGTGTGGTTCACGCTGCCTTAGGGTGGCCGATATTCAGGTGAGGCCGGCCTGCGAACAGCGCTTCCTACGCTTCCGGTGCTCACGTACTTGAACGTACGCTCCGCTCCGGTTCTCGGAATTCGCCGTTCTCGGCTCGGCCTGACCTGAATCTCGGCCACCCTACCGGCGGATCGGCAAACGGAACGGCGCGTTAGTTGAGGTGTTGCACGCCGGCCATCTTTGATCTATAGGACCGCCGTTCCAAGAAAACCGCCCGGCAGGGCATGCCGTGGCGGTTTCATTTGCTTTTCGGGCTTTGGTCGGCCCGAAGCGAGACAAGAAGCGCGATGGTGCGCCACCAATACGGAGTAGCAAAATGCCCAAGATGAAGACCAAATCGGCCGCCAAGAAGCGGTTCAAGATTACTGCCACCGGCAAGGTGCTGTCGGCTGCCGCCGGCAAGCGCCACGGCATGATCAAGCGTTCCAACAAGTTCATTCGCGATGCCCGCGGCACGATGGTTCTGGCTGAACCGGACGGCAAGAAGGTCATCAAGAATTTTCTGCCGAACGGCCTCTGAGCATTTCGGTCTGGACAGCGTTTAAGGAGATCATGACATGGCACGCGTAAAGAGAGGCGTTACCGCCCACGCCAAGCACAAGAAGGTCTTGAAGGCCGCCAAGGGCTTCTACGGCCGCCGCAAGAACACCATTCGCATCGCCAAGCAGGCGCTGGAGAAGTCGCTGCAATACGCCTACCGCGACCGCAAGAACCGCAAGCGCTCGTTCCGCGCGCTGTGGATCCAGCGCATCAACGCCGCGACCCACGAGCATGGCCTGACCTATGGCCGTTTCATCGACGGCCTCAACAAGGCCGGCATCGAAATCGATCGCAAGGTCCTTTCGGACATGGCCATCCACGAGCCGCAGGCTTTTGCCGCGCTGGTCGCCAAGGCCAAGGTCGCGCTCGAATATCTGAAGAACACCACGCCGAATGCTTTTGAGAGCGCTGTCGCCTAAGCCAGCGCTTCCCAAGCATACGCAATTCTGATTTGGGGAACCCGCGCTGGCACGGCTGGCGCGGGTTTTTCTTATGTCTGATGTAACCAAAAATGGCGACGACGAAACCGAAATGGTGGCAGTCGCCCGACCGAGAGAGCTTCGCCGTGAACGCCACTGCTGGAAATCTTGAAGCCCTGGAAGGCTCGTTGCTCGCCGAAATCGCGGCGGCGGCGGACGAGGCCGCGATCGAGGCGGTGCGCGTCTCTGCGCTGGGCAAGAAAGGTTCGGTCTCCGAAATGCTGAAGACGCTGGGCGCGATGAGCGCCGAGGAGCGCCAGGTGAAGGGGCCGGCGATCAACGGCCTGAAGAACCGCGTCACCGAAGCGCTCACCCAGCGCAAGGCGGAACTGAAGGATGTGGCGATCGCGGCCCGGCTCGCGGCTGAGAAGGTCGATGTCACGCTTCCCGTTCGCCAGTCGCCGGCCGAGCGCGGCCGCATCCATCCGATCAGCCAGGTGGTCGACGAGATCGCGGCGATCTTCGGCGACCTCGGCTTCGCCATCGCCGAAGGCCCGGATATCGAGACCGACTATTACAATTTCACGGCGCTGAATTTTCCTGAGGGACATCCGGCGCGCGAGATGCACGACACCTTCTTCTTCCAGCCGGACGAGAAGGGTGAGCGCAAGCTGTTGCGCACGCACACCTCGCCCGTGCAGATCCGCACCATGGAGAAGCAGAAGCCGCCGATCCGCATCGTCATCCCCGGCAAGACCTACCGGCAGGATTCGGACGCTACGCACTCGCCGATGTTCCATCAGGTCGAGGGGCTGGTGGTCGACAAATCAGCCAATGTCGCCAACATGAAGTGGGTGCTGGAGGAGTTCTGCAAGGCCTTCTTCGAAGTGCCGTCGGTCAAGATGCGCTTTCGTCCGTCCTTCTTCCCGTTCACCGAGCCCAGTCTCGAGGTCGACATCCAGTGCGACCGCTCGCGTCCGGGTGAAGTGCGCTTCGGCGAAGGCTCGGACTGGATGGAGATACTGGGCTGCGGCATGGTGCATCCCAACGTGCTGCGCGCCGGCGGGCTCGATCCCGACGAATATCAGGGCTTTGCCTGGGGCATGGGCATCGACCGCATCGCCATGCTGAAATACGGCATGCCGGACCTGCGCGCCTTCTTCGACGCCGACGTGCGCTGGCTGTCGCATTACGGCTTCCGGCCGCTCGACCTGCCGACGCTGTTCGGGGGGCTGTCGACATGACCGCACTCCACACCGGGGGCTGTCGCTGCGGCGCGGTGCGGTTCGAGGCCTCGGCCGAGCCGCACCACATCAGCTATTGCCATTGCGGCGATTGCCGGCGCGCCAGCGGCGCGCCGGTGTCTGCCTTTGTCGGCTTCATGGCCGATCAGGTCGCGCTCAACGGCAAATCGCTGAAAAGCTATCGCAACGGCCCGGTGGAGCGCACGTTCTGCGGCATCTGCGGCTCGCCGATCGCCTATCTCGACCAGCGGCTCGACAACCAGATCTATTTCATGCTCGGCGCCATGGACATGCCGGCCTATTTCAGGCCGACCGTGCATGCGCATGTGCGCGAGCAACTGCCCTTCCTGCACATGCCGGACGATCTGCCGCGCCATTTGAAGACCAGCGTGCCCAGACCTGATGGGCAAGGACCGAACGGAACAGAAGCATGAAATTCACCCTCTCCTGGCTCAAGGACCATCTCGAGACCGACGCCTCGCTTGCCGAGATCGTCGAGCGGCTGACGGCGATCGGCCTCGAGGTCGAACATGTCGATGACAAGGCCGGCCTGAAACCCTTCGTCATCGCCAAGGTGCTGACGGCGGTGCAGCATCCCGATGCGGACCGGCTGCGCGTGCTGACCGTCGACACCGGCGACGGCAAGCCGCCTGTTCAAGTCGTATGTGGCGCGCCCAATGCCCGTGCGGGCCTGATCGGCGCTTTCGCGGCGCCGGGCACCTATGTTCCCGGCATTGACGTGACGCTCTCGGTGGGCAAGATCCGCGGCGTCGAAAGCCACGGCATGATGTGCTCGGAGCGCGAGCTGGAAATCTCAGACGAGCATAACGGGATCATCGATTTGCCTGAGGATGCGCCGGTCGGCACCAGCTTCGCCGCCTACGCGCATCTCGACGATCCGGTCATCGAGATCAATCTGACGCCGAACCGCCCGGATGCGACCAGCGTCTACGGCATCGCGCGCGACCTCGCGGCGAGCGGGCTTGGCCGGCTCACCGGCGGCGGGATCATGCCGCATGCCGGCGAAGGCCTGTGCCCGGTCAAGGTCACGATCGAGGCGCCCGAGCTCTGCCCCGGCTTCGCGCTGACGCTGGTGAAGGGCGTCAAGAACGGCCCGTCGCCGAAATGGCTGCAGCAGCGGCTGATCGCCATCGGGCTCAGGCCGATCAGCGCGCTGGTCGACATCACCAACTATGTCACCTTCGACCGCGGGCGGCCTCTGCATGTCTTCGATGCCGCCAAGGTCGCCGGCAACCTCGTGGTGCGGCGCGCCAAGGACGGCGAGAAGGTGCTGGCGCTGGACGGCCGCGAATACACGCTGACGCCGGAGATGTGCGTGATCGCCGACGACAATGGCGTGGAATCGATCGCCGGCATCATGGGCGGCGAGCATTCGGGCTGCGACGAGAACACCACCGACGTGCTGATCGAATCGGCGCTCTGGGATCCGATCGCCACGGCCCGCACCGGCCGCGCGCTCGGCATCATCACCGACGCGCGCTACCGCTTCGAGCGCGGCGTCGATCCCGAGTTCATGGTGCCGGGCGTCGAGCTGGCAATCAAGCTGGTGCTCGATTTCTGCGGCGGCACGCCTTCTGAAATCGAGGTTGCCGGCTATGCCGGCCACAAGCCGAAGATCGTCTCCTTCCCGCTGTCGGAAGTGAAACGGCTGACCGGCATCGAGGTGCCGAGAGAGGAAGCCCTTGGCATCCTGACCCGGCTTGGTTTCGAGCCGAAAGGACTGAGCGACGTCGTCAAGGTGGAGGTGCCGTCCTGGCGGCCGGATGTCGACGGCAAGGCCGACCTGGTCGAGGAGGTGATGCGCATCCATGGCGTCGACAACATCTTGGCCCAGCCGCTTACCTCGCATGACGCGGTCAACGGCAAGATCCTGACCACGCTGCAGGTGCGCACCCGCGCCGCCAAGCGCGCGCTCGCCGTGCGCGGCATGATGGAGGCCGTCACCTGGTCGTTCATCCCCGCAAGACATGCCGAACTGTTCGGCGGCGGCCAGACGGCGCTCAAGCTTGCCAACCCGATCGCCGCAGACATGTCTGACATGCGGCCGTCGCTGCTGCCGGGGCTGATCGCGGCCGCGCAGCGCAATGCCGACAAGGGCATCGGCGATGTGGCGCTGTTCGAAGTCTCGGGCACCTATGAAGGCGATGGCGCCGACCAGCAGCGGCGCGTCGCCGCCGGCGTGCGGCGCGGCACGGCCAAGCTCGACGGCTCGGGCCGCAGCTGGTCCGGCAATGCCGGGCCGGTCGGCGTGTTCGACGCCAAGGCGGATGCGATCGCCGCGCTCGAGGCCTGCGGCGCGCCGGTCGACCGGCTGCAGATCGAGCACGGCGGCCCGGCTTGGTATCATCCCGGGCGCTCGGGAACGATCAAGCTCGGCCCCAAGACGGTGCTCGGCACGTTCGGCGAGTTCCATCCGAGGACGCTGGACGGCCTGGACGCGTCAGGTCCGATCTGCGGCTTCGAGGTTTTCGTCGACGCCGTGCCGGAGCCGAAGGCCAAGCCGACGCGCACCAAGCCGAAGCTCGAGCTCTCGCCCTTCCAGGCGGTGAAGCGCGACTTCGCCTTCGTCGTCGACAAGACGGTCGAGGCCGGCACGCTGGTACGGGCGGCTTTGGCCGCCGACAAGAAGCTGGTCACCGGCGTTTCGGTGTTCGACGTGTTCGAAGGCGCTTCGCTGGGGGCGGCCAAGAAGTCGATTGCCATCGAGGTCTCGATCCAGCCGGTCGAAAAGACGCTGACCGACGAGGATTTCGAGGCGCTCGCAAAACGCATCGTCGAGAACGTCAACAAGCAGACCGGCGGCGTGCTGAGGGCGTAAGGCATTGCGCAGCGATGGCGAATCGCTCTCCAAAGGGCGATGCACTATCTCCGCTATTCCGGCCTTCCCTTCGAGGAACAGCGCGCTGCCTCCCTGGCCATCATCGCGGCCGATCCGCTGCTGGATGAGACGCTGGCGCGTGTGCGCCAACTCGCGCTACCGGATTGGCTGGTGGTTTCCGGCGCGCTCTACAACAGCGTCTGGAACCATCTGACCGGCAAGCCGCCGGGCTACGGCATCAAAGATGTCGACCTGTTCTACTTCGACGACGCCGACTTGTCCTACGAGGCCGAGGATGCCGTGATCCGCCGGGCAGCAGAGCATTTCGCTGGGTTGGCGCTGCCGGTCGAGGTGCGCAATCAGGCGCGGGTGCATCTATGGTATCCGGCAAAGTTCGGGCAGGAGTGCCCGCGCTATGCCAGCGCGAGCCAGTCGGTGAGCTATTTTGCGTCGAAGACGCATGCGGTGGGGGTGCGGTACGGCGCCGACGGAGCCTTGGAGCTGGTGGCACCGTTCGGGCTCGACGATCTTTTTTCGTTTCGCATCACGCCGAACCGGGGGCCGGATAATCAGCGGACGCACGAAGCGAAGGGGAGAAGGGCGCAGGAGTATTGGCCGGAGATTAGTGTGGTGGCTTGGTAGGGGTGCAGGGATAAGATACGGCGGCGCGAGGCCCCCCTCTCTGGCCTGCCGGCCATCTCCCCCTCAAGGGGGGAGATCGATGTCGCGTCCGCTTTCGCTAATAATCGAGGCAGGAAGGGCGCAGGCGCCCAAGCTGCCAATCTCCCCCCTTGAGGGGGAGATGTCCGGCAGGACAGAGAGGGGGCCTCGCGCCGACCCTTCAAGGGGGCGCCGAAGCGCCCCTTTCAACTATCACCCATTCACCAGCGCCAGCAGTTCCTCCGTGTAGCGCTTGCCGACCACCTTGTCGGGCGACAGCGCGTCACCGATCGCCGCGACCTCGGCCGCGCTCAGCTCGATATTCGCCGCCGCCGTGTTCTGCTCAAGGTGGCGTATCTTCCTTGCGCCGGGGATCGGGACGATGAAATCGCCCTGGTGCAGCACCCAGGCGAGCGCCAGCTGCGCCGCTGTCACGCCCTTCTGCGCCGCCATCTTCTCCAGCACTGCGATGACGGCGTTGTTGGCTTCCATCGCCTCGGCCTTGAAGCGCGGCAAGGTGAGGCGCCAGTCGCCGGCGCCGAGTGCGTCCGGCTTGGCGATCGCGCCGGTGAGCAGGCCGCGGCCGAGCGGGCTGTAGGGGACGAAGCCGATGCCGAGCTCGCGGCAGGCGTCGAACACCTCATCCTCGGGATCGCGGCTCCACAGCGAATATTCGCTCTGCACCGCGGCGATCGGGTGCACGGCATGCGCCCGGCGCAGCGTCGTGCCGCTCACCTCCGACAGGCCCAGCGCCCGGACCTTGCCTTCGCGCACCAGGTCCGCCATGGCGCCGACCGTATCCTCGATCGGCACGTTGGGGTCGACGCGGTGCTGGTAATAGAGGTCGATCACGTCTGTATCGAGCCGCTTGAGCGAGGCTTCGGCCACCGCCTTGACGTGCTCGGGGCGGCTGTCGACGCCGATCATGCGGTCGGTGCCCTCGCCGTGCTCGGAAATCTTGAAGCCGAATTTGGTGGCGATCGTTACCTTGTCGCGCACCGGCTTCAGCGCCTTGCCGAGCAGGATCTCGTTCTCGTATGGACCATAGACTTCGGCCGTATCGAAGAAGGTCACGCCGATCTCGACGGCGCGGCGCAGCGTGGCGATCGCTTCCGCCTCCGGCTGGCCGCCATAGCCGAAGCTCATGCCCATGCAGCCGAGGCCGACGGGGAAGACTTCGAGTTCAGTTCCAAGTTTGCGGGTTTTCATGGCGCATCTCCTTGTTGCGATGGGGGAGAGATAGCGCCTCGCAATGCGTTCGATAATTCTTTCTCTTTTGTACGGGTTGCTCTATAAAATAGAACGATGAATCGGACGAACCTCTCGCAACTCGCCGTGCTGGCCGCGGTTGCCCAATGTGCCAGCTTCCGCGGCGCCGCCCGCGAACTCGGCATCGCGCCTTCCGCGGTCAGCCATGCGGTGTCGAGCCTGGAAGCACGGCTCGGCGTGCGGCTGCTGGCGCGCAGCACGCGCAGCGTCGCGCCGACCGAGGAAGGCGCGCAGCTTCTGGAACGGCTGCGCCCGGCCCTGTCCGAGATCGACCTCGCGCTGGAAACGGCGGTCGAGGCGCGCGACCGGCCGGCCGGCAATCTCAGGCTCAGCGTGCCGCGCACCGCTGCGCATCTGGTGTTGACGCCGCGGCTCGGCGCCTTCGCCGCCGCCTATCCCGACATCGTGCTGGAGATCGTCATCGAGGATCGCTTCACCGATGTGGTCGAAGGCGGCTTCGACGCAGGCGTCAGGCTCGGCGAAAGCCTGCAGCGCGACATGATCGCGGTGCGCATCGGGCCCGACATCCGCGGCGCGGCGGTCGCCGCGCCGTCCTATTTCGCTTCCATGCCGAAGCCCGGTCATCCGCGCGATCTCGCAGGCCATCGTTGCATCCGCTTCCGTTTCTCCAGCGGCATCCTCTACCGCTGGGAGTTCGAGAAGAACGGCGAGGAAATCGAGATCGCGGTGGAAGGACCGCTGATCCTCGACGAGGACCATCTTATCGCCCAAGCGGCAGTCGACGGCGCCGGGCTTGCCTTCGTCTTCGAGGATTATGTCAAGGCGCCGCTCGCCGAGGGCAGGTTGATCCGCGTGCTGGAGGACTGGTGCCCGTCCTTCGACGGCTTCTTCGTCTATTATCCGAGCCGCCGGCAGATGCGGCCGGCGCTCAGGGCGTTCGTGGATTTCTTCAAGGTGAGCGGGTAGCCACCCTCAAGTGGGCGGGCGGCAGCGCCAGTCCCATTCCGGCCGCTACGGTAGCGCAAACAACCGTCCGCCGGCCGGCACGACGTCATCGATGCCGGCAAGCCGCAGGCAGTGCCAGGCCATGGCGTGGTTGGAGGAGGTGACGGGAATGCCGATGCGCCGCTCCAGCTCGGCGACCGCTTCGGCGACGCGCAGGCTGGTGCAGGAGATGAAGATCGCTTCCACGCCCGGCACGGCGGCCATGCGCTCGGCCGCCGCCTCGATCGAGGCCAGCGAGATGCGGGCCGCCTCGCGGTCGTCGCGCCGGTCGAAAGTGGCGACGGCTGATATGTCGAGGCCGCGGCCGGTGAAGTAGCGGACCAGGCCCTGGTTGATCTCCGGCGCATAGGGCGTGAGCAGGCCGATGCCCCTGGCGCCGAGCGCCTTGAAGGCGGCCAAAGCGCCGGTGACCGGGGTGGTGCAGGCGACGCCCGGCCGCGCCTTGCGGATCTCGGCGAAGACGGCGTCCTCGCCGAGCGTCATGGTGGCCGAGGTGCAGCCGAAGCCGACGACATCGAGCGGGATGCTGGGCAGGATGAGGTCGACGGTGGGCGCGATGCGCGGGCCGATGGCGCGCAAAGTATCGGGCGTGATGTCGTTGTCGTTGAAGAGGCGGGCCTCGTAGAAGGCGACGCCCGGAATGCGGATCAGGGCGCGGAACTCATGCTCCAGCGTCTGGTCGGTGGCGAGGATCGCGAGCCCGATCGCCGCGCGCGAGGCGAGGCCGCCGTCGATCTCCGACGGAAGGACGCCCAAATCGATCGGCCCTGGCGATTGAGGGCGGGTAGCGGCCGCGCTGACAGACATGGCATTCCCTTTCCTGGTCGATCCCCTCCGGGATCATGCTCTCAGTTCAAAATTCCGTCCATCGAGATCGCCGGCTTGCGGCCGGCGATCAGGTCGGCAGTGATGCGGGCCGAACCATGCGACATGGTCCAGCCGATATGGCCGTGCCCGGTGTTGAGGTAGAGGTTGCTGAGGCGGCGCCGGCCGAATTCGGGCAGATTGTTGGGCGTCATCGGCCGCAGGCCCGCCCACATCTCGGCGCGGTCGTAATCGGCGCCTTCGGGATAGAGCTCCTCGGTCACCCCTTTCATGAAGGCGAAATCGGCCGGTTTGTGGCTGGTGTCGTAGCCGGCGAACTCGGCCGTAGCGGTGACGCGCAGCCGATCGCCGAAGCGCGACACGGCGACCAGATTGTGCTCGTCGATCGCGGCGATGGTGGGCGGCGCCGGACGGTTGCCGATCGGAATGGTCAGCGAATAGCCCTTGATCGGATAGATCGGCAGGCTGATGCCGACGGTGCTCGCGATCAGCGGGCTGTAGGAGCCGAGCGCCAGCACATAGGCATCGCCCTTGATGCTTCCCTTGTCGGTCAGCACCCGGGAGACATCGTCGCCGGACGTCTCGATGCCGGTGATGGTCGTGCCGGTGCGGATCTCGCCACCGCGCTCGGCCACCTTCGCGGCCAACGCCCGGGTGAATTTCGCCGGATCGCCGGTCTCGTCGGTCGGGCAATGGATGCCGCCGGCGATTTTTTCCTTGGCGGAAGCCAACGACGGATCGAGGGCGACGATGGCGTCGCAGTCGAGCACCTTGATCAGCTGGCCGTCGGATTCGAGCAGCTTCATATGCTCGACGCCTTTGTCGAGCGCCTGCTGGCTGCGATAGAAATAAAGGATGCCGCGATCATTGCGGTCGTAGTCGATCGCCTCGTCGGCGACGACCTCGTGCAGGACCGATTGCGAATAGACCGCCAGCCGATGCTTGAGTAGCGTGTTGCGCCTGGCCTTCCCGGCCGTGCATTCCATCAGGAACAGCCACGACCAGCTGTAGAGCCGCGGATCGGCCGAAAGCCTGAAGCGCAGCGCCTGGTCTTTCAGCACCAGCGATTTCAAGAGGATCATCGGCGCCTTGGGCGACGACCAGACAAAAGAATGCCCCGGCGCGATCATGCCGGCATTGCCCCAGCTGGTCTCCGCAGCGACCTGTTGCTGGCGCTCGAGGATGACGACCTGGTGCCCGTCCTTCTGCAGCTGATAGGCCGTGGTGACGCCGACCACGCCGCCACCCAACACGACCACGCGCATGGCGCCTCCGGAGATCGCAGTTGGGGGCAGTTTAGAGCGTGGATGGCGGCGTGCAATGGCACACATACCGAGAGGTCAGCGGGACAGCGCGTCTCTCGCGGGCAGGACGATCGCAAATGGCGCTTCGTCATTCTAGGGCGGAGCAAGGAGCGAAGCGACGCGCGCAGACCCTAGAATCCATGCCGTGACATTGGCCATAGAATGCAACGGTCCAGAATAGCGGGTGGTAATGGCGCCAGCTAAGATCCCCACATGACAGGCTACGTCTACATGACCGCAAGCCAGAAAGGCGGCACGATCTATATCGGCGTCACCAACTATCTTGCTCGTCGAATGCCCGAGCACAAGACCGGCCAAGGCTCCAGTTTCACCAGCCGCTACGGTGTGCAGCGTCTCGTCTGGTACGAGGAATACTTCGACATCGCCGATGCCATCCAGCGTGAGACGTCATTGAAACGTTGGCCACGCCGGTGGAAGATCGAGCTGATCGAGAAGACCAATCCGGAATGGTTCGAGCTGTTTCGCGGGATCGGCTGGTGAACCGTTCTGGACCATGGCGGCTCTCAGGCGTCACGGCATGGATTCTAGGGTCTTCGCGCGTCGCTTCGCTCCTTGCTCCGCCCTAGAATGACGAAGGACAAGGCTGGCAGGCCAGAGGGGGCGCGAAGGATTACCACGATGACGTGGTATCTGCGAGTTCTCAGGTCTGCAACGCCTGCTCGAGATCCGCGATCAGATCATCGCCGTCCTCGATCCCACACGACAGCCGCACCAGCGAATCGGTGATGCCTATCGCCCCACGCTTTTCCGCCGGGATCGATCCGTGCGTCATCAGCGCCGGGTGCTCGATCAGGCTTTCGACGCCGCCCAGGCTTTCGGCCAAAGTGAAGAGCTGGGTGCGTTCGAGGAAGCGTTTTGTTCCCGCCAGGTCGCGGTCGAGGTCGACCGAGATCATGCCGCCGAAGGCGTGCATCTGCTGGACGGCGATGGAATGCTGCGGGTGGCTGGCGAGGCCGGGATAGATGACCCGGCGGACATCTTTTCGCGTTTCCAGCCATTGCGCTATTTTCAGGCCGTTGGACGAGTGACGCTCCATCCTGAGCGCCAGGGTTTTTATACCGCGCAGCGCCAGAAAACTGTCGAACGGGCCGGAAATGGCGCCGATGGCGTTCTGCAGGAATTTCAGCTGGGCGGCGAGGTCCTTGTTATCGCCGACGACCGCCACGCCGCCGACCATGTCGGAATGGCCATTGAGATATTTCGTCGTCGAGTGCACGACGATGTCGATGCCGAGCTCCAGCGGGCGCTGGATATAGGGGCTGCAGAAGGTGTTGTCGGCGACGGTGAGCAGCCCCTTGCACCTAGCAAGCGCGGCGATCGCTTCGAGGTCGACGATGCGCAGCAGCGGGTTGGTCGGCGTCTCGACCCAGAGCAGCTTCGTGTCCGGGCGGATCGCCGCCTCGATCGCGGCGAGGTCGGTGAAGTCGGCAAAACTCACCTCAAGGCCGGCGGAGCGCTTGCGCACCCGCTCCATCAAGCGGAACGAACCGCCATAGATGTCGTCGGTGGCGACGATATGGGCGCCGGCATCGAGGAGCTCGAGCACCGTGCCGATCGCCGCCAGGCCGGAGGCAAAGGCGAAGGCGGCCGAGCCGCTTTCGAGGTCGGCCACGGCACGCTCGAAGGCGAAGCGCGTCGGGTTCTGGCTGCGGGCGTATTCAAAACCCTTGTGCACGCCGGGCGACTGCTGGCCGTAGGTGGAGGTGGCGTAGATCGGCACCATCACGGCGCCGGTCAGCGGATCGTGGCTCTGGCCGCCATGGATGGCGCGGGTGGAAAAGGCCAGGCGGTTCTTGCCGTTCGAAGTCATGTTGCGCGGCGCCTCAGATGGTTGATCAGGTCTATACGAGTTATCAGGCCGATGAACTCTTCGCCATCGAAGACGATGGCGACCTCGTTGCGGTCGAAGACAGGCAGCAGCGCGTCGAGCGTCTGATTGGCCTGCAGCGTGTGCAGGTTGGAGGTCATGGCCGTGCGCACCGGCGCGTTGAAACGGTCCCAGCGGCCGTCATAGGGTCCATCGACCTTGGCTAAAATATCGCTCTCGTCGACGATGCCGACCAGCCTGCCTTCGTCCAGCACCGGCAGCTGCGAAACGTCGGAGCGGCGCATGCGGCCATAGGCGTTGAGCAGGGTTTCCTCCGGGCCAACGGTCACAATGTCGCCGGTGCGCGGCGAGCGCATGACCAGGTCGCGCAAATCGCCATGCTGTTCCTGGTCGGCAAGGCCCTGCTCGGCCAGCCAGATATCGTCGAAGACTTTCGACAGATACTTGTTGCCGCTGTCGCAGACCAAGGTGACGACGCGTTTTGGCGACGTCTGCTCGCGACAGTAGCGAAGCGCTGCCGACAGCAGCGTGCCGGAGGACGAGCCAGCCAGGATGCCTTCCCTGGACAACAGATCGCGCACCGCCAGCATGCTCTGCTTGTCGGGAATCGAATAGGCCTTTTTCACCAGCGACAGATCGGCATTGGGCGGCACGAAATCCTCGCCGATGCCTTCGACCGTCCAGCTGCCGGCCTCCTCCATCTTGCCGGTCTTGATCAGCGGCGCCAGCACCGAGCCGACCGGGTCGGCGAGCACCATCTCGGTCTTGGGCGAGTGTTTCGCAAAAAAGCGGCCGAGGCCGGTGAGCGTGCCGCCGGAGCCGACGCCGACCACTACCGCGTCGACATCGCCATCGAGCTGCGCAAAGATTTCCGGGCCGGTGGTGGTCTCATGCGCCAGCGGGTTGGCCGGGTTGGCAAACTGGTTGGCATAGAAAGCGCCGGGCAGCTCGGCGGCGATCTTCTCGGCCATGTCCTGGTAGTATTCGGGATGGCCCTTGCCGACATCGGAGCGGGTCATGCGCACCTCGGCGCCCAAAGCGCGCAGATGCTGGATCTTCTCGCGCGACATCTTGTCGGGCACGACGAGGACGATGCGGTAGCCTTTCGGGATGCCGACCTGGGCGAGGCCGAGGCCGGTGTTGCCGGCGGTCGCCTCGACGATGGTGCCACCGCGCTTCAGGCGTCCCTCCTTCTCCGCCGCCGCGATCATCGAGAGCGCGATGCGGTCCTTGATCGAGCCGCCAGGATTCTGGCTTTCGAGCTTGATGAACAGGCGGCATTTGCCGGTGTCGAATTTGGTCAGCTCGACGACCGGCGTCTGGCCGATCAGGTCGAGCACCGAAGCGTAAGGCGGACGCAATCTCGACAGGTTGATGTGCGCGCCCTTCGGCGCCGCTTTTGTCTGCTCGCTCATCTTGAGTGCTCCATCGAAGCAGTTCGAGGCGGATGTCGGCAATCCCGCGCGTGGGCCGCGGGAATCCATTCCGGTTTCGCGGATCGCGCGCCCTGTCTTGTCCAGCCCTTTTCATCAGGAAAGAAGATAGATCGTGCCAATCCAGCGGCGAGTGGAGGAATGGAATTTCACGGCCGCGTAGTGTGTCCCTTCAAGCGGGAGTCTACGCAATCGCCGCCTGGCCCTCGATCTCGATCAGGAAGTCCGGATTGCCGAGGCCGACAACACGCAGCGCCTTGATGATGGGCGGCGGAGCACGGTTGGCCCAGAACGCCATCCAGGCGCCAAAGCCCGGAGCGATATCCTGGTCGCCAACGATATAGACCGACAGGCTGACGAGATTCTCCAGCGTCGCTCCGCCAGCTTGCAGAACCTTGGCCAGATTGGCCAGCGCCTGCGTCGTCTGCGCAGCGAGGTCGCCCTTGCCGACGATGTTGCCTTCGGCATCGACGCCGTTCTGCCCTCCGACCAGCACGATGCGCGCGGAAGCAGGCAGCGACACGCCTTGCGAATAGGCGGGGTTGCTGTGCATGCCTTGCGGGTTCAACCTTTCGATGGTCATTCTCGTTCCTCCATGCCGGCAATGACCGGCCGCATTTTGCCTCAATAAAGCGACACGGAGGCCCAGCTTGAGGGCTTGTTCAACGCACCATGTCGTTCGTTGCCGATGCCTTTTCCATCATGCTAGCCGAACGAAGCGCGGGACGAACAGCGCGTGCCAAGGAGCGGCCGATGAAGATTCTTGCCTATGACAATTTCAAGCCCGGCGTCACGCTCGACGATCTCAGGCCCTATCTGCGCGACGAGGTCTCGAATGTATGGCGGCTGTGGAAGCAAGGCATCGTGCGCGAGAACTATGCACGCGCCGATGTCGGCGGCGTCATCATCGTTTTCGAGCTCGACAGCGTCGAGCAGGCCATGCGCTATACCGATGATTTCCCGCTCTCCAAAGCCGGGCTGCTGGAATGGCATTTCATCGCTTTCGACGCGCCGCTGCCGCTGGAATTCCTGTTCGACCCAACAGTCGATATCGCCAAACCCTGGGATCGGACGGCGGCATGATCCGCTCTGGCGAAGGCATCGAGATTCCGCAGCGCCTGGCCGAATGGTGCGATCCGCGCCGCATGGCGCTGATCGTCTACGACATGCAGGTCGGCATCTGCCGCCAGGTCGAAGGCGCCGCGGCGATCGTCGAACGCACCGGCACGGCATTGGAAGCGGCGCGCTCGGCCGGCATGCGGGTGGCATTCACGCGTCATTTGTCGCTGCCGAAAAAATGGATGGGCGCCACGCAGCTGCGCACCGCCATGGCCTGGCAGCGGCGCGATAGCCCCGACGCGGTCCAGCCATGGTTCCTGCGCGATGCCGAAGCGACGCGGATCGTGCCGGAACTCGCCCCGCGCGCGGACGAGGCGGTGTTCGACAAGCTGACCATGTCGGCCTTCGATTCCACCTCGCTCGGCTTTGCGCTGCGTGACTGCGGCGTTCGCGCGGTGGCGCTCGCCGGCATCGCCATGGAGATCGGCATCGAGCCGACCGCGCGCCAGGCGACCGACAACGGTTTCGTCGCCGTCGTGATCGAGGACGCCTGCGGCTTCGGCAACAGCGAAGCGCGCGACCGCTCGATGGCGACGCTGCGCTTTCTTGGCGAAGCCGTCGTCACCGATGTCGCGGGCTTCTGCGGCGCGCTTGCCGATGCCGCTTGATCTCAGGCCAGAGGCCTTGTTTCTACGCAATTGCGGACGGAAGGCTACGGCGAAGTCGCCGAGCCTAACCGCTACGCATTTTCCTGGAATTGCGCTAGGCCGCTGCTTCGATGTCGGTGCGGAAGCGCACGCCCTCGGCGCGGCCATGCAGGATGCCCCAGTCGTAGAGTGCCTGCAGCGCCGCTGCGAGGTCGCGGCCGCGCTCGGTCAGCGCGTAGCGCGCCTTGCCATCCGGCGAGGTTTCGAGCGTGACGAAGCCGATCTCGACAAGATCGGCCAGGCGCTGCGTCAGCATCTTGTCGGAAAGCGAAGGAATCAGCCGGCGCAGTTCGGAATAGCGCAGCGGTCCTTGCTTGATCCGCGCGATGATCACCGTCTTCCATTTGCCGCCGAGCGCGTCGAGCGCGAACTCGACCGGGCAGCCATAGAGTCTACCGCGTTGTGTCATGCGCCGATCCTAGGCAAGGGCCGCGCGCGGCAAAAGCGGAATTTACCCCGCCATATGGCCAGATTGCCGAGCCCGGCTTTGTCGGCGACGACTTCATAAAAGGGAGAGCAAAATGAGTGTTCGGGACCCCAATCCGGTCAATGCACGAAAGCCGAAGCGGGTGGCGATCGTGATCGCAAATCCGGCCGTCTCCACCACAACGGGGTGGCCGGTCGGCTTCTGGTGGAGCGAGCTCACCCATCCCTGGTTCGCCTTCACCGAGCGCGGCTACGAGGTCGAGATCTTTTCGCCCGACGGCGGCAAGTGCGAAGCCGATGCGCTGAGCGACCCGCGCGATCCGTCGGGCTATTCGGAGACCGATCTCATCTCGCTCGGTTTCATTTCGAACCCGAAGCTCCAGGCGCTGGTCGACGACACACGGCCGGTGGCCGAGATCGATGTCGCTCGCTTCGACGCCATCGTCGTCGCCGGCGGCCAGTCGCCGATGTTCACCTATGAACGCGCGACCGGTCTCCAGCAAACCTTCGTCGCTTTCCACGAGGCCGGCAAGGTGGCCGCCGCGCTCTGCCACGGCACCGCCATCCTGCGCTATGCCAGGCGCGCCGACGGATCGCTGCTTGCCGCAGGCAAGACGGTGACCGGCTTTGCCAATCTCGAGGAGGATTTCGCCGACAACGCCACCTGGGCAATGGGGGCGCTCGAACGCGGCAAGCATTTGATGCCGTGGCGGATCGAGGACGAGCTCAAGGCGATCGGCGCCAATTATATCCAGGCCGGGTTGTGGCGCGGCTTTGCCGTGCGCGACGGCAACCTGATCACCGGGCAGCAGAATTTTTCCGGCGCCGAAACCGCCCGCGTCGTCATCGAGGCGCTTGGCGGCTAGAGCCTTATCCGAGCAGTTGCTTGCCCAGCTTCGCGCATTGCACGCGGATGTCGGGAATGGCGTCGATCTCGAAGAAGGTGCCGCGCGTCAACGGTCCGATGGCGAGCAGCTTCGACGACACCGTGCCGTCGGCCGCGATCAGCTCGCATTTCGCGGTGACATCGAGGCCGAGGCGCAGCGGATCGGGACGCGCCAGGCCGCGCTCGACCAGCGACCGCACGACACCGTTCGACGTCCGCGAAATGTCGCGGACAATGCCCATGCAATCATAGAGGCGGACGACGTCCAGGGTCTCGACGTCCTGCGTGCCGCGCGGCTGGATCTTCACGATAAAGCCGCCGTTCGGTTCTATGTCTACCACCCTACCGGCGACGAGACGGATGCGGCCTGAGGCGACCGCCTCGGTGACGCGCGCATAGACTTCCGGCGCCATGCGGTGGCGGTGGATGTCCCACCAGGCCTTGGTGTGCTCGACGAAGCGGCGTTTGGCCGAGGACGGCCAATTCTGCCAGATCGTCTGGTTGAAGGGTCTGAGACCATCGACGACGTCGCGCCAGTCGCCGCCGGCTTTCTGGGTCTCGCGGATCAGGTTGCGGAACCAGCCGACGAAATAGGAAAGCTGGGTGCCGAGCGGAATATCGGCGATATCGAGCTTGATCGGATTGCCCTTGCGGTGCGGCGACGGCAGCAGGCCGCGCCGCGACACCGCGACGATCGAACCGCGATGGCCGCGCTGCTCCAGCGACAGGAAAGCGTCGACCATGCTCAGGCCGGTGCCGAGCAGCAGCACCTGGGCTTCAGGATCGAGCGCGGTGTCGGCCTCCGTCCCCATCCGGACGGCATGACCCTGGAAGGCGCCGGGCTGCTCGTCGTGACCGGTGGCCAGGACGGCAAGATGCGCGACGACGCTGGTGCCGTTGGCGAGTGCGACTTCGACGCCCGACGAGGTCGGCGCGGTCGACAGGCTCTCCTCGCGGATCAACCGCAGACGACCGGTGTCCCGCTCACGTTCCTCCAAGCCCTCGAGCACATCCTGCAGATAGCGGGCATAGAGGCTGCGCGGCGCATAGAACGGTCCCTGGTCCGGTCTGGCGAGGCCGCGTTCCAGCACCCAGCGCGCGAAATGGGTCGGGTCGTCGGCATAGGCGCTCATGCCGGAGGCGTTGACGTTGAGCACATGCGCCGAAAGCAGCGTCGAGTAAGCCATGCCCTGGCCGAAATGCGGCCGCTTCTCGATCAGCGTGACGCGCAGGTCCGGATTGGGCGACTTCAACAGATGCGCGGCCAGCACGACGCCGCTTGCGCCGCCGCCGACAATGATGATGGAGTTGCCGCGTCCAACCATGACCGCTAGCCGAAACGTGACGGAGCGATCAGCGCGGGGCGAACGCCGCGGGCGGCCTCAGCCGCAAGCCACGAACGATCGCCAGAACGGTCTTCAGAGGGTCGCGCATCGTTCTCTCACCTCCCAATGTTGATAAGATTACTATACTAACCGTGCCAAGCACGAAACCCGGGTTCCAATTCGGCCATCTTATGAAGCATGGATTTGCTCAGATGGGATGACAGGCGGATTTCTTGTTCGATCGGCACCCGGCGCCTTGCACTCCTTCGTCATCCAGGGCGGAGCGACGCGAAGCAGAGCGTAGACCTCAGAATGACGACAGAAGAGACGCTCAGCCAACGCGCAAGGGTGCTGCTTGCCGGCGAACGCGACCGCCTGCCGCCGCGCGACGGGAGCTTCTACTGGGCCTAGCAGCACTGGTCGCAATGGTCGGGTCGCAGACTCTTTCGCCAGCCGTCTCCGCCCCGACCGGCAAGGTCATGTGCGCGAGCGGGTCGCCCAGCGGAGGCCGACCACGCCGACCAGCATGGTGACGAGGCCGATATAGAGCCATTGCGTCTGCCCGGTCATGAAACTGCCCTTGATGAGACCGAGGCCTTGCAGCGACCACAGCGCACCCAGCCCTAGCACAATCAGCGCCAGCACAAACCTGATCAATCGCATCGGCTGGACCCTCTCCGGAAGTCGATCCTGAACGGCAATGGGGACACAATAAAAGACGTTGAGGAACCGAAGCAGTTCCGTCCCTCAGTACTTCAAATCTTGTGGGCCGATCTTGCCCAGAATGTCCCGTATGCCGGCCCGATATTCATTGAGAATACGCCTTAACGGGGCTGTGAATATCATGACAAACTGTTTCGCGGCGACTCCAAACGTGTGCTGTCGCCATGGAACTGCCAGATCAATGCCGCATTTCCCGCCTCATTCGGCACATATCGGCGGGGCGTATCTCTAACGGAGCCATCCCCAAAGCATGAAGAAAACCAACCAGACTGCGCTTGTCGCGGTAACGATCGCGGCTGGCCTGATGGCCGGCGCCTCATCCGCCTCCTCCGCCGCCGCGCAGTGCGGCCGCGCTTCCTGGTATGCGCTGCATTCCAGAACCGCCTCAGGGGAACGCATGAACCCCGCGGCACTGACTGCAGCCCATCGCTCCTTGCCCTTCGGCACCAAGCTTCGGGTCACCAACAAGAACAACGGCCGCAGCGTCGTCGTGCGCATCAACGATCGCGGTCCGTTCGTGAAGGGACGCATGCTCGATCTCTCCCGCGGCGCCGCCGGCCAGCTGGGCTTCATCGGTTCGGGCCATACCGCCGTCTGCATGGCGCGCGTCTGAGCCGCTCTTCGTCATTCCAGGGCGGAGCAGGAGCGAAGTTCCGTCGCGAAGACCCTGGAATCCATGCCGTTACCTTCGCCAAGGCGTGCAACGGAGCAAAATTCCGCACCGTGGCGGCGCTTCCAAGTCACGGCATGGATTCCATGGTCTGCGCCGCGTCGCTTCGCTCTTGCTCCGCCATAGAATGACGAGATTTGGACGGTTTCGACCAATCCCCGGCATGAGGGGCCGGACACATATCCTTCACATTTCGGCAGCGCACATTGAGCCGGCTCGCCCGCTTAAAGGCCGGTTTTCAACAGGTTGAACGAAAGATGCATTCGTCAGACAAAATGACGTATTGCATCGCAACAATATCTTGTTAACCTCGCCAGGAGACATTCAAGGCTCGGCGCAGTTCGTCGTCCTTTTGGTCGTCGGACGGCAGCGGGGTTCGCGATGTTCTACCAGCTCTACGAAATGAACCATGCGGCGTTGCAGCCGGCCCGCTTCTATGCCGACGCGGTGCGGCTCTTCTACTCCAACCCGCTCAATCCGGTTTCCCACACCCCCTTCGGCCGCTCGGTCGCGGCGACCGCGGAGCTCTTCGAGCGGACCACCCGTCGCTATGGCAAACCGCAGTTCGGCCTGGACAAGGCCGTGGTCGACTGGAAAAGCGTCGGCGTCACCGAAAAGACGGTCTGGTCGAAGCCGTTCTGCGACCTGATCCGTTTCGAGCGCGCGCTGCCCGCCGGCCGCAAGCCCGACCCGAAGCTTTTGATCGTGGCGCCGATGTCGGGCCATTACGCGACGCTGCTGCGCGGCACGGTCGAGGCGATGCTGCCCCACGCCGACGTGCACATCACCGACTGGGTCGATGCCCGCATGGTGCCGGCAGCGCAAGGCAGCTTCGATCTCGACGACTATGTCGACTACATCATCGAGATGTTCCACGCGCTCGGCCCCGACACGCATGTGATGGCGGTATGCCAGCCCTCCGTGCCGGTGCTGGCGGCGGTGGCGCTGATGGAAAAGCGCGGCGATCCCTTCGTGCCCTCCACCATGACGCTGATGGGCGGACCGGTCGATACGCGCCGCAACCCGACCGCGGTCAATCTTCTGGCCAAGGAAAAGGGCATCGACTGGTTCCGCGACAATGTCGTCATGCCGGCGCCGTGGCCGGTGCCGGGCTTCGGCCGCCCGGTCTATCCCGGCTTCCTGCAGCTCTCGGGCTTCATGAGCATGAACCTCGACCGCCACATCATCGCGCACAAGGACTTCTTCATGCACCTTGTGAAGCATGACGGCGACAGCGCCGAAAAGCACCGCGACTTCTATGACGAGTATCTGGCGGTGATGGACCTGACGGCGGAATTCTACCTGCAGACGGTCGACACCGTGTTCGTGCGCCACGCTCTGCCGAAGGGCGAGATGACGCATCGCGGCGAGCCGGTCGATCCGAAGGCGATCCGCAACGTCGCGCTGCTGACCATCGAGGGCGAGAACGACGACATTTCCGGCCTCGGCCAGACCCAGGCCGCGCATGATTTGTGCGTCAACATCCCGGCCGACAGGCATGCGCATTACGTGCAACCGGCCGTCGGCCATTACGGCGTCTTCAACGGCTCGCGCTTCCGCTCCGAGATCGTGCCGCGCATCGTCGACTTCATTTCCAGCTATGGCCGCCAGCACCGGGTGGCGGCGAAGCCGAGACTGGTCCGCTCCGCCAAAAGCTGAACTCCGGAGCCCATCATCAGCCTTGCCGCCACCTGGCGGCCAGCGTGTTGCAACCGCGCTTCTGTTGCGAAAGTGCCGCTACGGGATCGCGCAGGTAACCATCCCGCCAAACTGACCGTCGTCTCCAATTGACACGGACTGTAAATCGCCTTTAACGTTTCGTTAATAAAGAACAGGGCGGGGACAATGACTTCCTCAGCGATGACGCGGATTCTGCGCTTGTGTGCAGCCGCAGGATTGGCGATCTCTGCGCATTGGGCGGTGCCGGCCTGGGCGGCGGGCGCGATGGCCACGGGCGGCCTGACGTCGCAGCCGATCGGCCACTATGATTTCTGCAAATCGCGTCCGAGCGAATGCAACATCCGCCCGGTCAATCTCGGGCCGGCCATGATGACGGACGGCCTATGGCGCAGACTGGTCAGCGTCAGCGCCAAGGTCAATGCCGCCGTCAAGCCGCTGAGCGACCTCGATCACTACGGCAAGGACGAAGTCTGGGCCTATCCGGACGACGGCTATGGCGACTGCGAGGACTACGTGCTGGAAAAGCGCCGCCAGCTCTACCGCCTGGGCATGTCGCTGGCCGACCTTTTGATCACCGTCGTGCGCAAGCCGGACGGCGAAGGCCATTCGGTGCTGACGGTGCGCACCGACAAGGGCGACTATGTGCTCGACAACCTGACCGACAAGGTCAAAGCCTGGGACGCGACCGGCTACCGCTTCCTCAAGCGACAGGCGATCGACAACACCGGGCGCTGGGTCTCGATCCGCGACGGCCAGCCTGTGCTTGTGGGCTCGGTGCAGTAGGCAGAGCTGAGGGCTTCGCTCTCTCGAAGACATTATTGCGCATCTCTCCATGAACCTTTTCCGTCCGGCCGGCGACACACAGCCGTGAACGACAAACCCAACCATGGAGAATTTCAATGACTGCTTTCCTGCGAAACACCTTGCTTGCCGCCATCGCGGTGTCGGCCCTGACCGGATCGGCCCTGGCGGACGAGACCACCAAAAGCTGCGCCAAGACCAATCTCAACGAGCTGTGGAGCGGCCGCTGCTGCGGCGTCAACTCTTCGGCTTGTCTGGGTGGTGGTAACGGTGGCCGCGATCACAACAACAATGGCGGACGCGGTAGCACGAACGGCGCCGGCGTCGGCAAGCAGTGATTTCAGGAATAAGGGCTGTCCGCGGCCTAGCACACGGAAGCCGTGGCCCTCGCTGAACGTCACCGCGGCGCAGAACGATCTCTGTTCTGCGCCGCCTTGCCCTTCGCGCGAAACCGCGGAATGGATCCTCGGGCCTGCGCGTCCGCTTCGCTCCCGCTCCGCCCGTGGATGACGAAGTTCGGGCGGCGTCGGCTAGCCGCACCCGTTTCATCCGGGCAAACTATCCCCTCAGCGCAGCTCGGACCAATGCCGTGATCTTCCTCAGCTCCGCCTCATCGAGCCGCTCGATGCTCTCGGCCAAAAGGTTGGCCAGCTCGGTGGCCGCCGGCGACAGGCCGGATGTGTCGATCCTGACCCTCGGATGCGAGCTTTCGGCGAGGCGGGCAAGATCCTCGGCGTCGTCCCAGATGATGTTGAAATAGCCGATGATCTTCTGGATCAGTGTCCAGGTCGGCGCGCCGCGGCGGCCGTGCTCGAGCGCCGAAAGATAGGCGGCGCTGACGCCGATGGCCTTGGCCATCGCCTTCTGGCTGACGCCGCGCTCGGCGCGCAGCGTCCTGAGCTTCTCGCCGAACGGGGTCATGTCGGCTGGCTCATCGCCGAATCCTCATGACCGTATCCGCCGCAGCCGCACATAGAGCGCGCCCGAGCCGCCATGGTTGCGGGCAGCATGATCGTGGCTGGACACCAGATGCCGGAAGGCCGGCGTTGACAGCCAGGCCGGCACGGCGCGGCGCAATATGCCGTCGCCGCCCGAGGACGAACCCTTGCCGGTGATGATTAGCACGTAACGGATGCCGCCGGCATGCGCGCGGTTGAGGAAGGTGAGCAGCAGCGAATAGGCCTCGCCCTGCGTCATGCCGTGCAGGTCGACGCGGCCTTCGATCGGCAGCCGGCCTTTCTTCAGCTTGTGCAACGTCTGGTCGTCGAGCGAATGCGCCACATGCGGCGCCTTCGGCTTGGCGGCCACGGCCGCTACGCCATTGGCGGCGGGCCGGGGCGTCTCGGGCTTGGGCTCGACGATGTCGGGGATCTCGACGGCGGTTTTGCCCTTCAGCGGCCGCGCCGAGCGCGCCACCAGGTTCCACAGGATACGGTCGTCGTCGCTGAGATGATCGTCGCGGCGGCTCACGGGGTCGCTCCGTCCAGAAGCGCACGCGGCACCAGCGCATAGAAATCGGCCGCGTTGCGGACCACGCCGGCGACCTCGCCGGCGGCGTCGCCTGAGCCGGCGAAGAGATCGCCGCGCACCGGACCGGTGATGGCCGAGCCGGTGTCCTGCGCGATCATCAGCCGCTGGAACGGTTTTTCGTCGAAGGCGGTGAGCGTCGGCGCATCGATATAGAAGGGCGTGCCGAATGTGTGAAGCAGCCGGTCGACCGCGACCGAGCGACCCGGCGTCAGCGGCACCTTGGCGGCGGCGATCGGGCCGAGCGCGGCATCATCGACCGCGGCTTCGCGGAAGAAGATATAGGAGCGGTTCCGCCACAGGATCTCGTCGACCCGATCGGGATGCGCCTTGAACCAGGCGCGGATCGACTGCATCGTTACCTTTTCCAGCGGGATCTCGCCGAGATCGCTCAAGATCTTGCCTGGGCCGGTGAAGCGCTGGCCGGACTTTGCGGCATAGGTGACGCGGGCGAGCCTGCCGTCGGTCATCTTCAGACGTGCCGCGCCCTGCACGTGGATGAAAAACGCATCGACCTTCTCGGCGAGCCAGGCGATTTCGAGATTTCGGCCGGCGAGCGCGCCGCGCTCGATTTCGCCACGATCGAAATATTCAACCGGAACACCATCGGTCCGGCGGGCGAACGCCAGATAGGAATCCATGCCGGCCGGACGGTTGCCGTCGTCGATGTCGATGAGGTCGGCGGGGCGCGACAGCAGCGGCACGGTGAACCGCCCGGTCCTGACCGGCGAGGCTTCGACCTCGGGTTCGTAGAAGCCGGTGACGAGACCCGAGCCGTTTTCGGGCTGCACCAGCATCGGCACGAAATGCCGTTCGAAGAAGGATCGCGCCTCGGACGTGCTCGGCGCCGAAACGGCACGCGCCTCGGCATAGGCATCGGCAAAAGCATTGAAATCGACGCCGAGCGATCCGGTGCGGTAAGATTTTATCGGCGCGTGGCAGGCCGAGCGGCGAAATGCGGCGAAGGCCGCAGCATGGTCATCTTCGCCCCAGCCCGGAAGGTCGCTGAAGGATTTTATGCCGAATGCGGAAGAGAGCGGCACGACTGGGGCCCCGCCGCTTGATCTCAATCTTCTTCTTCGGTGGCGACAAGCTTCCAATTCGGGTCGCGCGAGCGGGTGTCGCGGGCGAAGGTCCAGACATCCTTGACCTCGGCCACCGTTTCAGGGTCGCCGTCGATGACGGCGCCGGCCTTGTCGCGGGTCGCCGAGATGAGCTCGGAGACGACGCGCAGCGTGATATGCGCTTCCGAGCCCTTCATTTCGGCGGCGACGATGTCGGCCTTGTCGATGCCGACGAAGGAGGACTGGATCTTCTCCGATTTGGCCTCGCGGTCGCCGATCGCGGCGACGAAACCGTCATAGACTTCGCGCGACAAAAGGTTCTTCAGCGTCTTACGGTCGCCGTCGGCATAGGCCATGACGATCATCTCATAGGCCATCTTGGCGCCGTCGACGAAGCCCTTCGGCTCGAAGGACGCATCATTGTCCTTGATGGAGCGCAGGCCCTTGTTGAGATCGGTGTCGGGCTTGGCGAAGGCGTCGATATCGGCATAGATCTCGGGCGCGGTTTCGCCCGGCGCGCGCTTACGCGGCAGCGACACCACATTTTCAGGCTTTTGCGCCGCATCGGCCTCGCGCGTGCGGCTCGCCGAATAAGGATCGAAGGGCGGGCGCTCATTTCCGGTGCGACGTCCAAGCACGTTGCGCAGCTGGAAAAAGATCACAACCGCCGCAATCAGAAAGAAAATCGTGCCGAAGTCGAAGAAACCCATATTTTCCGCCAACTCGATCCCTGTCCGTGCCGGACCGGCGTAACCCCTGGGGACCGCGGTCGCATAGCGTTCAACACCCAAAGCATATAGAACGGCAGGCGCAATCATTCAAATCAAAGGCAGCCATACCTATCTAAAGGCGCCAAGGCCAGCGGCGATTGTCCGCCAGCGCCGCAAAAGAAGAAAGCGATCGGTCAAGACTTGCGCATTTCGTTCATCCCGCTGTTCCTGCTCCTGCTGCCGCTGCTGGAGATCGCCGGCTTCGTCGTCGTCGGCCGCGAGATCGGGGCTTTGGCGACGGTCGGGCTGGTCATCCTTTCCAGCGTCGCGGGCAGCCTGCTGCTGAGGCTTCAGGGTTTTGGCGTCATGGCGCGGGTGCGCACGGAGATGGATGCCGGGCGCGACCCCAGCCGGCAGCTCGCGCATGGGGCGATGATCGTGCTGGCGGCGATCCTTTTGATCATCCCGGGCTTCATCACCGATTTCTTCGCCATTCTACTCCTGTTGCCGCCGGTGCGCGACTTCGCCTGGCGCCTGCTCAAGAACCGCATCGTCATGGCGACCAGCTTCAGCCGCGGCTTTTCGGCGCGCCGCCGCGATCACGTCATCGACCTCGACGACAGCGACTATTCTCGCGACGATTATCCGGACCGGCCGGACCACAATTCGCCCTGGCGGCGGCTGAAGAACGATTAGTCCCGGACGGGGATTTTGCCCGGTCGGCTCTGGCAGGCGGCATGCCTTGGAGATTGGCCGAAACGCCCCATCGCGATCGTCATTCCAGGGCGGAGCAGGAGCGAAGCTCCGTCGCGAAGACCCTGGAATCCATGCCGTTACCTTCGCGAAGGCGTGCAACGGAGCAGAATTCTGCACCGTGGCGGCGCTTCGAAGTCACGGAATGGATTCCATGGTCTGCGCGCGTCGCTTCGCTCCTTGCTCCGCCATAGAATGACGAGGTTGGGGCGGCTTCAACCTGTCGTTTGCGCTGATTTCACGGAAATGAACGGAAAATCTTGCACCAAGACAAACCGCAACCTTTCAAAATCCCTGTGACGGGGAACCAGTCCCGGACCTATCGCCCGACAGAGGCGGCAAAACTTGTTTTGTCCGGCCGAGCATGGTAGCGAACCCGCGATTTCAATCCGGTCAGCAATGCTGCCCAGGCAAAAGGACTTAAAGGCTCATGGCCAGCAACGATGACGCCGCGACCGGCGCCGCCAACGGCAACGGCACCCAAAGCCAGCCCTCGCTCAATGTGCTTGCGCAATATGTGAAGGACCTGTCCTTCGAAAGCCCCGGCGCGCCGAATTCGCTGCGCGGCCGCGACAAGGCTCCGGGCATCGCAATCAATGTCAACGTCAACGCCAACCCGCTCTCGGACAAGCAGTTCGACGTCAATTTGACGCTGAACGCCAAGGCCTCCTTCGACCAGGAAGTGCTGTTCAATGTCGAGCTGGTCTATGGCGGCGTCTTCGCCATCAGCGGCTTCCCGCAGGAGCACATGCTGCCGCTGCTGTTCATCGAATGTCCGCGGCTTCTGTTCCCCTTCGCCCGCCAGATCGTCGCCGACGCCACCCGCAATGGCGGCTTCCCGCCGCTGATGCTCGATCCGATCGATTTCGCGCAGATGTTCCAGCAGCGCATCGCCGAGGACCAGGCTGCGGCTGACAAGGTCCAGGTGAGCTGAGGCGAACAGCGCTACACCCTATCGAAAGCCCGGCTTCGCGCCGGGCTTTTTTTCGCTGCTTGCTCCGCCCTGGAATGACGCCGGGAACATGGCCACGGCCAATCTCGAAGGTTGACGGCTGCTCGCTGAGCCTGATCAACAAAAAACCCCGGACAAAACGATGCCGGGGTTTTTTTCGTCTTAGCAGTTCAGGAGCCGTCTATTCAGCCGGCGATGGTTTCTTGCGGAAAATCGATGTCAGATTGTCCCACAATTCGATCTTGGCGCCCTGGCGCTTCATGATCACGCCCTGCTGCAGGATCGACAGCGTGTTGTTCCAGGCCCAATAGATGACGAGGCCGGCCGGGAAGCTGCCCATCATGAAGGTGAAGATCACCGGCATCCAGGTGAAGATCGCCGCCTGCGTCGGGTCCGGCGGTGCCGGGTTCATGCGCATCTGCAGGAACATGGTGATGCCCATGACCACCGCCCAGGCGCCCATATGCGGCAGGAAGGCGGGCGCCGCGAAGGGCAGCAGGCCGAACAGGTTGAAGATCGACGTCGGATCGGGCGCCGCGAGGTCGTGGATCCAGCCGAAGAACGGCGCGTGCCGCATCTCGATGGTGATGTAGAGCACCTTGTAGAGCGAGAAGAAGACCGGGATCTGCAGCGCCACCGGCCAGCAGCCGGCCAGCGGATTGATCTTCTCGGTCTTGTAGAGCTCCATCATCGCCTGCTGCTGCTTCATCTTGTCGTCCGCGTATTTCTCGCGGATCTCGACCATCTTCGGCTGCACCTTCTTCATATTCGCCATCGAGGCATAGGACTTGTTGGCCAGGGGGAAGAAGATGGCCTTGACGACGACGGTGGTGGCGAGGATCGCCAAGCCGAAATTGCCGAAGAATTTGTAGAGCGTGTCGATGAGCCAGAACATCGGCTTGGTGATGAAATAGAACCAGCCCCAGTCGATCAAAAGGTCGAACTGGCGGATCTGCCGGTCCTTCGCATAGGCGTTGATGGTCGAGACTTCCTTGGCGCCGGCGAAGATTTCGGATTCGACCGTCGTCGACTGGCCGGGCGCGACGCTGATCGCGTCGGACAGGTAGTCGGACTGGTAGCTGTGGCTGTGCGGCCCGTCCTTGAACTCGAAATAGGAGAATTTCGGCTGGAAGGGCTGCTTCTCCGTCGGGATGAGCGTCACGGCCCAGTATTTGTCGGTGATGCCGAGCCAGCCATTGGTCGACTTGCTGGGCGTGTATTCCTTGTCCTTCTCGATCTTGGCGTATTTGTATTCCTGCAGCCCCTCGCTGCCGGTCACGCCGATCAGGCCCTCATGCAGCACATAGGTGCTGGCGACGGCCGGCTTGTCGAAACGGGTGACGCGCCCGTAATTGTAGAGCGAGACGGCGGCCGTTCCCGAATTCTGCACCGTGTCGGAAACGGTGAACATGTATTCGTTGTCGATCGAGATGGTGCGCTTGAACGTCAGGCCCTTGTCGTTGGTGAAGGTCAGCGTCACCGGCGTCGAGGGCGTCAGCGTCGGATTGCCGTCGACGCTCCACACCGTATCCGCGCCGGGCACAGTGCCGGTGGTGTCGTTGCCGACGAAGCCGATCTCGGCGAAATAGCCATTGGGCAGCGACGACGGGTTGAGCAGCTCGATCTCGGGCGAGTTCTTGTCGACCGTCTCGGTGTAGTGCTTGAGCCTCAGGTCGTCGAGGCGCGCGCCGGTCAGGTTGATCGAACCCTCGAGGCTGGGCGTGTCGATCTTGACGCGCTTGGTGGCGGCAATCGCCTGGTCGCGGCTGGCCGCGGTCACGCTATCGCTGCCGGGCGCGCTGGGGATGGCGCCGGCGGTCGGGGCCGGCGTTCCGGCCGCGCTTGGATTGGTGCCCTGCGCTTCCTTCTTTTGCGCCTCGGCGCGCTGTTGCTCGACGCGGGCCTGCTCGCGCTGCTGTTCCATGCGCGGGTTCATGTAGAACACCTGCCAGAGCGTCAGGATCAGCACCGACAGCGCGATGGTGATGAAGAAATTGCGGTTGTTTTCCATCGAAGCCTTTGGCCTATCGTGTTCCGCGCAGCCGGCGGGAGAGCTCGGCCTTCAACTGGCCGAACGGAATGGCAAGCACGTCTTCACGCCCGACGATGACATAGTCATTGCCGGGCGCCATGTCATCGGCGGCATGAACGCGCACGGCTTCCCTCAGCCGCCGCCGGACGCGGTTGCGCACCACGGCATTGCCGACCTTCTTGGTGACGGTGTAGCCGACGCGCGGCGCAAGGTCATCGCCGCGGTCGAGAACTTCAACGAGAAAAAGCCGTCCGCGGCGTTTCTCGCCGCCGCGCACAGCAAGGAATTCCGCGCGTTTCAGAAGCCGCCCGGGAGTTTTCCCCTGTGGCTTGCCGGGTGCGGGCAACGATCTCGTCTTTCGTTCAGGCGCTGAGCCGCTTGCGGCCGCGATTGCGGCGGGCGGCAACGACGCCACGGCCACCCTTGGTGGCCATGCGGGCACGGAAACCATGCCGGCGCTTACGCACGAGCTTGGACGGTTGGTAGGTACGCTTCATTTGTTTTAATACCGCGGGGTGCGGCCCTTCTTGATTCTGTCACTGTGTAACAGGAGCTTTGCCGGGCCGGCCTAGGCGCGATCGAAACCGCGCCGGGACGAATGGCCCGAGCGTGAGCGGGCTTATAGAAAGAAGGTCTTTGGAAGTCAATCCGCCCCGCCGCGAGGCATTTTTCGCCGAGCCGACGATGAAATTGGCAAAAAAGCCGCAAATCGCATAATCTTGGCCGATCAAGCCTTTGTGAACGCGCGTCAATGACGAGTGAAACTCTGCCCATGAACGAGAAGGCACAGCCGGCGGCGGCGAATTCGTCGCGCCGGGTGCCGTTGTCGCGCGGTCTGTCGACCAAGCTGCTTTTACTCACCATCGCCTTCGTGCTTCTGGCTGAAATCCTGATCTTCCTGCCCTGGATCGCCAGCTACCGGGTCAACTGGCTGAAGGAGCGCCTGAGCACGGCCGCCGCCGTGTCGATCGTGCTGTTGCAGGGCGAGCCCAACTCGCTGTCGCACAACGCCCAGAACGATGTGCTGATGGCGATCGGCGCCAAGGCGATCGCCGTGCGCGACGGCGGCGTCTCGCGGCTTCTGGTGGTCGCCGACATGCCGCCACAGGTCGACGCGCACATCGACATCGCCAATGTCGGCCTGATCAACGGCATGACCGGCGCGCTCGACACGCTGTTCTTCGGCGGCAAGCGCATGCTGCGCGTCTTCGGGCCGGTCGGCGACAGCGACAAGGAATTCGAGCTGATCATGCCGGACTACCGTTTACGCGACGCTATGCTCCGATACTCGCGCAACGTCGCCGTCGTCTCGCTGCTCATCTCGCTGTTCACCGCCATGCTGGTCTATGCCGCGATCGACCTGATCATGATCGGGCCGATCCGCACCATGACGCGTTCGATCCTGGCCTTCTCCGAGGCGCCCGACGATCCCGGCCGCGTCATCCGCCCCGCCGACCGCGCCGACGAGATAGGGGTCGCCGAACGCGAGCTGTCGCAGATGCAGGACCGGCTGCAGAAGATGCTGTCGGAGCAGAAGCATCTCGCGGACCTCGGCCTGGCCGTCTCCAAGATAAACCACGACATGCGCAACATCCTGGCGTCCGCGCAACTGATGTCGGATCGCCTGCGCCAGGTGAAGGACCCAACCGTGCAGGCCTTCGCGCCGAAACTTCTGCGCGCCCTCGACCGCGCCGTCTCCTATTCCGAAGGTGTGCTTCACTACGGCCGCACGCAGGAGCCGGCGCCGTCGCGCCGCCGCGTGCGGCTGCGCCAGCTGGTCGACGATGTGCACGGCCTGCTCGACATCGAGGACGGCATCGAGTTCATCAACGCCATCGAGCACGCCTTCGAGGTCGATGCCGATTCCGACCAACTGTTCCGGGTGCTCACCAATCTCTGCCGCAACTCCGTTCAGGCGATGGCCGCCGACACCGAAAGCGCGGTGGTGCGCCGGCTGGCGGTCGCGGCCGAGCGCCAGGGCAGCGTCAGCCGCATCACCGTCACCGACACCGGCCCCGGCCTGCCGCCCAAGGCGCGCGAGAACCTGTTCGCCGCCTTCCGCGGCTCGGCGCGCAGCGGCGGCACCGGGCTTGGCCTGGCGATCGCGCACGAGCTGATCCGCGCGCATGGCGGCACGGTTGAATTGGTCGAATCGATCGGCGGCCGCACCGTCTTCGCCGTCACCATTCCCGACCAGCCGGTGCGGCTCGACCAGGCCCGCAACGGTTTGCGCCGCCCGGCTTGAGCCCACCACCGCCTGCGGAGCCGCTTGTCGGTAGCGCGCCTCGATCAAAGCCGGCAAAACCACCTGCGACAAAACTTTTGCCGGATCGGCTTGCTTTTCGCAAATTCAGTCGTTAGGGAACACTCCACATCGCGGCCGGCCTTCTCGACCGGATCGCGGGGCCTGTGTCATGCACGGCCTGTTGCGCGCCCGTAGCTCAGCTGGATAGAGCACCAGACTACGAATCTGGGGGTCAGGAGTTCGAATCTCTTCGGGCGCGCCATTCCTATCAAGTTTCATCTCCCGCTTCCCGGATGTGTTGCCGAACGACCGGCTCTTGATCGCAGCTGGATGAATTTCCCGATTTATCCGCAGCTTGGCCATAGATTGTCTTAGACGGGCAACGCTCGATCACTGCCTGGGTGCGCCAGCGCCATACCTCTCGGCATGACAAGCCACAAATCTATCCTTTCCCATCCGGCGGCACGGACGATCCATCGCTGGCCAGGTTCTCGACATTGAGGTGACAGTTGACGATCTTCAACGAGCCACGGCGTTGCGCGGCCATTCCTTCTCGGGCCTATCCCAGTAGAGCTCGACGCCGTTATCGTCCGGATCGCGGAGATAGATCGCTTCCGCACCACCGTGATCGCTGGCGCCGATGAGTTGCACGCCCGCGGCGCGAAGGCGGCGGAGCGCGCGGCCGAGCGCGGCTCGCGTCGGATAGACGAAGGCAATGTGATGGGGGCCGGGTCGATCCTTCGGGCGGTGGCGAACCGCCCCGGCTTTCCCAAGTGTTGATCGCGAGGTGATGGTGATAGCCGCCGGCCGCGAGGAGGGCGGCAGATCGCGAGGTGCGCGACACAGGCGGAAAGCGGAAATACAACCACACCGCACGGGCGATGACGTCAGGCAGGCAACGGTGCGAAGGCAGAGCGGATCACGATGAAGACCTTCACGCCGCATGCTCAGATATTCTGTCAGCAGCCAGTCAATTTTGCGATTCCCCGGGAACATCTACGCGTCTGCCCCGTTTGCTTCGACCAATGTTGCCCCCAAACAGGAGTGACAGTCATGGCTTATCGGGAACACATCCACACGCCTATGACACCACGCGACATGCGTTGGGGCCTTCGGCAGGGCGCAATCGCAGGCGTGGTCGCAGGTATCGTGTTTGCTGCCTTCGAAATGATCGTCACCGCGATGATGATGGGGGCAGGGGCGTTCTTCATGCCTTTGCGCATGATCGGCGCTATCGCGCTGGGACCGGGCGCGCTCGATCCCGGCTATTCGCTCGTGACGGCAAGTGTCGCCGGCGTCATTGTCCATATGGTGCTCGCGATCATCTACGGGATGATCTTCGGTGAAATTGCAGCAATGTTGCGAGGGCCGGTCGCCATTATCGGCGCAGCCAGCCTCTTCGGCCTCGCCCTCTGGCTGATCAACTTCTATGTGATAGCGCCGACCTTGTTCCCGTGGTTCCTGCAATCGAGCCCGCTGGTGCAGTTCATCGCACATACTTTCTTTTTCGGTTCAGTGCTCGGCTATTATCTTTGGAAGTCGCACCAGAGAAGCGGGTTGGAAGAACCTGCGGTTTAGCGGGTCGCCTTGGGCTGGATTAGGCCCCGGGCGGGTCTCTTGAGCAACGGCATATATCTCGGCCGCCGGCGCGAAATAACGGCAGTCCCAGTCATTTCGGTGCTGGGCGCTGACTTTCCGGTATTTTCCGATCCGGTGAACGCGCCGCGTCTCCCGAGTGAATATGCTGGTTAGCTGCTCCATCCGCTGGGGCATCAAAAGCTGGAAGTCGCCGATGTTGACCAGTCCCGCTCACGGACGTGACACGATCAGGCACTCGCCTGCAGGAGCGGGCTCAAGCTTGCGCCCGGCGTATCACGGCTTTCGATGGAGATGATGGACAGCCATCTCCGGCGCGCCGTGCTGATCGTGGCGCTCCTCAATCTTGCGTATTTCGGAGTCGAGTTCGCAGTTGCGCTGTCGATCGGTTCCGTCTCCCTGTTCGCCGACAGCATCGACTTCCTTGAGGACACGTCGGTCAACCTCCTGATCTTCCTCGGCACGGCCTGGAGCCTCAGGTCCCGCGCGCGCCTTGGCATGGGTCTGGCCATCGTGCTGATGATACCTGCGCTGACGACGCTGTGGGCGATCTGGCTCAAATTCTCGCATCCCGTTCCGCCCGAGCCCGTGCCCCTCTCGCTTGCCGGCTCGGGCGCTCTTATCGTCAATCTGGCATGCGCGTTCATTCTTGTCCGTTTCCGCCATCACAAGGGGAGTCTCACCAAGGCGGCGTTCCTTTCCGCCCGCAACGACGCGGTCGCCAATGTTGCTATCATCATCACCGGGTTTGTTACGGCGTGGACGGGCTCCGTCTGGCCCGACGCGATCGTCGGGCTCGCGATCGGCGTCATGAACGCGGATGCCGCCCGCGAGGTCTGGGAGGCTGCGCGCGAGGAACACGCGGCCGAGGCCTAGCGATGACTGAGCAGGTTCTGCAACTCGCATCAGGGCGACGCGTGGGAGTTTTCGAGACAGGGAAGCCCAACGGTTCAGCCGTGTTCTACATGCATGGGTTTCCCTCGAGTCGCCTGGAAGTGAAGCTGATCGAGGATCAGGCCGCCGAAGCAGGCGTGCGGCTCATCGCGCTCGACCGGCCCGGTATCGGCAAGTCCTCGCCTGTGCACCGCTTCGGGATCATGCAATGGCCGGCAACAGTCGACGAGGTTGCCGATATGATGGCGATCCGGCGCTATTCGGTTCTTGGGTTTTCCGCCGGCGCGGCATTTGCACTCGCTTGCGCCGCAGCGACACCCGACCAGGTGGTGCGCTGTGTGCTGATCTCGCCGGTGGCGCCGGCGACCGTTCTTGCAACTGCCAATACCGGCATCACGCGGCTCGCATGGCAGATCCTTCAGATTACGCCTGATGCTCTCTTGTGCCCGCTTCTTTCGTTCAGCCTGCGTGGCATCGCTCATGCGCGTCCTGCTCAACTGGCGGACATGCTCGCCCACAATGCCGAGCGACTCGGCGTCGGCGACCGCGCTGCGCTGCAGGATGAGGCGGTGCGCCGGGCCTTTGCCGCTGCCGTCGCCGAAGGCTACGTTCAGGGGCCACGCGCCAACCAGGACCAGGCCATCGCCCTGGCGCATCCGTGGGGCTTTGACCTGGACCAAATCGACCTTCCCGTCCGCATTTATCACGGCGCGCACGACCAGATTATGCCTGCCGAGGCCGCGCGGGCTCTTGCCGCGGGCCTACGTCACGGAACATTGTTCATGCAGCCCGAAGGACACATATCCACGCTCGTCCGGTGTGCTGCGCCTGCGTTGAAGAGCCTGGGAGCCGAGCTTCGATAACCGCTCCTGGCGGCGCAAAGCGGACCTTCGTTGCGCCGCGCCAGCCTCTCGGCACGACAAGCCGCAGACTTATCTTTCCCCCTCCGGCGGCACGGACGATCCCTCGCTGGCCAGATTCTCGACATCGAGGGGACTGTTGACGATCTTCAACGAGCCATCGGCGTTGCGCGGCCATTCCTTCTCGGGCCTATCCCAGTAGAGCTCGACGCCGTTATCGTCCGGATCGCGGAGATAGATCGCCTCCGTGCCACCGTGGTCGCTGGCGCCGATGAGTTGCACGCCCGCGGCGCGAAGGCGGCGGAACGCGCGGCCGAGCGCGGCTCGCGTCGGATAGACGAAGGCAATGTGATGGAGGCCGGTCGATCCTTCGGGCGGCGGCGAACCGCCCCGGCTTTCCCAAGTGTTGATCGCGAGGTGATGGTGATAGCCGCCGGCCGCGAGGAACGCGGCCTCGTCTTCAAGCAGCCCTTGCAGGCCAAAGCCAAGCACACCGCAATAGAAAGCGAGCGATCGCTCAAGATCGGCGACCTTCAGATGAACATGCCCGACGCGGACGCGCGGGTCGATCGGTTCGCTGTCGGCATTGATCGGCCCTCTCATTGTTCAGCTCCCTGGCGCTGTCTTCCGATATCGAAAGCAGATTGCGGAAACTGTTTCGCCACAAGACGGCACAATCTGGAATCATCATGCATGATTCTGCATAATAGTTGGCATGCGCGTCGACGAGATCAGCGTCTTTGTCCAGGTGCTGGAGGCAGGCAGTTTTGCCGCGGCTGCCCGCAGGCTGCGCATGCCCGCCAGCACCGTGAGCGCCAAGGTGGCGGCGCTGGAACAGCGCCTCGGTACCGGCCTGATCCAGCGGACGACCCGTAAGCTCCGCGTCACGCCTGCGGGCCAGGCCTATTTCGAACGGTGCCGCGCCGGGCTTCGTGAGATCGAGGCAGCCGAGGCCGCGATCATGTCGGGGGCAAGAAGCCTGAACGGCCTGCTTCGGCTCACGGCGGCCGTCGACATCGCGCAAAGCCTGCTGCCGCCCATCATCGGCGCGTTTCGCGAAACGTTCCCGATGGTGAAAATCGAGCTGATCGTGACGGACCGGATCGTCGACATGATCGCGGAAGGCGTCGACCTCGCCATCCGCGTCGGCCCGCTGCGCGATTCGAGTCTGGTGACCAGGTCTTCCGTCACGGGGCCGTCGGGATTGTTCGCAAGCCAGCACTATCTCGACCGGCGCGGTGTCCCCGTTCATGTCGACGATCTCAAGCACCACGACCTGATTGGATTCGGCAAGCCTTGGGCCCACCCGCTGCCGCTGCTGATGGGCAGCCGGAAGATCGGCGTTGATCTATCGGGCGAGCTGACCTGCGATGACCTGTTGACGGTCAGAACCTTTGTCGCCATGGGGCTCGGCATCGGGTTCCTGCCGGCTTTTTTCGCGGACCAGCAACGGCTGGTGCGCGTGTTGCCGGCCCTGCATTCGCCCCTGACCGGACTCTATTTCGCCTACCCCGCCCAGAAGTTTGTTCCGGCGCGTGTCAAAAAGTTCATCACCTTCGCGGCAGCCAGCGTGAAGCGCCTGCACCTGCATCCGTGATCTTGGCGTTGCGCTGTATTGAGTAGCCAGGCCATTTTGTGTGCGGTGGGAAGCACGGGAGCCAATGTCATAGCCCTGCGACGAGCAGCAGCGCCCATCTTCACCTTCCGGTGCGCCCAATCAATTGTTCTGCACCGGGGGCGCAGCGTGGAAGTCCACGTGTCGGCCGAGCCTCGCTTGACAGCCAGGCCCGCCGGGGAGGTCGGAGTACCCGGCAGATATGCATCTCAAAAACCAATTGCAAAATAAAATCGGTCGGCCTAACCTGAACCGATTGCACAACGCAAGCAGATCGCGCGAATGCATATCAGGAACAGGCAATGGCCAAGCTCGTGTTCGGAATGAACCAGTCGCTGGACGGCTACGTCGATCACACGGCCTTCGGGCCGAGCCCCGCGCTCTTCCGCCATTTCATCGAGGAGGCCGAGCGTCAGGCGGGCAGCATCTACGGTCGCCGCATGTATGAGATCATGCGCTACTGGGACGACGAGCATCCTGAATGGGATGCCGAGCGACTTGCCTATGCGGCGGCGTGGCGGAACCAGCCGAAATGGGTCGTCTCGCGCTCGTTGAAGTCTGTCGGGCCCAAGGCCAGTCTTGTCGAGGGTGATCTTGAAGGCGCTATCCGCAAGCTGAAAGCCGAGCGCGACGGCGAGATCGAAGTCGCCGGCCCGGATTTGGCGCGAAGCCTCACCGAACTGGGCTTGATCGATGAATATCGGATCTACCTGCACCCCGTGGTGCTTGCTCACGGCAAGCCCTATTTCGCCGGGCCCCGGCCGCCGCTGCGCCTGATCGCTCATGATCGGATCGGCGAGGATGTGATCAGGTTGACCTACGTTCCTACCTGATCTCGCGACGTCCTCTGGTGCTGCACCAGACTGCTTATCCGAGGCTCGCAGTTCAGTTCGAATCTTCGGGCGCCATTCGTGTTCAACGTCCACTCTGAATGGTCGGGGCAGGGCTCGGCGCGCCTATTCCGCATAAGCCAGCGCCAGGATTCTGGGCGAGATGGTGAAGCGCACGGTCAACCGATTGCCGGATGAAGTGACCGCCTCGCCCGAGGTGAGATCGACGGCGATGTCCTCAAAGCCCAGCACCCGGCCGTCGAGCGGAAACGAGGCCTTGTAGACCGCTTCCTTGATCGCGAACAGAATGCGGCTGCCCAGGCGGGAATCAAGATCGCCCAGGCAGTCTTGCGGCGTTGCCACCATGTCTCGGAGGTCGTGCGGCAAAGGCAGGGCAGGCTCGATGTCGACGCCCACGCTTCTCATCGCGTCGGATCGCGCGGCGACCGCCACGGCAAGCTCGTCGTCATGCGCGATTGAACCGACGATACCTCCAGGCCAGATCGGGTTTCCCAATTGGCCCCGCAAGACGGCGAGATCCGCACATCTCAGCCGCCGCAGCAATTCGTGCGCGACCCGACGGCCCGCTCCAGTGGCGGCACGCGCCCTTTGTTCGCGCGTGGCGATGGAAGCGCCTTCCGCCGGCAGTAGGTATTGTTCGTCGCCGGCACGAACGAGACGGCAGCCGGTGACGAGGCCGGGCGGCGCGAGGCCGGCCAGCGCCTGCTCGACGGCGCTCTCGATGTCCGGTCGCGCGTCGTCCGGCCGTGTGATCACTTGCTGCTCAATTCGAGCACGGCAATCATCTCGCCATCCTCGTCCAGTCCCGTCTCGACGAAACCGAAGCCGGCATAGAGCCGGCGCGCCGCCTCGTTGTCCGGTTCGTAGCAGATCGAGACGCGGCGTATGTGGCCGAGCTGCGCGATCTCCTCCAGTGCCCCGGCAACCGCGGCACTGCCGAGGCCCTTGCCCTGTTCGCGGCGGTCGATCATGAAACGATAGATGATCGCCTCGTCATCGTCCTCCGGAGCGCTGTACATCAGGAATCCGACGACGCGCCCGGCCGCGACTACAGCGCGTGCGAGAGCCTCGTCATCCTCCCCGGCCTCTTGCAGCGAGTCTGCATTCGAGGCGACGAGGCCCTGCTGCTCGGGCGTCAGCTCGAGCGCCAGGATCGCCGCCCGGTTGTCCTCGCCGACGGGCCGCAGGACGACCGGGCGGTCGCCAGTCCGCGCTTGGGCGGAACGTTTCACTGTTTCTGCCCGATCTTGATTGCGCGCGCGTCGATCGGCGTCACCACGCCATAGAGCTTCGCCGGGTTGCCGCGCCACACGGTGTTGGGCTCCAGCACTTCGCCCTTCATGACGAAGCAATCGAGGTCCGCCACAGATCCCTCGCCCATTGCAACCGCGTAGTGGATGAAGGCGGCGGGGGCGAGCGTGCAGCCATTGCCGATGCGGATGTAGTCGGACTTAAACGCGCCTTCCTCCAGCGAATGCGCCTGGATGACGCAGCCCTCGTTGAGCGTCGCGTCGTCGCCGATCTCCACCAGCGACCGCTCGGTGATGATGCTTCCCCCATCATAGACGCGCCGCCCGACCTTCACGCCCACCAGACGCAGGATCAGCGGCCTGAACGGGGTGCCGGTGAATAGGCCCATGATCGGCGAGTCGGACAGTTTCCAATGGCGTTCGTGCCGCCAGAAGACCGGGTCGTAGATCGTGGCCATCCTGGGCTTCAGTCGGCGGAAACCGAGGCTGACACGTTCCAGGAAGACGTAGAACGGAATGCCGATCGCCGTGGTCAGCACCACCGCCACGAACAGCGCCGTCTGCTCCCAATCGTTATAGTAGTTGAGCGCCCTGTCCCAGATGGCGAGCGTCAGGAACAGGATCAGCCACTGCGCAGCCAAGAACAGCAATGCGGTGACCAGATTGTGGAGGTTCTTCAGCGGCAGCCGGCGGTGGCGCTCCTTGTCGGAGATCAATCCGAGAAGCTCCTTGTCGCGGTTGACCATGCGCGGGATTTCGAAGGGCGGCGACCCAAGCAACCCGACATTCTCGCGCACGGGACCATCGACCGGTACATGCACCTTGGTTCCGAGCAGGCAATTGTCGCCGGTGCGGGAATCCGGCGAATAGATAATGTTGTTGCCGAAGAAGTTGCGCTCGCCGATCCGCGTGTGCTCGAGGCGGAAGGAATTGGCGGACTTCTGCATGTTGACCATGAACAGGCCGTCGGACACCATCGTTTCCGAACCGATCTCGCTGAGCTGCGGGTTTTCATGCCGCTGGTTGGTGCCGAAATTCGACCCGGTCTGGTTCACCTTGTTCAGCCGCCAGCCGATGGCGCGCAGATAGTAGACGATGGCCGAGCTGTCGCCGAACAGCACGTTCAGCAGTCGCACGTTGCTGACCAGCTCCAGCATCGATTGCAGCCAGTAGTGGAAGCCGTAGAGCGAATAGTCTCGGCCGGGCTTCAGCATGAGGTTGAACAGCCGCGGCACGATGGCCGCCAGCAGCACGCCGCCGATGATGAAGCCCGCCAGCGTCACCGTGGTGCCGATCGCCACGATGCCGATGGTCTCCTGATAGTCGTCGCCGACATTCTCCCAGTAGGTGTGGAACAGAAGCGGGAACGGCGTGACGATGGCGAAGAGGATGAAGAGCTGGATCGCCTCGTAGATGATCCGGCGCGCGTGCGACAGCGGCACGTTGGGAACCGTGCAATAGTCCGCCTCGGTCGGAATCGCCGGCGATCCGTGCCAGCGCTCGCCGGCAGGGATCGCCTGTCCGCGATGCAGCGACGAAGCGTGGCCCAGCTGGGCGCCGTCGCCGATGCGGGTGTCGATGTCCAACGTTGAGCCGACGCCGACGAAAGCGTTGTGGCCGATGTCGAGCGGACCGGTGTGGATGTAGCCCGCCTGGGCGCGGAAGCCCAGGATCATGGTATCCTTGCGCAGGATCGAGTTGTCGCCGATGCTGATCAGGTCGGTGCAGACCGGAACGGAGCGGCACTCGATGACGGTGCGGTTGCCGAGCCGGGCACCGAGCAGGCGCAAATAGAGGCTATATAGCGGGCTGCCGCGGAACAGCACCACCGGCGCGCTGCGGACCAGTGTCTTGACGACCCAGAAGCGATAATAACGCCAGCCCCAGATCGGGAACGTCTCGGCCTTCCAGCGGCCGACCAGCAGCCATTTGGCGATGATGGCAAAACCGCTCAGCCCGAAGAAGACGCTGGCGGACAAAAGAACGCAGCGCAGATAGAGCTGCACCGGGTCGTCCAGCGCGTCATAGACCCAGTTGAGCCCGTCATTGATCGCCCAGAGCGAGCCATAGCTGTAGAGCGCGTAGAACATGAGCTGCCCAAATCCCGTGCTCCAATAGGCAAAGCTGGAAGCCCGATGCGTCAGCATCGGCTCGCTCGCCGCAACCGCGGCCATATGCGGCGCACGCAGGTGCTCGGCGAGCTTGGCGACCGTGGGATGCAGGTAGACGTCGCGCATCGAGGTCGTCGACCAGGCCTTGCGGGAGCGGATGCGCGCGCAGAACCTCGCCATTAACAGCGAGTTCGCGCCGAGGTCGTCGAAGAAGTGGTCTTCGATGGAGATGTCCTCGAATTTCAGCACATCCTGCAGCGTGTCGACCAGGAACCTCTCGTCCTCGTTGCGCGGGTCGATCATCGCATGGCCGGCCGCGACGCGCGCGCTGGTCGGCTTTGGCAGCTTCCTCAGATCGACCTTGTTGGAGACGGTCATCGGGATCGCGGGCAGCTGCTCCAGATAGGCCGGAACCATGTAGTCGGGCAGCCGCTGCTTGAGTTCGCGCACGAGCATGGTGCGATCCACACTGTCGCCTCCGCTCCTGGGGGCGTAATAGGCGACCAGTTCCGTGCGCTCGGGCTCGATCTCCCACGTCGTGACCGCCGCCTGCGCGATGCCCGGCTGTTCCAGCAGCACGGCCTCGATCTCGCCCAGCTCGATGCGGTAGCCGCGGATTTTCACCTGCGTGTCGATGCGGCCGTGATATTCGATCTCGCCCTTGTCGTTGATGCGGCCGAGGTCGCCCGTCCGGTAGATGCGGCCGCCGGGATTGTTCGGCAGACCGATGAAATCCTTGATGAATCGCTGTTCGGTGAGTTCCGGCCGGTTGAGATAGCCTACTGCCACGCCCATGCCGCCGATGCAGACCTCGCCCAGCCGGTCGCCGGTCAGCACGTTCGGCTTTTCGGGGTCGAGAATGGCTATCGAATAGGTGGGCAGCGGCCTGCCGATGGTCACCGGTTCGTCCGGCGTCAGCAAGCCCATGGTGGCGGTGACCGTCGCCTCGGTCGGGCCATAGGTGTTCAGGATCTGGCGGCCGGGCTTCGCCCAGCGCATCACCAGCTTTTGCGAGCAGGCTTCGCCGCCGACCAGGATCGTGCGCAGGCTGGGCGCGTCGCTCTCGATCGACGACAAAAGCGTCGGACTGGAGGCCATGCAGGTGATGTGATGCTCGCGCAGGAAGCTGGCCAGCTCCTCGCCCACGAGGGGTTGCTGGCCCGGCGCCGGCACGACCGTGGCGCCGGCGGCAAAGGGCACCCAGATCTCCTCCGAGGAGAAGTCGAAGGCGATGGTCATGCCCTGGTACACGCGGTCGCCCGGCTGGTAACCGTAGGATGCCGCTGCGACGCGGATGAAGTTGCAGAAGCTCTGATGCGTGATGACCACGCCTTTCGGCTTGCCCGTGGTGCCGGAGGTGTAGAGAATGTAGCAGGTCTGGTCCTGGCTGCCCTCCGGCAGGGGCGCCGTTTCCGGCTTGAGGGCGATTTCGGATTCCGCCGAGTCGATCGAGATATGCGGAACCGGCAGGCGCGCCACGCGCGCGGCATAACCGGAGACGCTGATCACCATCGTGACATTGGCGTCCTCGATAATCATCACCATGCGATCTTCGGGGAAGGCGGTGGCTAAAGGGACGAAGGCCGCCCCGGCCTTCATCACGGCAAGGATAGCGATATAGGTCTCGGCCGAGCGGTCCAGCAAAAGGCCCACCCTGTCGCCTGGCCTCACGCCGCGCTCGATCAGCAGATGCGCGAACTGGTTGGCCCGGCTGTTCAGCTCGCGGTACGACCAGGGCCGGCCGCCGGAAATCACCGCCGGTGCTGCGTCGAAGCGGCTCGCCAGATCGCCGAAGAAGCGGTCGAGCCTCTCATGCGGCTCGCCCTTATGGATGAAATCGGGGCCGATCAGGATCTGGTCGCGCGGTGGCGGTTCCGTCACTGTTTTGGCTTTGGGCGCGTTTTTCTTGGCGGGCTTGCTTGCTTCATTCAGAGACATTGGAGGACCCACGAGCTCGTGACGGCTCGCACTATGCCGTGATTGGCGAAAAGACAATTGGCTGACGATGATGGGCCAGTTGATTTGCCTTTGCGGCGGATTTGAGATGCGCCGCACTTTGATGCCGCCGCTTGGAGGCGTGCCGCCTTTTTCAAGGCGCCGCTGCCGTGACAAGCCCGAACGTTCTCGCTAGCCGATGATTGGCGCCGCGCCTGCCGAACTGAGCGATGTCAGCGCGCATGGCTCCAGGCCGTTGCATAAAGATCGCGTAGTGCTGACGGGTCGCCTCGTCGAATTCTGCCGGCGTCCCCGCGAATCCGTTCCAGAATCTGTCGAGGTCAACGCGTTCGCCGCCAAGCACGGGGATCGCCTGACAGACGTGAGCTCTCGTTCCGCCACTCGAAGTCATGGTTCTTGGCGTGAGAGATTGTGATGATCTCCGTAAAAATGGCCCTCCCCTGGCCTGCTATTGTTACGCCTGTGTTGCCGATCTTGGCGGAGACAGCAGCACAACTCCTGTTCTCAGGCTGGGGCCGGCGCGTATCTTGCCGGCCTGAGCCTGATGCTTTGTCTCGGCATTAAAATCGACTACTTACTCGCGCGATGCGGTTCAGCGAACCGTGTCCTCTTCTCGGGTTGAAGTCTTGGTGAACACTAGGAAATCTTTAAAGACTCCCTGATAGCTATATGCTCTATAGAATCGTTACGGACCTGGACCTCGGCATGTGCCGCCACATCTGCAGTCCAGCCAGGTCTTGGAGGATTGCATGCGGCGCGCCCCGTTACCGATGCATTTCAAGGTCGTGCTGAACATTTCAGCATTCGTCGCGTTGCTTGCAATCCTAGGTACGGTCACCATCTGGCGTCTGGTCCATCATTGGAAGGACTGCCCATGAACGATCCGGCCGGAGCAGAAAGGCGGCGATGGGCCAGGCGGAGCATCAGTCTCGCGGTCCGGATGGTCTTCCCGACACACGGGCTAAAGGAGGTGACGGAAGCGACTTTCGATTTGCGCGATATTTCCGAGGGCGGGGCGTCCCTCTTTGTGGGCAGTATCGCGACGCCGGATTTTTTTTACCTTCAGTTGGGACAAGATGCGGCGGAACTAATCGGTTGTTACACCGTGAATCGTACGGCGGACACTGTCAGCTGTCGCTTCAATCGGCTTCTCGACGCGCGGGAAATCGAGCGCTTGATCGAGGAAAGCCGTATGGTTCGTGAAACGCTTGATACACTGTTCGATTCGCAGGCGTCGGACGAGCTCGATTCGCTGTTTGAGAAGGCCGGCGAACTCTTCTCGTGAGATCGGCACCTGTCCGATCCAAACGCGGATGGGCAAGCTTGCGCACAATGCGTAACGCGGCCGCGCTGCCTGCTTCTCAGCTCTTGGCGAGGCCCGCCCTTCCGTTGGCGCCGTCGAGCAAGGCGATCAATCGCTTGAGGATCTCGATTGGCGGCGGCGGGCAGCCTGGAATGTGCAGGTCGACCGGCACCACGTCCGACACGCCGCCGACGACCGCGTAGCTGCCGGCAAAACAGCCGCCGTCCTTGGCGCAGCCGCCGAGCGCCACCACCCATTTCGGGCTAGGCATTGCGTCGAAGGTCCGCTTCAGCGCCTCGCGCATGTTCTTGGTGACCGGCCCGGTGACCATCAGCACGTCGGCATGGCGCGGCGAGGCGACGAAGCGGAAGCCGAAGCGCTCGATGTCGTAGAAGGCGTTGTTGAGCGCATGCATCTCGAGCTCGCAGCCATTGCAGGAACCGGCGTCGACCGCGCGGATCGACAGGCTCCTGCCGAGCCGCCTGCGGGCCGTGCCGTCGAGAGCGCGCGCCAGCTCGTCGACCGCCGCGTCGCTGACTTGCGGCGGTCGCTCGGTCAGGGGCGGACGGATCAGGCTTTCGAAGAGCAGCTTGCGCATGGTTCTAGAGGTCGTGGCCGGAATAGGAGCAGTTGAACGATTTGTTGCAGATCGGGAAGTCGGCGACGATGTTGCCCTCGACCGCCGCTTCGAGCAGCGGCCACTGGAACCATGACGGGTCGCGCAGGTGGCAGCGCTCGACCCAGCCGCCCTCGCCGATGCGCAGCCAGGCAAGGATGTCGCCGCGGAAACCCTCGACCAGCGCCATGCCCTCGCGCGGTCCAAGCGCGGCATTGTCGGCCGTGTCGATGTCGACTCGGATCGGACCGCCGGGAAGTCGCCCGAGAATTTGCTCGACCAGCGATAGACTCTGCTCGACTTCGCGCACGCGGATCCAGACGCGCGCGTTGACGTCGCCCTCCTGCAGCACCGGCACATCGAAGGCGAGCTGGTCGTAAGGCGCATAGCCTGGGCTGCGTCGCGCATCGAAATCGCGGCCCGACGCGCGTCCGACATAGCCGCCGGCGGCATATTGGCGGGCGAGCTCGACCGTGAGCCGGCCGGTCGCCACCGTGCGGTCCTGCAGCGAGGCGGTGTTGTCGTAGAGCTCGACCAGATGCGGGAAGCGCTGCCTGATCTCCGCGACCAGGGACCGGATGGCGCTCGCCCCCGCCTCGCTCAGATCGCTTGCCGTGCCGCCGGGCACGATGCGGTCGCGCATCAGGCGATGGCCGAAGGCGGCGTCGGCGGCGCGCAGCACGCGTTCGCGCAGCACGCCGCAATGGGCGTGCATGATCGCGAAGGCGGCGTCGTTGCAGATGGCGCCGATGTCGCCGAGGTGATTGGCGAGGCGCTCCAGCTCGGCCATCAGCGCGCGCAGCCATATCGCGCGCGGCGGCGGCGTGATGCCGAGCGCGGCTTCGACGGCGCGGGCGAAGGCCAGCGAGTAGGCCACCGTGCTGTCGCCCGAGGTCCGGCCCGCCAGCCCGGCCGCGCGATCCACAGATGCGCCGGCCATCAGGCCTTCGATGCCCTTGTGCGCATAGCCCAGCCGCTCTTCCAGCCGCACCACCGTTTCGCCGCCGGCCGTGAAGCGGAAATGCCCCGGCTCGATGATGCCGGCATGCACCGGCCCGACCGCGATCTGGTGCAGGCTCTCGCCTTCCGCCGCGAGGAACCGATAGGAGGCGGAGGCCGCCGGCGCGCCGGGCTGCGCCGCCAGCGGATGCGAGACGCCCCATTGGCCGTGGTCGAGCCAGCGACGGGTGTCGGGCAGGCCTTGCGGCGCCAGCCCGAACAGGTCAGCGGCGGCGCGTTCCAGCCGCAAGGCGGGCGGATGATATTGGCCGACCGACGGGCAGCGGCCGCCGCGGCAATCCAGGCTGATGACGCCGATGTCGAGCGCCTCGTCGAGAAGCGCCATGTGCACCTTGTCCGGCTCTCCCCACAGGCCGAGCAGGCTCCAGCGGCCATTGGCGAGTTGCTCGACGGCGAGGTTCCAGACTTTCGGGGCCACCACGGCGCGCGGCCAGGGGACGTGATGCTCGATCCGGCGATCGGCCTCGATGAGGTCGGCGAGCGCGGGCATGTTCTTCCTCGCCATGCGCATCACCCCAATATCCCGGCGACGTGCTGGAACCATGCGACCAGCGGCCCCGGCAGATAGATGCCGGCAGCGAACACCAGGGCGAGGTGCGAGTACATCGGCACGTAGGACGCCTCGACCGGCGCCATGCCGCCGCGCGGCTCGCCGAAGGCAAGCCCCGTCAGCCGCAGCAGCAGCGCCCCGAAGGCGATCAGCAGCCCCAGCACCAGCGGGATAGCCAGCCACGGATGCCTGGCGAAGGTCGAGCTGACGACCAGGAACTCGCTCATGAAGATGCCGAGCGGCGGCAGGCCGGCTATCGCTACGACGCCGATGACGAGCGCCCAGCCAAGCCCCGGATGGCTTTCGGTCAAGCCCCTGATCTCGGAGATACGCTGCGTGCCCTTGACCTGCGCGATATGGCCGACGGCGAAGAAGATCGCCGACTTGGTCAGGCTGTGCATGACCATGTGCAGCAGGCCGGCGAAGTTGGCGAGCGGGCCGCCCATGCCGAAGGCGAAGACGATGATGCCCATATGCTCGATCGAGGAATAAGCGAACAGGCGTTTGATGTCGCGGCGGCGGTAGAGCATGAAGGCCGCGAAGATCAGCGAGGTCAGCCCCATCGTGACCATCAGCGGTCCGGGGCCGATCGCCTGCGGGCTCGCCGCGAGCAGGAGCTTGAAGCGCAGCACGGCATAGAGCGCGACGTTGAGCAGCAGGCCCGACAGCACCGCCGAGATCGGCGTCGGGCCCTCGGCATGCGCGTCGGGCAGCCAGGCGTGCAAGGGGGCAAGGCCGACCTTGGTGCCATAGCCGAGCAGCAGGAAGATGAAGGCTACACTGAGCAGCGCGGGATCGAAATGCGCCGCCTTCTCGATCAGCACCGACCAGACCATGGCGTTGGTGCCCTCGCCGACGACCGGCTGGGCGGCCATGTAGACGAGGATGGTGCCGAACAGGGCAAGCGCGATGCCGACGCTGCCGAGGATGAAATATTTCCACGCCGCTTCCAGCGCCTCATGCGTGCGATAGATGCCGACCATCAGCACGGTGGTCAGCGTGGCGAGCTCCACCGCGACCCACATCAGGCCGATGTTGTTCGACACGAAGGCGAGGTTCATGCCGAACATCATGATCTGGTACATCGCGTGGTAGAACCTGAGGTTCGGCGCGGTCAGCCGGCCGGTCTCCAGCTCATGCGCGATATAGGAGGCGCTGAACACGCTGGTGGTGAAGCCGACGAATGTGTTGAGCACGATGAAGACGATGTTGAGATCGTCGACGATGAGATATTGCCCCGGCGCCGGCCGGTCGGTGACGAACAGCGACAGCGCGGCGAGCAAGGTGAGCAGGCTCGCTATCATGTTGACGATCGCCGTCATGCGGTAGTTCGGAAATGCCGCCAGAATGGCCGCGGCGCCCGCCGGAATGAAAAGGATCGCGGCCACGGCGTCGAAGGAAAACCCGCTCACCGGCGTTCTCCCCGGTAGTCGTCGAGCGCGCCGACATCGACCGTATCGAACCGCTCCCGGATGCGGAACAGGAAGACGCCGATGACGATGAAGGCGATGAGGATCGAGAAGGCGACGCTGATCTCGACCACCAGCGGCATGCCCTTGGCGCCGGTGGCGGCGAGCACCAGGCCGTTCTCCAGCGACATGAAGCCGACGACCTGGCTGACGGCGTTGCGCCTCGTCACCATCACCAGCAGCCCCAGCAGGATGATCGACAGCGCGAAGGCGAGATCCTCGCGGGCGAGCGGGTCGGCCTCGGGCGTCACCCTCAGCATCAGCACCATGGAAAGCGTCACCAGCCCGATGCCGGCGAGCATGGTCGGGCCGATGCCGACGGCGGTCTCGATGTCGCGATGGATGCCGAGCCGCTGGATGATGCGGTGCAGCCCGACGGGAATGACAATCGCCTTGAAGACCAGCGCGATCGCCGCGGTGATGTAGAGGTGGTGCGCGTCCTGGATATAGGCCTGCCATGCCACCGACAGCGCGAGCACGACCGCGTGCAGGGCAAAGACGTTGATCAGCGCGAACAGCCGGTCCTGGTAGAGCATCATGAAGGAGATCAGCACCAGGCTGCCGGCGAGCAGATGGGCGATGTCGAAGGTGATCCCGCTCATCACAGGCTCCGCGAGACGAACAGCAGGAGCGTGCCGAGCAGCGCCAGCATCAGTGCTGCGCCCAGGAAATCCGGCACGCGGAAGACGCGCATCTTGGCGACGGCCGTCTCGAACACGGCAAGCAGGAGGGCCAGCACCGCGAGCTTGCCGAGATAGGCGGCGGCGCCGATGGCCAGCGATTGCGGCCCCGCCCCGGCGTTCGCCAGTCCCCAGGGCAGGAAGACGCAGGCGATCAGCGACATGTAGAGCAGCAGCTTGATGAAGCTGGCGAGCTCGATCATCGCCAGATGGCGGCCGGAATATTCCAGGATCATCGCCTCATGCACCATGGTGAGCTCCAGATGCGTGGCGGGATTGTCGACCGGCATGCGCGCATTCTCGGCGATCGCCACCATCACCAGCGCGATCAGCGACATGCCGAGCGACACCCGCAGTCCGACCTCAGGCGAACCCATGAAGGCGGCGACCGTCGAAAGCTGCGTCGCGCCGGCCACCAGCGCCAGGCTGAACACGATGAGCAGCATCGCCGGTTCGGCGAGCGAGGCGATCATCACCTCGCGACTGGCGCCGATGCCGCCGAAGCTGGTGCCGACATCCATTCCGGCCAGCGCCTGGAAGAAGCGCGCGCTGCCGAGCAGCGCCACGATGGCGATGAGATCGGCGGCCCAGCTGAACTCAAGACCGGAGGCGAAGGTCGGAACCAGCGCCGCCGCGACCCAGGTGGCGGCGAAGATCAGATAGGGCGTCACGCGAAACAGCCAGGACGCGTTGTCGGCCAGCACGACCTCCTTGCGCATCAGCCTGACGAGATCGCGATAGGGTTGGACCACCGGGGGTCCCTGCCGCCGCACAAGCCTCGCCTTCACCTTGCGCACGAAGCCGATCAGCAGCGGCGCCAGCAACAGCACCGAAAACATCTGCACGCCCTGCACGGCCAGCTCGAGCATCAAGGCCATAGCGCGAGCACCAGGAGCAGGATGACGAGGTAGAGGAAGACCAGCGTCAGGTAGCGGCGGATGGTCAGGAACTGCAGGTGGTTCAGCCGCTCGGTGGCGAAATCGATCGCGCCGGCGATCGGCTGGTAGAATATCTCCCAAGCCACGTCATGCATATCCACCCTGAGGCGCGCCGGATCGAGGGAGCCCGGCGCCGGCATCTCCACCGTCTCGCGGGCGCGGAACGCGAAGCTGCCGAAGACGCGGCGAATGGGCTGCGCGAAGCTGACGGCGGTGTATTGCGCCGCCGGCACCGCATCCGCGAAACCGCACCCCCATGCAATGCCCCGGCGCAGCGCATGCGAGGCGAAGCGGTGAATGAAGAAGGCCGCGAGCGACGCCGAAATGGCGATGAAGCCGAACACCAGCAGGCCATTATAGGAGCTGCGGCTCTCGGCGATCGGCACGATCGACAGCCAAAGCTCAGCCACCTGCACCGGCATGCGGTCGCCGATAAGCGAAAGCGTCACCGATGACAGGCCGTCGATGACGAGGCCTGGCAGGATGCCTGCGAGCAGGCAGAAGGCGGCAAGCACGGCCATCGCCGCCAGTGACCAGCGGTCGACCTCATGCGCCCGTTCCACCGCCGCCGACCGCGCCCGGCCAAGGAAGGTGATGCCGAATGCCTTGACGAAGCAGGCCGCGGCCAAAGCCGCCGAAAGCGCCAGCAGGCCGCCGACCGCGGGCACGATGACCTTCAGACCCCATTGCGGCAGCTCGGGGCTGCGCAATATGGCCTGGAAGACCAGCCATTCGGAGGCGAAGCCGTTGAAAGGCGGCAGCGCCGAGATCGAGACGCAGCCGATGAGGAAGACGAAGCTGGTGACCGGCAGGCGATGGATGAGGCCGCCGAGCTTTTCCATGTCGCGTTCGCCGGTCGACGTCAGCACCGCGCCGGCGCCGAAGAACAGCAGGCTCTTGAAGAAGGAATGGTTGAGCACATGGAAAAGCGCCGCCGTGAGGGCCAGCGCCGCCGCCGACGGCATGGCGTTCGCCTTGAAGGCGAGCGCGAGCCCGAGGCTGGCGAAGATGACGCCGATATTTTCGATGGTCGAATAGGCGAGCAGCCGCTTCAGGTCGTTTTCCATCAGCGCGTGGAGGATGCCCAGCACCGCCGTCGCGCCGCCGATGAGAAGCACGGCAATGCCCGACCACCATGCCGGTTCGCCAAGCAGGTCGAACACCACGCGGATGAAGCCATAGATGGCGACTTTGGTCATGATACCGCTCATCAGCGCCGAGACGTGGCTGGGTGCTGCCGGATGGGCAAGCGGCAGCCAGGCATGCAGCGGCACGAGGCCGGCCTTGGAGCCGGCGCCGAGCAGCATGAGACCCAGCACCGCGCCTGCCGCGAGCGGGCCTGGGTGCGCAGCCCGCATCGCGTCGAACGCATAGGTCCCCGCCGGTCCTGCCAGTAGGCCGAAGGCAAGCAGCAGCGCCATCGTGCCGAAGCTCGCCATCACCAGGTAGATGGTGCCGGCGCGCCGGTTGGCCTCGTCGCGGTGATGCGCCATGACCAGCGCCCAGGAGGCGAGCGACATGAATTCCCAGGACAACAGAAAGCTGAAGGCGTCGTCGGCCAGCACGACGAGGTTCATGCCGGCCAGGAACGCCGGATAGAACGGCAGCACGCGATGCGGCGCGGATTCGTGCCGGCCGTAGCCAAGAGCATAAAGGCTGGTGACGGCGCCGCCCAGATTGACAACGACGAGGAAGAACGCCGACAGGCTGTCGAGGCGGAACCGGGCGCCCGTCCACGGCAGGCCGAGCGGCAAAGCGATGGCGGGCGCCTCGCCGGGGTTGCTGGCGAGATGGCCGGCGACGATCGCTAGCACGGCAGCTGAAATGACAAACGCGGCGCCATAGACCAGCCGCGTCGCGGCAGTGTGCCGGCCGGCGGCTGCGCCCAGTATAGCTGTTGTCAGAAGCGCGGCAGGGCCGCACAGCAGAAGCGCGACCGTCGAATTCACGGCCGGCTCCCGCTTCGTTCGGCCCCGTCGCCATGGGCTTCGGATGCCTTGGCCGGATCGAACCCGGCCTTCAGCCGCACGCCGCGTCCGCCGCCCTGGCTGACCGCGCCTTCCCCAATCAGCTCGATGCCGGCGATCTCGAGCGCCGCGATCAGCTTCATCAGCGAATCGACATTGCCCCGGATGATCGAGCCGCTCGCTTCCATGCGCTGGATCGTCGGCACCGACAGTCCGGACAATTCGGCAAGCCGGCGCTGATCGATGCCGAGCAGCGACCGAGCGGCGCGCAATTGCGGTGCGGTTATCACCGACGACTCTCTCGTTCAGTTCTGAGATATGAGGTATCGGTGCTGTAGCCTATATTAAAACGTTCCATCGTCAAGGAATGATGTTTGAAACATCTGTGTTGACGGTAGCTGGCCTGCCACAGCGCAGGATGAGGTCGGCCACAGTCCGGGCGGCGCGGCGAAGGTCGGGATTTCCGGCGGGCGAAGCTCCGGCACGGTGATGAGAACGGCGAACACGCGGTTCGAGAACGCGTACAGCCGCTCGAGCCGGAGGGAAACTCGGTCCGGTCGTGGGAACAGAAAAGCAGTGTTAGCGCGGTGTCGGCGTCATGCCCGCTCGCTTGGGACGAACAGGATGTCAGCCTCGGCGACACAATAAGGGACGTGCCGGAAATCGCGGATGCGCACGACCTCATCGCCGCGCCAATCGATCAGCATGAAGCCGCGCACCGCATCGTGCGCCTGCGGGTTGCGGATCAGGATCGCCGGCTGGCCGTCGACGAAGCCGAGCGACAGGGCCCAGTCGCCGAGGCGGTCGTAATTGCCGAAATAGGTCGAGGCTTCCTTCTTGCCGTTGAGGCGGGCGCGATTGAGGACGTCGACCTGGATGTCCTCGGCGATCAGCGTCCTGACCCCGTCGAAGTCGCGTTCATTGAACAGGTCGATGTAGCGGCGCAGCCGGCGCTCTTCTTCGGGATCGAGCCTCGGCACCGCCACGTCGTCCGGTGCCGATGCCAGCGCCTTCAGCTCCGCCCGGCCGCGATGCAGTGCCGCCTTCGTGGCGGCTACAGTCGCGCCCGTCACCTCGCAGGTCTCATGCAAGCTGAGGCCGAGCACATCGACCAGGATCACGGCGCTGCGCTGCGCCAGCGTGAGCCGCATGAAGCTGCGCAGGCTCGCCGCCGCCGCCAGTCTCGCCCCGGCGTCGGCGGAGAGATCTTCTATTTCGGTCATGTCGGCCTCGGTCATGCGCGAGCGCTCCCGCTGGCGGCGGCGCAGATGATCCTGCGCCGCATTATGGGCGATGCGGAACAGCCACTGCTCGGGACGCTCGACCGTGGCGCCGCCATCGTGAGCAGCAAGCGCCTTCACCACCGCCTCCTGCACGATGTCCTCGCCCTCGACTGCCGAGCCGGCCATGCGGGCGGCATAGCGGTGCAATTTCGGCCGCAGGCCGACAAGCATGGCCTCAAGCGCCGCGCGGTCGAATTTCGATGTGATCATCGTCCTCGTTCTCTCAGTCGGCGGCTCGCCGGCGATACCGTGTCCCGGTCAGGCCGGCACGGTCTCGTCGGCGTTCGCCAGCATATGATAGTTGCCGACGATCTTCGCCGGCGACCGAACCAACGGTGTCGAGCGCCGCTCGGCGTGATCGGCGCCGAAGGCCTTGAAAGCGTCGAGTCCGGTCAGCGCCGAACTGTCTTTTTCATAACCGACGATGTGGACGAATTCGCCGTTGTCGAGCTCAAGCACGAGATAGCGCACGGATTGCGGCTTCGTTTCATCCAGCGCCTCGAACACGTTTGCCACCAGCGCCCGGTTCTCGGCGATGCTGGCGTCCTTCACGCCGTAGCGGATGAGATTATAGGTCATGGTCGTCTCCTTCGGTTGGTCAAAGGAAGACGTTTCGGATGGGCGAAAAGGATTCGCAGGTCGCGAAAATCTTTTTGAACGCGTGGGCAAAATACGCGTTCGCGATCCTTCGCGCCCCTCTGTCCTGCCGACATCTCAATTATGGCATAGCTTCTTCTCAGGCGACCGCCTTCGCCGCGGCCCGCCCGGCGCTGCGCCCCGAAAAAATGCAGCCGCCGAGGAAGGTGCCTTCCAGCGCCGCATAGCCATGCACGCCGCCGCCGCCGAAGCCGGCGACCTCGCCCACCGCATAAAGCCCTGGCACCGGTTGCCCATCGGCGTCCAGCACGCGGCTGTCGAGATCGGTCTGCAGCCCGCCCAGCGTCTTGCGGGTCAGGATGTTGAGGCGCACCGCGATCAGCGGGCCGTTCGCCGGATCCAGCATCTTGTGCGGCTTGGCCGTGCGGATCAGCCTGTCGCCGAGATAGGCGCGCGCGCCGCGCAGCGCGGTGACCTGGGCGTCCTTGGAGAACGGATTGTCGAGCTGCATGTCGCGGGCGCGGATCTCGCGCTCGACCTGGGCGACGTCCAGCAGCGGCTCGCCGCCGGCCAGCGCGTTCATGCGCGCCACCAGTTTCGCAAGATCGGCCTCGACGATGAAATCCTCGCCCTTTTCCATGAACGCCTTCACCGGGCCGGGAATGCCTGAGGTCGCGCGGCCCAGCACCTGCCGCCAGCTTTTGCCGGTGAGGTCGGGGTTCTGCTCGGAGCCCGACAGCGCGAACTCCTTCTGGATGATCTTCTTGGTCAGGATGAACCAGGAATAGTCGAAACCGGTGCTCATGATGTGGCTGAGCGTGCCCAGCGTGTCGAAGCCCGGATAGAGCGGCGCCGGCAGCCTTCTGCCGCGCGCATCGAGCCAGATCGAGGAGGGGCCGGGCAGGATGCGGATCGCGTGCTCGGTCCAGATCGGCGCCCAGTTCCTGATGCCCTCGACATAGTGCCACATGCGGTCGCGATTGATGATCGAGCCGCCGGCCGCCTCGGTGATCGCCAGCATGCGGCCGTCGACATGATCCGGCACGCCGGTGATCATCCGCTTCGGCGGCGCGCCAAGGCGTTGCGGCCAGTTCTGGCGCACCAGCTCGTGATTGCCGCCGATGCCGCCGGAGGCGACGATCACCGCTTGCGCATGGAGCTCGAAATCGCCGGCCCTGTCACGAGAACTCTTGCGGCCGCGCTCCACCGTGCTTGGCTGCAAGACGTCGCCACGTACGCCGCTGACCGTGTTGCCGCTGCGGGTGACTTCGTTGACCCGGTGACGGAACCTGAACTCGACCAGCCCGCGCTTCTGCGCCTCGCGCACGCGCAGCACGAAAGGCTCTAGCACGCCGGGCCCGGTGCCCCAGGTGATGTGGAAGCGCGGCACCGAATTGCCGTGGCCGACGGCATTGCCACCGCCGCGCTCGGCCCAGCCGACGACGGGGAAGAATTTCAAGCCACGCTCGATCAGCCAGGAGCGCTTCTCGCCGGCGGCGAAACCGACATAGGCTTCCGCCCATTTGCGCGGCCAGAAATCCTCCGGCCGATCGAAGGCGGCCGTGCCCATCCAGTCCTCGAGCGCGAGGCCGTGCGAATCGCGGATGCGCATGCGCCGCTGCTCGGGCGAATCGACCAGGAACAACCCGCCGAACGACCAGAAGGCCTGGCCGCCCAGCGACTGTTCCGGCTCCTGGTCGACGATGATGATTTTCTTGCCGGCCTCTGCCAACTCCGTCGCGGCGACGAGGCCGGCCAGCCCCGCGCCGACAATGATCACGTCCGCGTCAGCCATTTTTCCTCCCAGAACTAGCCGGCAACTTATTGCAAAGCCTCAGACGGGCTCCCAGCCGTCTTTGTCACCGGCGCGGAAGATGGCGTCGATGACTTTCTGGTTGAGCACCGATTCCTCCAGCGTGAAGACGCGGTCCTTGCCGCCTTGCGCGGCACGCACGAAGGCCTCGCATTCCAGCCGGTATTGCTGCGTGCCCGGGAAGCGGAATACCTGCGCCTCGCTGTGGTTCTGGTTGTGCAGCTCGATGCGGTGGTGGTCGTAGAGACCGGCATTGAACGGGGCGAAAACCTCGATGAAACCCTTCTCGCCGTGGAACACCATCACCTGCCGCGCCGCCATCTGCGTCGACAGGTAGAAGGACAGCTCGAAATCGCCGAAATCGGCTCGGATCGAGGAATAGATGTCGGTGCCGAAAGTCTTGTCGCGCTCGATCGTCGCCTGCACCCGCAGCGGCTCCTTGCCGGTCGAAAAGCGCGTCGACACGGTCGGATAGACGCCTATGTCAGGCAGCGCGCCGCCGCCGAGATCGAGCTGGTTGCGCATGTTGTTGGGGTCGACATTGTAATAGGAAAACGCGCCCTGCACATGGCGCAGCCGGCCGATGGCGCCGCTTGCGATCAGGTCGCGCACCTTGATCCATTGCGGGTGATAGACGACCATGAAGGCCTCGCAGACCAGCACCTTCTTCTCATCGCGCAGCTTGCTCAGCGGCGGAATGTCCTTGGCGTCGAGCGCCAGCGGCTTCTCGACCAGCACATGTTTTCCGGCCTCGATTGCTTTTGCCGTCCATTCGACATGCTGGGAGGTGGGCAGCGGGATGTAGACGCCGTCAACCTCCTTGGAGGCGAGCAGTTCCTCATAGGAGCCGAAGGCATGACGGGCGCCGAAACGCTCGCCCAGCGCCTTGGCTTTCGACAGGTCGCGGCTGGCGATCGCCGACAGGACGCCGTTCTCCGAATCCACGATTGCCGGCAAAAGCTGCTCGCGACCGATCTTCGCCGTCGACAGAACACCCCATCGGAACATCACGCTTCTCCGTGTCGGTTTACAGGCGACGAGGTTTGCCTGAAATCGGCGGAAAAGCCAATGCGTGAGGCAGCGCGCCGTTCCTCGCCCCACGCAGTGGGCTACGGCATGCACACATTTCCAAGCGGCTGGTCTTTGGCGATAGCCTGCTTGTCAGCTTGGCGCATGCATTGTCTTATGTAGCGCTGGTCGACCCCCACTCCGTCTCGGCTTCGCCGAGCCACCTCTCCCCGATCGACGGGGTAGAGGAAAGGCGCCAAGCTTTTTGCCGTCAATGCCAGTCCAGCAACGCTCCCCTCCTTTCCCTCCGGAGGGGGGAAAGGTGGCGCTGCGAAGCAGCGACGGATTGGGGGAACCACCTGGCAATCAACGCCTTGGCCTGATCGGTCACGCCAGTCTCAGAAGATGTGTGCATAGCTTAGACAAAGTGGGGAGAGCTGACCGCGCAGCGGACGAGAGGGGGCAGCGCTGCCCTTTGCGATGCAGCAGATCGTCGTCCGTTAACCGAATCGGAAGGAGATGTTTAACGCTTCGTCTCTATGTCCGGCCCGGGGAGGCACAACAGAGCGAGCATGATGAACGACAGCCCTGAAAAGCGAAACGAATGGCGCGCCATCTTTTACGTGCAGGCGCGCGTCGCCATCCTGTTTGTGCCGGTTGTGCTCAGCCTTCTCCTCATCGGCATCTTGGCCGGCAATGAGCGCAAATCCGTTCCCGATGCCGTCGATCCGACCGTGACGAGCTCGGTGAAATAGCCGTTCGGCTGATCGACGGCTTTCACCCGGTAAACGCTTTCGCTCAACAAAGGCATGATCATGCGTGTTCCGCGGGATCGTGCGCGCGTTCAAAGTCGACGCTGGACCAATGCCGTCGAATCGTTAAGCTGTGCCCGATGACCGCTGACTGGCTCCGTACGGACTATCGCACGCTGTTTCGACTGGGCCGCGACGGACGGATTGCCGGCGAGAACGATCCAGAATGTTCACCGGGGCCGCTGCTCTGGCTGGCGGGCTGCGCCTCCGGCAACATCTTCGGATTGCACGCCGATCTGCCCGACGACCTGGCGGGCGAGCTAGAGGGGCTCCTCGCCACCGAGCCGCCGTTCATGCATCCTGCAACACCAAGACATTTTGAACTCTACCTAGCGCTCCTCGGCGGCGGTGACCATGCGCGGCACAATTTTGGTTTGATCTACGACCTGCCGCACGACCATCCCTATGCCAACGGGGTGCAGCTTGTCGGCAGCGACTCCGATGATGGCCAGGCTATAATCCGCTCCTGGAAGGCGGAAGGCGTGCCGGAAGCCCTGTTCGAACTCGGCTTCCGCGAGGTGGCGGACTTTTGGGCGCCATGGTGTGCGGCTCTCGTCGGCGGGGATGTCGCTTCCATCGCCTTTGCGGCCCGGCTAGCGGACGCGGGCGCCGAACTCGGCCTGGCGACGGTCAAAGCCTTCAGGGGGCGAGGCCTTGCCGCCTGCGCGACAGCTGGATGGTCCCGGTTGCCAGCACTCCGTTCTCGCACCTTGTTCTACAGCACGGACCGAGACAATGTCGCATCGCAGCGCGTCGCTGCCCGCCTCGATCTCAGGCTTCGGGCGGCCAGCTTGCGGATCAGCGAAGGCAACCAGGCATAGCGAATCGCTCGCAAAAAAGATCGAGCGTTTAAAGTGAAGGGGCCGGCCGGCTTGCCCGCACTCTCAAACAAACTTCGGGATCGGGCCGTTCTGCGGCGTCGTGTCTTCGCCGAGATCGATGAACACCTCGTCGACAAAGCACCAGCCCCAGCCTTCCGGCGGGTCGTAGCCCTCGATGATCGGATGCTGCGTGGCATGGCACAGCACGATCGGCAGGTGGTGCGGGTTGACATGAAAGCGCTCGATCAGCGTCTTCGCGCAAGCGTCGGTTTCGGAATCGAGAGCGAGATGGGGAAGCCCGCTGCGGCGCAGAAAACCCTGAAGCCGCAGCACGTCGCCATTGCCGGCTCGGGCTTGACACGAGAATCCTGCCGAGACGCGGGTCATATAGTGCAACGGAGCAGAATTCTGTGACCGCTGCAACGCCTCGACGTCACGGCATGGATTCCAGGGTCTGCGCGCGTCGCTTCGCTCCTTGCTCCGCCCTGGAATGACGAAGTTCGGAAGCTTACGGCTAATCGCGAACGTTGAGACTTGCACCCCGTTGGCAGTCGGGATCAAATGGCGACCCCTTCGCTCTCGGAGCTCCGGGATGGCCTGCCATCCGAAGCTCGAAGAGCGAAGGATGGTGCCCAGAAGAGGACTCGAACCTCCACTCCTTGCGGAACACGGACCTGAACCGTGCGCGTCTACCAATTCCGCCATCTGGGCTGGTGGGCGCTCATGTAAGCGGGCAAACGGTATGTGTCAACGCGCTTTTTTCGTCAGCGTTGGCGCTGCCTCTCATTGCCGTTCTTGCAACGCTGGCGATTGGCGAAACCGGCGGCGGGAGCTTCCCTCTCCCCGTCACTATACGGGGAGAGGATGCCGGCAGGCAGGTGAGGGGCGGCGCTGGCGCTGGTCGGGTGGGGTTCCGGTTCTCGCTTTGAGCCCGGACGAGTTAATCGCCGAAGCCGGCGCTGCCCCTCATTGCCCTGCCGGGCATTTCTCCCCGTATAGTGACGGGGAGAAAGGGCTGGCCGAGGCGCCGGCGCCCTTCTTGCAACTCCTCAGCCCTCCAGCACGTCCTTCTTTGCCACGGTTGAATCGGCATTGAGCTTGTAGATGACCGGCACGCCGGTGCCGAGCTCGAGCTTGACGATCTCCTCGCCCGACTTGCCGTCCAGCGCCATGATCAGCGCGCGCAACGAATTGCCGTGCGCGGCGACCAGCACGGTCTCGCCGCGCAGCACATGCGGCTGCACCTCGTGCAGGTAATAGGGCCATACGCGCGCGCCGGTATCCTTCAGGCTTTCGCCGCCGGGAGGCGCGATATCGTAGGAGCGGCGCCAGATATGCACCTGCTCCTCGCCCCATTTCTTGCGCGCGTCATCCTTGTTGAGGCCGGAGAGGTCGCCATAGTCGCGCTCGTTGAGCGCTTGGTCGCGGATCGTCTTCAGCTCGCTCTGGCCGACGATGTCGAGGATGTGCTGGCAGGTCACCTGCGCTCGCTTCAAGGCAGACGTGTAGGCGATGTCGAATTTCAGACCGCGCGCCTTGAGCTTCTCGCCGGCGGCAAGCGCCTCGGCTGTGCCCTGCTCGGTCAGCCCGACGTCGCGCCAACCGGTGAACAGGTTCTTCAGGTTCCATTCGCTCTGGCCGTGGCGCACGAGCACGAGAGTTCCCGACATGTTTGCTCCTATAGAATGGTTGGATTTGAGCAATTCCAGGAAAAGTGTGTAGCGGTTTTCCGTCCGGAATTGCGTAAGAAAAACCGGATCAGCCCAGGCCGAGCACGTCCCGCATGGAATAAAGCCCCGGCTTCTTCGCGCGGGCCCAAAGCGCGGCCTTCACCGCGCCGCGGGCGAAGATCGCCCGGTCCTCGGCATAATGCGAAAGCGTGATGCGCTCGCCGGTGCCGGCAAGGATCACGCTGTGGTCGCCGACGACGGAGCCGCCGCGCAGCGTGGCGAAGCCGATGGACCCGGCCTTGCGCACGCCGGTATGGCCGTCGCGCACCCGCACGCTGTTGCCGGCAAGATCGATGCCGCGTCCTTTGGCAGCAGCCTCGCCGAGCAGCAGCGCCGTGCCGGACGGCGCGTCGACTTTGTGCCGGTGATGCATTTCCAGGATCTCGATGTCGAAATCGTCGGCGTCGAGCGCCTTCGCAGCCTGCTCGACCAGCACCGCCAGAAGATTGACGCCGAGGCTCATATTGCCGGATTTGACGATGGTGGCATGGCGCGCGGCGGCGGCGATTTTCGCATCGTCGTCGGCCGAGCAGCCGGTGGTGCCGATGATATGGACGATGCGCGCCTGCGCGGCATAGCCGGCGAATTCGACGCTTGCCGCGGGTGCCGTGAAATCGAGCACGCCGTCGGCCTTGGCGAAGGCCGGCAGCGGATCGTCGACGATCGGCACGTTGATGATGCCGATGCCGGCGAGCTCGCCGGCATCCTTGCCGAGATGGGCCGAGTCCGGCCGCTCGACCGCGGCGGCGACGCGCGCGCCGGGCATTGTGTGGATGGCGCGGATCAGCGTCTGGCCCATGCGGCCGGCGGCGCCCACCACCACCAGGCCCATATCGCCGGCTTCACTCATGCGCTCCTCCTGACGGTCTTCTTGGCGCGGCTGCGCGATGCGGGAGTTTGGGCCGAAGTCTGGCTTGCCTTGACGTCGTCGACAAGCCCCAGCCCCTTCTTGCCCTGTATCCGGTGGAAGCGGGCATAGATGCTGTGCGGGTCGGCCATCAGCGTCGCATGCGTGCCTTCCTCGACCAGCCGCCCCTCCTCCAGCACGATGATGCGGTCGGCATTGACCACCGTCGACAGCCGGTGCGCGATCACGATGGTGGTGCGCCCTTCCATGACATGGGTCAGCGCTTCCTGCACGCGCGCTTCCGCCTCGTTGTCGAGCGCCGAGGTCGCCTCGTCGAGCAGAAGGATGGGCGCCTGGCGCACGATGGCGCGGGCGATCGAGACGCGCTGGCGCTGGCCGCCCGATAGCGTCGCGCCGTTCTCGCCGACCGGCGTGTCGTAGCCTTGCGGCTGCTGGCGGATGAAATCGTCGGCGGCCGCCTGTTTCGCCGCCTGCTCGATCTCGGCGTCGGTGGCGGAGAGCCGGCCGTAGCGGATGTTGTCGCGGATCGTGCCTTCGAACAGATAGGGCGCCTGCGAGACATAGGCGATCGATTGGCGCAGCGACCGCTTCGTCACCTTCGAGATGTCCTGGCCGTCGACTTCGATCGAGCCCTGGTCGACGTCGTAGAAGCGCTGCAGCAGCGCCACCAGCGTCGACTTGCCTGCGCCCGAGGCGCCGACGATCGCCGTCACCTTGCCGGCGGCGGCGGTGAAGCTCAGGTCCCGCAGCACCGGCATGTCGGCGCTGTAGCCGAACGTCACATTGTCGAAGCGCACCTCGCCGGTGGTGATCCTGGCCTCGACCGCGTCGGGCGCGTCGCCCTGCTTCGGCTCGAGGTCGAGCAGCTCGTAGATCATGCGCGCATTGACCAGCGCGCGTTCCATCGTGACCTGCATGCGGGCCAGGCGCCGCGCCGGGTCATAGGCAAGAATCAGCGCGGTGATGAAGGAAAACACCGCGCCCGGCGGCTGGCCCAGCACCAGCGCCCGGTAGCCGGAATAAGCGATGACGGCGGTGACCGCGAGGCCGGCCAGCATGTCCGAAATCGGCGACAGCCGTTCGGAGACGCGGGCGATCTTGTTGCTGCGTTGCTCGGCGGTGTCGGCCATGATGCCGATGCGGCGCGCCAGCTCGTCCTCCATGGTGAAGGCCTTGACGATGGCGATGCCTTGCGTGGCCTCCTGCACGGATCCGCTCAGCCGCGAGTTGATCAGCACGGATTCGCGGTTGATCTTGCGCACCCGGCGCGTGATGTAGACGACCGCCCAGATCAGCGGCGGCCCGATCAGCAGCGAGCTGAGCGACAGCACCGGATCCTGGTAGACCATCAGGCCGACGAGGCCGACCAGGGTCACCGCGTCGCGGGTGATGGAAATCAACGTCAGCGACAAGAGATCACGGATGCCGCCGACATTCTCGTCCATCTGCGCCGCCAGGCGGCCGGAACGCGTGTCGTTGAAGAAATCGACGCCGAGCTTCATCAGATGGTCGAAGATGCGCTTCTGGTAGCGGGCCACCAGATTGTTGCCGATCGTGGCCAGGGCTATCGCCTGGCCGTAGCCGGCGAAGCCGCGCACCAGAAAGGCGCCCATGAAGCCGGCGCAGATCCACACGATCGCGTCGCCGCGCCGTTCGTAGAAGATCTCGTTGACCATCGGGGCCATGACCCAGGCCGAGAAGGCGGTCGCGCCCGAAACCAGCAGCGAGCAGACGATGACGACCGCATAGGACCAGCGATGGTCATAGCCGTTTTCGGCGACGATACGGCGCAGCACCGCCGTGACCTCGGCGGGCCGGCTTTTTGCCTTGTTTGGATTTTGAAGTGTCAAATCGGAAGCGCTTCGTGGGTTCTCGTAAACGTCAGGACGCCTTTTTCGCACCCTCTTAGCGCCCCGGCTACGGCTTGCCTATGGCGAAACTTCGTCGCGCCGTCCCGAGCGCCGGCGCGATCACGCCCGCCAGTGCCGCCCCGCCGTCCGCACGCCGAACAGCGAAGGCGTCCTGGCATAGGCGGCAAGCCCGAGCAGCGCCGCCAGCGGATGGGTTATGACGTAGACCGGCATTTCGCGCATCAGCGCGCGGTGCGGCGCCTTGTCCTCGAAGGCGGCGCGGAAATTGCCCGCTTTGAGCGCCGGCACGATTTTTTGCGCGATGCCGCCGGTCAGGAACACGCCGCCGCGGCCCATGAACACCAGCGCCAGGTCGCCCGCGGTGCGGCCAAGGCAGGTGACGAACAGCGCCAGCGCCTCTTCGGCCACCGGATCGGACTTCGAAAGCGCCGCCGCGGTGACCTCGGCCGGCGAGGTCAAGGGAGTCGGCTTGCCGTCCGTCCTGGCCACGGCGCGGTAGACGTTGACGAGCCCACGTCCGCACAGGATCTGCTCGCCGGATATGCGGCCCTCGAGCTTGTCGATATGCGGGAATACTTCGAAGTCGCGCGGCGTGCGCGGGCCGATATCCATATGCCCGCCCTCGCCCGGCACCGGTATCCAATGGTCGAGCGCATAAATCAGCCCGGCGACGCCGAGACCCGTTCCGGGACCGAGCACGACCCGGCTCGCATTGGGTTCCGGGGTGCCGCCGCCGATCTTTTCCATGTGCTCTTCGCCGAGCGCCACCACGGCCAGCGCCTGCGCCTCGAAATCGTTGAGCACGACCACCTCGCCCAAGCCCAGATTGGCAAGCATCTGCCGGGGCCTCACGACCCAGGGGCAGTTGGTGAGCGGGATCTCGTCGCCATCGACCGGCCCGGCGACCGCCAGCACCGCCGAGTTCGGCTGGACGGACGAGCGGTCGAGCACCGCCGCCTGGATCGCCTCGTCGATGGTCTTGAAATTCGCCGTCTGGACGATCTGCGGCTCGGTGGCCTCCGAATTGGCGTCGAGCACGATCGAGAAGCGCGCATTGGTGCCGCCAATGTCGCCGATCAGGACCGGAAACCGCAGTCCCTTCTCGTCTTCGCCTGCCATGCTCTTGATCGTCCTCGCTGCGGCGCCGCTGCGCCGTTTCAATCGATTGACTAGCGCATGACCCCGCAAAGGGGAAGCCCGCTTGCGCCTTAGCGCAATTCCAGGAAAAGTGTGAGCGGTTAGGCTCGGCGCCCGCGCCGTAGCTTTCCGTCCGGAATTGCGTCAAAGCGAAGAGATAGGGCGTTTCGCCGCTTCGTGAAACGGTGAAACGCGTTAGTTCCCCGACACAGGGATTTGGAAGGCGGTTTGTCTTGGTGCAAGATTTCCGTTCATGTCCGTGAAATCAGCGCAAACGCCGGAGATTGGTTGAAGCCGCCCCAACCTCGTCATTCTATGGCGGAGCAAGGAGCGAAGCGACGCGGCGCAGACCATAGAATCCATTCCGTGACTTGGAAGCGCCGCCACGGTGCAGAATTTTGCTCTGTTGCATTCCTGGGCGAAGGTAACGGCATGGATTCCAGGGTCTTCGCGACGGAGCTTCGCTCCTGCTCCGCCCTGGAATGACGATCGCGATGGGCGTTTCGGCCAATCTCCAACGCATGCCGCCTGCCAACGCAAACAGAGCCGACCCGTCAAAATCCCCTGTGCAGTGCCACTAGTTCCCCGGCCTTGGCCTTGGCAACGGGATGCCGATCTTTGGCGTCGGCGCGAAAGCGCTTGCCGCCGCCGGGATCGCGGCGTTGCCGCTGGAGATCGTTTCCGCCGGCTCGGTCGGCTGCGGTTCGGCCACGGCCACCGCGGCATCGCCGCCGCCATGATAGGTCACGGCCTCCAGCGAGGGCGCGTCCGGCGCATTGACCACGTCCTGGCATTGCTTGGGCAGGTTGGCCATCGTCATCAGGTCGCGCGCCTTGGGCGCATCCGGATTCTTGTTCGGCCGCCACGGCTCCTCGGTGAACCACCAGGCCAGCGGCTTGCCGCAGCCATCGTCGTCCGGCGTCGTCTCTTGCCCCTTGCAGAAGGGCGAGCCCGGCTGACAGCCGATGCGCATATGGAAATGATAGTCGTGGCCCCAGAACGGCCGGATCTTGCGCAGCCAGGAGCGGTCGCCGGTGACGGTGTCGCAGAGTTTCTTCTTGATGCCGGGATTGACCAGGATGCGCTCGACCTCAGGATAGCTCGCCGCGCGCTTCAAAAGCCGCGTATGCGCCGGCGTCCACAGCGCGTCCTTCACCAGATGCGTTTTTTCGTCGACCATCAGCGTCGCGCTCATGGTCTCGCGCTGCGCCATGGTCAGCGGCCGCTTTGGCATCGGCGTCAGCCAGATATCGGCGTCGAGCCCGATCTGGTGCGAGGCGTGGCCGGTCATCATCGGTCCGCCGCGCGGCTGCGAGACGTCGCCGACCAGAAGCCCCGGCCAGCCATCCGCCTGGGCATCGCGCGCGAGCTTCTCGATCAGCGCGATCATCGCCGGGTGGCCCCAGCGCCGGTTGCGCGACGGGCGCATCACTTCCCAGGTCGGGCCGTCCATCGGCAGCGCGACGCCGCCGGTGAAGCAGCCTTTCGAGTAGAAGCCAAAGGATTGCGCGGGCGCCACGGCCGGCAGTTTTCGGGCGCCGAACAACTCCTTGGCATGGGGTTCGGCCGAAATAGCGACAGCCGCCACCGCGGCCAGGGCCACCAGCGCCAGGGCGGCGGTCAGGAACGGCTTGCGGTCAGGAAGCGATCGCAAATTCATCAGGCTGGGTCCCTCTCCAGTCTATCCGTTTGCCGCGCGTTCAAGCGACCCGATCAGGAACGAATCATACCACGCCGCGCGTCCCGCAGCGATCAAAGCAGTGAAGATGATCGTCCTTCACCCTTTCGGCATCATCCTCGCATCGGGCTGCGCGGCTCTCCGTCCCGCCAGTTGCCCTCGGTCCACATCCGCTCCAGCGCCACCCGGTAGTTGGGAAACCGGAAGCGGTAGCCCGCCGCCTTGATCGCCTGATTCGCGACGCGCTTGTTCTCGCCATAGAAAGACCGCGCCATGGGCGAAAGTTGGGCGGTCCCGAAGGGAATTTCGGGTGGCGGCTCGACCCCCATCAGCCCGGCGGCGTAAGCGACGACGTCCTGCGGCGACGCCGGCTCGTCGTCGGTGACGTTGAAGATGCCACCGAGATTGTTTTCCGCCAGAAGCCAGAGCGCCCCGGCGATGTCGTCGCAATGGATGCGGTTGAACACCTGTCCCGGCTTGACCAGCCGCCTTGCGGTGCCGTCCTCGAGATTGGCCAGCGCGTTGCGGCCCGGCCCGTAGATCCCGGAAAGCCGCAGGATCGCCACCGGTTTTTCGGTCTCCCGGCCAAGCTTCAGCCATTCCTGTTCGGCCGCCACCCGCATCGTCGAGCGCTTCGACACCGGCCGGCAAGCGCTGGTCTCGTCCACCCAGGCGCCGCCATGGTCGCCATAGACGCCGACGGTCGAGAGATAGCCGATCCACTCCAATGCCGGCATTTTTGCCCGGATCGTCTCGCCGGCGGCGTTGAGCACCGGGTCGCCGGCCTCGTCGGGAGCGACCGAGACGATGAGATGCGTGGTCTTTGCAAGCACCTCACCCAGCTCGGGCGAGAGCGCGCCGTCGAATTGCAGCGGCTCAATGCCGGCCGACCGCAGCGCGTCGAACTTTTCCGGCGCCCGGGTCGTGCCGGATATCGGGGCAGGTTGCGCGTTGGCCCGCGCGAAAGCCTTGCCGGAATAGCCGGCGCCGAAGATGAAGAAGCGTCTTTCGCTCATCGATGAACCCCCATCAATCGGCCTTCGCCGGATGTGCCTGCGCCGCCAGCCATTCCTCGCGGACCATTGCATCCGTCTCGGTTTTCGATGCGGTTGCGGCAAGCTCGCCAAATTCGCGATCGGAGAGCAGTCGCGACAGGGCCCAGATTGCCGCACCCCGCACCAGCGGCGAGGCGTCGCCCAGCAGGCGACGCACAATGGGCGTTAGCGAAGCGTCGTCCGAATTGCCGGCGGCAATCAGCACATTGCGGACAAAGCGGTCGCGGCCGATGCGCTTGATCGGCGAGCCCGAGAAGAAAGCGCGGAACGCCGCGTCGTCGAGCGCGAGCAGCTCCGAAAGCGACGGCTCGCGCAGATCGGCGCGCGCGGCCAGCTTCGCCTCGGACGCCGCGCTGGCGAACTTGTTCCACGGGCAGGCGGCCAGGCAATCGTCGCAGCCATAGATGCGGTTGCCGATCTTGTCGCGGAACTCGCGCGGGATCGGCCCCTTGTTCTCGATGGTCAGGTAAGAAATGCAGCGCCGCGCATCGAGCCGGTAGGGCGCGGGAAATGCATCGGTCGGGCAGACGTCGAGACAAGCGCGGCAGGAGCCGCAATGGTCGATCTCCGCCTGGTCCGGCTCCAGCTTGGCCGTGGTGAAGATCGTGCCGAGGAATAGCCACGAGCCATGCGCGCGGCTGACCAGGTTGGTGTGCTTGCCTTGCCAGCCGAGCCCCGCCGCTTCGGCAAGAGGCTTTTCCATCACGGGTGCCGTATCGACAAACACCTTCACGTCGCCGCCGGCCTTTGCCACGATCTTGCCGGCGATCTCCTTCAGCCGGCCTTTCATCACGTCGTGATAGTCGCGGTTTTGCGCATAGACCGAGATCGCGCCGCGGTCGCGCTTTTCGAGGATGGCGCGCGGATCATGGTCCGGGCCGTAATTCATGGCGAGAACGATGATCGAGCGCACCTCCGGCCACAGCGTCGAAGGTTCGGCGCGGCGCTGAACAGTCTCGGCGATCCACTCCATCGAGCCGTGGAAGCCGTCGGAGACGAATTCGGCCAAGCGCGCGGGCGCCAGCGGGATCGCGTCCGGCCGGGTCACTGCGACTGCCTCGAAGCCGGCGCGGCGCGCCTCCGCCTCGATCAGCGCGCGTAAGGTTTCAGAAGTCGAGGTCCGCATAATGCGATACCGGCGACAGGCCGCGCACCCGGTCGGAGAGCAGCGGCCGGAACGACGGCCGCGATTTCACCCGCGTGTACCATTCGCGCGCGGCGCCATGCTCGCGCCAATCGATCTCGCCCAGATAATCGAGCACCGAAAGCGTCGCGGCCGCCGCAAGGTCGGCATAGGTCACCTTGTTGCCGGCCAGCCAATGGCGCGTGCCGGCCAGCCAGTTGGTGTATTTCATGTGCTGGCGGATGTTGGCGCGCGCGGCGCGGATGGCGGCCGAGTCCGGCGAGCCGCCGCCGGCGGTTTCCGGCATGACCGGCTTCAGCACGCGCTCCCGTACCAGATGCCGCGTCACTTCGCTTTCGGCCTTCGCCAGATACCAGTCGGTCAGCCGGCGGATTTCGGCGCGCTGCATCGGATCCTCGGCGAACAGCCGCCTGTCGCGCTTCAAGACGCCGCGCGTCTCGTCGAGGTATTCGGCGATCACCATGGCGCCGACGATCGGCACATCGCCTTCGGCAAGCAGGATCGGCAGCGTGCCGGCCGGGTTCAGCGCCAGGAATTCCTTGCGCCTGGTCCACGGCTTTTCCTCGATCAGCGCCAGCTCCTCGCCATACTCGCCGAAGGCGAGGCGCACGAAGCGGCAGGTGGCGAACATGGGATGGTGGAAAAGCGTCAGCATGGTTCCGCGATGATAGGGCGCACTGGCGAATCGCTAAAGGCGCCGGTAAGTCTTGGCCGCCCGATTCCCGGGGCTGTCATGGTGTTGCGACCTATAGGGGCACTTCCGCCCCATGACAAGCAAACCCTTCCTCCGCCTCGGAGCATGATGTCGTCCGAAAACCGCTTCACACTTTTCGGCATCATGCTCTAGCCGCCATTCGAACCAAGAGGTTGCCATGGAAAGCCAGACCATCGTCGAAGCGCTGCTGCTTGGGCTGCTGGAGGGCCTGACCGAGTTCATCCCGGTGTCCTCGACCGGCCATATCCTGCTTGCCGGCCATTTCCTCGGTTTCCATTCCACCGGCAAGGCCTTCGAGATCCTGATCCAGCTCGGCGCGATCCTGGCGATCCTCAGCGTCTATTTCAGCAAGCTCTGGAATATGCTGATCAAGCTGCCCAGCGATCCGCAGACCAGGCATTTCGTCGTCGGCATCCTGATTGCCTTCCTGCCGGCCGCCGTCATCGGCGCGCTCGCGCATGATTTCATCAAGACCATATTGTTCGAATCGCCCCGGCTGATCTGCATCATGCTGATCATCGGCGGCGTGGTGCTGCTCATCGTCGACCGCATCAACCTCAAGCCGGTCCACCACGATGTCGAGGACTTCCCGTTGAGCGTTTATCTCAAGATCGGCCTGTTCCAGTGCCTGTCGCTGATCCCCGGCACCTCGCGCTCCGGCTCGACCATCGTCGGCGCGCTGCTGATGGGCGTCGACAAGCGCGCGGCGGCCGAATTCTCCTTTTTCCTCGCCATGCCGACCATGGTCGGCGCCTTCGCCTTCGATCTTTTCAAGAACCGCAACGTGCTGACCTCGGCCGATTTGCCGATCATCGCCGTCGGCTTCATCGCCGCCTTCGTCACCGCGCTCATCGTGGTGCGCTTCCTGCTCGATTACGTCTCGCGCAACGGTTATTCGCTGTTCGGCTGGTGGCGGCTTGCGGTGGGCGGGCTCGGGCTGGTGGCGTTGATGGTCTGGGGGTGAGCGGCTGGGCCGCTTAACGCCGCGATCCTTCGCGCCCCCCTCTGTCCTGCCGGACATCTCCCCCACGAGGGGGGAGATTGGCAGCTTCGGCGCCCCGCCGACTCTGCAACGCGGGCGATTGGCGAAAGCGACGGCGACATCTGATCTCCCCTCTCGTGGGGGTTGAGGAGTGGTCCACGAAGTGGACCGAAAGCCAATTGCTTGGCTTTTCGAACGACGAAAGCCGGCAGGCCAGGGGGGGCGCTGTCCCGCCAGCCTATCGCCATTGGGCAGGCGCTCAATTCCGCCCATAGAACGCGTTCTCGACATGCACCGGCCAGCGCCAGGGCAGCACCGCCACCATGTCGAAGCGCATCGACAGCCGGCCGTAATCCGGTTGGCGCGACAGCCACAAATCCGCGGCGCCCTCGATGCGGCGCTCCGATTCCCGGCCGATCGCTTCCATCGCCTCGATCAATGTCCGCCGCGCCTTGACCTCGACGAACAGCACGAGGTCGCCGCGCCGGGCGATGAGGTCGATCTCGCCGAGCCTGGTGCGGTGGCGGCGGGCAAGGATGCGATAGCCTTTCAGCATCAGCGCCAGCGCCGCCAGCCACTCGCCGCGATGGCCGCGTCGATAGGCCTTTCGGCGATGGCCGACCGTGCGTTCAGCCATCCCCGGCTCCTTTCTGTTTGACCATGATCTTGTCCGAACCGAAGGTCAGCGAATGCAAAAACCGGCCTCCACTTTTCGGGATCATGGCCTGTCCTTGAGCTCGATCAGCCGGCGGTAAAGCGCCTGCTTCTGGGCGCCGGTCATCTTCGCGGCTTCCGCCGCCGCCTTCGAAGCTGGCATTTCGGCGGCTAAGGACAAAAGCAGCCGGTCGATGTCGGCCGGCTGCTCGTCCGAGGCTTCGGGCGGACCGACACAGATAACGATCTCGCCCTTCGGCGTATCGGCCGCCGCATAGTAGTCTGCCAGCTCGGCAAGCGTTCCGGTGCGCATCTCCTCGAACGTCTTGGTCAGCTCGCGCCCGATGGCGGCTTTCCGCGCGCCGCCCAGCGCCTCGACCATGGCGCCGAGCGTCTCGGCCAGCCGGCGCGGCGATTCGAAGAAAATCAGTGTCGCCGGCACCTGCTTGAACGTCTCCAGCTTGGTCAGCCGCTGCCCGGTCTTCACCGGCAGGAAGCCGGCGAACAGGAAGGCATCGGAAGGTAGGCCCGACGCGGTGAGCGCCGCAAGCGGAGCCGAAGGTCCGGGGATCGGCACGACGCGAATGCCGCGCTCCAGCGCCTCGCCGACCAGCCGGTAGCCGGGATCGGAAACCAAAGGCGTGCCGGCGTCGGAAATCAGCGCCACGCTCTGCCCGGCAGCCAGCGCCTCGATCAGCTTCGGCCCGGCCTCGCCCGCATTGTGCTCGTGATAGGCGGTGGTGCGGCGGCGGATGCCGTAGCGTTCGAGCAGCACGCGCGAGACGCGCGTGTCCTCGCAGGCGACGATGTCAGCGGCGGCCAGCGTCTCCAGCGCGCGCAGCGTGATGTCGGCCAGATTGCCGATCGGCGTCGCCACCAGATAAAGCGCCGGCTGAAGCGGCCGCGCCGCGACCTCGCTCTGCCCGATCAGATAGCTGCGTTTGTCGCCGGTCACCTAATGCCCCTCATTCCGAGCAATTCCAGGAAAAGTGCGTCGCGGTTTTCCGTCCGGAATTGCGTAAGAACCAAGTCTGTTTCGCATGGCTGACGCCTCGTTGCAAAACGTGAGGTCGACGTAAGGAAATCGCCTTGCCTTTGCCACAGTGCGGAACGAAACCCACATCGGCGAATTTAACCCCTGATTCCCCGGGAGGAGGCAGGACCGAACGATGCCCAATCGCTTCGATATTTTTATCAGCCGACTTGAAAGCAAGACCGCCCGCGAGGGCATTCCTCCACATCCCATCGCCGCCGAGTCCGGCGCGCGCCGCGACAAGGCCGACCAGAAGCCCGTCCGTCACGGCGAGGCGCATGGCGAGAAGCACCGCGGCAAGCACCGCCAGAAGCACGACGCTTAAAGCAGTTTGCGACCTTCGCGACCTCGCGCCTCGTCATTCCAGGGCGAAGCAAGGAGCGAAGCGACGCGCGCAGACCCTGGAATCCATGCCGTTACATCGACGTTCCGCCAGCGGTGCAGAATTCTGTTCCGCAGCGCCCTTCGCGTTGGTCACGGAATGGATTCTCGGGTCAAGCCCGAGAATGACGAACGCGCGGGAAGCGCCACATCTCAGAGATACTTTCCGACCGTCGCCTCCAGCAGCCGCACCAGGCCAGGGTCCATGAATTCATAATCGTCCGGAATGTCGAGGCAGATCACCCTGGCGCCCTTCAGGCTCGACCGGAATCTCTTCTGCAGCTTGGCGCGGTGTGCCTTTTCCATGACGAAGATGATGTCTGCCCAGGTGACCAGCTCATGCGTCAACGGATTGTCGGCGTCGTGATTGGTGCCGGCCGATTCGACCTCGATGTCGCGGCGTTTGGAAAACACCTGCTCGGCAGTCGGGCTGCGCAGCCGATTCTGGCTGCAGATGAAAAGCACGTTCTTCAAAGCGAGCAGATATTCCTATGGAGGGACCAGCGCTACTCGTCCATAATCTCGCGTAGTGATTTCGTAAGCGGTATGTACTGATCCAGAGTAAGTCCGTTCAAGTCGAATTCTATCGAATCGTCTTTTGCGATTGCCCTCAAATTTATCCCAACATAAGTCATGAAGCTGCGCACGACGTCAAACTCGCTCAAGCCCGACGTTTTGTGTTTCTGCGATTTCCGGTTTCTGATGAACACGGTCACTGCTTCATGGAGGTCGGGATGCTCATGGGATTTCGAAATCTCGGTCAATCCAAACTCAAAAACGTCATCCGTGTTTAAAGTTCGCAGCGTCTCATGGATCAGGAACTTCATTGCAGGTCCCATTGGATGCATGGAAATGGCATTCGGCTAGGCAAGCCAAATGTCTAACATCATCGCGCAGACTGACAAATCAGTTGGCTGCTGCGCTACCTGGCCAAATCCGCCACCACGGCATCCAGCACGATCATGCCGGCGGTCGTGGCGCGGAGCCTTGCGTTGCCGACCGGCGCCACCAGGCCTTCTTCCTGCAGCACCGAAAGCCGCGCGCTCGACAGGCCGCGCCCCGAGAGCGCCTCGTAGCGCTGCAGGTCGATGCCTTCGGCAAGCCTCAGGCCCATCAGCAGGAACTCGTCCGCCTCTTCGGAACGCGTCAGGATCTCGCCGCCGGTGACGCCGTGGCCTTTGGCCTCGACCAGATTGGCCCAGGTCTCCGGCATTCTTTCCGCGATCGTCACGGTACGGCGGCCGTTCTCGACGAAGCGGCCATGCGCGCCGGGGCCGACGCCGACATATTCACCGTAGCGCCAATAGGTCAGATTGTGCCGGCTTTCCGCGCCCGGCCGCGCGTGGTTGGAAATCTCATAAGCGGGCAGGCCATGCGCCGTCGTCACCTCCTGCGTCAGCGCGTAGAGATCGGCGGCATGGTCGTTGTCGGGCAGCGTGAATTTGCGCGCAGCGTAAAGCGCGTGGAAGGGCGTGCCCTCCTCGATGGTCAGCTGATAGAGCGAAAGATGGTCGACGGCATAGCCGATCGCCTGCTCCAGCTCCGCCCCCCATGCATCCGGCGTCTGGCCGGGCCGCGCGTAGATCAGGTCGAAGGACAGCCGCGGAAATATTTCGCGCGCGAGGCCAATGGCGTGCAGCGCCTCCTCGACATTGTGCAGCCGGCCGAGGAAGCGCAGGTCCTTGTCGTTCAGCGCCTGCACGCCGAGCGAGACGCGGTTGACGCCGGCTGCGCGGTAGCCGCGGAAGCGCTCGGCCTCGACCGAGGACGGGTTGGCTTCCAGCGTCACCTCGATGCCGGCCGGCACCGTCCAGTTCCTCGCCACGGCCTCCAGGACGGCGGCCACCGTTTCCGGCTTCATCAGCGACGGCGTGCCGCCGCCGAGAAAAATGCTGGTCACCTCGCGCGGCCCGGTGCGGTCGCGCATGGTCTTGAGCTCCGTCTCGAAGGCGCGGGCAAAACGCTCCTGGTCGACCGGCTGGTGGCGGACATGGCTGTTGAAGTCGCAATAAGGGCACTTGGCCGCGCAGAACGGCCAGTGGATATAGACGCCGAAGCCGGGGCTGCGGTCGAGCGGTAGGGTCACTGCGCTCATGCGGATCCTGATCGCGCCAAATCCAAGCTGGCCAAATTCAATCGCGCTTCGGCGAATTTCTGAAAGGCGCGGGCGCGGTGCGACAGCGCCCTCGCCTGGCCGGGCTTCCAGCCATGCTTTTCTTGCGCGCTCATCTCGCCAAAAGTCCTGTCGAAGCCGTTGGGCAGGAACACCGGATCGTAGCCGAAGCCGAGCGTGCCGCGCGGCGGCCACACCAGCGTGCCTTCGGCCTCGCCCCGGTAATATTCGGCTTCGCCGTCGGGAAAGGCCAGGCAGATGACGGCGACGAAGCGGCCGGCGCGCTCTTTGGGATCGGTCGCGCCGGCTTCCTGCAGCGCCGTTTCCGTCTTTTGCATGGCCATGCCGAAATCCCTGCTGCCGTCGGGCTTCTCGGCCCAGTTGGCGGTATAGACACCAGGCGCGCCGTCGAGCGCGTCGACGCAGAGCCCGGAATCATCGGAAAGCGCCGGCAGGCCGGTGGCCTTGGCGGCGGCGTATGCCTTGATATAGGCGTTCTCCTCGAAGGTGGTGCCGGTCTCGTCCGGCTCGGGCAGGCCGTATTCCTTGGCCGATTTGGCCTCGAAGCCGAACGGCGCCATCAGGTCGGCGAATTCGCGCAGCTTGCCTTCATTGTGGCTGGCAACGACGATCTTTTTTTCCCCAAGGGAATGAAAAGATTGCGAGTGCATCAGAAACCCCAGATCCTTGGCTCGGCGAACTCGATCGAATTGCCGGACGGGTCGCGGATATAGATCGAATGCCCGCCCTGCGGCCATTCGAAATCGCTTTCGATGGCGATGTTGTTCGCGGCGAGATGCCTGCGCCATGCGGCGATTTCATCGGCGTTTGCCGCAAAGCAGAGGTGCCCTTCGCCGGCCGTGCCATGCGGCGGCACCTTCAGCCGAGCGTCCGGCGCCGGCGGGATTTTCGTCGCCTCGGCGTTGAAGAGGAGCAATACGCCGTCGCCGCAGCGGAAGAAGACATGCCGGCCCTCGACCTTGCCCAGCGCTTCGAGGCCGATGACGTCGCGGTAGAAGGCTTCGGCGGCGTGCAAGTCTGTGACGTAGAGGGCGGATTCGAGGATTGCGGAGGGTATCACGAGGCCCCCCTCTCTGCCCTGCCGGGCATCTCCCCCTCAAGGGGGGAGATTGGCAGCTTCGATGCCGCCGCACATTTCGCAACGCTGGCGATTGGCGAAAGCCGTGGTGACAGCTGATCTCCCCCCTTGAGGGGGAGATGGCCGGCAGGCCAGAGAGGGGGGCCTAGGCTCGGCATTGGAAACCTACGCCACCGCCATCTGCTGCAGGCTCACCAGCCGCGAAATGCCCTTCTTCGCCAAGCCCATCAGCGCCGCGAACTGCTCCTCGGAGAAAGGCTCGCCCTCGGCCGTGCCCTGGATCTCGACGATGCCGCCCTTGCCGGTCATGACAAAGTTGGCGTCGGTGCCGGCCGAGGAATCCTCCAGGTAATCGAGATCGATGACCGGCTGGCCGTCATGGATGCCGCACGAAATCGCCGCGACATGGTCCTTCAGCACCTTGGCGACGCTCACCATCTGGCGCGCTTCCATCCAGCGCAGGCAATCGTAGAGCGCCACCCAGCCGCCGGTGATCGAGGCCGTGCGGGTGCCGCCATCGGCCTGGATGACGTCGCAGTCGACGGTGATCTGCTGCTCGCCCAGCGCCTGCAGGTCGACCACGGCGCGCAGCGAGCGGCCGATCAGCCGCTGGATCTCCAGCGTGCGGCCGCCCTGCTTGCCGGCGGAGGCTTCGCGCCGCATGCGCTCGCCGGTCGAGCGCGGCAGCATGCCGTATTCGGCCGTCACCCAGCCCTTGCCGGAATTGCGCATCCAGGCCGGCACCTTTTCCTCCAGGCTCGCCGTGCACAGGACATGCGTGTCGCCGAACTTCACCAGGCACGAGCCTTCGGCGTGCTTGGAGACGCCACGCTCGAAGGAGATGGCGCGCATTTCGTCGGCTTGGCGTTTGGAGGGGCGCATTCGGCCTTCTTTCTGGTCGTTTCCGGAATCGTGGCCGGCTTGTAGACGTATGCGCAGCATGGCGCAAAGGAAAACGAGGTCGCGTGACCGCAAACGCGGCACCGGGTTGCGCCGCCGTAGCTTAAGTCTATATCTTTCGGAAGGAGGTTTCTCGCCGGAATGAACAAACCAGTCGATCCGACGTCGCAGTCGCCGGTACTTCAGTCACTCGACATGCGCTCGCGCGATATCTTCCGGCGGATTGTCGATTCCTACCTGCGCGACGGCGAGCCGGTCGGCTCGCGCAGCCTGTCGCGCATCCTGCCCTCCTCGCTGTCACCCGCCACCATCCGCAACGTGATGAGCGACCTCGAGCATCTGGGGCTGATCTACGCGCCGCATATTTCCGCCGGGCGGCTGCCGACGCAGACCGGGCTGCGCTTTTTCGTCGACGCTTTCATGGAGCTGGGCGACCTTTCCGACGACGAGCGCCGCACCATCGAGGCGCAGGTGCGCGCCTCCGGCTCGGGCGCGACGCTGGAGCATATGCTGACCGAGGCCAGCCAGATGCTGTCGGGCATGTCGCGCGGCGCCGGCCTCGTGCTCGCCTCCAAGCACGAGGTGGCGCTGAAGCACATCGAATTCATCCAGCTCGAGCCCGCAAAGGCGCTCGCCGTGCTGGTGTCGCAAAACGGCGACGTCGAGAACCGCGTCGTCGACCTGCCGGCCGGCACCACCGTGTCGCAGCTGCACGAGGCGTCCAATTTCCTCAACGCCCATATCCGTGGCCGAACACTGGCCGAGGCGCGCGCGGAAATCGCCCGCATCAAGGACGAGACCAGGGCGGCCCTCGACACGTTGTCGCAGGATCTGGTCGAGAAAGGCCTCGCGGTCTGGGCCGGCGCCGAAAGCGGCCTGCCGGCGCGCCTGATCGTGCGCGGCCGCGCCAACCTCCTGGAAAACGTCACCGCCCAGGCGGACATCGAATTGCTTCGCCATCTGTTCGAGGATTTGGAAACCCAGGACGGACTGCTGCAGCTGCTTGATCTTGCCGAGGAAGGGCCGGGCGTGCGCATCTTCATCGGCTCGGAGAACAAGCTGTTTTCGCTGTCCGGCTCCTCGCTGGTCGTCGCCCCCTATCGCGACAAGGACGCCCGCGTCATCGGCGCGCTTGGCGTCATCGGGCCGACCCGGCTGAACTACGCCCGTATCGTGCCAATGGTCGACTATACGGCACAGCTGATTTCGCGCATGCTTCGTTAGGTGTATCGATATTCAGGTGAGGCCGGCCTGACCTGAACCTCGACACAGCTAAGGGTGCAAAGGAGAAAAACATGGCGCTGGAATCGCTCAAGGCCCAGATCAGCCTGCTGCTCGAGGAGATGGTGAACCAGCCCGAGGACGAGCACGAGATCCAGGAGCAGCTGCGCGAGAAGCTAAGGGAAATGCGCGCCATGGGCCTGCCCTTGCCGGCTGATCTCGTCGAGTTAGAAAAGCGCCTCGACGACGATCTGGATGCCGAAGAGACCTGAGGCCGGCGCTCCGTCAAATCGGCTTGCGCACGCTTCTCTTTTTGATCGTTTGCCCAATATGTCCTATCTCTGCGCGCCCGATCGTTTGAGGCGCCCGGAGACAGGACATGTTGACAGACGACGGAGGACAGCATGATGCGGATCGCCGGCCTTGCGGGCCTCGCGCTGGTTTTTGCCACGGCTGCCTTTGCGCAGCAGGCGGATCAGCCCTTGCTCAGCGGCGAAAAAGCTTTCGGGGACTGGAAAGCCGACCGTCCGGGCGTGCGCCGGCTGCTGAAACCTGAGGATTTGCCGAAACCCGATATGACGGAGTCCGCGTCCAATGGCGGCGGCGTCACCGAGCGCCCCGAGGACGCAAAGCCGAAGCTTCCGCCCGGCTTTTCAGCCGAGCTGATCGCTTCCGGCGTCGACAGTCCCCGCGTCTTGCGCGTGGCGCCGAACGGCGACCTCTTCGTCGCCGACAGCCGGGCGAACCAGGTGCGAGTCTATCGCCTCGCGGAAGGCAGCGCCAAGCCCGCGCAGAAATCGATCTTCGCCAAGGGCCTGACCCGGCCCTACGGCATCGCCTTCTACCCGCCGGGCGACAAGCCGCAATGGGTCTATGTCGCCAACAGCAACAGCGTCGTCCGCTTCCCGTATCGCGACGGTGACCTGGAGGCGTCCGGCAAACCGGAAACCGTCGTTGCCAAAGTCCCCGCCAGCCATCACTGGACGCGCGACATCGCCTTCTCGCCCGACGGCAAGACGCTCTATCTGTCGGTCGGTTCCGGCTCCAATATCGCCGAGGATATGGGCGCGAAGCCGAAGGGCGGTGTCGAGGCGTGGGCGAAATCGCAGCCGCTCGGCGAGGCCTGGGGTCCGGAACAGGGCCGCGCCGACGTGCTGGCCTTCGACCCCGACGGCAACAACCGCAGGACCGTCGCCACCGGCCTGCGCAATTGTTCCGGCATGACCGTGCAGCCGGCGACAGGCGCGCTCTGGTGCGTGGTGAATGAACGCGACGAGCTCGGCGACAACACCCCATTCGAATTTGCCACCGCCGTGAAGGAAGGCGCCTTCTATGGCTGGCCCTGGTACTATATCGGCGACAATGAGGATCCGCGCCACAAGGGCACGCGCCCCGATCTCGCCGGCAAGGTCACGGTTCCGGATGTGCTGGTGCAGGCGCATTCGGCGCCGCTCAACATCGCCTTCTATGATGGCGCCAACTTCCCGGCCGATTTTAAGGGCGACGCCTTCGTCACTCTGCACGGCTCGTGGAACCGCAATGTCCGCACCGGCTACAAGGTGGTGCGGCTGAGGTTCAAGGATGGCAAGCCGACCGGCGAATATGAGGACTTCGCCACCGGCTTCGTCATATCCGACGACGCGGTCTGGGGCCGGCCGGTCGGCGTCGCCGTCGCCAAGGACGGCGCGCTGATCATGACCGAGGACGGCAACGGGACGATTTGGCGTATTACGTATGGTGGGTAGCTGTTCGACATAGGGGTTTTAGAAGGTGCCGTTTGTCGATGGACAAGGCTTTACCCGTTCATTTCTATGAAATCAGCGCAAACGTTGGCAACTAGCGGAAGCCTTCCCAACCTCGTCATTCCAGGGCGTAGCAGCCGCGCAGCGGCGTCGCGGAGACCCTGGAATCCATTCCGTGACCCTGATCATAGAACGCAGCGGAGCAGAATTCTGCACCGTTGCTACGCTTCGAGGTCACGGAATGGATCCTCGGGTCTGCGCGCGTCGCTTCGCTCCTTGCTCCGCCCGTGGATGACGAGGCCGGGCCGTTTCGGCCAATCTCCAAAGTGTTCGGACTGCCAACAAGGGAACGCGCACTCCGTCGAGCTGGCGTAACGAATCCCGCCGCGAGGGAATTACCAGTGGCCGGGCGTCATGATAAAAGCCCCGCTCCTCATCGATCCCTTCGGGGAATCATACGCTAGGCCAGAACCAATGACACTCACCGGATTTCTCGCTTACAGCGCCGCGCTCGGCGTTGCCGCCGCCATTCCGGGCCCCGGCGTTACGGCGCTTGTCGCCCGCGCGCTCGGCTCCGGCTTCCGGTCCTCGCTTGCCATGTCATTCGGCCTGATGCTCGGCGACCTCACCTATCTCACCGCCGTCGTGCTCGGGCTCGCCTTCGTCGCGCAGACCTTCGGCATGGTCTTCCTCGCCATCAAATGGGCCGGCGTTGCATATCTCGCCTTCCTTGCCTGGCGCTTCTGGACCAGCGGCATCACGCCCGAAAACATCGAGGCGCGGAAGGCCAAGGGCGGGCTGGTGTCGAGCTTCATCGCCGGGCTGACGGTGACGCTCGGCAATCCCAAGACGATGATCTTCTATCTCGCCATCACGCCGACCATCGTCGACCTCAAGACCATCACGCTTGCCGACTACGCCATCCTTGCGATGCTCACCGTGGCGGTTCTGTTCGTGGTGCTGGTGCCTTATCTGGCTTTGGCCGCCAAGGCGCGCTGGTTCCTGAAATCGCCGCGCGCGCTGAAGGTGCTGAACCGCACCGCCGCCGGCTTCATGATGGGCGCGGCTGCCGCCATAGCGGCGCGTCAATAGGTTCCGATCTCAACCGATCCCGGATTCGGCCAAACTATTCCTGAAACCCGGCGTGGCGGAAAATGCATTTCCGGCCGCGGGTGCTTTTGAGCAACCGCCCCACTCGGATATTTTCCAGCCTCAGCCTATCTTGCGCGGCTGAAAGCCTTATTCTGTTCGCCTGTGCCATTGCCTTGGGAGCGAAACCAATGAACAAGCCCGTCACCTCCGCGCGCGTGCCCGGCCGCGGCCGCGTCTTCAACTCGATCACGGAGACGATTGGCGACACGCCGCTGGTCAGGCTGGACAAGTTCGCCAAGGAGAAGGGCATCGTCGCCAATCTTCTGGCCAAGCTCGAATTCTTCAACCCGATCGCCTCCGTCAAGGACCGCATCGGCGTCGCCATGATCGAGGCGCTGGAGGAAGCCGGCAAGATTTCGCCCGGCAAGACCACGCTGATCGAGCCGACTTCCGGCAACACCGGCATCGCGCTCGCCTTCGCCGCCGCCGCCAAGGGCTACAAGCTGATCCTCACCATGCCGGAGACGATGTCGGTCGAGCGCCGCAAGATGCTGGCGCTGCTCGGCGCCGAGCTGGTGCTGACCGAAGGCCCGAAAGGCATGAAAGGCGCGATCGCCAAGGCCGACGAACTCGCCGCCACGCTGCCCAACGCCATCATCCCGCAGCAGTTCGAGAATCCCGCCAATCCCGAAATCCACCGCCGCACCACGGCGGAGGAAATCTGGAACGACACCAATGGCGAGGTCGACATCTTCGTTGCCGGCATCGGCACCGGCGGCACCATCACCGGCGTCGGCCAGGTGCTGAAGAAGCGCAAGCCTTCGCTGCAGGTCGTGGCAGTCGAGCCGGAGGCCTCGCCGGTTCTGTCGGGCGGCCAGCCCGGCCCGCACAAGATCCAGGGGATTGGCGCCGGCTTCGCGCCGAAAATCCTCGATACCTCGATCTATGACGAGGTCGTCAGGGTCTCGAACGAGGATTCGGTCGCCAATGCCCGCCTCGTCGCCCGTCTCGAGGGCGTGCCGGTCGGCATCTCGTCGGGCGCAGCACTCCAGGCGGCAATCGTCGTCGGCTCGCGGCCGGAGAACAAGGGCAAGACCCTCGTCGTCGTCATCCCCTCCTTCGCCGAGCGCTATCTCTCGACCATCCTGTTCGACGGGCTGGGGGCTTAGGCGCTTCAACGCCCCCACGGTCGTCATCCACGGGCGGAGCAAGGAGCGTAGCGACGCGCGCAGACCCGAGGATCCATTCCGCGACTTCCGAGCGCTGCTACGGTGCAGATTGTGCCCTGTTGCGTTCTTCGATCAGGTCACAGGATTCGAGGGTCTCCGCGACGCCGCTTCGCGGCTGCTCCGCCCTGGAATGACGAGGCTGGGAGGCTTCGGACAATCCCCAGCGTTCGCGCCGATTTCACGGAACTGGAAGAATTAGGCTATTCCAGCAATTGCTCTAGTTCTCCGACACAGGGATTTTGAAAGGTTGTCGTTTGTCTTGGTGCAAGATTTTCCGTTCATTTCCGTGAAACCAGCACAAACCGCCGGGGATTGGTTGAAGCCGCCCCAACCTCGTCATTCTATGGCGGAGCAAGGAGCGCAGCGACGCGCGCAGACCATAGAATCCATTCCGTGACTTGGAAGCGCCGCTTCGGTGCAGAATTTTGCTCCGTTGCATTCCTTGGCGAAGGCAACGGCATGGATTCCAGGGTCTTCGCGACGGAGCTTCGCTCCTGCTCCGCCCTGGAATGACGATCGCGATGGCGTTTCGGCAATCTCCACGCATGCCACCAACGCAAACAGAGCCGACCGGTCAAAATCCCTGTGCAGTGCCACTAGTTCCCGAAAAGCTTCGCCTTCTCGCCCTGCAGGAAACGCCGCAGCGCGGCGTCGCGCTCGAGGCCGATCGCCCGGTCATAGGATTCCGCCGCCTGCTTGGTGTTGCCGAGTCTCGCCAACAGCCCGGCGCGGGCGGCCCAATAGGGCTGGTAGTCCTGCAGCCGCTTGTCGTCGCCCAGCACGTAAAGCGCCGCCAGGCCGGCCGTAGCGCCCTCGGTTTCGGCGATCGCCACCGCGCGGTTGATCGCCACCACGGGCGAGCCGGCCACGGCCTGCAGCGCGTCATACAGCTGGCGGATCGCCGCCCAGTCGGTGCCGCTGCCGCGCCGGCGTGCCGTATGGGCGGACTGCACGGCGGCCTCCAGCTGGTAGCGGCCGATGATGCCCCTTTGCGCGGCGCGCACCAGCAAGGCTTCCGCCTCGTCGATCAGGCTGTCGTCCCAGAGCGCGATGTCCTGCTCGGCTAAAGGCACGAAGTCGCCCTGCGGGTCGCGCCTTGCCGAGCGGCGCGCCTCGGCGAACAGCATCAGCGCCAGCAAGCCGAGCGCCTCCGGCTCGTCCGGCATCAGCGAGGCGACCAGCCGTCCGAGCCAGATCCCTTCGGCGGCGAGATTGCGCCGCCGGCTGTCGGTGCCGGTCGGATCCGACCAGCCTTCGGCGAAGGTGGCGTAGATCGCCTCCAGCACCGCGCCCAGCCGCTCGCCCAGCTCCGCCTGCTCCGGCACGCGAAATGGAATCCCGGTCTCGCGGATGCGCGCCTTGGCCCGCACCAGCCGCTGGCCCATCGTCGCCAGCGAAACCAGGAAGGCCGAGGCGATCGTCGCGGCGTCGAAACCGAGGATCGTCTGCAGGATCAGCGGCGCGCGCACGCTGGCCTCGATCGCCGGATGGGCGCAGGCGAACATCAGCCGCAGCCGGTCGTCGGGCAGGTCTTCGCCGCGCACGCGCGCCTCCATCTCCTCGGCGATCAGCTTCAGGTGGTCGCGCGCCGCCTCGCCGGTCAGACGCCGCCGCACGGCGTCCACGTCGCGCCGCCGCGCCACGGCGAGCAGCCAGGCTTCGGGCTGCGCCGGCACGCCGGTTCGCGGCCAGCGTTCGAGCGCGGCGGCGAAGGCATCGGCCAGCGCGTCCTCGGCGCCGGCGACGTCGCGCGTGCGCGCCGCCAGCCAGGCGACCAGCTTGCCGTAGCTGCGCCGGGCGGCCGCTTCGGCGGCCGCCCGCGCGATCTGCGAGCGATCATACATCATGAGGTCGCTATGCGGCGGCTACGTATTCGGCCATTTCCCAGATCGGCCGCAGCTCGACTGTGCCGGTGCTGGACGCGGGGCAGCGCGCGGCCCATTCGATGGCCGTGTCGATGTCGGCCGCCTCGATCATATAGAAGCCGGCCAGTTGCTCCTTGGTGTCGGCATAGGGGCCGTCGAGCACGTTGGTCTTGCCGTTCGCCATCCGCACCGCGGTGGCCGCCTGCGTCGGGCGCAGCCGCTCGCCGGCGATGTACGCGCCAGATTTCTTCAGCGCCTCGGTATAGGCGCCATAGGCCGCGAGCACCTGCTGGGTCTGCTCCTTCGGCACGTTCGCCATCGCGGCCTCGTCATTGTAGATCAAAAGCATGTAACGCATGGATGTTCTCCCGTTTTCTTGAAGGCCGCATCGTCGCGTGCCGACCTATGTCGTGCGGCATCGACCGATTTCGACAGGCGTCTTGAAAATCTTTCGCCCCCAAAGCCATCAAGCGCAAGCCGTCGCCTTTCGCCATCGCTCAACCATTGGTCTAACGCACGCAATTGCGGGTTGGCATTTGCCTTCCGCCGTCTAAACTCGTCGCGGGCTCGCCAGGAGGGGCGGATTGCGGGCCGGCATTTCAGGGAGGAAATCGCGATGTTCAATTTCAGGACCAAGTCCATTGCCGCCGGCGCGCTGGCCTTGTCGCTCGGCCTTGGCGCCGTATCGGCCGGGGCGCAGGAATTCATCAATGTGCTCACCGGCGGCACGTCGGGCGTCTACTATCCGCTCGGGGTCGCTCTGTCCGAGATTTACGGCAAGGGCATCGAAGGCGCCCGCACCCAGGTTCAGGCGACCAAGGCTTCGGTCGAGAACCTCAACCTGCTGCAGCAGGGCAAGGGCGAGATCGCCTTTGCGCTCGGCGATTCGGTCAAGATGGCCGCCGAAGGCAACACGGAGGCCGGCTTCCCGGGCAAGCTCGACAAGCTGCGCGGCATTGCCGCGATCTATCCCAATTACATCCAGATCGTCGCCAGCCAGGAATCCGGCATCAAGACGCTCGCCGACCTCAAGGGCAAGAGCCTGTCGGTCGGCGCGCCCGCCTCCGGCACCGAGCTCAACGCGCGCGCCATCTTCGCCGCCGCCGGTCTCAAATACGAGGATCTCGGACGGGTCGAATACCTGCCCTTCGCCGAGTCGGTCGAGCTGATCAAGAACCGCCAGCTCGACGCCACCTTGCAGTCGGCCGGCCTCGGCGTCGCTTCCATCCGCGATCTCGCCACCTCGGTTCCCATCAACGTCGTCGCCGTACCTGCCGAGGACGTCGCCAAGATCGGCGCGCCCTATCTTTCCGTGGTTATCCCGAAAGGCACCTATGAAGGCCAGACGCAGGATGTCGCGACCGCCGCGGTCGGCAATTTCCTGATTACCCGCGCCGACGTCTCCGACGAGACCGCCTATCAGATGACCAAGCTGCTGTTCGAGCATCTCGACCAGCTGGTGGCCGCCCATGCCGCCGCCAAGGCGATCGATCCGGCCAAGGCGCTGGACGGCATGCCAGTGGCGCTGCATCCCGGCGCGGAGAAATATTACAGGGAAAAAGGGCTGCTGAAGTAGGCTTCCTCCATCGAGCAAGGGCTATCACATAGCGCAGCGCCAGCCCCCTCATCCGGCCGCTTCGCGGCCACCTTCTCCCCGTCGGGGAGAAGAGACTGGCGCCCAACGCCGACCGCCTCCTCTCCCCTCGGGAGAGGTCAGCCGAGCGAAGCGGAGGCTGGGTGAGGGGGAGCGCCATACCCGGTTTCTCTCTTCTCATCCGAGACGGTATTGCCCGCCAGGAATCCGCCAATGACCGATACCCCCATCGTTCTTTCCCCCACCGCCGAGGAACAGGTCGAAGGTCTGCCGCCCGGTTTTGGCGAAGGCCTCGCCGGCAAGGCGGCCTTCCTCATCGCGGTCGCCTTTTCGGTCTTCCAGATCTACATCGCCGCCTATGGCAGCCTGCCCAGCCAGGTGGTGCGCGCCATGCATGTCGGCTTCCTGCTGCTGCTCGGTTTCGGCCTGATCGCCAATCTGCGTGCCAGGAGCGCCGCCGCGAAAGCCGTGTTCTGGACGCTCGGCGTGCTGGGATTCGCGACCGGCCTCTACAACTGGGTCTTCTATGCCGACCTCATCCGCCGCTCCGGCTTCCTCACCACGCCGGACCTGATCGTCGGCACGCTGCTGGTGGTGCTGGTCTTCGAGGCGGCGCGGCGGCTGATGGGCCTGCCGCTGGCGGTCATCGCCTTCATCTTCCTCGCCTATTGCTTCGTCGGCAATCATTTGCCGCCGCCCTTCATCCATCGCGGCTATGATTTCGCGCAGCTTGTCGACACCTTCGCCTTTGGCACCGAAGGCATATACGGCACGCCGGTCTATGTCTCGGCCGCCTATATCTTCATCTTCGTCGTCTTTGCCGCCTTCCTCGAACGGGCGGGCATGATCGCGCTGTTCAACGATTTCGCGCTCGGCCTCGTCGGCTCGTGGCGCGGCGGCCCGGCCCAGGTCTGCGTACTGTCCTCGGCGCTGATGGGCACCATCTCCGGTTCGGGCGTCGCCAATGTCGTCGCCAGCGGCCAGTTCACCATCCCGCTGATGAAGCGCTTCGGTTTCCGCTCCGCCTTCGCCGGCGCGGTCGAGGCGACCTCCTCGATGGGCGGCCAGATCATGCCGCCGGTGATGGGAGCCGTCGCCTTCATCATGGCCGAGACGCTGAACATCCCTTACGCCGAGGTGGTCAAGGCGGCGATCATCCCGGCGCTGCTCTATTTCGGCGCCTGCTTCTGGCAGGTGCATCTGGAAGCCGGCAAGGCCGGGCTGCACGGCATGGCCAAGGCGGAGCTGCCCAATCCCTGGGAAGCGGTGAGGAAGCACTGGCCGCTTGTGCTGCCGCTCGCGGTGCTGGTCTATCTGCTGTTTGCCGGCTACACGCCGATCTTCGCCGGCACGATGGGCCTCGCGCTGACCGTCGTGCTCATCCTCGGCACGCCGCTGGCAGCCTTGATCGGGCCGTTCGCCTTTCGCCTCGTTTTCTGGCTGGCGCTCGGTCTTGCGGCGGCATCCTTCATGCGCTTCGGCGTCAATGTGCTGAGCCTCGTCATCGCAGCGCTCGTCATTGCCTGCTTCGCCTTCAAGGGCGGGCGCGAGACGCTGCGCATTTGCGTCGATTCGCTCGCCGAAGGAGCGAGGAATGCCCTGCCCGTCGGCATCGCCTGCGCCATCGTCGGCATCGTCATCGGCACGCTGACGCTCACCGGCATCGCCTCCACCTTCATCGGCTGGATCATCTCGATCGGCCAGAACAATCTATTCCTGTCGCTGGTGTTGACGATGCTCACCTGCCTGGTTCTCGGCATGGGCATTCCGACCATCCCGAACTACATCATCACCTCCTCGCTTGCCGGCCCGGCGCTGCTGTCGCTGGGCGTGCCGCTGGTGGTCAGCCACATGTTCGTCTTCTATTTCGGCATCATGGCGGACCTGACCCCGCCAGTGGCGCTCGCCGCCTTTGCCGCAGCACCGATGGCCAAGGAAAGCGGCCTCAAGATCGGCATCCAGGCGACCAAGCTCGCCATTGCCGGCTTCGTCGTGCCGTTCATGGCCGTCTACACGCCGGCCCTGATGCTGCAGGACGCCGGCCCGATCGCGGCGTCGTTCGGCTATCCCGTCGAGGTCGGCTATATCGTCGTCAAAGCCTGCATGGGCATCGTGCTCTGGGGCGCCGCCGCCGTCGGCTTCCTCGCCCGCCGCGTGGCCTGGTGGGAGCGTCTCGTCGCGTTCTGCGCCGGCCTGCTGCTGGTGGCCGCATTGCCGCTCACCGACGAGACCGGCTGGGCGCTGGCGCTGGTCTGGATCGGCTGGCACTGGTGGCGCGCCCGCCGGCTGTCCACGGCCGGGACCACATGAGCCTGTGTGTCCTCGCCGCCGGCAAGACGGTGACGCTTGCCGTCGCCGCCTTCACGCTGTCTTGGACGCATTCGGTGGAACGGACGCGCTGGCAGGAGGATTGGAAAGTGTCGCCGGCCGGGCTGCAGGTCGTCGAGGCGCGGGTCAAGGGCTCCGGCGCCGGCATGGAGCCGCCGGAGGGCTCGGTGCTGCGCAGCGGCTGGTGGGTCTATGCGCCACGGATCGGACCCCAACCGCGCCTGGTGCTCGCAGCGTCCGGCGCCACCGGGAAGGGTTGGACGCTGTGCACGGCCGCCGGCTGCCGCGAACTGGGCGAGACGGCCGACGAACCCACCGTGCTCGAACCGTGCGACGGTTCGAGCCAGCCGCGGTAGCGCACGATCAGCCCAGTCGCCGGATGCGATATCTCGACATGGAAGCGGAAGCGGCCGTCCTCGACGGTTTCATATGCGTTCGAGCGCGGGCAAAGCCACATCGGCAATGGCAGGCCGAGAAAACTCCAGCGGCGCAGCACGAGCGACAGGCGGTTCTCGCCGGGAACCAGCGCCATGGCGAAGACGAGCGGGCCGAAACGCTCGCAAAGCAGCCGCTCCGAGCCGCCACGCCCCGCGAACTGCCGGCTCGAAAAACCATGCTTTGCGAAAGTCCGCGTCCAGGTCTCGCCTTGCCCGTCGGTAACGAAACGCACCTTGACGGGGACATCGGCCGCGCCAGGCGGGAAGCCGGCCATGCGCGCAGCAAGCCGGCTAAGCATGCCGCCGCCGCGTTCGATGCTGGCGCGTCCATCCGCCATCGCCGCTCCCTCATGCATCGCACGGACTTCAGCCGGTAGCCTCGTCCAGGCATCGCCGAGCAGGCCGGGATAGAGCGCCTTCCCCTGGCCGGTGTCGTCCCTGACGCCGGTGTGGATTGTCTTGCCGGCAAAGAGCGCCTCATAATCATCCAGCTCGACGTCTCGCACCGCCGCCCGCGCGCCCGGCCCGGGCATGCGGCCGTCGAGCGCCTTGCGGACGATCGCCTCGATCGCCATGGACGGGATCAGCGGCCCGTCATCGCCCTCGGCCAACAGGTGCCAGGATCGTTTGTTTGGTCTGCCCTCTGCGTCCACGCCATCGACCTCGACGAACATGCCGCCGCGATGCTCGCCCCAAGACAGCCGGTTGGTCGCCCAATGCATCAGCGGCGCCAGCGGCGACAGCGACCGCACCAAGCCGGCGCGGACCAGCCAGGCAAGGCCGATCAGCGCCCGGTGCAGCACCTCGGGTACCGGGCCGGCGCCCATCCAGATCGTCTTCGCTTCCGGCCACAATGCCTGCAGCGCGCGCAAATCCGGCACGTCGACCAGCGATAACAGCGTGTTTCTCACCGGCACGCGCCCGGGCGGCGCGATCGTATAGCGCATCTGCTCGGTGAGCGGGTAGCCTTCGGTCTGCCTGCCGTCGCGCAAAAGCCGCACCGGCCGGCCGGCATAGCTTGCAATGGCGCGGATGACGTTCTCGCCGACGCCGGCGAAGGGCGACGGCGCGATGCCGCCGCGGATGCCGTCTACACGCGCCATGCCGGCCGAAAGGCGCCGCACGACCGCCGCCGTCAGCACCGGAAAGCTCGACACGCCGGAGAGCACCATCACGCCGGCTGCCTTGGCCGCCGCGTCGAAAGTGGATACCCCGGCGACGAAGTCCGAACCGTCGGCAAGATCGAGATAATGGGTACGCGCACCGATACAGGCTTCGACCAGCCGGTAGCGCCCCTCGCCATAGGCCTGGAACGGACCGCTGGCGTCGACGACGATGTCGGAAAACATGCCGGCGAGTTGCACGCCAAGGTCGCCGCCGCGGTCGAATGCCGCCGGCACGAGCCTGGCCTTGGTCGCGCCCCGGCCTTTGCAGTAAGCCTCGGCCCTGGCGAGCGACCGGCCGGCGACGATGAGCTCGAGGCGCGGCTGGTTCTCCAGCAATTGGACGATGCGTCCGCCGAAGGTGCCGTAGCCGCCGACGATGAGAAGCTTCATGCCTTGCCCCCAAGCCTCCGTAACCGCCGTCAGCCGATCAATCGCTCCCGCAACTCGGCCGAAGGTATCGCGCAACTGTCTTTCCGGCCGAACAGCGCGTAGCGGTTCTTGGCAACGCGGTCGTAGAGCCAGTCGCGCAGCGGCCGCGGCAGGATGAGCAGCGCCTTCGCGGCGCGCCATGGCCAGCCGAGCGCGGCCATGACCGCGACGAAGCTGTCGAGCTTCGTGAAGGCCGCGCCCTCGATGATGGCGAGGTTGCTGTCGTAGTCGTCGGTCGGCAGGCCGTGCTCGCGAAACAGCGCCTCGCCGAGCGGCGACTGCGCCGTAGCAAAGCGGAAACGTTGTTTCCGGTCGAGCTTGAGGATGAGCTGGACAAAGCCCGAGCAGAACACGCAAACGCCGTCGAAGACGATCAGCGGCTGGCGGGCGTCATAGGCCTGGCGCGGCAAGGTGGGACGTTCGGGCAGGTCGGTCATGGCGGCCCCGGCTGCTTGTGACCCTGGACACTAACCTAGGGGAGACACTAAGCCAGCCGGCGGCGGCGTCAAAGTCGCGGCGTTGTCGCACGCCAGTTGGCGGCGAGCACAAGGCGCTCGGCGCGATAGGTGGTGGCGCGCTGGTCGGCGGCCGGCCTGCAGATGCGGCCGTGGCGGGCACGTTCGCGGGTCATGATCAGTTCGCGCCGACGCCCAGCGAGTTGCCGCGGCGCGCGCAGGCCGGGCCTGGGCCGCGCATGTAATAGCGCTCCGGCCGATAGGTCGGCGCGACGAATTCGCGAATGGCGGCGGCGTAGCCGGCGATGTGATTCCAGAAGTTCATTTTACCTGGTCCCTGTCCGCTTTCGGATGTCCCGTCCGAATTGTTCGAGAGCATAGCGTTGAGGCGTGAATAGTCCGTGAACGTGATGTTAATTTCTGGTCCGAAACACGTTGCTTCGTGGCTGGATTGCGGCTGATTCGCGGTCTTTCGGTGCCTTTCGTCGCGTTTCCGGCTCGTGTGACTTTTGCATCACATATGTTTCGTTCCGATGTCGCTTGCGCGCGCATCTGTTTCACGTTCGGCCAGTGGCAGGGGAATTTCCTTTCGCGCGCCTGGGCGGGCAGGAACCTGCCCCGGAAGAGGACGTTGACCCCGCAAGGCCGGGGCGAACCCGGCCAAGTTGACGGCTGCCCTGCCGCGCAACTTCCCGACAATGCGAAACATGGAAAGGCAACCGCCATGGGCTTCTTTTCGAAAGACATCAAGACGCTGGACGACCTCTTCATCCACACGCTGCGCGACATCTATTATGCCGAGAAGCAGATCGAGAAATCGCTGCCGAAGATGATCGACAAGGCGACCGATCCGCAATTGAAGGCCGGCTTCGAGAAGCATCTCGCGCAGACCAAGGGCCACATCGAGCGGGTCGAGCAAGTGTTCGAGTTGCACGGCGTCAAGGCCAAGACCGTCAATTGCCCGGCCATCGACGGCATCCTCGCGGAGGCCGACGAAGTCAGCGGCGATGTCGACGACAAGGAGGTTCTGGACGCCGCGCTGATCGCCTCCGCCCAGGCCGTCGAGCACTATGAGATAACGCGCTACGGCACGCTGATCGCCTGGGCCAGGCAGCTCGGCCGCAGCGACTGCGCCAACGTGCTGGCCAAGAACCTCAAGGAAGAAGAGGCGACGGACCGCAAGCTCACCGAGATCGCCGAGAGCAAGGTCAACCTGCAGGCCGCCGAATAGCAGGCTGCGTGGCCAGCCCTCCCGGAACCCAAGCGAACCCCTGTCCGTTGCGATTGAAACCGCATCGCGCAGGAGTTCGCAATGGCACCACGCCCGGCTTGGAAGGGCTATCTCAAACTGTCGCTGGTCACATGCGCCATCGAGCTCACCAACGTCGTGACCCATGCCGAGAAGGTCGCTTTCCGCATCCTCAACCGCAAGACCGGCAACACCGTCAAGCGCATCTATGTCGATGCGGGCACCGGCAAGCCGCTTGAGGAGGGCGACGAGATCAAGGGCTATGAGGTGAGCGACGGCGACTTCGTCCATATCGAGGAGGACGAGATCGAGGCGGTGCAGATCGAATCCTCGCACACGATGAGCCTCGACGGCTTCGTCGAGAAATCCTCGATCGAGCAGATCTACCTCGACACGCCCTACTATGTTTCCCCGGCGGACGAGGTGTCGCAAGAAGCCTTCGCCGTCATCCGCGACGCGATGGCGGCCAGGAAGATGGCAGGGCTTGCGCGCATCGTGCTTTATCGGCGCGAGCGCCCGGTGGCGATCGAGCCGCTCGGCAAGGGCATGGTGCTGACCACCTTGCGCTACGACGACACGGTGCGCCGGCCGGCGACGGTGTTCGAGGACATCGCAGCGGCGAAGACCGACAAGGAGATGATCGACTTGGCCCAGCACATCATCGACGGCAAGAAGACGAAGTTCGACCCGTCGAAATTCGACGACCGCTACGAGGAGGCGCTGCTCGAGCTGATCCGCGCCAAGAAGGCGGGCAAGACGGCGCCCAAGGCCAAGGCGCAGCCAAAGCCGTCCAACGTGGTCAACCTGTTCGATGCGTTGAAGAAGAGCCTGAACGCGGAAGGCGGCGGCGGCAAAGCCGGCAAGGCCACAGCGAAAGCGGCGGCCGGGAAAAGCAAGAGCAAGGCCGCGCCAAAACGCAAATCCGCATAGGAGGGTGGCGGCATGGCCGGCCTCGAGCAGTATCACGCCAAGCGCGATTTCAAGAAGACCGCCGAGCCGGCCGGCAAGGTCGGCAGGCAAAAGCAAGGCGGCGGCATCTTCGTCGTCCAGAAGCATGCCGCCACGCGGCTCCACTATGATTTCCGGCTTGAGCATGACGGCGTCTTGTGGAGCTGGGCGGTGACGCGCGGCCCGAGCCTCGATCCGCACGAGAAGCGGCTGGCCGTGCATGTCGAGGATCACCCGATCGACTACGCGTCCTTCGAAGGCACCATTCCGAAGGGCCAATATGGCGGCGGCTCGGTCATCGTCTGGGACGAAGGCAAGTGGACGCCGGATGGCGATCCGGCCAAGGGCATCAAGAAGGGCCATATCGACTTCGAGCTCGAGGGCCACAAGCTCAACGGCCGCTGGCATCTGGTCAGGCTGCGGCCCCGCCCGGGCGAGACGCGCGACAACTGGCTGCTGATCAAATCCGACGATGCCGCCGCCCGGCCCGGCAAGGACGTTCTCGAGGAGAAACCGAAATCGGTGAAGTCGGGCCTGACTATCGAGGAGGTGGGCGAAGGCAAGGCCGCCAGGGGCGAGAAGCCGAAAGTCTGGCAATCCAACAGGCCGGCTGCCGCCAAGACCAAGGCCGGGCCTAGCAAGCGTCTCGAATTCATCGAGCCGCAGCTCGCGACGCTGGAAAAGGATGCGCCCGCCGGCGAGGACTGGCTTCACGAAGTCAAATTCGACGGCTACCGCATGCAGGCGCAGATCGCCGGCAGCGAGGTCAGGCTGCTCACCCGCGCCGGTCTCGACTGGACGGACAAATTCGATGGTCCGGTCACCGGCGCGCTTGCCAGGCTGAAATGCCGCGACGCCATCATCGACGGCGAGATCGTGGTTTTGGCCGACAGCGGCGTGTCGTCCTTCCCCTTGCTGCAGGCGGATCTGTCGGCCCGCCGCGCCGACCGCTTCGTCTACTATGTCTTCGACCTGATGCGGCTCGACGGCAAGGACCTGCGCCGCGAACCTTTGGTCGAACGCAAGCAGGCCCTGGCAGAGCTGCTGGGCCAGCAGCCCGAACATTCGGCGCTGCGCTTCAGCGACCATTTCCACGAGCCGGGCAAGGTCATGCTGCAGCATGTCTGCCGCATGGGCCTGGAAGGCGTGGTGTCGAAACGCGCCGACGCGCCCTACCGCAGCGGGCGGGGGCTCTCCTGGATCAAATCCAAATGCACGCTGCGCCAGGAATTCGTCATCGGCGGCTATCTGCCCTCGGACAAGACCGGGCGCGGCCTGCGCTCGCTGCTGGTCGGGTTCAACGAAGGCGGCAAGCTGCACTATGCCGGCCGTGTCGGCACCGGCTTTTCCGGCAAGGTGATGACCGATTTGAAGAAGAAGCTCGACGGCCTCAAGGCGACGGCCTCGCCGTTCTCGGGCGCCGTGCCCAAGGGCAAGGGCCTCACCTTCGTCAAGCCGGAACTTGTCGGCGAAGTGGAGTTCCGCAGCTGGACTTCCGACCGTATAATCCGCCACGCCTCGTTCCAGGGGTTGCGCGAGGACAAACCGGCGGAGGAAGTCGTGCAGGAACAGCCGAAGAAGGTCGAAACCGGGGCGAAGCCGGGTACAGAGACCGCGCCGAAACCCTCGGCCGGAACGGCGAAGACCTCGATCAAGCTCTCGCATCCCGACAAGCTGCTATGGCCCGACGAAAAGGTTTCCAAGCGGGACCTGCTCGATCACTACGCGCTGGTCTGGCCGCGCATGGCAGAATTCGTCGTCAACCGGCCGCTGAGCCTGGTGCGGGCGCCGGACGGCATCCACGGCCAGCGCTTCTTCCAAAAACACGCCTCGCCCGGCATGAGCGACAAGATCGCCAGGATGAAGGATCCGACCGACGGCGAGGAGATACTGTTCATCAAGGATTTCGACGGGCTGGCCGCGCTTGTCCAGTACGGCGTGGTCGAGGTCCATATCTGGGGCTCGACGATCGACGAGCTGGAAAAGCCGGACCAGATCATCTTCGATCTCGATCCGGACGAAGGCGTCGATGTCGGCCGCGTGCGCGAGGCGGCGCTCGACATCCACAAGCAGCTCGACGAGCTGTCGCTGCCGAACCTGGTCAAGACCTCGGGCGGCAAGGGCTACCACGTGCTGGTGCCGCTGAAGCCGTCGGCGGAGTGGGACGAGGTCAAGGATTTCGCGCATGATTTCGCCCGCGCGCTCGAGCAGGCCGCGCCCGACCGCTACACGGCGACGTTGTCGAAGAAGGCGCGCACCGGCAAGATCTTCGTCGACTATCTTCGCAACGGCAGGGGCTCGACCACGGTCGCGCCCTATTCCTCGCGCGCCAAGAAGGGCGCGACAGTGTCGATGCCGGCGACCTGGCCGGAGATAAAGAAGGGGCTCGCGCCGAATGCCTTCCCGCTTGGCGATAAGACGACGCTGAACGAGCTGAAGAAGGCCGATCCGTGGAAGGAGTTCTTCAAGCTGGGGAAGCCACTGAAAAGGGGGTGAGCCTGTGCGGAAGAAGCCCACGTCGTGATCCTTCGCGCCCCCCTCTGGCCTGCCGGCCATCTCCCCCTAGGGGGAGATTGATCGCTCAGCCGGTTTCGCCAATCTCCAACCTTGCAGGAATAGCGGAGCGCCAGAACTGCTGATCTCCCCCCTAGAGGGCCTAGAGGGGGAGATGCCCGGCAGGGCAGAGGGGAGCGCCTCGCGCCGATATTGCGAGCGTATCGCTTGCGCAGAACTACGCCAGGAACACCCTCTCGAATTCCTGCCGGCCCTTCGGCGAGAACGCCACGGCGCGGCTGTCCTTTTCGCGCCTCGCCCATTTCTCGGCGATGATCTTGTCGAGGATGGCCGCACCCAGCGTGCCGGCGAGGTGCGATCGCCGCACGCTCCAGTCGAGGCAGGCGCGGCAAACCGGCCGCCGCGCCTTGGCAGCGGTCTCGATGCCGAGCGCGGAAAAATGCGAGGCGCCGGATGGCGAGAGCCTGATCTGGTTGTCGTCGCGCAGCAAAAGCTTCCTGTCGAGCAGCCGGTCGAGCATCGCCACCGCCTGCTCGCCGGCCAGGTGATCGTAGCAGACCCGCGCCACGCGCATGGCCGCGTCGCGCGGTCCCGGCCGCACGCGCTTCGGGCCGACCGCTTCGGCGACGCCGATGATCGCCTCGATCATGCCGGCAACCTGCGCCCCGGCGAGACCGTAATAGCGGTGCCGGCCCTGGCTGGCCAAAGTCAGCAGGCCGCCATCCATCAGCTTCGACAGATGCGAGGAAGCGGTGGGCAGCGACACGCCGGCTTCCAGCGCCAGTTCCGACGCCGTCAGCGCGGTGCCGCCCATCAGGGCGTTCAGCATGTTGGCGCGGGCCGGGTCGCCGACCAGGCTGGCGATGCGGGCGATGTCGGGTCCTTCACGCATGGTTCGATCCTCGTCGAAGCATTCTTGTCAGGGAAGCACTATTCTGCGGTCGGCTCAAGCAGCGCGGCAAACACTCCTGACAGGAGAATGCCTAGCACGATGACGGAGACGATGTTTCGACCGCGATCGAACCGTCGTCGTCAAAAACCAACGGACGAGGAGACCGACATGACCATCACCTGCTTTATCCGCTACGAGATCGACCCGTTCGGCAAGGCGGCCTTCGAGCAATATGCGCGGGCCTGGGGCCAGGCCATTCCGCGCTGCGGCGCCGACCTGATCGGCTATTACGCCCCGCATGAAGGCTCGGCCACCACCGCTTACGCCGCCTACAACATCGAGAGCCTCGCGGCCTACGAGGCCTACCGCGCGCGGCTTGCCGCCGACCCGGCGGGCAAGGCAAATTACGAGTTCGCGCGGCGCGAGAAATTCATCTTGAAGGAAGATCGCCTCTTCCTGAAGCTGGTGTCCGGGCCGCATGGTCCGCGGCAGATCTTCAGGACCGACGTGACGGTCAAGGAAGGGATAGAGGCATGATCGCTGTCATCTTCGAGGTGGAGCCGGCGGAAGGCAAGCGCGATGCCTATCTCGGCATCGCCGCCGAGCTTAAGCCGCTGCTCGAGAGCATCGACGGCTTCATCTCGGTCGAGCGCTTCCAGAGCCTGACCGATCCGAAGCGGGTGCTGTCGCTGTCTTTCTGGCGCGACGAGGAAGCGGTGAAAGCCTGGCGCAACACCGAGGAGCACCGGCAGGCGCAAAAGGCGGGGCGCGGCGGAATCTTCGCCGGCTACCGTCTGCGCATTGCCCATGTCGTGCGCGACTACGGGATGAAGGAAAGGGCCGAGGCGCCGCAAGGTGAATGGGTAGGCTCTCCCTTCTCCCCTTGTGGGAGAAGGTAAAGAGCTACGCATTGCCGATCAGCACGCCCGCCCCGAACACCAGCGCGCCGCCCAGCACCACCTGGAAGGCGGCGCGCCAGAACGGGGTCTGCATGTAGCGGTTCTGCACGAAAGCGATCGCCCAGAGCTCGAAGAACACCACCACCGCCGCCACGGCGGTGGCCGTCCAGAAATGCGGGATCAGATAGGGCAGCGCGTGGCCGAGGCCGCCCAGCGAAGTCATCAGGCCGACCGTCAACCCTCGCTTGAGCGGTGAGCCGCGCCCCGACAGCTTACCGTCGTCGGAGGCGACCTCGGTGAAACCCATCGAGATGCCGGCGCCGATCGAGGCGGCGAGGCCGACCAGGAGCGTCTGCCAGGTGTCGTGCGTGGCGAACGCCGCGGCGAAGATCGGCGCCAGCGTCGACACCGAGCCGTCCATCAGCCCGGCCAGCCCCGGCTGCACATAGGTGAGGATGAACTGGCGCTGCTCGGCCGTCGCCTCCTCCTCCTTGACCGTGCCCGGCACATGCTCCTGCTCCAATTCATGCGCCGAGCTCTCATGGCCCTGCTCGGCCGCAGCGAGGTCGTTGAGCAGCTTGCGCGTCGAGGCGTCGGTGGTGCGCTTGGCCGCCTCGACGTAGAAGCGATAGGCCTGCCGCTCCATTTCCTCGGCCTGCCGCCGCACATGCTCGATGCCGAGCGGCTTCACCAGCCAGTCGGGCTTGCGCTCGAAATAGCCTTTCACATGCTCGCGCCGGATCAGCGGGATGCGCTCGCCGAAGCGCTTGCGGTGAAGCTCGATGAGCGAATCGCGATGGCCGTCCTCTTCCTCGGCCATCGCCTCGAACACTTTTGCCGATTGCGGAAAATCCTGCGCCAGGCCATCGGCATAAGCGCGGTAGATGCGTCCGTCATCCTCCTCGGAAGAGATCGCCAGCGCCAGGATCTCCTGCTCCGAAAGCGAATCGAAGGAACGGCGGCCGAAGCCGAAAACACGGGAAAGCATGATGGGATCACTCTAGTTTAGAATTGTTCTAAACTATGATCTTGGCAGTCGAAGGTCAATTGCCAACGGCGCGGGCTGCGGGCGCGCGAATGCTGATCCCGCGTGGCCAAACCCTTCATTATTGCCGAATGTTTGCCTATATAGCTGACCACCACCGAAATTGAAGGACGCCCGGCATGACGGACAAGAAGCCCCCGCACGCCTTTGACGCCAAGCCGGTTCTCGATCTCATCGCCAGCATCGAGGCCGACCTGCAGCGCCTGAAAGGTCTTGTCGAGGAACAACTCGATAAATTCGACCCGGCCAATCCGCACAACAAGACGCCGGACGGCAAGCTGACCGAGGAAGGCGCCGAGTGCTGCTACCGCATGTTCGACGAAGGCAAGTCGCGCTACACGGTTTCCCAGCAGATGAAGATATCCTTCGCCGCCGCCACCCACCGCTTCAATTCCTGGCGCAAGCTGGGCGGCAGCAAAAGGACGAAGACGCTGCTGGGGTGAGGGGTTGCCGGCAGGCGCAATGTCGGCGGGACAGCGCCCCCCTCTGGCCTGCCGGCCATCTCCCCCACGAGGGGGGAGATCAGCAGTTCCGCCGCCGCCGCCATCGTGGCAAACCTTGTCTCCGTCACATTTTTTCGTTGGCGCGACGCCTCGGTTTGCGTGCACCATGACCGGGCTTATCCCGCGAGGCCCATCATGCTCACCCTGCCCGGCATCTCCGACATCCGCGCCGCCGCCGAGCGGCTTTCCGGCCTGATCGTCGAAACGCCGCTGATCGAATCGCCCGAGCTCAACAAGCGCTATGGCGGCCGCATCCTATTCAAGCCCGAGACGCTGCAGCGCACCGGCTCCTTCAAGATCCGCGGTGCCTACAACAAGCTGTCTAGCCTGAGCGAGGAAGAGCGCGGCCGGGGCGTCGTCGCCTTCTCCTCCGGCAACCACGCGCAAGGCGTGGCGGCCTCGGCCGCCATGTTCGGCGTCAAGGCGGTGATCGCCATGCCGGCCGATGCGCCGGCGCTGAAAGTCGGCAATGTCCGCAAGATGGGCGCCGAAGTGGTGCCGTTCGACCGTTATAAGGACGACCGCATGACGGTCGTTCGCCCCTATATCGAAAAGGGCATGGTGCTGGTGCCGCCCTTCGACGATCCGGCCATCATTGCCGGCCAGGGCACGATCGGCCTGGAGCTGATAAAGCAGGCGAAAGTGCTCGGTGTAGCGCTTGATGCCGTCGTCGTGCCTTGCGGTGGCGGCGGCCTGTCGAGCGGCATCTCCGTGGCCGTCAAGGACGCCTCACCGAGCACGCAAGTCTGGGCGGTCGAACCCGAACATTTCGACGACACGCGCCGCTCGCTGGCCAAGGGCGAGCGGGTCTCGAACGAACCCGGACGCACTTCGATTTGCGATGCGCTGCTTACCGCCGAGCCGGGCGCCATCACCTTCGAGATCAACCGCCGGAATCTCGCCGGCGCCATCGCCGTCTCCGACAAGGCGGCCGCCCAGGCGATGCGCGACGCCATGGCCCATCTCAAGCTCGTGGTCGAGCCCGGCGGCTGCGTCGCGTTTGCCGCGCTCTCATCCGGCGAGATCGACCTTGCCGGCAAATGCGTCGCCGTGGTGCTGTCCGGCGGCAATGTCGATTTCGGCACCTATGCGGAAATCATCGCGGCGGCATAGAGGCCCTTCATAGCGGGACACTTGCCTTTTGGGTCGATCACGTTACGTTTTCCATCAATTGGTCACTGCCGGGAGAAGCTGTTGCTAGGTTACCTGCCATTTGTCTTGGGCGGGGCACTCGGGCTGCTGGTTGCGTTTCTGCTTGCTGGAGCGTTTGGCATCGGTGGAACCGCCCAGTTGTTGCTCTTTGGCCTGTTGCCTGCCATCGGCGGCGCCATCTGCGAGCGCATGACCAGCCGCAACTGATCTTGGCCAATCGTGTCGACCTGCCCTGCGTCAGGGGCGTCCGGCCTAATCCAGCGTCCGCCTGAACCGCACCAGTGCCACGCCGGCAAACAATGCCACGAACACCACCAGCCAGCCGATCTCCGTCGCCACCGCCGGCAGCTCTGCCCCTTTCAGCATGACCGCGCGGGTGATGCGCAAAAAATGGGTCAGCGGGAAGATCTCGCCAAAGGTCTGCGCCCAGCCGGGCATGCCGCGATAGGGGAACATGAAGCCCGACAGCATGATCGAGGGCAGGAAAAAGAAAAAGGTGAGCTGCAGCGCCTGCATCTGCGTGCGCGCGATCGTCGAGATCGTGTAGCCGAGCAGCACCAGCGACAGCACGAACACCAGCACGGTCGACAGCAGCAGCGACAGCGACCCCATGAAGGGAATGGCAAACAGAAGCTTCGCCGCCGCCAGCACCACCACCACCTGCACCGCGCCCACCACCAGGTAGGGCAGCACCTTGCCCATCATGATCTCGAGCGGGCTCGACGGCATGGCCAGAAGGTTTTCCATCGTGCCGCGCTCGGTCTCGCGCGTCAGCGCGATCGAGGTCATCATCACCATCGTCATCTGCAGGATGACGCCAAGCAGGCCGGGCACGATGTTGTATTGCGAGATGCCTTCGGGATTGTAGCGCCGGTGCACGACGACATCGAGTTGGCCGCGCGCCGCCTCCTTGGCAGTCTCCTCAGTGCCCTGCGCCCTGAGCAGCGCCTGGCCGGCCACGGTGCTGAGCGTCGAGATCGCGCCGCTGGCGACCGCCGGGTCGGTGGCGTCGGCCTCGATCAGGATCTGCGGATTGTCGCCGCGCTCGACGCGGCGGGCGAAATCGGCGGGGATGGTGACGACGAAGGAGACGTCGCCACGCGCCATCAGGAACTCGGCTTCCTCGGCACTTTGCGCGACATGGTCGAATCGGTAGTAGCCGGTGGTCTGCAGCGCCGAGACCATGGCCCGCGTGTAGGGGTCGCTGCTGGTCGCCACCAGCGCGGCCGGCAGGCTCTTCGGGTCGTTGTTGATCGCATAGCCGAACAGCACCAGCTGGATCAGCGGCACCCCCAGCATCATGGCGAAGGTGATGCGGTCGCGCCGCATCTGGATGAATTCCTTGGCGAGCAGCGCGCCCAGCCTGGCGAAGGAGAAGACCGCGTTCATGCCATATTGTCCTTCGAGCCGGCCATGAACTGGATGAACACATCCTCGAGGCTGGTCTCACCTGGTTTCACGGTGACGCCCTTGTGTTCCTTCTCGACGTCGGCCAGCGCCTTTTCGAGCGCCGCCTTGTCGGAGCCGACGACATGCAGCGTCGCGCCGAACGGCGCCACCTGGTCGACGCCGGGCCTGCCCTGCAATGCCTCGGCCACCTGGTCGAGCCGCGGCCCCTGCAAGACGAAAGTGGTCAGCCCGGCATTCTTCACCACCTCGTCCACGGTGCCGGTGGCGAGCATCTTGCCGTAGGAGATGTAGCTGATGCGGTGGCAGCGCTCGGCTTCGTCCATGTAGTGGGTGGAGACGAGCACGGTCAGCCCGCCGCCGGCAAGGCGATGGATCTCGTCCCAGAACTCGCGCCGCGCCTTGGGATCGACGCCCGCCGTCGGCTCGTCGAGCAGCAGCAGCTTCGGCTCGTGCATGATGCAGGCGGCCAGCGCCAGCCGCTGCTTCCAGCCGCCGGAAAGCGTGCCGGCCAGCTGGTTGCGGCGGCTCGCCAGGCCGAGATCCTGAAGCGTGCGCGAGACATACTCCTCGACCGGCCTCAACCGGTAGAGCCGCGCCACGAATTCGAGGTTCTCGCCGATCGTCAGGTCCTCGTAGAATGAGAATTTCTGGGTCATGTAGCCGACTTCGCGCTTGATCTTGAGCGCGTCGGTGCGGATGTCGAAGCCCAGCACCGTGCCGTCGCCTTCGTCCGGCGTCAAAAGCCCGCACATGATGCGGATGGTCGTCGTCTTGCCCGAGCCGTTCGGCCCGAGGAAGCCGACGATCTCGCCTTCGGCGACCGTCATCGTCACATGGTCGACGACGGTCTTGTCGCCGAAGCGCTTGACCAGGCCGCGAACGTCGATGGCGTTCATTGCCCGAGATCCGCAAGATCGACATCGACGATCTGGCCGGGCTGCAGCGGTCCCGCATCGCCCTCCGGCCGCGCCTCGACGAGATAGACCAGCTTCTGCCGGTTCTCCAGCGAGTAGATCACCGGCGGCGTGAATTCGGGGTCGGGCGAGACATAGCTGACGCGTGCCTTCAGCCCCATCCCGCAGCCGTCGCAATGGACGTTGAGCTCGGTGCCGACCTTGACCGCCGAGAACGCGCTTTCGGGCACATAGACGCTGAGCTTCACGGCGCCGTCCGGCAGCATCGAGATCACCGGCGCGGTCGGCCCGGCTGTGTCGCCTGGATTGCGGATGACATCGTTGACGCGGCCGGGCGAGGGCGCCGCCAGAACCCGCTTCGACAGCCGCCACTCGGCCTGCTCCAGGGTCGACCGCGCCTGCTTGACCTGGTTGTCGGCGGCCTTGATGGTCTCGGCCCGCGCCGGCAGATTGCCGACGGCGAGATTGGCTTCCGCCTGGCCGACCTGGGCATTGGCGGTCTCCAGCGAAGCCGAGGCGGTGTCGTAATCGGCCTGGGTGCCGGTGCCGCGCTTGTACAGGTCGCTGGCGCGGTCGTATTTGCGCTTGGCGTCGGCCGCCTGGGCTTTGGCCATGTCGACCTCGGCCTTGAGCACGGCGATTTCCTCGGGGCGCTTGCCGACCTGCAGATCGGCAAGCTGGGCCTGGGCCTGCGCAAGCGCGGCTTTGGCCTGCACAACCTCGATCTTGGCGTCGGCATCTTCCAGCGTCGCCACCGCCGTGCCATTCTCGACGCGGTCGCCGCGCCGAACCGTCACCGTCGCCACCTGGGCCACTTCGATCGGCGCCATCAGCACATATTCGCCTTCGACATAGCCGACGGCCAAAGGTGCGGCCGGCGCGCAGGCGCCGAACAATTGGGCCGCGAGCGGCAGCGAACAAAGAAAGCTCATGATTTGCCCTTCTTGCCGGTGGCCGGCCCGCGTGCGGCCAGCATTGCCCTGAGATTGTCGGTTGCGACCGCAACCACCTTGGCGGCCTCTTCATTGCCGATCTCGCGCCAGCCCATCCGGCGCATCACCGCCTCGCGGCCGATGCGGAAATAGATGACCTGGCCGATCATGGTGAAGACGGTAAGCTTGGTCGCTTCGCTCTCGGCCGGCTCGCCGGTCGCCTGTTCCCAGACCTGGCACAGCCGCCGGTGCGTCGGCTCGAACACGCCGGCATAGATGCGGTCGAGCGCGGCGGTCGGATACGAGAGCTCGCGAAGTACGAATTGTACGATCTCGCCGGCCTGCGGACTGGCCACGACGAAGCCCACCATCCGCTCGAGCGCCGCGAAAAGCTGCGCCTGGGCTGCTTCCGGGTCCAGGGGCGCCGTTGCTTGCACGCCGCCCAGCGCCTGGCCGGCAATCCCCTGGATGGTGTCGACGATGAAGTCGGCGGCGGCGGCGCGCAGGCCTTCCTTGCCGCCGAAGTGATAGGCGATGGAGCCGATATTGGCCTTGGCCTCGGCCGCGATCTCCCGCGTCGAGGTGCCGTCGAAACCCTTCCGCCCGAACAGCCTGAGCGCCGCGTGGACAAGCGCCGCGCGCGTTTGATCGGCGGTGCCGACCTCGCGCTGCGGCCTCCTTGCGATTGATCCTTTGTTCATGGCCGACTTTAATCAATCGATTGATTAAAGTCAAATTTGACCGCGACTCGGCTTGCCTTCTCGATCCTCACAGGCTTTAGTGCGCGGCCATGGGCAAGGAAGTCGAGCGTAAGTTCCTGGTCTCCAGTCCCGCCTGGCGCGATGAGGTCGAGGCGGAAATCCGCATTCGTCAATTCTACGTCGCCGCACAGCCCGGCCGCTCGGTGCGGGTGCGCATCAGCGACGAGCGCTCCGCCAAGCTCACGCTGAAGTTCGGCGACAGGGCGCGCGAGCGCGACGAATTTGAATATTCGATCCCGCTTGCCGAGGCTGAGGAATTGATGGCGTTCGCCGTCGGACGTGTCATCGAGAAGACACGCCACCATGTTAGACACGGCGGCTATCTCTATGAAGTCGATGTTTTCGGCGGCGAGCTCGCGGAGCTGGTGATCGCGGAGCTGGAGACGCCGGAGGACATATCTGACGAAATGCTGCCCGACTGGCTCGGTCGCGAGGTCACCGGCGAGTCGAGGTTCTACAACGCGTCGCTGGCCCTCGGGGGGAATCCGGAGATCGCCGCATGAGCTTCCGCATCGATCCGCGCTTGCCGCTGACCGGCGAGGTCAGGCGCATATTGGCCGACGAGATCGGCAAGGCAGTCGCCCATCTCGAGATGGCGCGCGAGAAGCCGGAGCAGGGACTGCACAAATGCCGCAAGCGGCTGAAAAGCGTGCGCGCCTTGCTACGCCTGGTTCGTTTCGGGGACGAACCGTTCTGCCAGACCGAGAACGAATGTTATAAGCAAGTATCGGCGCTGCTGGCCGGCCCGCGCGAGGCGACCGCCTTGATCGAGACCGTCGACCGCTTGGCCGATGCCTTTCCGGAACAATCGGCAGGCGGCGGTCTCGACCCCGTGCGCGAGCGGCTGGTGCTGCGCCAGCACGAACTCCACGCCGGCCCCGGCCTTGACGCCGCCATCAATGCGGCGATCGCCGCTTGCCGGGAAGGCCTGGAGCGCATCGACAGGCTGGCTTTGCCCGATCTGCCGGAACAGGCGGCCGATATATTGGCCGACGGCGCCCGCGCCACCTTGCGGCGGGCGAAAAAGGCGCTGGACAAGGCGGAGTCGCGCGGCGAGGCCGACGATTTTCACGACCTGCGCAAGGCGACAAAGACCCACTCCATGCATCTGTCGCTGCTCGGCCGCCTGTGGCCGACACCGATCAAGGTGCGCCGCAAGGCGGTCGACAGGCTCGGCGAAGAGCTCGGCGAATTGCACGACGTCTTCGTCATGCGCGCCCTGCTCGACGCCGATGGCGAACCGCTCGGTCCCGCCGACGAGACGAAGCTTCTGCGCAAGCTGTTGAAGCGCTCCGAAAAGAGCCTTGCCAAGGCCTGCCTTGCCGATGCCGCCGACCTGTTCGGCGACAGCCCCAAGCGCTCGGCCAAGAGATTGGCCCGCAAGGCGCGCGATGATCTCGCCGGACCGCAGGAAGAAGCAAAAGCGGCTTAGCGCGGCGCCTCTCCTTCTCCCCTTGTGGGAGAAGGTGGCCGCGAAGCGGCCGGATGAGGGGTGCTCCAGGGAACGAGGCGTTGGCGATTGCGGCTTTGGACGAGCGCTTCGGCCAAGCTGGAACACCCCTCATCCGTCTCGGCGCTGCGCGCCGATCCACCTTCTCCCACAAGGGGAGAAGGAGAAGGCGCTACGCCGGCAACGCCCGTTTCTCCTTCGCCGCCCTGGCCCCCGCATCCCTCGGATGCGGGCCGATCGGCATGATCGCGGGAAAGGGCGTCGCTCCGAAGGCAAAGGTCCATTTGTAGCCCGTGAGCTCGTCCTCGGGCGTGGTGTGCTGGTCGTGATGGGCAAGCAGCCTGGCGCGTTCGGCGAGCTCCTCGGCCTCGCGCCGCAGCATTTCCGCCGTTTGCGGCCGCATGCGCCTGGAAAAGCTGATGAAGGTCGCGCCCTGCTCCATGTGGCCGATCGCCCAGCCGATGAAGTTCTTGTTGGTCATCTCGAAATGCGGCTTCAGCGGACCTTCGAAATCCCATTGGATCGGCGTCTCGACGAGCAGCCTTGCCGACAGGCCGCGCCCTAGCGCCACCAGCCCGAGCTCCTCGAGGTCGCGCAGGTAGAGGAACATCGAAGCTTCGCTCAGGCCTTGCGAGCGCATGATGCCTTCGGCCGTGAACTTCTCCGACAGCATGACGAAGACGAACAGCAGCGCCGGCCGCGCCGCCAGCCGGCGCTCGATTTCCGGCGCGACGCGGTTGGCCGGACCCGGCCCGCGGTTCATCGCGCCGAGCACGTTCTCCAGCTCGACATCCGCCGCGGTGCAGATCTCCATCAGCCGGTCGAGCTTGCAGTTCTTCTCATGGAAGATGCGCTTCACCGTCGGCTCGGAAACGCCCATGCGCTCGGCCAGCGTTCGATAGGTCAGGCCCTTGGCCTTCAACGTCCGTTTCAGCGCCTCGAAGATCGGACCGTTCATGGAATGCACCTCGTTTGCGCGAATTCGTATTGAACTGCGATACTAGTCTCGTTCCGGCTTCCAGGAAAGTATCGAAAATCCTAGCTCTCTGCCGTCATCACCGGAGAGCACCCATGAAACACCTCATCGCTTCAACCGTCTTCGCCGCCATCGGCGCTGTGTCCGTCGCGCAGGCCGGCGAGGTCTGGCAGGCCACCGGCTTCGAGCAGCCGGAATCCGCGCTTGTCGATGCCGCCCACAACCGCATCGTCGTCTCCAACATCGTCGGCAATCCCGGCGCGGTGGACGACAATGGCTACCTGTCGCTCTTGTCGATGGACGGCAAGGTCGTCTCTCGCCACTGGGTGGACGGCATGGACGCGCCCAAGGGCATGGCGATCGCCGGCGGCAGGCTCTACGCCGCCGACATCACCAGGGTGCGCGTCGTCGATCTCGCCAGCGGCAGACTGGTCGAGACCATCGATGTGCCGGGCGCTGTGTTTCTCAACGACATGACCGCCGACGGCGCCGGCAAGGTCTATGTCAGCGACATGCTGGCCGACACGATATACCGCATCGACGGCGACCGACCGGAGCTGTTCGTCAAAGATGCGCTGCTCGCCTCGCCGAATGGCGTCTTCGCCGATGGCGACAGGTTGATCGTCGCGTCCTGGGGCAAGGGCATCGACAAGACCGATTTCAGCACCGCCGAGCCCGGCGGATTGCTGTCGGTCGACCTCGCCACCAGGAAGGTCGCGCCGTTGCCCGGCGCGCAAAAGTTCGCCGACCTCGACGGCGTCGTCGCCATCGGCGACACCATCTACGCCACTGCCTACATGACCGGCACGCTCTACGGCTACAAGCGCGGCGGCGCGCCGACGGCGATAGCGCAGTTCAAGCCGGGCAGCGCCGACGTCGGCACAGACGGCAGGCGCATCTTCGTGCCGCTGATGGGCGAAGGCGAGGTCGTCGCGCTATCGCTGGATTCCTCGCAGGATTGATCGCGGCGCTGAAGCTGCCGCCCTTGAGGGGAGGTGTCCGGTCTACCCTCCGAAGCTGCTGCGGAGGACGGGCAGGACAGAGGGGGCGCTGTCTCGCCAACCTCTCGCATTTCGGCTTGCCGGCTTAGCCTTGCGGGTTCTGCGCCGCGGTGGCCTTGAGGCGCACGCCCCGGCCGCCGCGCTCGCTGGCCTGGTTCTCGCCGATCAGCTCCACGCCGACCTCGTCGAGCGCCTGGATGACCTTCATCAGCGTGTCGACCACGCCCCTGACGACGCCGCCGCTCGCTTCCATGCGCTGGATCGTCGGCAGCGAGACTCCGGCTCGCTCGGCCAGCGTCTTCTGGTCGATGCCCGTCAACGCCCGCGCGGCGCGCATCTGTGCGGCAGTGATCATCGGCCGGAATCCACCTTTGAATTTTTAAAAGATGTATACTATAAATGTTACGATGTCTCAAGCATCATTATATATGTACTTGACATCGGTCAATCGCTGTCGGCTACCACTTTGCGTCGCTGCAGCAGGCGCGCCGCGAGCCAGCACAGCATGGCCCAGGCAAAGCCCGCGCACCAGCCCGCAAGCACGTCGGAGGGCCAATGCACGCCGAGATAGACGCGGCTGGCGCCGACCAGCACGGTGGTGAGCACGGCGAGGCCGAGCACGAAGACCTTGGTCGTCCGGTCCGGCAGGAAGCGGGCCGCCAAGGAACCGAGCGTCAGATAGGTCACGGCCGACAGCATGGCATGCCCGCTGGGGAATGAGAGCGAGGTCTCGGTGACGAGATGCGAGACGAGATCGGGCCGCGGCCGGTCGACCTCGAGCTTGAGCAGGCTGGAGAGCGCTTGCCCGCCGGCGACGGCCGCGAACATGAACAGGGCTGTCGAGGGTCTGCGGATCAGGAGCAGATAGGCGATCGTCGCCGTCGTGATCAGCGCCAGCACTGCCGTGCTGCCCAGCGCGGTGATGTCGCGCACCGCGCCCTCCAGCCAAAGCGGGCCGATCGGGCTGTCCGGTTGCCCGGCGTGGCGGAAGGCGAGCAGGATTTCCGTATCGAAGGCATGCGGCGTCGTCGCGCGCGCCACCTCCATGAGTTCCACCAGGCCCCACAGCCCGCCGGCGATCACCAGCCCAGCCACGAGCACCGGGAATTCCAACCTGTTGAGGAGCGCGTTGGCGGTCGATTTCATTCGGGCCCTCGGGTCCAGCTACAGCCGCTGCATATAGGGCCCGAGCGTGATCAGCGCGACGGCGGCGATCGCCAGCACCACACCGGTCGCCTGCAAGGCATTGAGCCGCTCGCCGAAGAAGGCGAGCGCCACGACATTGACTGCGACGAGCTGGATCACCGCCGACAGGCTGAACGATACCGACATGCCGAACTCGCGCACCAGCCTCAGCATGATCAGATTGCCGGCCGAGTAGAGCGCCAGCGTCAAAAGGAGCTTGGCCAAGCTCGGCGCCATGCCCCATTGCTTGGCCGCCGTCGCCGCCAGCAGGAATATCACGGTCGAAATGCCGAGTTGCGCCAGTCCCCAGAAGCTCACCTTGCCGTCCCTTTTTGAAACGCCGTCGCCACGCCGGCCAGCTCTTGTTTCCGAAGCAGGCGATGTCGTCAAGCCGACCGCAGCGGAGCGCAGGCGCTCAAGGGACCGAAGCCGGGTGTCGCAAAAGCTGCCGCGAGCCGGCAAACAACTATTGCGGTTCAATCACGGCAGTGTCACGAAAATGTGATCGGCGCGCTTTAGGGGTCGAAAGGTCAAGATCCCCAGCCACTCAAGAAGCCCGAGGGCAAACTCATGAGCCTGACCCCTGAGACCCGTTTCCGCACCAGCCAGCTCGAGGAAAATGACGGCCCGCCGGTCAACCCGACCGACAACCGCACCATGGGCGAGATCATCGCCGCGCGTTTCTCGCGCCGCGGCTTTCTCATGGGTTCGCTGGCCGTGTCGGCCATCGCCGCCACTGTCAGTCCGCTGGCGCTGATTGCGGCCGACGAGGCGCGCGCTGCTGAAGCTTCGGCCTTCAAGTTCGACGAGCTCGAAGCCGGCATCGACGACAAGCACCATGTCGCGCCCGGCTATGACGCCGACGTGCTGTTGCGCTGGGGCGATCCGCTGTTTTCCGATTCCCCCGACTTCGATCCGCTGAAGCAGTCGGCTGAAGCCCAGGCAAGACAGTTCGGCTACAACAACGACTATGTCGGCTATATTCCGATCGACGGCTCGGCCGAGCACGGCCTTTTGGTCGTCAACCACGAATACACCAACCCGCATCTGATGTTCCCCGGCATCGTCTCGGTCGTCGAGAAGGACGGCAAGAAGAAGGCCGAGGTGGCGCCGCTCTCAAAGGAGCAGGTCGATGTCGAGATGGCCGCCCATGGCGGCACCATCGTCGAGATCCGCAAGCAAGGCGGCAAATGGCAAGTGGTGCGCGACGGCAAGCTCAACCGCCGCATCATGTCCACCACCGAGATGGCGCTCTCCGGCCCGGTGGCGGGCCATGACCGCGTCAAGACCAATGCGGACCCGTCCGGTACCAAGGTCATCGGCACCCTCAACAATTGCGCCGGCGGCGTCACGCCCTGGGGCACCTATGTGATGGCCGAGGAGAACATCCACGGCTATTTCTCGGGCGAATTGCCGGAGGGCCACAGCGAAGCCGCCAATTACAAGCGCCTCGGCATTCCGGAAGGCGCCTATGAGTGGGGCACGCATCACGACCGCTTCAACCTCGCCAAGGAGCCGAACGAGCCCAATCGTTTCGGCTGGATCGTCGAGGTCGACGTCAACGATCCCAACTCCGTGCCGAGGAAGCGCACCGCCATGGGCCGCTTCAAGCATGAGGGCGCCGAATCGATCGTCGCCAAGGACGGCCGCGTCGTCTTCTATCTCGGCGACGACGAGCGCTTCGACTATGTCTACAAATTCGTCACCAAGGGGATTTTCAACCCGAACGACCGCGCCGCCAACTTGGACCTGCTCGACGACGGCACGTTGCATGTGGCCAAATTCGCCGAGGACGGCTCGGTCGAATGGATGCCGATCGTTTTCGGTCAAGGCCCGCTGACGGCCGAGAACGGCTTTGCTTCCCAGGCCGACGTTCTCATCGAGACGCGCCGCGCCGCCGACCTGCTCGGCGCCACCAAGATGGACCGGCCGGAGGATATCCAGCCCAATGCCGGCAACGGCAAGGTCTATGTCATGCTGACCAACAATTCCAAGCGCAAGGCCGAGCAGGTCGACGCCGCCAATCCGCGCGCCGACAACGCTTTCGGCCACATCATCGAGATCGTCGAGGAAGGGGGCGACTTCGCGGCGACCAAGGGCAAATGGGAAGTGCTGTTGAAATGCGGCGATCCTTCCGTTGCCGATGTCGGTGCTACCTTCTCGACCGGGACCACCGCCCATGGCTGGTTCGGCATGCCTGACAATTGCGCCGTCGATTCTGCCGGGCGCCTGTGGGTCGCCACCGACGGCCAGGGCCCGAAGGCCACCGGCCGCACCGACGGCCTCTGGGCGGTCGATACCGAGGGTGACGCGCGGGCAACGTCGAAACTGTTCTTCCGCGTGCCGATCGGTGCCGAAATGTGCGGCCCGCTGTTTTCGCCGGACGACCAGACCGCTTTCGTCGCCGTCCAGCATCCAGGCGACGGCGGCGAGGATTGGGAAGGTTTTGGCCGCCCGTCCTATTACGAGGACCCGTCGACGCGCTGGCCGGACTTCAAGCCGGACATGCCGGTGCGGCCGTCCGTCGTTGCCATCACGAAGCAGGGCGGCGGCAAGATCGCGGTGTGACGCGCTAGGGGTAGCACGGACCGACAGCTCGACGTTGGGGATTGGCTAACGCCTTCCCCGACGTCGTCATTCCAGGGCGGAGCAGGAGCGAAGCTCCGTCGCGTAGACCCTGGAATCCATGCCGCGATCGCAGGGCGCAGCGGAGCAGAACTCTGCACCGTTGCGACGCTCGCATGTCACGGAATGGATCCCTTGGGTCTGCGCTTCATCGCTACGCTCCTCGCTCCGCCCGTGGATGACGAAGCGAGAGACATCCGCTGCCAGTGCTTATTCGGCGCGTTGAACCATGGCCATGTTCATCCTGCTTCTCAAACGGAAGCCGATCGATTCGTAGAGTCCGGTCGCCGCGGCATTGCTTTCATAGGCGTGCAGGTATGGAACCTCGCCGCGTGCTGCGATCCGGCCGGCGACGAACGTTGACAGCAGGCTGGCAAGACCGCGGCCGCGAAAGTCTGGATGCGTGCACACGCCGCTGAGCTCGCTGCAGCCAGGCTGCTTCATGCGCTCGCCGGCCATCGCCGCCAGCCGGCCGTCGATCCTGATGCCCCAGAAATCGCCGAGGCTCAGCGCCTCCAGCGTGAAGGGACCGGGCTTGGTGAGCAACGCGAGCGCCAGCATTTCCGCTGCGTCGTCTTTCATCAGCTGCCGGATGCGCCCGTCTGGTGTCGCCGGCATCGGCTGCTCGGCGATCATCTGCACCAGCGTCGCCGTCGAAACAGCTGAAATTTGCGGCGGCAAGGCGATCTCGTCCGCCTGGACCAGCACGGCGGCTTCGCCCGGTGGGAGAAGCCTGGCCAGCGCCCGCAGGCTGTCCGTATCGTCGGCTGCGGTGGCCGCGAAAGGAACGATCGACGGGCGATATCGCCTCGCCAGCTCACCCCCTTCGGCGAGAGCCTGGTGCCGCGTCGTAAGCGCGCTCCAGATGGGGCGGTCGAGAAGATGTTTCACGACGCGGCCACCCTGGTGTTTTCGGCGCGACGATCGAGCGGCGTCGCGGCCAGACGATCCTCGATGGCGGCAAGCTGGCCGAGCAGCGGCCCGGAAAGATCGGCGCACAGACCCGCTACGGCATTTTCGATGCTCGGCCAGATCTCCCGCTTCGCCTGGTCGACCAGCCGCCGGCCGTTGCGGCTCAGCGAAACGATCCTGCGCCGCTGGTCGTCATTCGAAGGGTTGACCTCGACCAGCCCCAGCTCGGCAAGCAGCGTCGCGCTGCGCGTCACGCCCGGTTGCGCGACGCCGAGGGATTGCGCCAGCTCTCCGACCGGCAGCGGACCCAACCTGTCGAGCGCGGCGAGCAGCGGGTACTGACTCGACTGGATGCGCACCTCCAGGCGGTCGAGCACGCGCTGCGTATCGGCCTGCAACTGCTCGCCTATTCGTTTCATCCGGCTGCCGAGGCAGAGAAAGCCGAGGGATCGAAGGACGTCTTCCATAGCACCATTCGCCTATATATCTATAATTTGATATATAACATTGCATGGAAATATCAAGCCCTACACGCGCGTGGCGCGTTTCCGATGGACGATACGGACGCTTTCGGACATTTCCCCTTCATTCGTCGCCAATTGCATCCTATATCGCGCTGGCGCGACGTGACCGCAATCGGCCGCGCCGGCGATTCGCGACCTGAGGGGGCAGGTCATCCATTCTTGGCACGCGGAGCTCATGGCGCCCCTGCGCATCTATTTCGACAGGCTTCTCGATGCCGTGGCACCCAAGGTCCCGCGACGCGACCTGACGGACGACGAGCGCCTGGCGCTGGTGCGCCGTTACGGCGACTTCTCGCTCGCCTATTCGACGGCCGTGCAGCAGAAACTGTCCTATTTCAGCGATGGCGACGGCTACATCGCCTTCGGCACCAAGATGAGCCGTCATTTCGCGCTTGGCGATCCGGTGGCAGACCCGGCCGACCGTCCGGCCTATATCAAGCACTTCGTCGAGGCTGCCGACAGCCCCTGGTTCGTCCAGGTCGGCGCCGACACGGCCAAGGTGCTCGCCGGCCTCGGCTACCAGGTCAATCGCCTCGGCATCGACACCAGGCTGCCGCTGCCTGCGCATGATTTTTCCGGCAGGCGCAACGAGACCGTGCGCTATTCCGAGCGCTGGCTGACGAAGAAGGGTTTTACCCTCGCCGAGGACAAGGGCGACGGGCTGCAGGACGAGATCAAGCAGCTTTCCGCCGACTGGCGCAAAGAGCGCATCATCAAGCGTTGGGAAATGGGTTTCCTCAACCGTCGCTTTTCCGAAGAGATCGGCGCCGACATGCGCCGCTTCCTCCTGCACGGCCCTGAAGGCCGGCTTCTCGCCGTCCTCGATTTCGACCCGTTGTTCCGCGACGGCAAGGTCGTCGGCTACACCACCTCCTTCAAGCGCAAGCAGGTCGACGCGACGCCACATGCCGAGATCGGCCTGACCAAATTCGCCGTCGACCGCTTTCGCGAGGAGGGCGTCTCACAGGTGACGCTCGGGCTCTCGCCGCTGCTCGACATCGAGCCGAGCGGCTTCGCCGAATCGGGCTTCTGGCGCGGAACCTTCCAGCGCGCCTACAACTCGCCCTGGATCAACCGCTCGCGCTTCAACCTGCAGGGCCAAGCGGCCTTCAAGCGCCGCTTCCATGGCGTCGAGGAGCCGACCTATATCGCGTTCCGCAAAGGGACTTTCGTGGAAATGCTGGGCCTGCTGCGGTTGATCAAGGCGATCTGAATACGCTTGGTTTTCCGGGCATGCCAGACACACTCCTGCGCCAGCCGGATGAACCGTGGCTGGATCATGGCAGTTTCTCTTTGCTCGGTAAGCTGCATCAACTGGTATCTTGCATAAACAGGTAGCTTGCTATATCTGTTTTGTAAACCGGGAACCAAGCTGTCCGGTGAACCGGAATGCGACATGACCGACTCGATCCAGGTGCAATTGCGAAAAGGCGCGCTCGACCTGTGCGTGCTGGCCGTGCTGTCGCGGGGTGAAAGCTATGGCTACGAAATCGCCAGCCAGCTGGTCGCCGCGGTCGGCATGGGGGAAGGCACGATCTACCCGCTGATGCGCCGCATGCAGAATGACGGCCTGGTCGCCACCCGCATCGCGGAGTCGAGCAACGGACCGCCCCGCAAATATTACCGGCTCTCGCCGCTAGGACAGAAGGCGTTCGAAGCGCATCGCCGCGATTGGCGCTCGCTCGTCGGCGCGATCGACAAAATTCTCGAGGATCTGCCATGACCAAGGACGCTTTCCTGCAGACGCTGAGACAGGGGCTGGCCGGCCTGCCGGCGCACGAGATCGACGACATAGTCGGCGACTATAGCTCCCATTTCGCTGATGCTTCCGGCCGCGGCGAAGCGGAGGTCGCGGCGGCGCTGGGCGATCCGGCCAGGCTCGCCCGCGAGCTGCGCGCCGAGGCCGGGCTGCGCCGCTTCGAGGCGCATTGGAGCATGTCCAACATGCTGGGGGCGACACTCGCGCTTGCCGGTCTTGCCTTCGTCGATCTCGTCCTGCTGCTGCCGCTTCTGCTCACCGCGATCATCCTTGGCATCGGGCTTGGCATCACGCTTGTCGCCATCGGCGCGCTGGGCATCAAGATCATCCTCACGACGCTGCTGTTCGATCCTGCCGGAACGCTCACCGCCGTGCTCGGCCGCCTCTTCATCGGCGCCGGGCTGGTGAGCGGCTTCATCGGCGGCGGCGCCTTGCTGTTGCTCGGGTTCAGCGCCGGCCTACGGGTCGTCGGGCGCTACGCCAGGCTGCATTCGCGTCTGGCGCGACCTGACCGCGATCGCGCCTGAGCTTTGTTTGTCATCACGTGGAAGGAACCGCACAATGACTGGAAAACTGGCATTCGTCGCGACAGCGGGGCTGACCGGCGCAATCGTCTTTCTGGCGCTTGGCATCGGGCTTTCCGGGCCGGACTGGATCTATGCCGGCGGCTCGTGGATCGGCGGGCAATCCACCTGCGGAAAGTCCACCTCCACGACGAAACAGGTCACGCTGCCGTTCAGCGCCGGCGATGGTTTCACCATCGCCGTTCCGGCAGCGGTGCGCTACCGGCCGGGAGACGTGGCGCAAGCCGTCGTCAGCGGCGAATCGGTCCTGGTCGACCATGTGCGGATGGAAGGCAGCAAGCTCAGCCTGGACTGCGATCCGGGCTGGTTCAACAACCGCGTCGACGTCACCCTGTCGGGGCCTGCGATAACGGACTGGAAGATAATCGGCAGCGGCGATCTCGCCCTGGACGAGATCAACCAGCCCGCGCTGCGGCTGGACATCCGCGGCAGCGGCAGCATCACCGCCGCCGGAACGGCTCAGACCGTCGACCTTCAGATTTCCGGTTCAGGCGACGGGCGTCTCAAAAACCTGACCGCCCAATCTGCTAAGGTCGATATCCGCGGCAGCGGCGATGCCGAGATCACCGCGCAGGCGGATGCGGATGTCTCGATTTCCGGTAGCGGCGACGTCGATGTCTACGGGCACCCGACCATGCGGCGTTCGCAGGTGCGCGGCAGCGGCAGCATCACACAGGTGCCGTAAAAACAAAGGCTCTGCGGCGGCTGAGCCCTGTTCAGTTCCTCAACCGATAGCCCGTCTTGAAGATCCACGCCACGATCGCGATGCAGATCGCCAAGAACATCACCGTCATGCCGAGGCTGACGCCGACCGAGACGTCGGCCTTGCCGTAAAAACTCCAGCGGAACCCGCTGATCAGGTAGACGACCGGGTTGAACAGCGTGATCGTCTTCCAGATGCCGGGCAGCATGTGGATCGAATAGAAGCTGCCGCCGAGGAAGGTGAGCGGCGTAACGATGAGCAGCGGCACCAGCTGCAGCTGCTCGAAGGTCTTTGCCCAAATGCCGATGATGAAGCCGAACAGGCTGAAGGTCACCGCGGTCAGCACCAGGAAGGCGATCATCCAGAATGGATGCTCGATCCTGAGCGGCACGAAAAGCGCCGCCGTGGCCAGGATGATCAGGCCGAGCATGACCGACTTGGTCGCAGCACCCCCGACATAGGCGATGATGATCTCCAGATAGGAGACCGGCGCCGACAGGAGCTCGTAGATCGAGCCGACGAATTTCGGGAAATAGATGGCGAAGGAGGCGTTGGAGATCGATTGCGTCAGGAGCGACAGCATCATCAACCCCGGCACGATGAAGGCGCCATAGGCGATGCCGTCGATCTCGGTGATGCGCGAGCCGATGGCCGAGCCGAAGACGACGAAATAGAGCGATGTCGAGATGACCGGCGAGATGATGCTCTGCAGCACCGTGCGGAAGGCGCGCGCCATCTCGACCCGGTAGATCGCCCATACTGCACGAAAATTGGGGGCAGCCCGCAGGTTCATGGCTCTTGCCTCAGAAGATTGACGAAGATCTCTTCGAGCGAGCTGTTCTTGGTGTCGAGGTCGCGGAACTGGACGCCGGCCGCCTCGAGGTCGCGGATCAGCGAGGCGACGCCCGGACGGTCGCTCTGGTTGTCATAGGTGTAGGTGAGCTGGTTGCCGTCGTCCGACAGCTCCAATGAATAGTGCGACAGGCCGTCCGGAACGGCGGCGAGCGGCGCGCGCAGCTCCAGATTCATCTGCTTGCGGCCGAGCTTGCGCATAAGCTCGGCCTTGCCCTCGACCAGGATGATCTCGCCCTTGTTGATGACGCCGACGCGGTCGGCCATCGCCTCGGCCTCTTCGATGTAATGCGTGGTGAGGATGATGGTGACGCCGTCCTCGCGCAGGCGCCGCACCATCGCCCACATGTCCTGGCGCAATTCGACGTCGACGCCCGCGGTCGGCTCGTCGAGGAAGAGCACGCGGGGCTCGTGCGACAGCGCCTTGGCGATCATCAGCCGGCGCTTCATGCCGCCGGACAGGGTGATCGCTCTCGAATCTTTCTTGTCCCACAGCGAAAGGTCGCGCAGCACTTTTTCGACGAAGGCCGCGTTGGGCGCCTTGCCGAACAGGCCGCGGCTGTAGTTCACCGTCGCCCAGACCGTCTCGAAAGCGTCGATGGTAAGCTCCTGCGGCACCAGCCCGATCAGGCTGCGCGCGGCGCGGTAGTCCCGGCCGATGTCGTGGCCGTCCACCGTGACAGTGCCTGAAGAGCGGTTGACGATGCCGCAGACGATCGAGATCAGCGTCGTCTTGCCGGCGCCGTTCGGCCCCAGCAGCGCGAAGATCTCGCCGCGCTCGATGTCGAGATTGATTTCCTTCAGCGCCTTGAAGCCGGTGGCATACGTTTTCGTGACACCGGAGATCGAGATGATGGATGACATGCTGAAATACGGCCGGCTGGAAAAGGTGATCTCATATAGGTCGGATGCCGCCCGGTGCAACTGTGAATCGCCGCTGCTGCTGACAGTTCTGGACAGGGAGGGCGTCTTTCTCCCCGGTTGCGTAGAGAAATGCCCTGCGACGGGATGAATGAGATCGATCGGAGACTGCGCGAGCTGCCGGCGCCGCGTCTATCCGACCTGTTCCAAATGGTTCAACTTTAAATAGGTGCTTGAGAAAATTGCAATTGTGTCGCCGCACTATTGGGGGATGTTCAAATTCGCACAGAGCTATCCGTTTCGCAGAGGTCTGGTTGGCGTTCTTTACGGCCTGATCTTTGCCGGGTTTTCCGTCATGGCCTTCGGCTTGTCGACCGCGCATTGGATAGCTCGCACCTGGGGAATCTCTGGCTTGCTGATTTCCCTCATGGCGTACATCGCCGTCATGACGCTTCTTTTTTGGGTTGTGAATAGGGTCAACGACGCGGCCCCAACGTTTACGCTTCCACCTGGCGACGCGATCCGGGTTGGACCGCCGATTGAAGAAACTGTCGAGAACACAGCCGTGTCGCTGGAAACAGCTCTGAAGACAGCACAGTTTAAGCAGAAGTGATTGTGGGTGCCCTCATCGATGCCCGATCTAATCGCAAGCGGCTAAGTTGCCGCTTGTCGGCCGGCAGTATTTTCACCGTTCCTTTCTGTGAAATCGGCGCAGACGCCCGGGATTGGCGGAAGCCTCCCAACCTCGTCATCCACGGGCGGAGCAAGGAGCGAAGCGACGCGCGCGAGTATCCATTCCGTGACGCATGAGCGCTGCTGCGGTGCAGAATTCTGCTCCGCTGCACGTTTGATCAACGTCACGGAATGGATTCCAGGGTCTGCGCGACGCCGCTTCGCGGCTGCTCCGCCCTGGAATGACGAGGTTGGAGGCCAATCGCCAGCGTTTGCACTGATTTCACGGAAATGAGCGGCCAAAGTTCCCTGCGTCGAACAACTAACCCTGCGTCCAGAACGCGATCTCCTGCGCCTTGGTCCTGAGCTCGGTCTTCAGCCACTGGTCGTCGTCGTCGAGATAGCTCCACGGCGTCCTGCCTTGGGCCCGCATCTCGCGGATGTAGGAGCGGTAGCGGTAGTGGCTGTAGACCGACATCGCGTAGGTGGCATAGGCGGCGGCGAGCTTCCTGTGGCCCCGCACGATCACCAGGTTCTCGTCGTTCTTCTCGCTCGCCGGCGCCGAGAAATTGTGGCTGCCGGTCACCACCACGCAGTCGTTCGAATGCGGGTCGGTCACCAGGATCTTCGAGTGCACGATGGCGTGGCCGATCTGCGACAGGAAGCTCCGCCGGTTGACCTCGGCGATCCATGGCCCGAGCGGCGTATCGAGGCCCTGCGGCTGCGCCACCGCATAGTGGTCGGGCGTGAATTTCCGGTCGCTGCTCACCAGGTCGATGTCGAGGAAATTCTGCTCGGTGCCGCCCTCCTCCGCGCTCAGCGTCGAGACCACGCCGCGCACATACATGCCCTTTTCCCTGGCGCGCTGGCCGGCCAGCGTGTGCAGCCCCTGCTTGCCCGGCGTGAACATCAAGAACAGCACCGCCTGTTTGGCTGAGGCGATGACATCGCGCAGCGCCGCCATGTCGGCACCATCCGAGGTGCGGGTGAACCAGACGGTCGCCTTGGCGGTCCCGACCGTGAAGGTCTTGGGGGCATCGTTGTCCGCCATCAGCGCCGGCGTGAAATTGGCCGGGTCGGTCTTGGGCGGCGAGGCGTCCTTCAACAGGTCCCAATGCTTGCGGAAATGCGCCGCGACCGCCGCGTCCTCGATCAGCAAGCCGTTGTTGACCTGCGTGCACAGGCCGGTCGTGCTCCAGTTGGTGCTGCCCGTCCACGCCATCTTCGGCTCGCCGTCCTTGGACACGACGACGAATTTGTTGTGGCCGAGGCCTTTCGATTTCAGCATCCGGTCGATGGTCGCGATGCCGTGGTCGTTGAGGTTCCTGCGCGCGTCCTTGTTGCCGTCGCCACTTTTGTCGGAGCCGTTGGCGAGGATGAGATGGAGCCGCGGCCCGAGCCCGATCAGCGCTGTCTCCAGCGTCGCGTCGCCGAGCTCGTAGAGCGCGGCGTGTAATTCGTCGCCGGCGACCTGCGTCAGCCCGACCATGCGCAGCCCGAGATCGCCTTCGAGGAAAGCGCGGAATTTTGCGTCGCCATTGGTCTGCAGGCTCTTCTTGAAGGCCGCGGGCGACAGCTTGTTCTTGGCCATGTAGCGGGCGACGAATTGCGACAGCACCAGGCCGCGATTGAAGTAGCAGGAAAAGCCGCCGCCCGCGTCGGTGGCAAGTGTCGCCCAGTCCGTCCAGTCGCTCGACACGCCCTTGGTCAGCGGCTTGCCGGGGCCGGCGCTCATCATCGCGGTCACCCGGTAGCGCACGACATTGCCGACATCGGCCGCATGGTCGGTCCAGTTGAAGCGCTGGAACGGCCAGACGTCCGACGGCCTGTGGTCGCCCGATTTCGGCTTGTCCTTGGTGAAGCCGACGCGGTTCTCCACCGGCTCGATCCTCTCGCTCGCCCCGGCCTTGCGGCCGCGCTCGAGCAGAAAGCCCCGGCATCCGGCGATGAAATCGCTGGGCGCCCAGGCGACGAAGGCGTCGTCGCCATTGGTGTAGACGGAGACTTTTATGTCGATGGCCATCTGTCGTTCCTCCCATCCGTCGTTGTTCCCGAAGTGTGGCCGGTATGCCCGGCCATCAACGCAGCCAACAAGAATCCGCCCCGGAAGCACGGCCCCGGATCAGCTGAAACAGAATTGTCGAAAGAGTGACGGCGATGATTATGTGGCGGCAGAAGATCGGATGTCAATGTTTTGCAGCGTCAAGTATAATTCTATGAACTGCTTCACATTGTGTTTTGTTTGCCAGCAAAACAAAGGCCCGAAAGTTCGGGCCGGCCTGGAGCAATTCCAGGAAAAGCGAGAGCGGCGAGGTTGCCATTTGTCGGGCAGGACGTTCACCGTTCCCCTTCCGTGAAATCGGCGCAAACGCAGGCGATTGGCTGAAGCCTCCCAACCTCGTCATTCCAGGGCGGAGCAAGGAGCGAAGCGACGCGCGGAGACCCTGGAATCCATTCCGTGACCTTTGCCGTAGGGCACAACGGTGCAGAATTCTGCACCGTGAGCGACGCTCATACGTCACGGAATCCTCGGGTTTGCGCGCGTCGCTGCGCTCCTTGCTCGCCCGCGGATGACGATCGCGATGAGCGTTTCGGCCAATCGCCAAGGCATGCCGCCTGCGGACACAGACCCAGCGATCGAAAGATCCCAGCCTCGTCATTCCAGGGCGGAGCAGCCGCGAAGCGGCGTCGCGCAAACCCTGGAATCCATGCCGCGACCCTTGCCGTAGGGTACAACGGAGCAGAATTCTGCACCGTTGCGGCGCTCATACGTCACGGAATGGATCCTCGGGCCTACGCGCGTCGCTTCGCTCCTTGCTCCGCCCGTGGATGACGACGAGTGGGTGTCTCGTCAGCTCTTGCTGGAGGCCAGCACCAGCGCCGGCTTCTCGCTGTAGAGCTTGGGGAACAGCGTCTTCAAATTCTCGATCTTGGGCAGGTCGTTGTAGACGATATAGGGATAGGTCGGGTTCAGCGTCAGGAAGTCCTGATGGTAATCCTCGGCCGGGTAGAAGGTCTTGCCGGTCTCCAGCGTGGTGACGATCGGCTTGCCGAACACCTTGGCCTTGTCGAGCTGGGCGATATAGCTCTGGGCGACCTTCTTCTGCTCGTCGTTCTCGGCGAAGATCGTCGAGCGGTATTGCGTGCCTTGGTCCGGACCCTGGTAGTTGAGCTGCGTCGGATTGTGCGCGACCGAGAAATAGACCTGCAGCAGCTGGCCGTAGGTGACCTTCGACGGGTCGTAGGTGATCTCGACGGATTCGGCGTGCCCCGTGCGGCCGGTGCCGACGACTTCATAGACGGCGTTTTCGCCGCTGCCGCCGGTATAGCCGGACACCGCCTTGCTGACGCCCTTGACATGCTGGAACACGCCCTGCACGCCCCAGAAACAGCCGCCGGCGAAGATAGCCTTCTCGGTGCCGCTCGCCGCCTTCTCGTCCAGAGCCGGCGGCGGGATCACCACCGCGTCCTCGGCCGAGCGGGCCGGTGTCTGCCACAGAGCCGCTGCCGCCACGGCCGCAAGGCCGAGCACTGCCAACGTGCCGCGGGCGAAGAATGGCGATCGCCGCGCGGCCTTTGCCTTTATGCCGTTCATGTCCTGATCTCCTGTTGTTGCTTCATTATATACGAACGCAGCCGCGAAGTGGTTCTCACTTTGCCGTGCGGCTGTTCTTGTGAGCGGCGGCGCTCCCCCGGCCCTTCGGGCCACCTTCTCTCCGGTGGGGAGAAGAGATTGGCGCCGGCGCCGAAAGCCTCCTCTCCCCATCGGGGAGAGGTCGGATTGCCTCGAATTGCTCTTGGCAATTCGGTTGGCAATCCGGGTGAGCCAAGCTCGCCTTACTGAGCGGTGGTGTCCGCTGGCTTCATGGCATCCGTCACAGGCTTCATCGCATCCGCCGGCTTCATCGCATCCGCCGGCTTCATCGCCTCGGTGCTCATCGCGTCGGGCTTCATGGCGTCGGCCGGCTTCATCGCGTCCGTCGCCGGCTTCATCGCGCCCGCCGGCTTCATGGCGTCGGTCGCCATCGCGTTGGCGGGCTTCATCGCATTGGTCGCGTCGTCGGCGCGGGCGCCGGCGACGAAGACGGACGCTAAAAGCGCGAGGGCCAGCGCCGGCAGCGTGAGGAACTTGGACATAGGTAGTCTCCTTGGGTTTGGCGCGCGGAGGCGGGCCGGGTTATGCGTTGCCGCTGTCTACGGCCCCGCGCGTAGGGGAAAAGATCAGTTGGCGGCCGCGGCCAGGATGGGTCCGCCGCGCGCCGCCTGCACCAGCACCGCGGTGCTCCAGCCCCCGGTGGCTGCCGGCAACGGCAGCGTCGTCGCCGCGCCGTTCCAGCTGCCGAGCTTGGTCAGCGAATGCACGACATTGGCGTGCGGCAGCGTGCGGCCGGTGTTCTCGCCGCGCGCCACCGGCACCTCGACGATGCCTCTTGTGTAGCGCACAAGCCAGATGTCGGCGCTGCCGCCCGGCGCCTTGCCGGCGCCGATGCTGACCTTGCCCTGCCCAAGCGAAAGCTCCGGCCCCTGCGTGCGGCCGCCTTTGGCGATCAGGCCCTGGATCTCGCCCGGCGAGGCGCCCACGCCGTCGCTTCTGCCGTTCACCACCACTTGCGGCGTGAACGGCCCGTCATGGCCGAGCGACGGCTCGTAGGTCACCTGGCGTTCCGTGAATTCCTTGCGGCCGAACGTGTCCTTCCAGCCGAGATAGTCCCAGTAGGTGACGTTGAACGACAGCGCCAGCACGCCGGGCTGGTCCTTGACCTTGATCAGGTTGGCGTTGGCCGGCGGGCAGGACGAGCAGCCCTGGCTGGTGAACAGCTCGACCACGGTGAGCGGCTGCGCGGTCGCCGCGCCCATCGTGGCCGCGAGCATCGCGCCGGCGAGCAGGACGGTCCTTGTTGTCGTTCCGGTCATGGGAAGCAGTCTCCGTTGCGGGGTCATGCTTCATTTCGTCGGGGTGGAGAGGTTCGTTACAGCTTCACCGGTTTGTGATTGGGGCCTTCCCTTCGCCCCTTGTGGGAGAAGGTGGATCGGCGCGCAGCGCCGAGACGGATGAGGGGTGCTCCAGCGGAGTGAGACGTCTACCCGCTCACCGCCACGGCTGCAGGCCGAGATCCTTCACATAGGCGATGATCGTATCGCAGACGCCGTCCAGATCCTTCAGCACATCATCATTCCAAAAGCGCAAGATCCGAAATCCTCTCGCCTTCAATTCAGCTCCGCGAGCCAAATCCGACCCCGAGTCCGCGTGCTGGCTACCATCCAGCTCGACGATGAGCCGCGCCTCGAGACAAGCGAAATCGGCGACGTATTTTCCAATGGGCACCTGCCGGCGAAACTTGATCCGATCGAGCCTGCGGTCGCGCAATTCCTGCCACAGCTTGTGCTCAGCCTCCGTCATCTCACGGCGGAGCGTTCGGGCAAAACTGCGCTTGGCTTGGGTGACGGGCTGGTGCGGCATTGCGCCAGACTAGCTGGCCGCTGAGTTCCGTCCAACACCCGTCATCCGTCTCGGCGCTGCGCGCCGATCCACCACCCGGCCCTTCGCAGGCTCAGGGCGTTCGAAGCTCGAAAAAGCCAAGCAATTGGCTTTTCGCCCGCTGACGCGGACCGCTTCTCACCCCACAAGGGGAGAAGGGAAAAAGGCGTTCCGCTTGCCCCTCAACCCCGCCCCTGCTAAAGCGCGGCGCATGACGACACCCCTCGACCACATCCGCAATTTCTCCATCGTCGCCCATATCGACCATGGCAAATCCACGCTTGCCGACCGGCTGATCCAGCTCACCGGCACGCTGGAGGAGCGCGACATGAAGGAGCAGGTGCTGGACTCGATGGATATCGAGCGCGAGCGCGGCATCACCATCAAGGCCCAGACCGTTCGGCTGAACTACCGCGCCAAAAACGGCGAGGACTATGTGCTGAACCTCATCGACACGCCCGGCCATGTCGACTTCGCCTATGAGGTGTCGCGCTCCTTGGCCGCCTGCGAGGGCTCGCTGCTGGTGGTGGACGCGTCCCAAGGCGTCGAGGCGCAGACCTTGGCCAATGTCTACCAGGCCATCGACAACAATCACGAGATCGTCGTGGTGCTGAACAAGGTCGACCTGCCGGCCGCCGAGCCCGAGCGCATCCGCGAGCAGGTGGAGGAGGTGATCGGCCTCGACGCCTCCAATGCGGTGCTGATCTCTGCCAAGACCGGGCTGGGAGTGCCGGACGTGCTGGAGGCGATCGTCCACCAGCTGCCGCCGCCGCGCGAGGGCGACATCGCGGCGCCCCTGAAGGCAATGCTGGTCGACAGCTGGTACGACGCCTATCTCGGCGTCATCGTGCTGGTGCGCATCATCGACGGCGTGATGAAGAAGGGCCAGACCATCCGCATGATGGGCACCGGCGCGAAATATCTCGTCGAGAGGACGGGCGTGTTCAAGCCGGCCCGCGTCAATGTCGACGAGCTCGGCCCCGGCGAGTTCGGCTTCTTCACCGGCTCGATCAAGGAAGTGGCCGACACCCGCGTCGGCGACACCATCACCGAGGACCGCCGCCCGACGCAAAAGGCGCTGCCCGGCTTCAAACCGGCGCAGCCGGTGGTGTTCTGCGGCCTGTTTCCGGTCGACGCCGCCGATTTCGAGGATCTGCGCGCCGCCGTCGGCAAGTTGCGCCTCAACGACGCCAGCTTTTCCTACGAGATGGAGACCAGCGCCGCGCTCGGCTTCGGCTATCGCTGCGGCTTCCTGGGCCTGCTGCATCTGGAGATCATCCAGGAGCGGCTGGAGCGCGAGTTCAACCTCGACCTGATCGCCACAGCGCCTTCCGTCGTCTACCGCCTGAACCTCAATGACGGCTCGGTGAAGGAACTGCACAATCCGGCCGACATGCCCGACGTGGTCAAGATCGCCTCGATCGAGGAGCCGTGGATCCGCGCCACCATCCTGACCCCCGACGACTATCTCGGCGGCATCCTGAAACTCTGCCAGGACAGGCGCGGCATCCAGGCCGATCTTTCCTATGTCGGCAAACGCGCCATGCTGACCTACGACCTGCCGCTCAACGAGGTGGTGTTCGATTTCTACGACCGGCTGAAGTCGATCTCCAAGGGCTACGCCTCCTTCGACTATCACCTGACCGACTATCGCGAGGGCGACCTGGTGAAGATGTCGATCCTGGTCAATGAGGAGCCGGTCGACGCGCTGTCCATGCTGGTGCACCGCACGGCGGCGGAAAAGCGCGGCCGCGCCATGTGCGAGAAGCTGAAGGAGCTGATCCCGCACCACCTGTTCAAGATCCCGATCCAGGCGGCAATCGGCGGCAAGGTCATCGCCCGCGAGACCATCTCGGCGCTGCGCAAGGACGTCACCGCCAAATGCTACGGCGGCGACGTGACCCGCAAGCGCAAGCTGCTCGACAAGCAGAAAGAGGGCAAGAAGCGGATGCGCCAGTTCGGCAAAGTGGACATCCCGCAGGAGGCGTTTATTCAGGCGCTGAAGATGGGGGATTGAGAAGCCGGTTGGCGCGCGGAGCGCTCGCTATTCCTCAGCGAAGTATCGATTTACCTCTGTGAGCATGTCACAGAATTCGACATCGAAATCCGATGCGTGGAATTCGTCCAAAACCTGAAACAGCGAGATAGATGTCCCGTAGGCCTCGTCAAGCACCCGATTATAAGCCGAAAAAAACTCTTTTCCAGAAATTCGGCAGCTATATCCCCGAGTCGTCCAATCTTTATCAAATTCGCTTTTAGCTGACTTCAGAATGGTTTGAGTGTCCCTCCCGTCGCGTTTGAGCTGATAGTACTTGCTTGTCGCTGATTGGACGTTAATAAGGCAATCCTCACGCATTTCCAATGAAATTGCGGACAAGGTATTGTCGATCCAAGCATCTTCTATCGTCTTCTCTTTCTTTCTAGCTGCCTTTTGAGTAGCCTTGTAGATCGCGTCCCGAGCGATGACATAGTTCTCGATCTCTTTTCGCCGGAGAACATGACAGAAGACCCCAGATCTTCTTAGCTTCTGCTCGTGACCTTCAATTTCGTCCAAGCATCTATAATCTCTGTCAAAGATCGCGGCGATCTTGGGTTGAATTCCAAAAAGCTCCTGAAAGGCCCAAGGCAGATTGCCTACCCGAGGCCATTGTTCGTACCCACCTATCTTGAGCAGCATCGTATCAGGATCGCTAAACACCCCATCGGGTATCAGCATTTGCTCGAACCTTCGATAGATGGAGCGGTCGTTTCCCTCGAATGCTATTATCCTTCTGGCTCTAGAAAGACGCGCGAAGTCGGCGTTCTCAGAGGAACCTAATAGCGCATGCGCGCTACGGTAGCCTTCCTCGGTGGTGATCCGCTTCCCTGTCTGAAGTTCCGATCTCACCAGAACGACATCGCCTGAATTGGCTTCGTTCATGATCTCTGCCGAATGAGTGGCAAGAAAAATTTGAGAAAATCTCTTTTTGGCAATGCCGTAAAGTCTTCTCTGTAAGTCGGCGTGAAGGTAAACGTCAGGCTCGTCCAGAACGAGGATATCTCCCCCCGATCCTCGAAGAAAATGGGTCATGATTTGCAGCCACGCCTGAAATCCAAATCCTGACAAATAGATTTCTCTTGGATGGCCCTTCTCAAGATAAATCATCTCAAGCGTCGATGGCACTCCAACAATTACTTTCGGTTTCTGAACCTCGATATCTTTCCAATTACCCTCCACTAGCGCGGAGAATTCCTGAAATTCGCTGTGGCTCTTCTGTCGCCATATATTCCTAAAGTTTCGTGCGGCAAGTCGAGTATGCTCGACGCCTCTGACGTAATCGGGATCGTTCGGTTTCTCGGTTTCCTCAAATTGGCCCAGAGTTGGAACGACAATTATGGATTCCGGAAAACAGTCTCTAAAGAAGGCCTTGGTGCTCTTTGCTCTCTTATCTGATTGTATAAAAACGATTGGTTGGCGGTCGACATTCAGTATAATGTGAAGGGCGGATCCATTCTCGTGAAATATCGAAATCTTAACGTCATCTTCCGATTCATCTGTCGGTATGTTCGCAATTGGCAGGCAAAAATTCTTATTAGCCATTTCGTATGTTGCGCAAACGCCATATGGATTTTGCGTCTTCAGGACCGGAAGTCTGTATTCTGCGTAGCGAGCGACATCGGCGAACAGCCGGAGAGCGTCGAGCACTGAGGACTTTCCAGCGTTGTTTGGACCTACGAAGATATTTCGCTCTTTGCAGGTGACGCGGAACTTAGAGTGCTTTCGAAAGTTTTCGAACTCGATTCGCCTTAGAATTTAAACCTCCCCCCACCAATGCCGTCCTAGGTTAGATTCCTACACGATTCTGCCAGAGTCGTAAGTGTGGCGCACGTCATTTCGGTCCTGGGCCTTTTGCCATCGATCCCCCTCGCCCCTGTTCCCTCGGCAGGTTGCTTTCGATACTTCAGTTCGTGGCTATGGTCCCGGTGCACTTACTAGTGTCCTCCCTTCTCCATCCTCCCATCTTGGCGTATCCTCTCCCCGGCTTGGGGAGACATCACATGCGCTCCACTCTCGATCTCGTCGCCGCGATCGGCCTCGCCATCGGCGGCGCCTTTGGCCTTGCGGGCACTTTCGTCGCGAACGACGCCCTGCGCGAGACGGTCTGGACCATCGACGGCGTCGGCATCGTCGTCGCCACCGCGCTACTCACGATGAAATACCAGCGGCTCGGCAATGATCTCGTCGCGGCGGGCTTCCTCACCTTCCTCGCCGGCGAAAGCCTGCTTCTGGCCGGCAATGCGGCGGGACTGCAGGCCTCCGTGCCTTCCTATGCCGGCGGCATCGCGCTGTGGGCAGCGGGGCTGGTGATGGTCAGCGCGCAAGCCACATTCGCGCTGTGGATGCGGCTCGCGGCGTCCGTCGCCGCCGTGTTGTTCTCCGTCTCGGTCGTCATGATCCTGTGGGGCGCGCCGCTTTTGCCCACCTCGGCGCCGCTGCCGGCGCTCGGCTATCCGTTCCTGGTGCTAACCTTCATCGGCTGGATCTGGACTTTGCTGAAGCCGGAGCGTTGAGCGCGAAGGCGATGCCCGCGCCACTCGAACTCCGCAACAGCCCGTCGGGAAAGATCTTGCCCGCCATCGGACCGTTCCTGCTTGGCGGCATTTTCGGCTTCGGCGCGCTGCAGGGCGTGGCTTCGGGGGCCAATGGCGGGCATGTGCTGTGGATCGCGCTGCTTAGCGCCGCCTGCCTGGGGCTCGGCGTATCAATAGCGCGCGGCGCCTTCGACAGTTCGGTCAAGGTGACGCTGGACAGCCAAGGTTTCCGCGATGCTCGCGCCGGCGACGTGCTGGTGCCATGGAGCAAGGTCAGGAGCGTGCGGCTCGCCGCCGGCGGCAAGGGCGCGGCGATGCTCAATTTCGAGCTCACCGAGGAGCCGCCCGACGCAATCCGCTATTCCTCCGCCAATGCCTTCGGCCTGATGCCCTTCGGCCGGAACATCGTGCATATGGAGATCTCCTCGCTCGACGTGCGGGGAGAGGAGATGGTGGACGCGGTAAAGACATTCGCGCCGCATGTGGTGGTGAGGCGCTGACTTTCCCTTCTCCCCCTGTGGGAGAAGGTGGCCGCGAAGCGGCCGGATGAGGGGTGCTGGAAGGAATGAGGCATCGGCGATCGGGTACAATACGCCGTTTGCAGCGAACGGCCTTGCCAAGCTGGAGCACCCCTCATCCGTCTCGGCGCTGCGCGCCGAGCCACCTTCCCCCACAAGGGGGGAAGGGGAGGTCGCGCCGCTTCCGCTCCCGTGCTCTACTCCCTCGGAGGACCTCGCCATGATTCGCGCTTTGCTCGCCTTCCTTCTCCTCAGCACCCCGGCCTTGGCCGCCGACATGTCGGTCTTCGTGCGCAACCAGCGTTCGGACGGCGTCGCGGTCGAGCTGTTCAGCCGCGACAGCCAAAAAGTCTGGCCGGGCGACGACAAGGTGTTCCTCATCCGCCCGAAGGCGCGCAAATCCGTCCCAATCTCCTGCGAGCCGGGCGAGCACATCTGCTGGGGCGCCTGGGTGAACGGCGACGATTCCGTCACCGCCGGCGTCGGCCCCGACAACGACCAACCCTGCGACACCTGCTGCTTCATCTGCACCGAGCATTCCACCGAGACGGTGGACCTGGCCGAGTAGCGTGGCGCCTTCCCCTTCTCCCCTTGTGGGAGAAGGTGGCTCGGCGCGCAGCGCCGAGACGGATGAGGGGTGCTCCAGCGGAATGAGGCGCCGGCTGTTCAAGTCCACAACATTAGCTAGTCTCGCGCCATGCCGCACCAACCCCTAACCCCGGCCAAACGCAATTTCGCTCGGTCCATGCGCCGTGAGCCGACAGAGGCGGAAGACCGCTTGTGGCACGAATTGCGCGGCCGGCGACTCGACAATATCAAGTTCAAGCGGCAGGTGCCGATAAGCAGGTTCGTCGCGGATTTCCTCTGCGCCGAAGCAAAACTCATCGTCGAAATCGACGGCAGCCAGCATGCGGAGTCGCTCCGTGATCTGGAGCGCGACGCCGCATTGAAGGCGAGGGGCTTTCGCGTGCTGCGGTTCTGGAACGATGATGTGCTGAAAGACTTGAACGCCGTCTGCGACACCATCATCGCCTATGTGCGGGACGAGAGTCTGCAGCCCTGGCGGTAGCGGGGCGCACGCGTTCTTGCCAAGCTGGAACACCCCTCATCCGTCTCGGCGCTGCGCGCCGAGCCACCTTCTCCCACAAGGGGAGAAGGGGAAGTCGCGCCTTCCCCCAAATTCCGTCAGCCATTTTCGCCGCCACCCCTTGGCATACGCGCCGGCCATGTCATCATCCAACCATCGGCCGTGGGGGCCGATTCTACCTCGGGGGTTCTCATGTCTTCCACCTTTGCGCGCCGCGTTGCCGCCGCGCTTTCGCTTGTCGTCCTCATCGCGCCCGCCGCTCGTGCCGGCGACGTCACCTTCCAGATCAAGAACAATCATCCCAACGCCATGCGCGTCGAGCTCTACAGCCAAGACCGCGACTATGTCTGGCCGGGAAATGGCAAGGATTTCTATCTCGACGACGGCGAGACCAAGCAGTTGCCAATCTCGTGCAACGAGGGCGAGAAGATCTGCTACGGCGCCTGGGTCGACGGCGACGAGGGGACCTATTGGGGCGTCGGCCCCAACAACAAGGAAACCTGCGAGGACTGCTGCTACACCTGCAGCGGCGGCCAGACCGAGGAGATCGATCTGGAGGAGTAGCTCTTCCCCTTCTCCCCTTGTGGGAGAAGGTGGCTCGGCGCGCAGCGCCGAGACGGATGAGGGGTGTTCCAGCGGAGTGACGCGCCGGATATTTGAGCGGTCACCTACATGGCTAATCTTCCGCCATGCCCCACCAACCCGTAACCCCGGCCAAACGAAATTTCGCTCGGTCCATGCGCCGCGAGCCCACAGAGGCGGAAGAGCGTCTGTGGCAGGAACTGTGCGGCCGAAGGCTGGACAACATCAAGTTCAAGCGGCAGGTGCCGATGGGCCGATACGTGGCCGACTTTGTCTGTCCCGCGGCGAAACTCATCGTCGAAATCGACGGCAGCCAGCACGCGGAATCGCGCCATGACCAGGAGCGCGACACCGAATTGAAGGCAAGGGGATTTCGCGTGCTGCGGTTCTGGAACGACGATGTCCTGAAAGAGCTGGGTGCGGTCTGCGATACCATTATTGCGTATGTGAACGATAAGAGTTTGCAGCCCTGGCGGTGATGCCGCCGGGCGTCTTCGCCAAGCTGGAGCACCCCTCATCCGTCTCGGCGCTGCGCGCCGAGCCACCTTCTCCCACAAGGGGAGAAGGGGAAGTAGTCATCCGGCCAGCTTGACGCGCCTCGCGCCCCCGCCCTAGCCTTCGCCTCAACCCAACAGGAGACCCCACCCACATGGCAGGCACGGTCGAAGGCGAGAAGATCGACGTTTCCTTCAGCGGCAAGCGCTGCATCCATTCGCGCAATTGCGTGCTTGGCAACCCGCATGTCTTCGTGCCCAACGCGCCGGGCGAGTGGATCCACCCGGAAGCAGCCAGCGTCGAGCAGGTCGTGGCGCTGGCGCAAAACTGCCCCTCGGGCGCCATCACCTACACCAGAAAAGATGGCGGGCCGCAGGAGAAGCCGCCGGTGGTCAACACCGTGCGGTTGCGCGAGAACGGCCCGCTGGCGGTGCATGCCGAGATCGTGCTCGGCGAGGACACCTTCTTTCGCGCCACGCTCTGCCGCTGCGGCCTGTCGCAGAACAAGCCGTTCTGCGACAACAGCCACATCAAGGCCGGTTTTTCCGCCACAGGCGAGCCGCCGCTGAAGGAAGCGCAGGTGCTGGAAGCGCGAGACGGCCCGCTGAGGGTCACTCCCACCATCAACGGCCCGCTCAAGGTCGAAGGCCACGCCGAGATCGTCACCGGCACGGGGCATACCATTGCCCGCACCACCAAGGTGTTCCTCTGTCGCTGCGGGCATTCGGCCAACAAGCCGTTTTGCGACGGGTCGCATAAAAGAGTGGGGTTCGTGGCATGACAAACGCTGCGCCCGCCTTAGCTTAGGGAGAGGACTCTGAGGAGGAATCCACCATGCGCACTATGCTCACCCTTGCCTTGCTTGCCTTCGCAATGCCCGCCTTCGCCGCAAACCACGCGGTTGAGATCAAGGACATGAAATTTCACCCGGCCAAGATCAGTGTCGCCGTTGGCGACACCGTGACCTTCACCAACGCCGATTCCAAGACGCACACCGCCACGGCGGATGACGGTTCCTTCGATACCGGCCACCTCGCCAAGGGCAAACGCGTCAAGGTCAAGATATCGGCCGCCGGCGCGCATCCGTTCCATTGTGCGATCCACAGCTCGATGACGGGCACCGTCACGGCGAAATAGGCGGCGGCGCTTAAAGGACTGCTGCGCAGGCCGGCGCGAGGCCCCCCTCTCTGCCCTGCCGGGCATCTCCCCCTCAAGGGGGGAGATTGGCAGCTTGGACGCCGGCGCCCCCTTTGCGACGTTGGCGATTGGCGAAAGCGCCGGCGACATCTGATCTCCCCCCTCGAGGGGGAGATGGCCGGCAGGCCAGAGGGGGGGGCTGTCCCGCCAATCTCTCCAAGAACGCACC